>JAGZUC010000026.1 GCA_018380195.1 Collinsella sp. | reverse complement strand
TTCGGCGTTCATGCTGCCCCCATCATCGCGGTCTACGGGGTCAACGATATGGCACCGTGGGGACACATGTATGTCAATCCTGGTCTAACAGAGCCTTTTTTAATCCCCGTCCCAGAATAATCATTCCCGGGCGCGTTGCGGTTGCCTAGTACTGGCTCTCGTGCTTGCTAAAGAAGTCGAAGCGCGGGGGCAGCGGCTTCACGCGGTGCTCGCCGGGCTTCTCGCCCAGGCTCTCCACAAACTCGTCCGTGGAGGCAAAGATGTTGTCCCAGCTAAAGAAGGCGACCGGATCGACGTCGAAGTACTCGCAGATGAGCTCGCAGCCGGCCGGGACGATGCCGTGCATCAGGACGGTCGCCACGCGCAGCTCGGTAAAGGCGTCGACAAGGGCCTGCGTCATCGCGGCGTTGGCCGGCTCGCCCTCGAGCTTGTTGGCGGCCTTGGAGGCGTCGCTCCAGCGCTTGTTGGCGGCACGCAGGTAGTCGTCGCACACGGCGAGCGCGCGGTGCGTCTCGAACTTGTACATGGCCTGTTCAAAGGCGAGAGCTGCCTGCTCGGCGGCTTCGACCACGGTAGCGGAGGCGGCACCGGCGGGGATGCAACCGCTACGATAGGGGCTCTCGTCGCCCTCCTTGACGGCGACGCCGTAGAAGCAGCTGCGGGCCAGGCGGTTGAACACGCCGGTCAAAAGGGCGCTCTCCTTGAGGGCCGGGTCGATAACGCGCTTGTCGTCGCAGGCGCGTACCTCGTTGCCGTCCTTGTCCTTGCCGGTCACGCGCGTGTCATATGCCTTGGGGCTAAAGCTTACCGGCTTCTCGGACAGGCCGAGCGACAGCCAGTGCGCGCGCATCTGCTCGCAGGTGTAGTGGTTGAGCAGGTCGTCTGCCGGCGGGGGAGGCGTCTGCGAGGACGAGCTGGCTTTTTTGCCCATGTAGAGCAGGTGATAGCAGGCGCTGACGGTGCTCTGCGTAAGGTCCCAACCCAGGGCCTCCCACATGGCTGTCTGAGCGATGCAGTAGAAATAGATGTTGTCCTGACCGATGAACTGGTAGATCTGTGCGTCGTCCGAGCACCACCAGTCGCGCCAGTCGAGCGAGCTGTGCTGGTAGGTGGGCGCGGGGACCTGCGTGGAGTCGGCAGCGGGCTCGCCCATGAGGGCGGCATCCTGGGCGGCGACACCCTCGGTCACGCCGGCGGCCTTGGCATCGCGCGCGAGCACGGTACGCGTATAGCTGATGGGCGCCCACAGGCTCTCGGGCCAGCACCAGCAGGTGACGTCGGAGACGCCATCGACCTCGGGCACCGGAACGCCCCAGCCGATGTTACCGGTGATGCGGAAGGGCACGAGCGCCTTGCCGCTGCGGAAGCGCACGCCGCCGTTGGCGAGCACCGCGTGGGCGTCGTCGCGCTCCTTCCAGCTGGGGAAGGTGACGGTAAAGCTGCTCTTGTTGCCCTCGGGCTCCAGCACGGTGTGCTCGGGAAGCTGATCCTCGACGGCATCGAAGGCCTCGCGGAACTTGTTCTGGATATAGAGCTGAGCCGGCAGCAGCCACTCCTCCATGGTCTTGGAGACCACGGAGCGAACCTGCGGGTTCTGGGCGAGCTTGGCGGTATAGGTCTTCATAAAGTCGAGGTAGGCCGGCAGGTCGAAGTAGAGGTTGTCGACCGGGCGCAGCTCGGGCACCTCGCCGGTGAGCTGGCTTTTGGGCGCGATGAGCTCCTCGGGCTCAAACTGGTGGCCCAGGTCGCACTCGTCGGCATAGGCCTTCTCGGACTTGCAGCCCTGGATGGGGCAGCGGCCGATCACCTGACGGCCGTTGAGGAACGTGCCGGCCTTGGCATCGTAGAACTGCAGCGTGGAGCGCTTGGAGATGGTGCCCCGCTCGTGCAGGCGCTTGATAATCTCGGCGGTCACTTCGTTGTGAATCTGCGCAGCCGGCTCAAGGCCCGAGCCGCCGTAGATGTCGCAGCTGATGTTGTAGTTGTTGAGGGTCGCGGCCTGGCGGGAGTGATTGGACTCGACATACTCGCCGATGGACTTGTCGTAGCCTTCGTTCTCCTTGAGCTTGCGGTAGCTCTCCATGATGGGCGAGCCGTAGCAGTCGGTGCCCGAGGTGAAGATGACGTTCTCGCGGCCCAGACGGTCGCGCAGGAAGCGGGCGAAGAAGTCGGCAGGGACAAAGACGCCGCCAACGTGGCCAAAGTGAAGGCCCTTGTTGCCGTAGGGCTCGCCGGCGGTAACGATGGCGCGGCGAGGCCAGCTGGGACGGTCGTTCATGGAGTATTTGGATGCCATGGGACTCCTTCGCATATGGTGAGAGCGCGGCCGGGCGCAAGGCCTGGCGACGCAGTGGTCAATTCGTGCATATCGTTCGACATTATCGCACATGCGGGCGGGTGCGTGGCAGGGGCGCTATCCTAAGATGCTATGAATGAGATTTCCAACATACATGCGTTTGAAGACGAGGATTTTCTGCACGCTTGCTTCGTGTGGGGGATGGTCGTCGTCGGCGTGTTTGCCGTGTGCCTGGTGCCGGTGTTTATGCTGCTGGGCGGGCCTGCGGATCTGGATGCGGCTGACGCGGGCGGCTGGATGGCTGTTGTGGGCTGGATAGTCGGCTTGGCTGCGATCTCAATGGCGTCGTTCGCCGTGCACGAGCTGGTGCACGCGGTGTTCTTTAAGCTGCTGGCGCCTGCGGGCGCGAAGGTGACCTTTGGGGCGAATCGCGAGACGGCGATGATCTATGCCTGCGCCGAGGGGATTGTGTATTCGCGCCGGCGGTATATGGCAATTTGCCTGGCGCCGACGGTTGTTGTGACGACAGCGTTTGCCCTGGGGTTTGCGTTTTCGGGCTATCCGCTGCTGTGCTATCTGGCTGCCGGCTTGCATTTGTCGGGCTGTGTAGGCGACTGGTATTACGTGCGGACCATTTTGCGCGACCGCCGCATTATCGCCTGCGAGGATACGTCCTTTGGCGTGCGCTTTTTTGGGTGAGGAGATGTCGATGAAGTCGTTGTTGCTGCATGCGTGCTGTGCACCATGCTCGCTTGAGCCGGTTCGCCTGCTGCGCGAGGAGGGGTTTGAGCCCACGATTTGCTGGACCAACCCCAATATTCAACCGCGCGATGAATGGCAGCGCCGCTTGGACGAGCTGCGCCGGTGGTGTGCCGATGGCGACATCGAGCTCATCGAGGCAGGGGAGGACCGTGAGCGCTGGGAGACCGGCGTGGCACCGCTGGGTGCCGATCGGCCTCGTCGCTGTCGCGCGTGCTATGCCCTGCGCTTGGCCGAGGCGTGCCGCGTGGCCCAGGAGCGCGGGTTTGAGTTTGTGGGCACGACGCTCGCCGTCTCGCCGTACCAGCTGTTCGATACCTGCAATGACGTGCTTGAGCGCTTGGCGGCGGCACATGGGCTCACCCCGGTGATTCGCGATTTTCGCCCGTATTACCCCGAGGCGACACGCCGTTCGCGCGAGCTTGGCATGTATCGGCAGAACTACTGTGGTTGCCGCTTCTCGGCTGTCGAGGCGGCCATGGACCGCGCCCGCATCCGCGACGAGCGCAAAGCCGCCAAAAAGTAGTTCATTTGGGCTGGGGCCTTGAGCTGTCTGTGCGGTACGGTCGTTTTTGGGAAAGTCGATTTAATTAAGCGTGTGATCGTGGCTCGCTTGATACCAAACGACGACTCCTATGATTCTAATCCTCCGTTTGTTAAACATCAGATCCGGACTTGCTGTTGCATATGAATGGGACGACAGCACAATCATGTCGTTTCCTTCTGCAAATCGCCTAATTACCGGTGTTTTACCGTCTGCGAGCGCCAATACAGCACAGCCGTTCCAAGGCTTTGCGGTGGTATCGACAAGTAGTAAGCTGCCGGGAGGGTAAATGCGGGACATTTCGTCACCTTTGATTTTAACGAAAACGCTATGTGGGTGACGCTTGGCTACGTCTACGGGCGCGCAAGCATTTTGTTGGCTGTGCGTGATGCGGCGCTTTTGCGATTCGATATCGATGACGGGAAATGCGCCCTCCATTTCGTGGATAGCAGGGTCTTCGTCGGTGACGATTCTTTTATTTGCGAGCTTTACGGCCAAACCGTTTTCCTCGCCAACAAGTTCATCGCGGGTGCAACCGAAGAGCGCTTGTAACTTTTCAATATGGCGCTCACGGGGGGCATACCGACTTTTTTCCCAACGACAAACGGTCTCTTTAGATACCCCCAACATCTCTGCAAGTTGCGCCTGACCAAGATGCTCCATGGTGCGGAGTTTACGAATATTTGCCCCGAAGCCCATGGCTATAGATCCTCTCGCCACAGGGGGAGGCATAGACAGTTTGTGCCACCATAGCCTTTGGTGAGCTCGTCAATGAATAACGGGAATAATTCCATTCCTGCTTTCTCAAGCGCTTCGTTGGTCCAAACGTTTTCTTCATATACGCATAGTTTTCCTGGCGAGAGCGCAAGGATAGACGTTGCGTTGTTCCGGCGCTCTCTTTCGTAGGCGGTTTGATTCCCGCCTCCGCAGTCAATTACTTTTATTGGTTCGCAACAGGCTGCAGAGAGTATTTCCGGAATCGTGCGATCGATAGGAGTGATCGTAAGGCCCTTTCCGGATCGTTTTAGTTGAATGCTGTATGCATCAACGGCATTGCATATCTCACGATCGATGAGGAACGCGTCGTGATCAATTCTACTTATGAACGTATCGAGGTGGATACGCAGCCCGTCAGAGGGGACTCGAATCGCAATTAGCTCGGTGGTCTGGAATTTATTTGAGGTCAGGAGCTCTTTTGCAAGTGACTCGACGGCGGCGGGTTCAGTTCGGTCAGAGATTCCAACTAAAATTGTCTTAGCACTGATAACAAGAATGTCTCCGCCTTCGATATGGTAACTACTCCTGTTCAAATCACATACTGGGGTTTCTCCCATGATCTTGTGGTGGGTGAATATCTGCCGGTATAAGGCGACCTCACGATCACGCTCAGGCCAATACATATGATTTAGGATGATGCCGTCTCCGACTACCACAGCAGGATCACGAGTGAAAAAAAGCGTGTTGAGGGGATTGACCAAGAGCGAGGCGGGGTCAAATTGCTCGTGCACGAGCGCTCGTAGTGTTTCCGACTGGTTTGAACATAGCTCAGTGTCTCCAAAGCGAATGCCGTTAAGTACTATATTCACCAATTCCTGGGTGTTTTTAGCGTTCTCAAACAGCTGGGTTATTGTCTCGAGGAACTCTCTGCCTGTTGCTCCGCTGCAACGGAGGTAGTCATCAATAAAATATTTAAGTGATTGGGGCTCAGTTTCAAGTGAGTCTTCGAGAAGGTCCCTAATTTCAATGGTTTCTACGCCATGCTTCTTAAGCAATTGAACCATGGAATCGTGCTCATATATTGCTTTGTCGAGGTCAAAACGACCGCTCCATTTTCGCAGGGAGAAAACTTGGCTGAAGTCGGCATCAGGGTAGTTTTGTGTTTCAGCTCCAGGTCGATGGACAAGTACGGCTTTTAAATGACCGATTTCATTTGTTATGTGTACGCCTTGCATGTCTGTCTCCTGTCCTGCTGGTTTTTATATAAGGCTAAGGCAGGTTCCTTGTTGTGTTGCGGAAAAGTTAAAAGACGTATGTAATTGATAAATAACATCAATTTTAAATATCAGATTGATTAATAACGTCACTTTAGCTGCCGTTCATAGGTGAAAAACGACACGATGGCGATGGTTGGCCGACCAACGCTGAGCAACCTCATACATTTATGGTGCCAGCTGGATAGATGGGAAAAGGAATGAAGGAGGAGAAATGGCAGCGGAAAGTTCGAAAGGCATCAAGCAGTTCAAGGTCCCGCACGTATATGCGATCATCTTTGCACTTATGGTCATCTTCGCTGTTCTCACGTGGATTGTTCCCTCTGGGTCCTATCAGCGTCAGGAGGTGAACGGTCGTGAAGTCACTGTCGCAGGTACGTATGAGCAGAGTGAAAAGACATATATTGACGAGGAAACCGGGGATGAAGTAGATCTCAGACAAGGCGTCTTCGATGTTCTTCAGGCTCCAACGCGCGGTATACAAGAGGCAATTGAGGTCGTTGCATTCATCTTGATTGTGGGCGGTTCGTTTCAGGTTATTACTAAAACGGGCGCTATCACGAGCGGAATGGGTCGTGTCGTTCGCCGCTTTAAGAACAAAGACATTCTAATTATTCCTATTGCGATGGCTCTCTTTGCATTGGGCGGAACGAGCTTTGGCATGGCGGAAGAAACTCTTCCGTTCTTTGCGATCTTCATGCCAATTATGATGGCTATGGGCTTCGACTCGATGACGGCGTTCATGGTCGTGTTCGTTGGAGCGCGCACGGGTTACATCGCCTCAACGATTAATCCGTTTAATGTTCTCATTGCGCAAGGTATTCTTGGTATTCAGGGCAACCCCCAGCTGTGGCTGCGTATGATTGCCTGGGTTGTTTTGACCGCCGTTGCAATTACTTGGGTTGTCCTCTATGCACGAAGGGTAAAGAAGAACCCTGAGTCATCGATCACATTTGAGGATGATATCGCCAAGAAAGTCGAGTTCGCTGCCGATGAATCTGCCCTTGACGCGGAATTTACGGGTCGTCAAAAAGGCGTGCTTGCGGTATTTATCGCTGGTATGTGCCTTATCATCTGGGGACTTGTGACCCAGGGCTGGTATATGAACGAGATTTCTGCGGTCTTTTTGGCCATGGGCCTGTTGGCTGGTGTTATTGCGGGCTTTAGTCAGGACGTCATCGCTCAGGAATTTGTTGCGGGTATCGCTGACTTTGCTTTCTCGGCAATTGTCGTTGGACTTGCGCGTGGCATCCTTGTCATTGCCTCTGACGGCATGATCATTGATACCATCCTCAATGCGCTCGCTACTGGTCTGGGCGGCATCCCGGCGGTTCTCTTTACTACGCTTCTTTATGCGGTTGAGAACCTCCTGGCGATTCTGGTTCCCAGCTCATCTGGCCTTGCAGCACTGACCGCTCCCATTTTTGGACCTTTGACCGAACTCATGGGCCTTAATCCCGAGGCTGCCGTGTGGGCTCTCTCCATGGGTAGCGCGACGATGTCTTTGATCTGTCCTACTAGCGCCATTCTTGTAGCGGGTTTGGGCGTGTGTAAGATCAAGCTTGGCCAGTGGTGGAAGACCGTTTGGAAATTCTTCTTGGTCGTGTCGCTCATCAATATCGTATTCGTAGCAATCTCGGGACTTATTGCCCTGTAGGTTTCATGGCTGAAATGGAGTAACAGGAATGTCTAAAGGACTGAATGTACACAGCGAGATTGGTAAGCTCAAGAAAGTTGTGCTTCACCGCCCCGGTCGTGACCTTGTGAACGTAAAGGCGGAAGAGTTCGAGGATGTCTGGATTCACGACTGTTTCTATCTTGATGTGGCTCAAAAGGAGCATGATGCCTTTGCGGATCTTCTGAGGAGCGAAGGTGTTGAGGTTCTCTATATGGAGAAACTCGTTGCTGAGGCGCTGGATGCATGCCCCTCGGCTCGCGCTGAGTTTACCGATACATTTATGGCTGAGAGCGGGATTGTCAATCCTCTGCTTGAGCAGGCTGTTCGTGAAAAGCTCGACGCTATTTCAGATTCGTATCAGTTTGTACTTGAGGCTATGGGGGGGTATCGTTATCGTGACCTTGAGCTGCCTCGCGTCTCGACTACGCTTAGTATGATGGATAATGAGGATGCGAAGCCCGATGATTTGGTGTTGAAGCCTCTTCCGAGCTCGTATTTCTCTCGCGATCCTCTTGCTTCCGTGGGCAAAGGCGTTCTGCTTCACCATATGTATTGGAAACAGCGAGATCGTGAAGTGCCCTTCTATGAAGCGATTTTCAAATACCATCCCGATTATGTAGGGACTCCGATTTGGTACGACCATAAGAATCCCTGGCATATCGAGGGCGGTGATGTGCTTAACATTAACGCTCATACCTTGGCTATTGGAATTAGCCAGCGAACTGAGGCGGCTGCGATTGAGGAGCTTGCAAAGAATTTGTTCTGGGGATCTGGGAATTCTGAGATCGATACCGTTTACGCTATTAAAATCCCCAACGGCTATGCTTACATGCATCTTGACACCGTTTGCACCATGGTGGATTTCGATAAGTTCACAGTTTATCCCGGTATTTTTGAGACCCTTCGTGTTTATCGTCTGACTCGTGGTGACTCTGAGGGAATGGTCGCTGTTCAAGAGATTGATGACACGCTTGAACATATTCTTGAAATGGCTACTGGCGTGGAGAAGGTGCAGCTTATTGAGTGCGGTGCCGGCGATATGGTTGAGGCATCTCGCGAGCAGTGGAACGACGGGTCGAACACTCTTGCCGTTGCTCCTGGTAAAGTCTGTGTTTACGAGCGCAATGTTGTCACAAATGATGAGCTCTACAAGAACGGTTTGGAACTTTTGGTCGTTCCCTCCGAGGAGCTGTCCCGCGGTCGTGGCGGCCCGCGCTGCATGAGCATGCCCTTCTGGCGCGAAGATATTTAGTTGCAAATCCACTGTGATAGGAGATGGCGAATATGGGTGTTAACATCGCTGGGCGCAGTTTTCTGAAGCTGCTTGATTACACGACGGAAGAGATTGAGTATCTGCTTGAGCTTTCTGCTAACTTCAAAAGCATGAAGCGTGCCGGTGTTCCGCATAAATACCTTGAAGGTAAGAATATTGTTTTGCTATTTGAGAAGACTTCCACGCGTACTCGTTGCGCCTTCGAAGTTGGTGCACTTGACCTTGGCATGGGTGTAACTTATTTGGATCCGGGCTCGTCCCAGATGGGCAAAAAGGAGTCGATTGAGGACACGGCTCGCGTCCTTGGCCGCATGTATGACGGAATTGAATACCGCGGCTTTGAGCAGACGAAGGTTGAGGAGCTTGCTGCAAAAGCTGGGGTTCCCGTTTGGAATGGGCTGACTACTGAATTTCACCCGACTCAAGTGCTTGCCGATATTCTGACCATGCGTGAAGAGTTTGGAGAGATTAAGGGCAGGAAACTTACATTTTTTGGTAAGGCGGCCGGAAACGTCGCCGATTCGCTCATGGTCATTTGCGCTAAGCTCGGCATTAACTACTGTTCTTGCGGCCCAATCGGGGGAAATTCGGAGGGGGCTACATCCTATGACCCTGAACTCCTTGCAGAATGTAGTCGTATTGCGGCCGAGCATGGATCGACGATTACCATTACAGAGGATATTGAGGAAGGCGCTCGTGATGCCGATGTAATTTACACGGATGTTTGGGTTGGCATGGGTCAGCCCGCAGAGCTGTGGGAAAGCCGCATTAAGCTAATGTCGCCGTATCGTGTGACCGCTGAGGTGATGTCTATGGCAAAGCCCGAGGCGATTTTCCTCCACTGCCTTCCGAGCTTCCACGATACTAATACTACTGTTGGTGCCGAAATTGCTGAGAAGTTTGGAGTCACCGAAATGGAAGTCACGGACGAGGTTTTTGAGTCCGATAAATCTCGTGTTTTCCAAGAAGCGGAGAATCGCATGCATACGATTAAGGCGGTGATGTACGCAACGCTTAAGTAGCGGGGCGTTGAGAAAACAGTCGCAAATCTGTTTGCCATACTATATTTCTCTCAACAAGCTGATAGGATACAGGGGAGAATGATGCGCGCGTCAGTCGATTTTTTCGACTGACGCGCTTTGTGAAAGAGGCAAAGATGCGTACCGATGATTTTGACTACAACCTTCCTGAGGAACTGATCGCCCAAGCTCCTGCCGAGCCGCGCGATTCCTGCCGATTGCTGGTGGTGGATCGCAAGGGCTCTCAGGCGGGAACGCCGCTAAAGCATGGCGGTACCGTTGAGCACCGCATCTTCCGCGACATCATCGACTATATCGAGCCGGGCGACGTGCTCGTCATCAACAAGACGCGCGTGATGCCGGCCCGTCTTATCGGTCGCAAGGCGGGCTCGGGTGGCATGGTCGAGACACTGCTGCTCAAGCGCCGCGAGGATGTTGACCCGCTGGGTCACGTTTGGGAGTGTCTGGTCAAGCCGGGCAAGCGCCTGAAGCCCGGTGCTCATATTGAGTATCGCGCCGGTGGCGCCCATGCGCCCGAGGGGGCTCCCGTGGTGCTGACGGCCGAGGTTGTCGACTTTGTCACCGATAGCCGCGGCGGCCGCCTGGTGCGTTTTGAGCCGGCCGGCTGCAATGCCGCCGGCGAGCCGCGCACGCTCGACGAGGCCATTCACGCCGCCGGTCACGTGCCGCTGCCGCCCTACATTACCGATTACGAGGGCGATCCCGAGAAGTACCAGACCGTCTACGCCATGAAGGAGGAGCACTCGGCTGCCGCTCCCACGGCGGGTCTGCACTTTACGCCCGAGCTCATGGCCGCTATCGAGGCCAAGGGTGCCAAGTTTGCCGCCGTCGAGCTCGAGGTGGGTATCGATACCTTCCGTCTGGTGGAGGAGGACGACCCCACGCAGCACGTGATGCACACCGAGCGCTACCACGTGTCGCAGGAGGTTGTCGATGCCGTGCACAAGGCCAAGGCCGAGGGTCATCGTGTGATCGCCGTCGGCACCACCGCGGTGCGCTCGCTCGAGAGCGCGTTTGACGCGGACGCGCCGGTGTCCGATCCGGCTGTGACGGCGCGCTATTTTGAGGGCCGCGAGGACGGGGCCGACACGCTCGGCCGCGGCGACATCGTGGTGCGCGAGAACGCGACAACGCAGCTCTACCTCATGCCCGGCTCGACCTATCACGTGGTCGACGCGCTGATCACGAACTTCCACGTGCCGCGCTCCACGCTCATGATGCTCGTGAGCGCACTTGCCACCCGCGACCAGATCATGGATGCCTACGCTGCTGCTATCGAAGAACGTTACCGCTTCTTCAGCTTCGGCGACGCGATGCTCATTTGTTAGTTACGCGGTTCTACGAACCGCGTAACCAGTTGACGCTGCAAACCCGCCAGAGCGGCAATCTGCCTTTCAACTTCGGCGGCATGACCAAAAGGTCAATGCCGCCTCGTTTCAAGGCACCTTGCTCGCTCTGGCGGGTTTTCGCTGACTTTGCCAAGGCATCGGCGCCGCCGTTGTTGGTACTTGGGGACGTTCCTTATGTGCCGGCACCTGGGGACACTCCTTGTAGTCTTTGGGGAGTGGTTACTTGCTCGCGAACAGCCAGACTAGGATGATCACCAGGATTGCAGCGACGATGCAGACGATGGCGCCGGTGAATTTGATGCGTGAGTCGCGGGTACGCTCGCGCACCGCGTCCTCGGTGGCCTCGAGCTGGGCGACTTCTCGCTCGGTCTCGGCGTGTTCGGCTTTGTCTCGGGCCAAGGACCCTGCAAGCGACTCAGTGATCTCTGGATGGTCATGCACCTCGGTCGCCTGCTCGATGATCGACTGTGCATGTGCGGCATCTGCTTGGGCGTTGGCGATGCTTTGCTCTTGGTCGCGGCGTGCCTTGTCCTCGGCGGCTATCTTCTCGCGCAGTTCGCGCTGGCGCGTCGTGGCGGCAGTTTTCGCCGTCTGCAGCTCGTCGCGCGCGGCATCGGCCTCAGTCGTCACGGCTTGGTGTGCGCGTTTGGCTTCGGCAATGGGGGCTTGAGCCTGCTCGAAGGCCTGCTCGGCTGCGGCAAGCGAGTGCTCAAGGTCGGCGGTGATGCGCGGGACATCTTCTTCGGCTTTTCGCAGGGCATCTGCCGTGTCGGAGATCTGCATCGAGAGCTCGCTGGTGCGCACCGTATAGTTGGCGGGATTTGCCGAGGGATTGCGTTGCAGCTCGGCATACTCATGACGCAGCGTCTCGAGCTGGGCGCGCGTGGCGTCGACGGTTTGTTGTGCGGCCGCAATGCCGGCGTCTCGCTCGGCCTTCACCTTGTCGCGGATGCGCTTGGAATCCTCAAGATGTCGAACGAGGCGGTTGCCGGTCTCGCGAGAGCTTGCCTCGCGGGCCTCCACGGCGTCGAGCGCGGCCTTCAGGCGGAGCTCAGTCGCGTCATCCTCTGTCTTCATTTGTTCGAACTGACCCTTGAGCTCTGTCGCTTTGGCGGCGTGGGCATCACGGTCAATCTCGGCTGCCGCGGCGGCCTTTTGCGCTGTAGCAATCGCTTGGCGCTGGTCGGCGACGATCTGGTCGTAGCGGCCTGCGATATCCTGGCGCGTCTCGAGTTCCTCGGCCTGATCGGCAATGCGCTGCTCAAGTTCGGTCAGGTGGGCGCGGGCATCGGCAAGTGCCTTTTTCGCGGCGTTCATCTCGCGCATGGCCGAGGCACCCTGGGCGATAAAGGTGCCCACGGCGTTCGCGGTGTTCGAGACAGCGGTCCCCAGATCGCGACTCGCGGCGGGGGAGTGGGGGACGGTCGGGCGAGTGGTGTCGGCAGCGTCCGCATCGGCAGTCTGCGGCGCGGCGATATTGCCGGTACCGCCCTCGACCACAGAAAAGCCTGCTGCGTGCGGGTCGACCGCATCGGCGCCAATCGTGGGATGCTCGAGCTGCAGAAACGAGGGCATGGCGCTGCCCTGGTCGGCAACCGGAGTCTCGCCGGGTACGAAGGTCGAGGCTGCCTCGGCGGCCTCCTCTTCCTCGGCGTCAACGTCAGCGTCGGCCACGGCGTCTTTCATCGCTTTGACGGCATCCATCATGGAGTCCATGACGGCGTCGAGCTCTTCTTCCGAAGAAACCTCGATAGGGCCCGTAGCTTGCGGAGCGGCATCCTGTACGGGGTCGTCGTCCTGAGCGGGCGCATCGTCGTTTTGCTCGTCTGCATCTTCGGCGCCAGGGGTTTCCGCCGTAGCGCTTTCGTCCAAGAATGGGTCGTCGAGGTCAATATCATCGCAGGTCACAGCGTCAGCATCTGCGGTGACGTCTGCGGAATCATCAATATGCTGTTGAGTCTGGGGGTCCAGCTCGTCTGTCATAGGCATGTGCTCCTCATCGTTGTTTGTCACCCTATGATAAAGTCTCGCGTCGACATCCCGCGCGCTGCAGCAAAGTTTCAAAACGTGTTCGATGACTCGCGTCGATAGCAAAAACTCGGCCACTTTATCCAGTTTGTACTTGACAATCCCTTCGCCGAAAGACGTTATGCCGTTCGCCTGCCGAGGCCTTTTCTTTTCACTTGAACCCGTTAAAGTTGCATTTCAGCTTTTGTCGCGTTTATTTGGATGCGCGCAGTCGGCGGGTGCGCCCGTCGCGATTTGAAAGGACTTTATATGGGACTTTTCACTGGTAAGACCGTGATCGTCACCGGCGGCGGCAAGGCCACGCTCAAGGACGGCTCCGCTGGCTCCATCGGCTACGGTATCGATATCGCTTTTGCCAAGGAGGGCGCAAACCTCGTCATTACCGGCCGCAACGTTGCCAAGCTCGAGGCTGCCAAGGAATCCCTCGAGGCCGAGTACGGTGTCAAGGTTCTGCCTGTTCAGGCCGATGTCTCGGCTGGTCAGGACAACGAGGCCGTCGTCCAGAACGTCATCGACAAGGCCATTGAGGAGTTCGGCCGCATCGACGCCGTCGTCAACAATGCTCAGGCTAGCGCCTCGGGCGTGACCATCGCCGATCACACCATGGACCAGTTTAACCTGGCCATTTACTCCGGTCTGTATGCTACCTATCTGTACATGCAGAAGGCCTATCCGCACCTGAAGGAGACCAAGGGCTCCGTGGTCAACTTTGCTTCGGGCGCTGGCCTGTTTGGCAACTATGGCCAGTGCAGCTATGCTGCCGCCAAGGAGGGCATCCGCGGCCTGACCCGCGTTGCCGCCAACGAGTGGGGCAAGGACGGCATTAACGTCAATATCGTTTGCCCGCTTGCTTGGACCGCTGCGCTCGAGAACTTCCAGGATGCCTATCCCGAGGCGTTCAAGGCCAACGTCCACATGCCGCCGGCGGGCCACTACGGCGACGTTGAGAAGGAAATCGGCCGCGTGGTCGTTCAGCTCTGCGGTCCCGACTTTAAGTACATGAACGGCGAGACCGTCACCCTCGAGGGTGGCATGGGCCAGCGGCCGTAGGGGTTACGCGGTTTTACCAAACCGCGTAACGGCTCGACGCTGCACGGTCACCAGAGCGACAACTTGTCATTCAAAGAGGGCGGCATGACCAGAAGGTCTATGCCGTCCTCTTTTCATGCCAATTTGTTCGCTCTGGCGACCGCTCGCTGACGCCGCTAGAGCATCGGCGTTGCCTTGGCTGTTGGAAATGATCCCGTAGTCGTTGGGGACGTTCTTAAACGACTAGTTGAAAGGGACACTCTTGCCGGCGCTTGGGGACAGTCCCTAAGTGCCGGCAGATTGGGACACTCCCTTGCAAGATGGCGCTGAAGACTGTCCCCAACGACCGGCTCGGGAACCTGATCCTAATGCACCAGTTTCTGTCGAGTCGGTGCTCTTTGCGGGTTGCCCGTATAATGGTTTGCGTATGAACCGCAACCAAGGAGTTCCAGTTTATGGACCAGAGCCTTTTTAAATTCGATCTGATCGCCGAGGATCCGACGACGCATGCGCGTGCCGGCGTGCTGCACACCCCGCACGGCGACATCGAGACGCCGATCTTCATGCCCGTGGGCACAAAGGCAAACGTCAAGGGCATTCCTACCGAGACCGTCAAACAGCTCGGCGCCCAGATCGTGCTTGCCAATACCTATCACCTGTCCATGCGTCCCGGCGAGGACACCATCGCCGAGCTGGGCGGCCTGCACAAGTTTATGAACTGGCACGGCCCTATCCTCACCGATTCGGGCGGCTTCCAGGTGTTCAGCCACAACGATGCCGTCAAGCTCACCGACGAGGGCGTGCGCTTTATCGTCAACGACTATGACGGCCGCCATGTGTTCTGGACGCCCGAGGACAACATGGAAATCGCCATGAAGCTCGGTTCCGACATCTGCATGCAGCTCGACCAGTGCCCGGGCTATCCCGCCACGCGCGCCTACGTTGAGCGCGCCGTTGAGCTGTCGAGCATGTGGGCCGAGCGCTGCTATAAGGCGCATACCCGCGACGATCAGGCGCTCTTTGGCATTGTTCAGGGCGGCATGCACCTAGATCTGCGCCTGCGCTCGCTGCGCCATCTGGAGGAGTGCGGCGACTTCCCCGGTTACGGCATTGGCGGCTACTCGGTGGGCGAGGACCACGAGACCATGTTCGAGACCCTGGCACCACTCGTAAGCGAGTACATGCCCAAGCACAAGCCGCGCTACCTGATGGGCGTCGGCAACCCGACCACCCTCGTGCGCGGTGTGGGTGTGGGCATCGACATGTTCGACTGCGTGCTGCCGACGCGCACCGGCCGCATGGGTACGGCGTTCTCCAGCGAGGGTCGCCTCAACTTCCGCAACGCTCGCTTTGCGCACGACGATGGCCCCATCGATCCCACCTGCACCTGCCCGGTGTGCACGGGCGGCTACAGCCGCGCGCTCATCCGCCACATGGTCACGCAGAAGGAGATGCTCGGCGGCATTTTGCTGTCGATGCACAACATCTACTACCTGCTCAACCTTATGCAGCGTGCTCGCCAGGCCATTATCGAGGGCCGTTACGGTGCGTTCGTGAGCGACTGGATGAACAGCCCTGCGGCGGTGGATTACTAAGGGCGACAGATACGCTTGCAGAGCGTGGACAACGGCAATGGTCGAGCGCCAGTCGGCCGTCGCATTCGCTGACACCGGCTGCGCGACCGCTGACCGATAGCTTGCAAGTGCTTGATGCATCGTGGGTACCATACCGAATAGTTGATGCTCGGGCGGGTGTTTGACGCATGGCGTCGACCCCGCCCGTTTTCTTTTTCTCGATAGGAGTACCCATGATTAAGAATGAGAACGTCGAGGGCGAGCCTGCCTACGACGAGACGTACCGCCGCGGCCCCGTGGTCATGCGCGGCCCCATGATTCCCAAGGACAACACCTACGCCAACCTGCTGGCGCCCGAAGATTCGACTGACTGGCTGCATGCCGATCCCTGGCGCGTGCTGCGCATTCAGGCCGAGTTTGTCGATGGCTTCGGCGCGCTTGCCGAGCTTGGCCCCGCAGTGACCATCTTCGGCAGTGCCCGCACGCCCAAGACCGATCAGCTCTACAAGGCGGCGCGTACCGTCGGGCGCAAAATCGCCCAGCGCGGCGTGGCGGTTATCACCGGCGGCGGTCCCGGCGTCATGGAGGCAGCCAACAGGGGAGCGGCGAGCGCCAACGGCAAGTCGGTCGGCCTGGGTATCGAGCTTCCGCACGAGCAGGGGCTCAACAAATACGTGAACCTCGGCATGGACTTCCGCTACTTCTTTGTGCGCAAAACCATGTTCGTTAAGTACAGCTCGGGCGCCATCGTATTTCCCGGCGGCTTTGGCACGCTCGACGAGATGTTCGAGGTACTCACGCTGGTGCAGACGCACAAGGTCAAGCGCATGCCGCTCGTGCTGGTGGGCAGCGAGTACTGGCAGGGCCTATTCGACTGGCTTAACGGTCCGGTGATGAGCGCCGGTATGATCAGCCCGCTCGATCCGGATCTGGTACACATTACCGATGACCTCAACGAAGCGGTCGACGTCGCCCTGAGCGGGCTGATGTAGAGCAATCGTGCCGCTGCGACATGAATATGCATGGCAATCTGATGCTATCTAACATCAGATTGCCATTTTTATTGGGTATACTGATGCAAAAGACGAGGGCGAGGAGGTCGCGTATGTCTACTGCAACGATTAAGCCCACGACGGTCCGCATCGAGGAGGGGCTTAAGGAGCAGGCGACTGAGTTTTTAGATTCGGTTGGCCTGAACCTTAATTCGTATCTCAACCTTGCTGTTCGGCAGCTTGTGAACCAGCGGAAGATTCCGTTTGAGATTGTGGGGCGGCCGGAGGTACCCAACGAGGCGACGAGGCGCGCTATGGTGATCGCCGAGGCTCGTGAGCTGGGGATTCTGCCAGACGACAGCCCGTCATTCGATAACGTTGATGAGTTGATGTCGTTCCTCGATGAGGATTAGACGATGTTTGAAATTAAGGTCGAGGCTCAGTTTAAGGCCGACTATAAGCGAGCGATGCAGAGCCACCCGCAGCTAAAAACCGAGTTTAAGGCGGCAGTTGCCGAGCTTGCGGCACACGGCGTGCTTCCGGCAGAGTACGGTGCCCACGAGCTCTCCAACCCGGGCGGCAATTACAACGGTCACATCGATTTTCATCTTTCCGATGGCCTGGTCGACGTGGTCGTTCTCTACCTGCCGCATAAAACCAATCCGGTGATTCGACTGGTAAGAATGGGTTCGCATCAAGAGTTATTTCAGGGCCCACTGAGCTAGCCACTCACTTCTAAGTTGCGGTGAAATAGGGATTGATTTGCGGCTTATAAGCCAAAAACAGTCCCTATTTCACCGCAAGTGATGGAGATGTTCCGTCTGTTGACGCGGCATCTGGCTTTCCCTTGTGGCTGACTTCGTCTAAGAGCTCCGCTGCGATCTCGCTGTTTTTGAACCTGATGCTGCAGTCTTCGTTCTTTGGGAAAGCTAGCAGCGGGATCGTTCCGTACCAGACAGTTTCTTCGTCAATTATCGCTGCACACAAACGTCCTTCTGCTCTGATGGCATACTCGACGTTCATTTCGGCCAAAGTCTCTTTTGCATCTTCACGCGGAGTCGAGGCAAGGTAAATCTCAAGGGCAATCCCTCGGGCAGCGGCGCCTTTGATTGCATCGCCGAGCTTTGCAAGGCAGGCGGCAGATACGTAGGGCGCGGCAATGAAGATGCTCTTGGCGGCGTCGACGATGTCTTCAACCAATGTCTCTACGGCATTCGCCGGCTCTATGAGAATGTTTTGATCGGGCTGCTCGCTGCCTCCGGTCACGTAGACTTCGTACCCAAGCTTGGCGTACGTCTTGAGTCTCTTCTGGTACATGCGGGCGAGCATGGGTATCGACAGGTCGACGTAGTCGAATATCTCAACCCGCTGTTTGCCGTCGTAGTTTCTATGCAGCCTGCCTGCCTGTTGCGTTACGCTGCCATCCCAGGCTATCGGCGTCGCAATAAACAAGTTGTCGAGATATGCAAGGTCGAACCCCTCGCTCAGGAGGCTTTCGGTGGCAACAATGATTCTGTGCTCGTGCTCAAAGCCGGGAAGCTTGCTCAATATCGCTTTCCTCTCTTTAGCATCGATTTCCCCGGTTAAGAGGATGGGCTCGTGTCCGCGGTCGCGAAAGAGCCTGCAAAGCTCCTCGGCATGCTTTTTCCTTTTTGAAAGCACAAGTGGATGTCGACCGCTTGATGCGGCTTCGAGGGCGTCGTCGACAATCAATTCATTTCTTGCCGTATGCGCGCACAGAAGGTCGAGAATCTGATTGAAGCTTGCACCGGGCTCGTAGGCCGGTAGCCGAATTCCGGTAAAACGAGGCCGTACGATGCGCTGGATGCCCTGCTGGATCGCTTGCGTTTTTGGATCGATGACATAGCGAAGCGGGCCGCAGAGCATGGAGAGTGCCCGCGTAAGACCGTCGGAGCGCTCGGGCGTTGCGGAAAGGCCGTATACGTATTTGGCCGGGGCAGACTTGAGAACAAGCTCGAGCTGCGGCGCGGCGGCATGGTGACATTCGTCGCAGATAATGAGGCCGTAATTGCGAACAAGGTCCTTAACTATTGGCTCTCCGGTTTGGCGGTCTTTGCCAGACAGCGATTGAAATGAAGCGACGTCGATGAGGCCACTTACGGCGGTCTTGCCTCCTCCAATTTGCCCGATGAGCGGAGGCTGCTTTTTGCTGATTCGTCCTTTTGGGGTTCGGACGGGCTCCCTGTTGTCCGTAATGTCGACAAATCGCTCGAGCTGGGATTTCCATTGGGTTATGAGCGCGGTCTTGGGAACGATGACGAGCGTTGGAAGACCAATGGCGGCAATAAGGTAAGCTCCGATGACGGTTTTACCGAAGCCTGTCGGAGCGGACATGATTCCGTCTTCGTATATGAGCATCTGATCAGCGGCGATTTGCTGCTCAGGGCGAAGGGCGCCTTTAAATGTCATCACAATTTGATTGTCAGATTTGCGTTCGTCTGAATAGTGGACAGAGACGCCGGTTTCTTGGAGCAGTCGCTCAAGTTGAGCTTTGCAGCCTCTGGGAATCGCGACGCAGCCGCCTCTAAGCTCGCTGAGGTCTATGAGCCGCGGTTTACCGAATACTGATTGATGCATAGATTGCGCGCGGAAGAATTCCGGGTTGGCGAATGTTGCGAGCCCGCGGATTTCCATTTGAGCCGCTGGACTCAGAGACTTCTCGGGGATGTACAGCATATCGGCTTGTGTGACGGGCAGCGATGAAGGAAAGCCCCGCGATGTGAGCGGTAGCCGTTTGCGGGGCGTTTGGGCATACCGTTTGGTCTTGTTTGCCACCGTAACTGTTGCTAGCCCGTGTGGGTTGTCCCCAGTGGTTTCGATCAGATTTTGCACTGTCGAGCGCGGAATCAGCTGGACTTGCGACAGATAAAGCCATTGGTCGGGAAAGGGCTCGAATTGTTCGTCTACAAATACGCTGTTTCCTTCACGTTGTGCCTTGCCTTGAAAGGGAAGTGCGATGAGGTTTCCAAAGCCTCCATCGGGGATAGTGACCTGAGCGGGGAGCATTCGATCAAAGGCCTCGAACGTGATTGTTTTATTAAGCGCCGCGGCTTCGGTTATGAGGTAACTTCCAAACTCTCTGGCAGCCTTTGCGTCGATTGGCTCGAGGAAGAAAAACCAGATGTGTGCGCCGTTGCCGGACCTTGAGCGCTCAACGGCGGCGTTAATGCTCCGTCGTTTTGCAACAAGCCGTACGGCATTTGTTGCCTCTTTCCAGTCCGCTTTGTCAAAATCGATGACGAGAACTTTCGTGTTGCAGTCCCTGTCGAGAACATATTGCCCAAGGACATCGCGGAACCGGTCATCGTTGCCTTTAAAGTGAGCAATGATTGCGGCATCGCTTAATTCGGGGAAGATGCGATTGCCGCATTCTGCGCATTTGACTCTTTGATGGGCTGCTTTGGGGCAAATTCCCGACTTCCACTCGTTTGCGCAAGCGGGCGTATAGCCGATACCCCCGTCTTTTCTGCGATATCCATGAGCGTAAACATCTTTACGTCCGGTAAAGAGACTGCGAAAGAGCTCGAGTTTGTCACGTGCTGGGCTCGCGCTGGTGACGATGCCCTCGATTCGCGCTCGTTCATCGAACAAAGCGCCAGCTTCTTCCCACTCTTCAAGTGTGGCGTAGCGTACGTCTGAACCGTTGTTGCAAATGACGATTTGTCGGTGTGGGTCGGAGGTGTGCGCGATCGTCTGATCGTATTTAAATTGTGCGGTCCCAAAGAGGGCGTATTGATGTAAAGGCTTGGACATTCGAATGCCGTACTCTCGTCTTAAAGGAGTTTATTGAGATGAGAGTACGGCATTTCGTTTTTTTGGGATACTCGACATCGATTTTGGTTCGGCAACGGTGGGTTGTCGCTCCGTGAACGGTGCCTGGCCCGCGCCGGAACGTGTGGCTGCTGGTCTTAAATGGCTTTAGCGGTCATGAGATGGGCTGGAGGCGTGGGGGTCAAGCCACCAGGAGAACCCGTGGTCAAAAAATGGCAAATATGAGTACTGTTGCTAGGATAGAATCATATCATTTGGAAAGTATTTAAGACCAATTGGCTGCGATTGCATATATCAACCCCCTAAATACGACAATTCGGTGCTTTATGGAGCTTGAAAATCGGTGGAAGTGGGCAATTTCAGCGAAATTTTGCTGTTACTAAAATTGTGACAGTACTCATATTTGCCGTTTTTTCCCACTGGGTATCGTCGGGGGCCAATTAGAGCTCCCCGTACAGCTGGGAACGCGCCGATTGCCAGCAATATCTTGTATGCGGATGGCGCAGCAAAAAAGTTGCGGTGGAATAGGGATTGATTTGCGGCTGATAAGCCAAAAAACAGTCCCTATTCCACCGCAAGTGGTAAAGGTGCCTCTAGTGAACGGGCTGGTAGCGGGGGCAGTAGCTGATGGCGATGGCGTCTACGCCTACATGGGTGGCGATGGTGCAGCCGATGGGGCCGGTACCGGCGTCTACGTAGTCCTGGCCTGCGAGTGCCTCGTCGACAAGCTCCTGCTCCTCGGCGGCACCGGTCGTGAGCACGCGCACGCTGGAGCCCGGATGCTCGGCCAAAAACGCGAGGCAGTCTGCCATGGTGTTGGCGACGATGCGCTTGGCGCCGCGGCCCTTCTTGATGGCCTTGATCTCGCCCGACTGCCACTCCGGCGAAACGGCTAGGCGAATGTTGAGCATCTGCGTGAGCTGGCCGGCGAGCTTGGGCGCGCGGCCGTTCTTAACGAGGTTCTCGAGTGTGCGGGGAATCAGCAGCAGGTGGGCGTCGGGCAGCGTCGCGCGGATCTGCGCCTCGGTCTCGTCCAAGCTGCGGCCGTCTTCGCGCATGGCCAGTGCGTACTCCACCAGCAGGCCCTCGGCGCCCGAGCCGGTGCGCGAGTCGATGCAGCGCACGTCCAGCTCGTGCGTTTCGGCCGTCAAACTGGCGTTGGCATAGCAGGCGGACCACTCGCTGCACAGCGAGATAAAGATTGCGCTGTCGTGGCCGTCAGCACGCACGCGGTCAAAGAGTGCTTTGAACTCGCCGGCACTCGGCTGCGAGGTGTGCGGCAGCTGCTCAGAGCCGGCCATGCGGGCGACGTATTCCTCGGCGGTAATCTGCACCTGGTCGAGCAGGTCCTCGCCCTCGATAATCACATGTAGCGGAATCACGTAAATGCCAAGCTCTTGAGCACGGGCGGGGGAGATGTCCGACGTGGAGTCGGTTATGATGGCAAAAGACATAATTGCACCTTTCGTTGGGGCGCGACGGCGCCGCCTTCTGAGAGCAAAGTGCGACAAGTATAGTGGAGTTGCTCTACATTGCTAGGTTTAATTGTTGAATAGTCAACAGTTTGAAGTGTCGGTGTGGAAATCATCAACTGGGGAAGAGGGGTGCCGATGGCGGCGCTGGAGATATGCAAGCGGCCGGTTGTGCTGTTCGATTTTGACGGCACGGTGGCCGATACGGGTCGGGCGGTGATGACCTCGACGCGCAAGACGTTGGCCGCGCGCGGGTTTTCGGAGGCGCAGATGGGTGACCTGCGCCGCATGATCGGGCCGCCCCTGTGGAAGAGCTTTCACGACTTTTACGGCTTTTCCCGCGAGGAGTCGCTTGTGGTGGCCGACGAGTACCGTGCCTTTTTTGACGAGCTGGGACCGGAGGAGTATCCCGTGTTCGATGGAATCCCCGAGCTGCTGGATGGGTTGGCCGCTCAGGGCAAGCATATGGCCGTGGCGACGTCGCGCATGGAGGCAAAGTGTATCAGCATGGTGCATGAGCTGGGGCTTTCGCAGTTTGAGGCCGTGGTCGGCATGAATCCGCCGCAGGGTCGCGAGATCAAGGCGGATTCGGTCCGCGATGCGCTGGCGGCCCTGGGCGCGACCGCGGACGAGGCCGTGATGATTGGTGACCGCTTTAACGACATCGAGGGTGCGCACGCGATGGGCGTGCCGTGTATCGGCATCTATTCGGGCGCGGCGGCGCCGGGGGAGCATGAGGCCGCGGGTGCCGATGAGGTGGTGCACTCGGTGGCCGAGCTTGCTAAACTTTTCGCTATCTAATAGACGTAATGTGAGGGGCGGGCGTACCCGTCGCTCATTGGTAAGGAGGTCGTCCATGAATCAGGTGGAGCAGAGCGTTGCCGAGTATGTCGATGAGGTCTGGGAGGATGTCGTCGCCGATATTGCGCAGCTGGTGAGCTATCCGTCCGTGGCGGTTTCTGCCGATGCGGAGCCCGGCGCGCCGTTTGGCCGCCCAGTCCGTGACGCGCTCGATTGTGCGCTCGGCATCGCGCAGAAGCTCGGCTACCAGACAAGCGACGATGAGGGTTATGTGGGTATTGCCGACATTCCGGGTCGCGGCGACAAGCAGCTCGCGACTATCTGCCACGTGGACGTGGTTCCCGCCGGCCCTGGTTGGAATACCGATCCGTTTGCGATGGAGCGTCGTGAGGGCTGGCTGCTCGGTCGCGGCGTGATCGACGACAAAGGCCCGGCCGTCCTGTCGCTCTACGCCGGCGCCTACCTGCTCAAGCACGGCATCGCCCCGCGCTATACCTTCCGCGCGCTGTTGGGCTGCGATGAGGAAGTGGGCATGTCCGACGTTCACCATTACCTGGAGAGCTACGCAGACCCCGACTTTCTGTTTACGCCCGATGCCGAGTTCCCGGTCTGCAATGCCGAGAAGGGCCAGTTTGAGGCGACGTTTGTGAGCCCCAAGATCGACGGCGGGCGCATCGTGTCGTGGAGCGGTGCCGAGGCGACCAACGCTATCCCATCGCAGTCTATTTGCGAGCTTGCGATTGCCGTCGACGAGCTGCCGTCGCCGGTCGAGAACGCCGACCGCCTTGAGGTCACGGCGCTCGACAACGGTCATGCGCAGATTTTCGCCCACGGCATTGGTGGCCATGCCTCGATGCCCGAGGGCACGATCAACGCCGTCGGCCTGATCGTGGCGTACCTGCGCGAGGCCGAGGACGCGTTTGGTGCCCGCGGCGAGCGCCTGCTGACGCCTGCCGAGCACGAGTTCGTCAAGTTCCTGGCCTTTGTGCATGCGGACGCCTATGGCCGCGGCCTGGGGATTGATGCGACGAGCGCGGCGTTTGGCCCGCTCACCTGCAATCCCGGCGTCATCCGTGTGGCGGATGACCATATTGAGCAGGTCATCGACGTGCGTTTCCCCGACAGTACGAGCGCCGATACCATGTGTGAGCAGCTCGAGCCGCTCGTGGGCCGCTTTGGCGTGACGTATCGCGTGGGTCGCGCCAAGGTGCCGTTCTCGGTTTCGGCCGACGATCCGGCCGTGAAGGCGCTTATCGACACCTATAACGAGTTTACGGGCAAGCACGCCGAGCCCTTCGCCATGGGCGGCGGCACGTATGCGCGCAACTTTGCCCGCGCCGTGTCGTTTGGCCCCGAGGAGACCGGCCTGGAGCTGCCTGCGTGGGGCGGCCAGATGCACGGCCCCAACGAGTGCGCCAACGAAGAACAGCTCAAGCAAGCGCTAAAGATCTATATTGTGGCGATCTTAAGGCTCAATGAGCTCGAGCTTTAAGGTTACGGCGTTTTGCCAATCTAAGTTGCGGTGGAATAGTTCCTAGAATCGGCTGCCTGACAGCCAAACAGGAACTATTTCACCGCAACTTTTTTATCGGTGTAAAAGGCGCGCCACGCTAAATGCCGGGATTGTTATTCGTTTGTAAAGGCTGGGCAGCGCTTGCGGTAAGGGTCTATCAGATGCCCGTAAGAAACCGCAGCTGGCGCGGCTGTCGCCTGATCGAGGTCGTATCTTTCCAAACAGCAAAGCGGGCAGGGTGCCCGCGAGTCGCATGTATGAAAGGAAGATC
Organism: Collinsella sp.; assembly: GCA_018380195.1. Lineage (GTDB taxonomy): Bacteria > Actinomycetota > Coriobacteriia > Coriobacteriales > Coriobacteriaceae > Collinsella. Next base: position 6,673 of record JAGZUC010000026.1, on the reverse strand, counting down.
ATGCTCGATCAGGCTTATTCTCGTCGTCAGTTCCTCGGCCTCGCTGGTGGTCTTGCCAGCATCGTCGGTCTCGGCCTCGTTGGTTGCGGTGGCTCCAACACTTCCGATGCCGCCGACAAGGGTAGCGCCGCTGCCGCTGCCGAGTCCGTCTCCGGCGAGGTGACCTACGACGGCGCCTCTTCGTTCCAGGCCCTCGTCGAGGCTGCTGCCGAGAAGTTCATGGACGCCAACCCCGACGTCTCCATCTCCGGTTCGGGCAACGGTTCGGGCAAGGGCCTGACCGCTGTGGCCGCCGGCACCGTCACCATCGGTAACTCCGACGTCTTCGCCGAGATCAAGCTCGAGGCCGACCAGGTCAAGAACCTCGTCGACCATGAGGTTGCCGTCGTGGGCATGGGCCCCGTCGTCTCCAAGAACGTCAAGGTCGACGACCTGTCCCTCGAGCAGCTCAAGGGCATCTTCTCCGGCCAGATCACCAACTGGAAGGAGGTCGGCGGCGACGACGCCACCATCGTCGTCCTCAACCGTAAGGCTGGCTCCGGCACCCGCGCCACCTTCGAGGCCGCCGTCTTTGGCGACGAGGCTGTCGACTTTAAGGGCGACGCCGAGCTCGACAAGTCCGGCGACGTTCAGACTCAGATCGCCAGCACCGACAACGCCATCTCCTACCTCGACTTCTCGCACTTCGATGACTCTAAGTTCAACGCCGTCAAGGTCGAGGGCGTGGAGCCCAAGAGCGAGAACGTCACCGACGACTCCTTCAAGATCTGGGCTACCGAGCACATGTACTGCTCCAAGGACGCCGACGAGGCCACTAAGGCTTTCCTGGACTTCATGCTTTCCGACGACGTCCAGGGCAAGCTCGTCGAGGAGCAGGGCTTCATCCCCGTCTCTGCCATGAAGGTCGTCAAGGACGCCAGCGGCAAGGTTTCCGCTAAATAAGTAATCGCCCCCGGAAAGGTTTGCAATGGCAAAACAGCTGCCAAAGCGCGACCTTGAGAACGTGGGCCTGGGTGTCACGGGCGCGTGCGTAGCGCTCGTGACGCTTGTTGTTGCCGCGCTCATCTTCATGGTCGCCCAAAAGGGCCTCTCGGCTTTTCTTAAGGACGGCGTTTCGATCGTCGAGTTCTTTACCGGCACCAAGTGGGACCTGGCCAACACGGCCGAAAACGGGCTGCCCTATACCGGCGCCCTGCCCCTGATCGTCACCTCGTTTGCGGTCATGGTGCTCTCCACGCTTATCGTGCTGCCCATCGCCATCGGCTCTGCCATCTTTGCGGTCGAGATCCAGCCTAAGTTTGGCTCCAGGGTCTTCCAGCCGCTCATTGAGCTTTTGACTGGCATTCCTTCGGTCGTTTTTGGCCTGATCGGCTTTCACGTGGTCGTCGGCCTCATGAAGAGCGTCTTCCACGTGAGCACGGGCCTGGGCATCCTGCCCGGCGCCATCGTGCTGGCCGTCATGATCTTGCCGACCATGACCACGCTTTCGGTCGACGGCCTGCGCGCCGTGCCCGAAAGCTACCGTCAGGGCTCGCTCGCACTGGGCTATACCCGCTGGCAGACCATCTGGCACGTGGTGCTCAAGTCCGCCATGCCGTCGCTCATGACCGCGGTCATCCTTGGCATGACCCGCGCCTTTGGCGAGACGCTCGCCGTACGCATGGTTATCGGCGGCATCGAGGCCATGCCGACGTCGCTGCTGTCGCCGGCTTCGACCATCACGACCACGCTCACCACGTCCATGGCGGTCTATGCCGAGGGCTCGGCCCAGGACGACGTCCTGTGGGCACTCGGTCTGCTGCTGATGGGCATGAGCCTCATCTTCATCCTGATCATCCATCTCATTGGCCGCAAGGGGGCGAAGGCTCGTGGCTAGCACGCGCATCCATATCGACGGGGCGAGACTCGGGCGTGTCCAAAAACAGGACCGCATCGCCACGGGCGTGTTGACGGCAATCGTCGCCACCGTCATGCTCATCGTCGTTTCCATGGTGGCCTACATCCTGTTCGAGGGCATCTCGACGCTGTTCCAGCCGGGCTTCCTCACGGAGCCGTCGCGTGCCAACGGCACCCAGGGCGGCGTGTTCTACCAGCTGTTCGACTCGTTCTATCTGCTGTTGATCACCCTGGTCATCTCGGTGCCCATCAGTCTGGGCGGAGCGGTCTTCCTGGTTGAGTACGCGCCGAACGGCCCTATCCGCGACATCGCCTCTACCGCCATCGAGACGCTGTCCTCGCTGCCTTCCATCGTCGTCGGCATGTTCGGCTTTCTGGTGTTCTCGGTGCAGCTGGGCTGGAAGTACTCCATCATCTCCGGCGCCGTCGCTCTCACCATGTTCAATATCCCCATCCTGGTGCGCGTGATTCAGCAGGCGCTCGAGGACGTGCCACAGGCCCAGCGCGATGCATGCCTGGCCATGGGCCTTACCCGCTGGGAGGCCACGCTGCACATCCTGATTCCCGAGGCCATGCCCGCCATCGTGACCGGCATCGTGCTTTCGGCCGGCCGCGTCTTTGGCGAGGCCGCGGCGCTGCTCTTTACCTCGGGCATGAGCTCGCCGGTGCGTCTGAACTTCTTGAGCTTTAACCTGTCGAGCCCCACCTGCGCCTGGAACGTGTTCCGCCCCGGTGAGTCGCTCGCCGTGCACATCTACAAGATCTATGGCGAGGGCAGCCCCGAGGCCCAGCAGATCGTTTGGGGCACCGCGGCGCTGCTGATGATTTGCGTGCTGCTGTTTAACGTAGTCGCCCGTATCGTGGGCAAACAACTGGCAAGGAAGATGACGGCCGAATGAGCGAGATAAATGCAACGCCCGCAACTGAGGCGGCATCGTCCGAGACCCAGGACTTTTTGTCGAGCGTGGGGGAGAGCGAGAAGCGCGTGCGCGTGAGCGGCAAGGCCGTGAGCGACGAGGTCGTGCTCTCCACCAAGGACGTCAACGTGTACTATGGTGACCACCATGCACTGCACAATACGTCGCTCGACTTTCACAAGGGCGAGATCACGGCGCTCATCGGGCCTTCGGGCTGCGGTAAGTCGACCTTCTTGCGTAGCCTCAACCTCATGAATCGCGAGATTCGCGGCTGCCGCGTGGAGGGCGAGATCAACTATCGCGGGCGCAACGTGAACACCAAGACCGAAAACACCTACGAGCTGCGCCGTTCCATTGGCATGGTGTTCCAGCAGCCCAACCCGTTCCGCAAGTCCATTCGCGACAACATCACGTTTGCGCCTAAGCGCCACGGCATCACCGACCGTGACGAGCTCGACCGCATGGTCGAGGAAAGCCTGCGCGGCGCGGCGCTTTGGGACGAGGTCAAGGACAAGCTCGACAAGAGCGCCTACGCGCTTTCGGGCGGCCAGCAGCAGCGTCTGTGCATTGCGCGCACGCTGGCGCTCAACCCCGACGTGATCCTGTTTGACGAGCCCTGCTCGGCGCTCGACCCCATCTCGACGTTGGCGATCGAGGACCTTATGTCGTCGATCGTGGCCGAGCGCGCCATCGTCATCGTGACGCACAACATGGAGCAGGCGTCGCGCGTGTCCAACCGCACGGCGTTCTTCTACATGGGCGATATGGTCGAGTACGACGAGACCGACGAGATTTTCCAACGGCCCAAGGATAAGCGGCTGAATGATTACCTCACCGGCATGTTCTCCTAGTCCGGGACATGCTTGAGGCCCGCGGCGGCCACGGTTACCGCGGGACTGATTGGAGAGGCGGGTCATCTCTTGCGGGAGATGGCCCGCCTTTTGCTCTGCGACCGAAACGACCACCACAAAGGGGACAGGCGCCTTCGTGGTGGTTTGGGGTGGGGCTCGCTGCTATCATGGACAACGTTGAATTTCTACGAAGGAGCAGGGCATATGGCGATTCTTTTGGGATGCGATTCCGTCAGCCTAGAGTTTCCCACCAAGCATATTTTCGATAGCGTGACGCTCGGCGTGGGCGAGGGCGACCGCATTGGTATTGTCGGTAAAAACGGCGACGGCAAGTCGACGCTGCTGAGCGTGCTCGCTGGCACGCTGGAGCCCGACGACGGACGCGTGACGCACCGCCGCGGCACGACGATCGGTCTGCTCGGCCAAAAGGACAACCTGGTCGATACTGATACCGTGCATCATGCCGTTGTGGGCGACGCCCCCGAGTACGAGTGGGCGTCGAGCCCCCGCACGCGCCAGATCCTCGCCGGCCTCATCAGCGATGTGCCCTGGGAGGGCACGGTGGGCGAGCTTTCGGGCGGTCAGCGCCGTCGCGTGGACCTCGCGCGCCTGCTGATCGGCGACTATGACGTGCTCATGCTCGATGAGCCCACCAACCACCTGGACATGCGCACCATCAACTGGCTTGCACGCCATCTTAAGGCTCGCTGGCAGCGCGGCCAGGGCGCCATGCTCGTGGTCACGCACGATCGCTGGTTCTTGGACGAGGTCTGCAACAGCATGTGGGAGGTCCACGACGGCCAGGTCGATCCCTTCGAGGGCGGCTACTCGGCATACATCCTGCAGCGCGTGGAGCGCGACCGCATGGCCGCCGTCACCGAGGAACGCCGTCGCAACATGGCGCGCAAGGAGCTTGCGTGGCTGAGTCGCGGCGCCCAGGCCCGCTCCACCAAGCCCAAGTTTCGCGTGGACGCCGCTCGCGAGCTCATCGCCGACGTGCCGCCCGTGCGCGACGAGCTGGAGCTTAAGCGCCTGGCGGTGAGCCGTCTGGGCAAGCAGGTTATCGATGTCATCGACGTGGATGCCGGCTATGCGGATACCGATGGCGCGCCCAAGCAGGTGCTCACCGATGTGACCTGGCTCATCGGTGCGGGCGACCGCTATGGCCTGTTGGGCGAGAACGGCGCCGGCAAATCCACACTGCTTGACGTGATTCAGGGCAAGATTGCGCCCCTGCGCGGTCGTGTAAAGATCGGCCAGACGGTGCGTTTTGGCGTGCTATCGCAGCAGCTCGAGGAGCTCGAGCCCTACATGGGCGACACGATCCGCGAGGTGCTCAGCAACTATAAGAAGTATTACGTCATCGACGGCAAGGAGACCTCGCCCGAGAAGCTCTGCGAGCGTCTGGGCTTTACGACGCAGCAGCTCTGGAGTCGCATCGGCGATCTTTCGGGCGGCCAGCGCCGTCGCTTGTCGCTGCTGCTGACGATCCTGGACGAGCCCAACGTGCTTATCCTGGACGAGCCCGGCAACGACCTGGATACCGATATGCTGGCGATTGTCGAGGACCTGCTCGACGGCTGGCCCGGCACGCTGATCCTGGTGACGCACGACCGCTTCTTGATGGAGCGCGTGACCGACCAGCAGTGGGCGCTGCTCGACGGCCACCTGACGCATATGCCCGGCGGCGTGGACCAGTACCTGCGCCTGTGCAACGCCACCGCCGAGGGCGAGCCCGTGGGTGCGCCGAGCGCCAAGACCGGCACGTTTGACACCGGTGCCGCGGCGGCTGCGGCCGAAAAGCCCAAGTCGAGCGGCCAGCCCAACGGCCTGTCCAACGCCGAGCGCCAGAAGCTCCGCCGCGAGGTGAGCTCGCTCGAGCGCAAGATGGAAACGCAGCGCGCCCGCGTGGAGGAGGCCGAGGCCGCGATGGCCCAAGTCGATCCCACCAACTACACGGCGCTCGGCGAGCAGCAGGCAAAGATCGACGAGGCTCACGCTGCCATGGACGAGCTAGAGATGGCGTGGCTCGAGGCAAGCGAAAAGCTCGAGGGCGAGGAGTAGGCGAGAATGATCAAAGCCGCGTTTTTCGATATCGACGGTACGCTGCTGAGCTTTAAGACCCACCGGATTCCGGCGTCGGCGCAGCAGGTGCTCGACAGCTTTCGCGAGCAGGGGATTGCGTGCGTGATCGCCACGGGCCGTCCGACCTACCAGATGCCGGACTGGCTGTTCGACCTGGGCTGGGATGCGTACATTACGCTTTCGGGCCAGCACTGCTTTGATGCCGAGGGGGTTTACCGCAGCTGTCCGATCGATCCGGACGACGTTGCAGTGATTGTGGACCAGGTGGCGCAGGGGCGCTACGACTCGCTGTGCATGCAGGGCGAGAACTCGTTTGTGAACCGCCTGTCCGAGCGCGTGGTGACGGCTGGCAGCAACGCGGGAATCGTCTACCACGAGGAGCCGTTTGAGCACGCCTTTGACGCACCGGTCTACCAGTTTTGCGCCTTTGTGGACCCGGCCGACGAACATATCGTGACCGACGCCGTGTCGCATTCGCTCACCACGCGCTGGTGCGACCTGTTCTGCGACATTATTCCCGCTAACGGCGGCAAGGACCTGGGCGTGGCGGCGACGCTCGAGCGGCTTGGTATCGACGCGAGCGAGGCGATTGCCTTTGGCGACGGCGAGAACGACCTGTCGATGTTTGCCGCCGTGGGCACGAGCGTGGCCATGGGCAACGCACAGGACACGGTGAAAGCTGCGGCGACCTATGTGACGACTGCCGTGGACGACGACGGCATCTACAACGCCGCGAAGCACTTTGGCCTGTTATAGCTGCGGCTCGGCACTTTGGGACGCTCCTTTTCTGCCGGCACCTGGGGACACTCCTTGCGGGGCGTCCCCATTTTGTTTGGCTCTGTTAGACCAGGATTGACATGCCGACCTGCCGGCTAACTCGCCGTCTCCCCATCGGGCGCCGGCGTCTTGACCCTCATCTCGAAC
>JAGZUC010000025.1 GCA_018380195.1 Collinsella sp. | reverse complement strand
ACGGCGCCCCCGGACCCCAGGAGGGGCCTCGGGGGCGTTCGGCTAGCTGCGGGAACGGCCTGTCCGCCTAATGTGTTCGGCTGAGATCGGAAATCAACCCCAGTCTTTTTGGGACAGGGCTGTTTTGACTACTTTTCAAACGTCCGAGCCACCCCGATGAATTTTCTGGGACGGGGATTAAAAATCATCGGCGAACGCGCTACTTTGCGCTGGTGAGGACGCCGGTGGTGTCGAAGGCCGGGGTGAAGCTCTCGTCTACAGCGCCGCCTTCTTGCCAAAACATCGTCGTAAAGCCCAGGTCGTCGGCATGGTCGAGCACCTGCTCATACTCCTCGCGCGTCACGGCGCGCGCCAGGTCGCCGCCTTGTTCGCGCATGAGTGCATTGGGCGTGTACTGGTTCATGACCGAGATCGGCACGTCGCCCACCGTCTGCCACACCAGGTCTAACACGCGGCACGAATCGTCGGCATGCCCCGGCAGCACCAGGTGACGCACGATCATACCGCGCTTCATAAGTCCGTCCTCGTCCACCAACTCTCCCCCGCGGCGATCGATCTCGCGAGCCATCTGGGCCAGACCCGACACGGCCACGCGCGGGTAGTCCTTAATATGAGAAAGCGACTGCGCAAGCCCCGCGTCGGCATACTTAAAGTCGGTAAGCCACACGTCGACCAGATCGCCGAGCGCTGCCACGGCACTCGCCCGCTCATAGCCGCTCGTGTTGTAGACGATGGGGATGACCAGCCCGCGCGTCCGTGCCGCGGCAATCGCGGCAGGCAACAGGTGCGCATAGTGCGTCGCCGTCACCAGGTTGATGTTATTGGCGCCCTGCTCCTGCAGCTCCAGCATAATCTCGACCAAGCGCTCGGGCGAAATCTCAAGGCCAAAATTGCCGGTCGAGATCTCGTGGTTTTGGCAGTAGATACATTTGAGCGAACAGCCGCTAAAGAAAATCGTACCCGAGCCGGCCTCGCCCGAAATGGGCGGCTCCTCCCACATATGAAGCGCCGCGCGGGCCACCTTGAGTGTGTCGTTAGCACCGCACACGCCGCGCGCGCCCTCATCGCGCGCCGCACCGCAACGGCGCGGACACAAATGGCAGGCGGGCGAAAAAAGTTCGGTCAACGACGTCGGCATAAAAACATGCTCCAAAACAATGATTCAGCAGCTCAAACGTAAAGGGACCAACCGCACAGACGGTTCGAGCCCAAGGCGCCGTAATCGTCCGACACGATTTTTGTAATGTCAAGACTGGAATCGACAAAGTGCCGCTTTATGATGTAAGTATTCCGCCCCCCGCGGAGCAACTGGGTGAACCGTCGCGTTTATTTAGGGAGCCCACACAGTCGTACCTAGTACAGGTATCCTTCGTTGTTAAGGACGCTGGAACAGTCGATGAGGGCACCCACCTGTTTTAGGTGGGTTCATTTTCGTAACGTGGGGGGTGGTTTTCTTTTGCCGAAAATCGCCATTACAGTCCATATGGATCCCCACCGGCATCCCGACAATCCATCGACAACATCCCAATATCTGGTAAGCGCGTGATAATCAGACGGTGCAAACCTCCGCACCCCCTCGGTCGAGTATCATGGGACAGCTATGCCTTTTTGCGCTTAGCAACCTTTGACCTTTTCCTTCGACGCTTGGCGGTTTTTAGATTCATGGCTTCATCCCCGAGCTACATACCGTACCTATGCGTGGCAACGACGGCCTTTATCACGACCTTCCTCATGGTGCCCCTGGTCAAGCGCTTGGCAATTAAGCTCGACGCCGTCGACTATCCTTCCAAGCGCCGCATCAACACCAAGCCCATCCCGCGTTTGGGCGGAACGGCGGTGTTTTTGGGCCTGGTCGTTGCCTGCATTGTGCAAATCCTAGGCACCTGGCACCTAGGCTGGCCGCCCGTCCTGGTGCCGCACCCGCGCCTTCACATTAGCTATCCCATGCTGGCGCTCTCCTTTACCGTCATCTTTGCGACCGGCGCTATCGACGACGTCATCCAGCTCAAGCCCAAGCAAAAGCTGGCCGGACAGGTCCTCGCTGCGCTCATCGCCTGCGTGGGCGGCCTGCGCATCGGCGTCATCGTCAACCCGTTTGCCCCTGGCGAAATCATGCTCGGATGGCTCACCTACCCCATCACCGTGATCTATCTGGTGGCATTCACCAACATCATTAACCTCATCGACGGCCTCGACGGCTTAGCCACGGGCATCTGCGCTATCGCGTCGTTCACCATGTTTTCGATGGCCGTTCTCTCGGGCCGCATCGACGCCGCCGCGCTCTCCATTGCGCTCTTTGGCGCCTGTCTGGCCTTTTTGCGCTACAACTTCAACCCCGCAAGCATCTTCTTGGGCGACTCGGGGTCGCTGCTTCTGGGCTTTGCGCTGGGCTCCATCTCGCTACTCAACGTGAGCCGCACCGCCGCGCTCACCTCGCTTATCATCCCGCTCATCGTTGCCGGCGTGCCCATCATCGACACGTTTAGCGCCATCGTGCGCCGCAAGCGCGCCCACATTAGCATCGGGCAGGCCGACAAGGGCCACATCCACCACCGCCTGATCCAAGAGGGCTACAACCAAAAGCAGGCTGTGCTGCTCATCTATGCCTGGTGCATTATGCTTTCGGCCGGCGCCGCCGCGATCAACCAGGTCGAGGTGCCCATGCGCGTGCTCATCTTTACCGTGCTTGCCATTGGCTCGGCGGCCTTTGCCAAGCACCTGCACCTGTTTGAACCCGTGCTGCGCCACCATTACAACAAGCGCACGCACGAGGACGAACTGGTCACCCCCGACGACCCCGCCTTTAAGCAGGAGGAGCAGGCAGCCGAGGAGCGCAAAGAAGAGCGCCACCACAAGCTCTAGGGCAAGCTGCCGAGGATGTGCCAAGGCACCGTTAGCCAAGCACGGCCGTGCCGCACCCATCGCACATGCCGCACCACGCGCGTCCCTCTCCCGCCCCTCGCCTACTTACGCACCACCCCTCCAATAAACGCGTTATCATCTTGACCCATGAACATACGTTAGGAGCAATCATGCCAAACGAGAACAGCTACGAAGTCGCGCTGCAAAAGAGCAACGCCATTCGCGAGGGCCTGACCAAGACGCCCGAGAAGTTCACCATGCTCACCGGCGACCGCCCCACCGGCCGTCTGCACCTGGGCCACTACTTCGGCACCCTCAAGGGCCGTGTTGAGCTGCAGAACATGGGCGCCAAGACCAACGTGCTCATCGCCGACTACCAGGTCATCACTGACCGCGACACGACCGAGCACATCCAGGACAACGTGTACAACATGGTCATGGACTACCTTGCCTGCGGCATCGACCCCGACAAGACCATGATCTACGCACACTCCGCCGTGCCCGCTGCCAACCAGCTCATGCTGCCGTTCCTGTCGCTGGTGTCCGAGGCAGAGCTGGCGCGCAACCCCACCGTCAAGGCCGAGATGGAGGCCTCGGGCCACGAGCTTACCGGCCTTCTGCTCACCTACCCGGTGCACCAGGCCTGCGACATCCTGTTCTGCAAGGGCAACGTGGTGCCGGTCGGTCGCGACCAGCTGCCGCACATCGAGCTCACCCGCACCATCGCCCGCCGCTTTAACAACCGCTACGGCAAGGTGTTCCCCGAGGTCGAGGCGCTGCTGTCCGAGACCCCGCTGCTGCCCGGCCTGGACGGCCGCAAGATGAGCAAGAGCTACGGCAACGCCATCAATATCTCGATGACCGCCGAGGAGACGGCCAAGCGCATCAAGAAGAGCCAGACCGACTCCGAGCGCATGATCACGTTCGACCCCGAGAACCGCCCCGGCGTGTCCGGCCTGCTTTCGACGGCTGCCATCTGCACCGGCCGATCCGAGGTCGAGATTGCCGAGGAGATTGGCATGGGCGGCTCCGGCCAGCTCAAGAAGTACGTGACCGAGGCCGTCAACGAGTACTTTGCGCCGATCCGCGAGCGTCGCCAGCGCTACGAGAACGATCTGGACTATGTGAAGGACGTGCTGCACGAGGGCAACCGTCGTGCCAACGAGATCGCCGAGCAGACCCTGGCCGAGGTTCGGGACGCCATGGGCATGGTGTACTAGACCGATCTGCTGGCTTGAGCTTTCGATTGTTATGGGGCGGGCGCTACGGCGTCCGCCTTTTTTGGAGCCCGACCAGCTCGGCTCCGTCCATTGCACTCCCCCGATAAACGGGAACGGGCCCGCCGGCAGTCAGTTGCCAGCGGGCCCGTTCCCGAAGTACACCGTTGAATCGCACAGAGGGGAGGAATGCGAATCAAACTCAACAGGGCAGGCTTTTTCATCGCCTATTGCCTACTCCGTTGCTGAATACAATATAGTTCACCGTGGTTTACTTTCTGATGGCAAAGTGCGCCGCCACACCTTCTCCATAAGTTAGCCCCGGTAAACCTGCAACGGAAAACCACCGCAAAGGGGACAGGCACCTTTGTGGTGGTTTTGGCCACGGCAGAGCTGTTAGAGTCCGGCAGGCCAGCGACAGGCGGCCAAGTCGACGTGCATGGGATCGGTAAACGTCACGCCCTCCCCCATTAAGAGCTCACGCTGGGCATCGGGGCCGCCAAAGGCAAAGCCCTCACAGATACGGCCGTCGGCAAACACCACGCGATGACAGGGAATTTGGCCGGGGCGCGGGTTGCTGTGCAGCGCATAGCCCACATAGCGCGCGCTCCGCGGACGACCGGCAAGCAGCGCCACCTGACCGTAGGTGGCAACCATCCCCTCGGGAATCTGCTCGACCACCTCATACACCCGCTCAAAAAAGCCCTCAGACGCCATCGCATGCTCCTTTCAACCGAAACAAGCATAAACCACCAAAAAGGTGCCTGTCCCCTTTGTGGTGGTTTTGACCGGAAAGCTAGTTGGCGGGGCGGAAGAAAGCTACGGCTACGGCGCCGGGGCCCACGTGGGTGCCGATGGTGGCGCCAATGGTGTGGATGGGCAGCTCGTTCTCGGTGTGTCCAGCCCACAGCGCCGCGCTGTCCTCGATATACTTCTTGAGCACGGCGTCCGAAAGGCCCGTATAGCCCAGCGCCAGCGGCATGGAAAAGTCGACGCCGCCCGCTTTTTCGACCTTCTGGTTGAGCAGGTTACGGCCGTTCTTGGAACCGCGCGCCTTGCCCAGCTGCACGATCAGGCCGTCCTCGGCGGCCACCACGGGCTTAACGTTGAGCAGCGTGCCCACGGCGCCGGCAGCAGCAGACAGGCGACCGCCGCGCACCAGGTACTCCAGCGTCTCGAGCAGACCAATAACCACCACGCGGTCACGGACGGCCTCGACAGCCGCCGCGATCTGGGCCGCGCCCTGGCCCTCGTCCACTAGGCGCAGGGCATACTCGACCAGCACGCGCTCACCCAGGGTAACGTTATTGCTATCAACCACATACACGTCGCCGCCCGGCGCCTCGGCAAGTGCGGTACGGGCGCTCTGATTGGTCCCCGAAAGTTTGGCACCCACGGTAATAATCACCGCCTCGTCGCCGGCCTCACGTGCTTCGGCAATCGCCTGCGAAAAGGCGTACGGGTTGACCTGACCGGTCTTGGGCAGCTCGTCGCGCTCCACGAGCATCTCGTAAAAGCGCTGGTGATCGATGTCGACGCCATCCATATACACATCGGTGCCAAAGGTAACGGACAGCGGCAAGACGGACAGTGCCGGGTGCTCCGCCGGCGACATATCGCTGGCGGAATCGGTAATAATGCGGACGGACATAGCGAATCCTTTCTTGCGCAGGTCTCGCGCAGGGAATTTTGACAGCAATGTCCCGGCACGGCGTACGCGCTCAAACGGGACGATGCAGTTCTTGGCTGAAAGCTAGCGCCAGCGCGGCTCTAGATCTCGCGCAGGGTGTTGAGAATCGTGCGCAGCGACGCATACATCTGCTCGCGCTGCTCCACGCCCATAGCCTTACCGGTGGTATCGAGCACCTCGCGAATGATGCGGTCCGCCTCGCTCATGCTCTCGCCGCCTAGAGCGGTCAGGCGCACCGGAGCACGATACTTAACGGCGGCATCGCCCGAATCATCGACCTCGACGTAGCCGCCCTCCTCCAGATGCGCGAGCGTGCGCGAGACGGCGGCACGGGTCACGCCTGCCATGCGAGCCAGGTCAGCACCAGTCAGACCGTCCTTGCTGCGCTCAAGATAGTACAGGCACATAACGTCGGAGCCCTTGAGGCCCAGCCTTGCGCCCTCGGATGTCTTAATGCGCTGGATCTCCTTGTAGAGCCCGCTGATCAGTCCGACAAAGTCCTCGAAACGTGTCTCGTCGTTCTGCTGCATGGGAGACGACCGCCTTTCGCTTGCATGATGCTAACGGGTAAACATCTTAGCCGCACAAGGCAACACCCATACCCAAATATCCCATTTGTTAACCCATCAACATAAAAACCACCACAAAGGGGACAGGCACCTTTGTGGTGGTTTGGGGCATCAATAGGTTCTAGGCGTCGCTACAGCTCCACGCAGGGATTGTCGCGGGTCACAAGCGTCTTAACGACAACCGTCGCTCCCAGATAACGCTCGAGCAGCTCGGCTAAGCGATCGATCGCGGCCTGGCAATCCCACATCCGCTCGGGCTCCACGCACTCAATCGCCAGGAACGCATCGGCCGAATCGTCGGACAGGGCCGTCCGAACGCCGTCGCGCCAGTTCCAGCAGCGGCACACGGCGCCTGCATCGTCGATATAGGCAAGCTCGCCGGGCAGCGTCGGATCATCCGCCTCCTCGCCAAGTGGCAAGAACACGTCGCCGCCGTCTGTCACCTTCAAGCGAAGGTCTCCCTCAATCGCATGCAAATCCTCGCCTCCCACGGGCAGCGCATAGGTCAACGAAATCGTGTTGTAGATATCCACCGCCGGCGTAATATGACCGACCGGCTTGCCCTTGAGCACGCGCTTGAGCAAGTTCTCGATCGAGCAGCGGGCGCCCTTTTTGGTCTTGAACAGCCGATAAGCCTCGCGCCATGCCTTGACCGGTGCGTTCTCGCTGATAGTATCGCTGGTCAGATGACGCTCCGCGTCGATATTGGCGCGGTCGAGCAACGCCGCAATCGCATCCACGTCCTCTTGAGGAATCTGAGCCGCGGGCTTCATGCCCTTTACGACCACAACACCGATAGCCGCCTGCGGAAATAGCTCCCAAAACGAATCCTCGGCAACGAAACTCTTCATGTGCTCTCCCTTCATAGCATGCGCCCGAGCCCGGGTGCCTAAACAAAAAGCGCCCTTACGACGGCCACCTTCAAAGTCCCACGGTGCCGCCACAAGAGCGCTTACGCTGCCCCCATCCGGAGAAGGGGGCAATATGTCAGGCGTATTGTAACCCGAGTCATCCGCGCGAGTAAAACCACCACAAAGGCGCCTGTCCCCTTTATGGTGGTTTTGGGTCTGAAGCAACGCTAGTGTCGGAGTCCCAACAAGCCGCGGCCGCGATGACGGGCGTCGGCGTGCACCTGAGCGTGCGGACCGGCGGCCTTCACGGACTCGGGCAGGTGCGAGTACTTCTTCTCGAAGTTCTCCTCGAACATCACGGCCAGGTTGTGCGCCGCCTCGTCGTAGCGCGCGGTGCTCTGCCAGTACTGGCGCGGCACCAGGATGCCGTCGGGCACGCCGTGGCACGTAGTGGGAATGTCGACATTGAAAATATCGTCGTGCACGAACTCGCTGTCCTCGATGGTACCGTCGAGGGCGCGGGCCACCAGGGCGCGCGTGTAGGCAAGCTCGATGCGATGGCCCACGCCGTAGCCGCCGCCAATCCAGCCGGTGTTGACCAGGTACACACGCGTGCGGCCGTCGGCGATGCGCTCACCGAGCATCTTGGCATAGACCATGGGGTCGAGCGGCATAAACGGCTCGCCAAACAGCGAAGAGAACGTGGGCGTGGGCTCGGTGACGCCGACCTCGGTGCCGGGGATCTTGGCCGTAAAGCCCGTCACGAAGTGGTACATGGCGGCATCGGCCGTCAGGCGTGAGATGGGCGGCAACACGCCAAAGGCGTCGCAGGTCAGGAACAGCACGACGCTTGGAGTGGTGCCCATGCCCTTGGTCCACGCGTTGGGAATGTGCTCCACAGGGTATGCCACGCGTGTGTTGTGCGTGATCGAGATGTCGTCGTAGTTGGGCTTGCGGTTCTCGTCGAGCACCACGTTTTCGCAGATGGCACCAAAGCGGACGGCGTTGAAGATTTCGGGCTCGTGGAACGCGTCCAGGCCCTCGCATTTGGCGTAGCAGCCACCCTCGATGTTGAAGATACCCATGTCGGACCAGCCGTGCTCGTCGTCGCCGATCAGTAGGCGCGTGGGGTTGGCCGAAAGCGTGGTCTTGCCGGTGCCGGACAGGCCAAAGAACACGGCGGTCTCGTGCGTGACAGGATCCATGCTGGCCGAGCAGTGCATGGGCAGCACGTCGTCCTCGACGGGCAGCAGGTAGTTCATGACGCTGAAGATCGACTTTTTGATCTCACCGGAGTAGCCGGTGCCGGCGACCAGAATCACGCGTTCCTGGAAGTTGATGACCACGGCGGCGCTGGAGTTGAGGCCCTTAATGGCGGGATCGCACTGGTAGCCGGGAGCGGCGAGCACGCAAAAGTCCGGCTCACCGGTGCGCGCGATTTCGCGGGCGAGCGGGCGGGCGAGCATCTGCTTAATAAAGAGTGCCTGGCTGGCACGCTCGCAGGCAACGAGCAGTCGACGCGTGTGGTTGCGGTCGGCGCCGGCCATGCCGCGGGTGACGAACACATCGCGCTCGTTGAGGTAGTTGACGATACCGGCCTTGATGGTCTCATAGCTCTCGATCGAAAGCGGTCGGTTGACCGCGCCCCAGGCGATCTTGTCGTGCACGTCGGGCGTGTCGACGATAAAGCGGTCGTTGGGCGAACGGCCGGTGCGCTCCCCCGTCTCGATCACCAGCGCGCCGTTGGATGCCATACGACCTTCTTCGCGGCGGATGGCGTGCTCGACGAGCTCCGCGGCGGGTAGATCGACCAGCAGACGGGGCTGATTCTCGGCGGGATCTTCGACCAGCGTAATACCAAAGTTGGACAGAACTTCTGCAGGGGTAACACCAGGCATGGGGCCTCCTTTAAAAACGCGACACGTGGACGCGGCGCGCACTTTACTCACGTAAAGCCCGTTGTACCCGATATGCAAAAACGTTTTTGCGGCAACGGCGAAGCGCCCGCCCAACGGTCAAAAATCGCAGGCAAGCGGCCTAGTCATTGGGGACGTTCTTGAACAGGCAACATTCAAGGAGTGTCCCCAGATGCCGGCACTTAGGGACGTTCCCAAAGTGCCGGCACATAAGGAACGTCCCTAAGTGCCGACTACAGCGGCAGGCCTTGGCCGAGCATGGCTATGGCGCTCATCAGGACCAGCATGCCGGCAGCGTAGGGCAGCACCGCGCCTAGGAGCTCGGCATCCTTACCGCGCACGTGCACGGCGGCAAGACCAATGGCGAGTGTCTGCGGCGAGATCATCTTACCGGCGGCGACGCCCAGGGCGTTCAACGCGACCATCCAGTAGTCGCTCACACCCAGCGCAGTGGCAGCCTGGCTCTGAATGGGGCCAAACAGCATGCCCGAAGATGTGCCCGAACCGGTCACGAACGCACCGACCGCACCGATCCACGGAGCCAGAATCGGGTACAGGCCGCCGGCGACCGCAATGCAAAACGCACTGATCGACGAAATCATGCCGGCATAGCCCATTACCTTGGCGCAGCCCAGTACCGAAAGCATCGTGATCACCGTCGGCGTCATCTGCTTCACAGTCGCGGCCAGCACCTCGCCCATCATTCGCGGCGAAGCACCCTGAATGGCACCGCCGACAAACGCCGCCAGGAAAATCCAGACGCCCGGCGTGTTGATCCACGAAAACGTAAGCGTACCGGGGTTCTCGCCGCAATACACCTGGACGTGGCTCGCAAACGGCGCGAGCGCGGCATGCACGGCGGGCACCAGGTTGGAGGTACCCAGCAGCAGCACAAAGATCAGGATGAAGCACGACCAAGCCGAAAGCGCCGACTTAACGGTAAGCTGCTCGCCGGCCTCGATATTCATATGGAAGCGCGCATCCAGGTGACCGGACTTCTCGGCGCGCATGGCAAGCGCAGCGGTCAGCGCGAGCGACACAATGGAGCCCACGACCACGGCAAGCTCGGGGCCCACAAACATGGCGACGACCAGGGCCGCGGCAGCAAAGGACGCGCCGGAGAGCAGCGCGATACCGGCCACGCCGCGCAGGCGCTCGCCCATACTCGCGGCATTGCCCTGGTCATCGGCAACACGGCCCGCAACCAGCACAATAAATAGCGGCATCACCACAAAGAACGGTGCGAGCTGCACCAGCTGAACGGTCGCTAGGTGAAGGGAATCCAAACCCACCAGGTCGGCAACGGACACCGTGGGGATGCCGATGGAGCCGTAGGGCGTGAGCACGCCGTTGGCCAGCAGGCAGATGAGCACGGCAGGCACGGCCTCAAAGCCCAGGCCCGCGAGCATGCCGGCGGGAATGGCGACAGCGGTACCGAAGCCGGCCATGCCCTCCATAAAGCCACCGAAGCACCAAGCCACGAGCAGCGCCAGCAGACGGCGGTCGCTGCTGATGGAGGTGATCATGCTGCCGATCACGTCCATGGCGCCCGTACGAACGCACAGGTTATACGTGAACACCGCGGCGATGATCACCAGGACGATGGGCCACAGAGCCATCAAAAAACCTTCGAGCGAGGCGGTCGCGATCTGCGCTGCCGGCAGGTGCCACCATGCGAAGGCAAGCAAGCACGAAAGGACAAACGATCCGATAGCGGCCTTCCAAGCTGGCCATTTAAAGCACAGCAGCATCACGACCAGCCAAATAATCGGCACAAGAGCCAGTAAGAATGCGGCGACGTCCATAGGTAGAAGCTCCTTGGTACCGCGTGGGCGGCATCGGGGGTGTCACAAAACTTCAACAGGATACCGCACGTTTACCGACAAATTACAGCCGCCCGCCGAAATTATTGAACAATCCGTTCAAAAACACGAGCGAACACCGTCGCGTCTATACTAAAGCGCAGCAATAGAAAGGACTCCGCTTTGAGTATCACGCCCCTCGATAGCATTCGCCGCGCCATCGCCCGCCGCAACGGCACCTCCAACCCCGCTGCATCGAAGGACGGCGCCGCGAAGGCCCAGGGCGGCCGCATCGAGAACGGCCTCTTCCCTGCCTCGCACACTGCCGAGGAACTCGCACGCATCCAAGAGCTGAGTCAGCGCAACGCCGGCGGGCCCGATAGCAGCCAAGCCACACGTCGCCGGCGCGAACGCGATCGGGAGCCCGGCCCCGTCCGCCGCATGGTCAACGCTTGGTGGAACCGTCTGCTCGGCGCCGTCTACGGCGGCGGGTTCTCCACGCAAGAGGCTGAATACGAAGAGCACGCCACCAGCCGCGACTATCTTTGGAACACCCTCGGCACCGCCGTGTGGGGTCTGGCGTTTCCGTTGCTCACCATCGTGTCTACGCAGCTCGTGGGCGCCGAAGAAGCCGGCAAGTTCTCCATCGCCTTTGTCACCGGCACGCTCATCATGATCGCGTGCAACTACGGCGTGCGCAATTTCCAGGTCTCGGACATCGACGAAAAGACGTCCTTCGCCTCCTACCAGCTCAATCGTTGGATCTGCGGAGCGCTCGCCCTAGGCTGCGGCCTCATGTATAGCAGCGCCCGCGGCTATGACGCGCAGATGGCGACGATCGGCCTGGGCGTCTACCTGTATAAGGTCATCGACGGCGTCGCCGACGTGTACGAAGGCCGCCTGCAGCAGGCCGACAAGCTCTACTTGGCTGGAATGAGTCAAACGCTACGCTCCGTCGGCGTCATCGCGGTCTTCAGCGTGGCGCTGTTCTTCACGCGTAGCATGCCCATCGCGGCCATGGCCATGGGCATCGCCGCGATCGCCTCGCTCGTGCTGGTCACCGCGCCGCTCGCCCTGCTCGAGACCGAAAAATCGCGCCGCGTGAGCCTGCGCGAGGTCGGCCACTTGTTTGTCCATTGCGCCCCACTCTTTGGCGCGCTATTCCTGTTCAACCTTATCGAGAGCATGCCCAAGTTTGTGATGGAAGGAACACTAGCCTACAAATACCAGCTGTACTTTAATGCCCTGTTTTTTCCAGCTCAAGCTATTCTGTTGAGCATTGGATTTGTCTATAAACCGCAGCTCCTGCGCTTGTCGAGCATTTGGGCTAATCCTCGCAAGCGTCGTCGCTTTGACCTGATTATTTTTGCCGTTATGGCGCTGATCGTGGTCATCACCGGCGTGTGCGCCGCATTTATGGCAGGTCCCGGTATTCCCCTCATGAGCTATATGTACGGCCTCAACTTTGAGCGCTACCGCACATTGGCGCTGCTGATGGTCGTCGCCGGCGGCGTCACCGCGGCCATCGACTTTATCTACGCCATCATCACGGTGCTGCGCCACGCTGGAGACGTCACCAAGATCTACCTGATCTGCTTTGCCGTGAGCGTGGTGCTCCCGGTGATTCTAATCAATCTGCTCGGCCTAATGGGCGCCGTCGTGAGCTACCTAGCCATCATGGCCCTACTGCTGGTACTGTTGATTATCGAGTACGCCCACATCCGCCAACGCATAGAGAGGGACCGGAATCCGTACGGCGCCTAATTCGAATCAATTTGAAGAAAAGAAACGTCGATGTTTTGGCACCAACCTCTTGCGCCGTTATTCCCCGGGGCGAATATTAGCGTAGAACTCCGCCCCGTCGTCCAGGCGCAGGATGCCCACGCGGCCGAACTCGGAGCCGGTGGCGGCGGCGCAGTCGATGTCGATGCGATCGGGCACACCGGCAGTGTCCTCGCCGCCCAAGCGCACGATCTGCCCGCGTCCCGATTCCTCATCGAGCCCCGCCAGACCACCGACCTCGCAATAGCGCCCAAGCGATACCGTGGGCGTGTGGCCGCTCACCACGACCGGGCCCTTGCCCTCGGCAGAAAGCAGCCCGGTCGGCACATCCCAATAGCCGTGACGAATCCACAGCAGGTCATCGGACGACTGTACCGCGAGCATCTGCTGCAGCAGCTCGCGATCGGCACCCACCGCTCCAACGCCATCGGCACAATCGACGCCATGCTCAAGCAAAAACGCGCGCGCCGCCTTCATCTCGATTCCAGCATGTACCAGCAGATACGGGCGCTCCTCGGTCTCGACCACCGCGTAGAGCGGCAGCGCGGCCATCCATCGCACGAGCTCCTCGTATGCCTCAAATTCCATGTCGTTGAGCTGCTCGCGCGTCGTCCAGCCACCGTTGATATCCCAGGTCTCGGCATCGAGCGGATCCTGGCCAACGATGGCATCGAGCATGATCTGCTCGTGATTACCCTTGAGCACGCGGGCGTTGGGCAGCGAGCGCACGAGCTTAATAACGCCGACCGGATCGGGCCCGCGATCGATCATGTCGCCCAGCACGTACAGCGTGTCGTCGGAAGTCAACGAGATCTTAGACAGGGCCTCGTCAAGCGCACGCACGTGCCCGTGAGCATCAGATGTCACATAGATCGCCATGGTACGCCTCTCCTTGCATTGCGGCCGAAGCCCGGTGCCGCAACTAAAACTTCAAGTTGAACTTAAACGTTACCCATTGTACTCCGTTGCAATAAAGCTGGAAAGGGTTTCCGAGCAGAGGCAAAGACGGCAGCCGTCTATGACGATATCGCGCACGCCCGCAATCCAACCCCATAAACCCACCATCTTTGGGTACAAATAACCGCAGACAACTGACCGTGCCACGCCAACCACCCAGGAGCGGACACCATCTATGAACCAGATCCTTCTCTTTATCGGCCTCGTCATCATTTTGTGCCTGACCATCAAACCCGTCGGCAAAAAACTCCCCTTCCCCACCCTGCTCATCTTTATCGCGCTCGGCATGCTGTTGGGCGTCAACGGCCCGGCGCACATCGACTTTAGCGACTACGCGCTCACCGAAACCGTCTGCAGCACGGCGCTGCTGTTCATCATGTTCTATGGCGGCTTTAACACCAATATCGACCGCGCCAAGCCCGTCGCCGTGCCCGCGGTGCTGCTGAGCACGCTCGGCGTCGTCATCACCGCAGGCATCACCGGCGTGTTCGCCCACTTCGCGCTGGGGTTCGACTGGATCGGCGGCCTACTGCTGGGATCGGTCGTGGCATCCACCGACGCGGCGAGCGTCTTTAGCGTACTGCGTGAGCACAGCCTGTCGCTGAGAGGTGGCACCGACTCGCTGCTCGAGGTCGAATCGGGCTCCAACGACCCCGTCGCCTACATGCTCACCGCTGTGCTCGCTACACTCGCGGCCGGCGGCGACATCAACATTCCCGCACTGCTGGCCAAGCAGATTATCCTGGGCGTGGGCCTGGGCCTTGCCATCGGCTGGACGGCGGGCCGCCTGATTGAACGCGCGCACGCAACGGCCAAGGACGCGCAGACCATCTTCTTGTTCGCCGTGGCCATCGTCGCCTACGCGCTGCCGAGCCACCTGGGCGGCAACGGCTTTTTGGCCGTGTACCTGGCAGGCATTGTACTGGGCGCCAGCGACATCACCGGCAAGGTCGAGATGGCGCACTTCTTTGACACCCTCACCGAGATGGCCGAGATGACAATCTTCTTCTTGCTCGGCCTGCTCGTTACACCCGCACGCCTGCCGCAAATGCTGCTACCGGGCCTGGCACTCATGGCGTTTATGCTCTTTGCGAGCCGCCCCATCGCCGTAGGCATGCTGCTGGCGCCGTTTAGGACGAACCCTCGCCAGGTCGCGCTCGTAAGCTGGGCGGGCCTGCGCGGAGCAGCTTCGGTCGTCTTTAGTCTCTTTGCCGTGGTGGCCGGCGTTCCCGGCGGACACGACCTATTTGACCTGGTGTTTGTGGTTGCCGTGTCGAGCATTGTGGTGCAGGGCTCGCTTCTGCCGGCGGTGGCGAAGAAGCTCGATATGATCGATGCGACCGGCGACGTGCGCCGCACCTTTAACGACTACCGCGACGAGGACGGCATGTCGTTTGTAAAGCTCAAGGTGGGCGCTGGACATCCGTTTGCCGGACGCTCGCTCGCCGATATTGGCAGCGCCACAGATATGCTCGTGGTCCTGGTGCTGCGCGACGGTGCGCACCCGGTACTGCCCAATGGCGACACCGTGATCCAGGAAGGCGATCTGCTGGTGATGGCCGCCCCAACGTTCGAAGAGCGTGCCGAGGTTACACTGCGCGAGGTCACCGTGACACCCCACGGTCGCTTGGCCGGCCAGCGCCTGTGCGATGTGTCGCAAGGCAAGCATCCGTTTATTGTGGTGATGCTCAAGCGCGAAGGCCAGACGATCATCCCCGATGGCAACACCCTAATATACGCCGGCGACGAAGCCGTCATTGCCACGCTGGCGTCGTAGTGACCAGGAGGTGGCTAATTTGCGACGAAGAGATCAAGCGCCTAGAAAGCCTCATGCCTTCGCTCGCAGATTTGGATTTGCCTGAGGAGTAAAGCACCCCTCCCCCATGTAACCATCCTGTAAATCATAGCGGCGCAGTCGAGTTTTACCGTGATGCGGTCGCGCCTGGCGCTCCACTGTGCTAAAGTATCCCGAACGTTCAAACGACTACGAGGGGGAACTAGAAGATGGCACGTGTGCACAACTTCTCAGCTGGCCCGGCCGCGCTGCCCGCAAGCGTGCTCGCCGAGATCGCCGACGAGATGATGGACTACCGCGGTTGCGGCATGTCCGTGCTCGAGATGAGCCATCGATCTAGCATGTACCAGCAGATCATCGACGACGCCGAGGCAACCCTGCGTCGCCTGCTGAGCATCCCCAACAACTACCGCGTCCTGTTTTTGCAGGGCGGCGCCACGCTGCAGTTTGCGGGCATCCCCATGAACCTCATGCGCCGCGGCCGCGCCGGCTACATCGTGACCGGCAACTTTGCCAACAAGGCATACAAAGAAGCCGCCAAGTACGGTGAGGCTGTGCTGCTCGCGAGCTCCGAGGACACCAACTTCGACCGCATCCCCGACATGGCCGACATCAACGCGCGCATTGCCGCCGAGGCCGCGGGCGACGGGCTCGACTACGTCTACATCTGCCAGAACAACACCATCTTTGGCACCATGTACCACGAGCTGCCCGATTGCGGCGATGTACCGCTGGTCGCCGATGTCTCGAGCTGCTTTTTGTCGCAGCCGCTCGACGTCGAACGCTACGGACTCATCTACGCCGGCGCGCAGAAAAACGCCGGCGCCGCGGGCGTGACCGTGGTCATCGTGCGCGACGACCTCATCACAGATGGCCCCGCCTTTGCGCAGACGCCGCAGTACATGGACCTTAAGACCCAGGCCGCCAAGGGCTCCATGCTCAATACGCCCAACACCTTTGGCATCTACGTATGCGGCAAGGTGTTCCGTTGGGTTGAGCAGACCGGCGGACTTGCCGCCATGGCCGAACGCAACTGGGCCAAGGCCAACCTGCTCTATGACCTGCTCGAGCACAGCGAGCTGTTCCATGGCACCACGCAGGCCGACAGCCACTCCATCGCCAACGTTACCTTCCGCTCCGGCGACACCGAACTCGACGCGGCCTTTGTCGCAGGCGCGGCCGAGCACCAGATTCAAAACGTCAAGGGCCATCGCCTGGTGGGCGGCATGCGCGCAAGCGTCTACAACGCCGTGACCATGGAAGACGTGCAGGCACTGGCCTCGTACATGAAGGACTTCGAAGCGCAGCATAGTTTGAGCCCGCGATCTAACTAGCCCGCAACCCGCGGGCCGACCAGCCACTTCAAACCACTTGTTTTAAACAAACCAGCTAAGGAGTTTTTCATGCGCAAGATTAAGACCATCGACGACATCACCAAAGACGGCAAAGTCGAGTTTGGCGAAGGCTACGAATTTGTGAGCACCGCCGAAGAGGCCGACGCCATTCTGATGCGCTCAACCGACCTGCACGGCTACGAGCTGCCCGAGGGAATCCGCGCCATCGCCCGCTGCGGCGCCGGCGTCAACAACATCCCCGTCGAAGAGTACGCCAAGAAGGGCGTCGTCGTCTTTAACTCCCCCGGCGCCAACAGCAACGCCGTCAAGGAGCTCGTCCTGGGCATGCTGGTGCTTTCGAGCCGCGGCGTGGTGCAGTCGATGAACTGGGTGCGCGACAACGCCGATGATCCCGAGATTCAGGTCGATGCCGAAAAGGCCAAGAAGGCCTTTGTGGGCCGCGAGCTCAAGGGCAAGCGCATCGGCGTCATCGGCCTGGGCAACGTGGGCTCCAAGGTCGCCAACGCCTGCGTCGACCTGGGCATGGACGTTTACGGCTACGACCCGTTCATTTCCGTCGAGCACGCATGGGTGCTGAGCCGCGAGGTGCAGCGTGTGGGCACGCTCGAGGATCTCTGCCGCGGCTGCGACTACCTCACCGTGCACGTGCCCAGCAAGGCCGACACCATCGGCATGATCAGCACCGAGCAGATCAACCTGCTGGCTCCGGACGCCGTGCTGATCAACTACGCACGCGAGACCATCATTGACGAGGACGCCGTCGACGCCGCCCTGCGCGAGGGTAAGCTGAGCTGGTTTAGCTGCGACTTTGCCACGCCCAAGACCGTCAAGATGCCCAATACGTTTATCACCACACACTCGGGCGCCGGCACCGGCGAGGCCGAGGCCAACTGCGCCGATATGGCCATCAGCGAGCTCAAGGATTACCTGGAGAACGGCAACATCGCACACAGCGTCAACTACCCCGCCTGCAGCATGGGCAAGGCGCGCGCCGCGAGCCGCATCGCCTGTCTGCACGCCAACGTGCCCAACATGATCGGCCAGATCACGGCAATTCTTGCCAAGGACAACGCCAACGTGCAGCGTATGACCAACGAGTCCGCTGGCGAGAACGCCTACACCATGTTCGACACCGACGAGCACCTGGACAGCAGCACCATCGAGGCGCTCAAGCAGATTCCGTCGATGTATCGCGTGCGCGTGATCAAATAGCGCCGGCTGATCTGACGGGCAGTTCCCCATGTGGCCTGCCCGTCACTGACATTGAATGCCCGCAGGGGCGCCTTTCGCACGAGAGGCGCCCCTGTTTTTGTGAGCGCTCCATTAAATGCACCGAGCCGCTTCTTGGCATACAATCTGTATGTTGACCTAACTATCTGTGAGGTGCCTATGGTTGATACAGATTTTGCTTGGCGGCTTACGCAAGGGCTCGTGCGGATCGACAGCTCAGACCCGGGCGCGTATGAGGATGAAATTGAGCGGTATATCAAAGCGCTGGTTGAGGCTCAGCTGGAGCGGTTGAGTCGTCCGGTACTCCATGCCGTGCAGGTTGAGGAACTCGAGGTGCTGCCCGGGCGCCGCAACCTTATAGTCACCGTGCCGGGCCAAAGCGACGAGCCGCGACTGGTCTATATCTGCCACATGGATACCGTCACCTTGGGCGATGGCTGGGACGCAGACATCGCACCGCTTGGGGCAGTTGTGCGCGACGATAAACTCTATGGCCGCGGCGCCTGCGATATGAAAGGTGGTCTGGCCTGCGCCATTGCCGCACTGGTCCATACGCTCGAGCGCGCGACGGCAAGCGGCGAGCTGCCCCGACGTGGCTTTTCGCTCATATGCTCGGTCGACGAGGAAGACTTTATGCGCGGCTCCGAGGCGGCCATTGATGCCGGCTGGGTCGGTTCGCGCGAATGGGTGCTGGATACCGAACCCACCGACGGACAGATTCAGGTGGCGCACAAGGGGCGCACGTGGTTCGAGATTGAAATGGCTGGCGTGACGGCGCATGCGAGCCAGCCCTGGAAGGGCGCGGATGCCGTCGCCGCCATAGCCGAGGTCGTGTGTTCGCTCCGTCGCGCGTTTATGGCGCTGCCCGCGCACGATGAGCTGGGGCCTTCGACCATCACGTTTGGCCAAATCGAGGGCGGATATCGCCCCTATGTCGTGCCCGACCGCGCCAAAGTCTGGGTCGACATGCGTCTGACCCCGCCGACCGATACGGCCGCCGCGACGCGCATGGTAGAGCAGGCCATCGCCGTCGCCGAAGCCGCCGTTCCCGGTTGCCATGGCAGCTACACCGTGGCGGGCGACCGCCCCGCCATCGAGCGCGACCCGAACTCTCCCCTTCTAGCAGCGCTCAAGCGTGCCGCCGATGACGTGACGGACGCGGACACGACCGTCGGCTTCTTTACCGGCTACACCGACACCGCCGTCATTGCCGGCAAGACAGACAACCGCAATTGCATGAGCTACGGTCCCGGGTCGCTCGCGCTCGCGCACAAGCCCAACGAATATGTGCCCCACGCCGATATCGTTCGTTGTCAGCAGGTGCTAATCGCGCTCGCCGATAACGTGCTCTGGGACGCGAGCGGCCAAGTTGGGGCATAATAAGCCGCGAACAAACCGACTCGTGCGTTAGGACCGCCCATGAAAGCACTTCCGTTTCCCTGCATCCGCCCGGCTCAGGACCGCGTGCTCGAGGCGCTGCCTGCAATGGGCAGCATCCTGAGCGGCAACGATGCTCTGCGCGGAGCCATTGCCGATGGTCTGATGCTCAAGGACCCGGGTGCGGCGTATTACGTGTACGAATGCTCGGGCGAGCCGGGACGTGTGACGGGTGTCGTGGCGATCTGCCCGGTTGGTGCGCTGGCGGGCGGCGACGCGGTTGCCGCCGATACGACCGCCGCTGCGCGCGCAATCGCCGACCTCAAGGTACAGCCCCGTCCCGTAACGCTTGTCTACGAAGCCTCTCCCGTCATGGATATCATCCTGGGCGCCGCCAAAGAGGGCGCGTCGCTCTACGCCGTCACCGACCCCGCGGGCATTACGC
Organism: Collinsella sp.; assembly: GCA_018380195.1. GTDB lineage: Bacteria > Actinomycetota > Coriobacteriia > Coriobacteriales > Coriobacteriaceae > Collinsella. Next base: position 11,761 of record JAGZUC010000025.1, on the reverse strand, counting down.
ACCGCGCGTGGGAGGTCAAGCGCGAGGACGCCGTCGGGGCCATCCGCGCTATGCTCGACCAAGCACCGGAGCCAGCACTGGTCGACGACCCTACCTACGCTGCCGCGCTGGTCGGGGCATCACAGCTCCTGACCGACGATGCCCGTGCCGCCGGCACCTACACGGGCAAAGAGCCGTTCAACTTTGCCGTAGCTGTACTCTTCCCCGCCGCGCAGGTCAGCGGCGGCGTGCCGCAGGTTCCGACGGGTCTGCTCACGCACCAGGTCGCGCGGTTCTAGCAAGACCAGACCGTCCAGCACAAAAATCGGCAGCCCAACAAACAGGGGGCGGAGATGCAGCAGGTACATGCATCTCCGCCCCTTTTGCGTCGAGAAGTTATGCCGGCGACCCGTGCCGCCGTGCTCGCGTTATCCGCGCTGCGGACCCGCAGTAGCCACAAGCGGTTCAAGCCCCAGTTCGCGCGCGTAGTCTTCCTGCGTAAAGACTTCGACCAGTTCAAACGTACCGGCCGCATCGTCGAACGCAAAATGCAGCACTGAGCAGTTGCCCGGCACGCGATCGCGCTCGTCGGCCGCCGCACCCCTCACGTGGTCCATGAACTCTTTGATGGCCGAGCCATGGCTTACCGCGAGCACGCACGTATGGTCCGGACGCTGCATAAGCTCGGTCAGCGTCGCCACCATGCGCTCGCGCACCTGCATCTGGCCCTCGCCGCCAAACTGGCGATAGAAGTCGCGCCACGGGCGCTCGGGCATGAGCATCACGCGCTCGGCCTCAAAGTCACCAAAGAACCACTCACGCAGGCCGTCCAGGCGCTCGTACGCCAAGCCCGGCCACAAGTTGGCGATAGTCTGCTCGGTGCGATGAAGCGTGGAGGTGTAGGCATGATCGGGCTCAATGCCGCGCGCACGTAAAAACATGCCGGCGCGCGCCGCCTGGTCGCAACCCAACTGCGTAAGCGGCGAGTCACTCCACCCCTGAATAATACGCTTAAGGTTGAATATCGTCTGTCCATGACGGACCAGATACAGATCTTTATTCATAGGGGTCCTTTCGTTCGTTACCAACCCAAAAGCGAAAACGCCCCGTCGCAATAGCCAAAATGAAGCACGGCACCGTTGTCGGGCAGCTCTCCCTCGCCAGTCACATACTCAAGAAACTCCTGGCAGGCAGAGCCGTGGGAGACTGCCAAAACGCAGTTGTGCTGCGGCCTGGCCATGATGCGGGACAGCGCCGCGACCATGCGCGACTGAAGCTCACTTTCCGACTCGCCACCAAAGGCAACCGGATAATCACCCCAGGGCTGCGGCGGCATCTCGCGATTTGATGTGCCCTCCAGCGAGCCAAAATGCCACTCACGCAGGTCATCGACCAGCTCTATGGAACGGCTCTCGCCAACGATAAGCTCGGCCGTATGCCGCGCCCGGCCCAACGGCGAGGAATACACATGATCAAAGGCCACGCCACGCGCCGCAAACGCCGTACGCGCCGTCAGCGCCTGCTCGCGCCCGCGCGCCGTAAGCGACGAATCGTGCCAGCCCTGCAAAATGCTCTGCACATTGAGCTCAGTCTGCCCATGCCGAACCAAATACAGATCTGCCACACACCCTCCCCTCGTACCACCACAAAGGGGACAGGCACCTTTGTGGTGGTTTACCGCCGGATCACACCGCGGTGACACTCAACTACACCAGCACGTCGGCGAGCGAACGCTTGGGTACGTGGTGCACCTGCGCCTCGTCGCGCCAATAATTGATGGAGCCGTCGGGGTTGGAATCGATCGCATCGATCACCTGTGTCTCGGCCGGAACGCCAAACGCCATGATCAGCTTGAGCTCATATTTGTCGTTATCGAGCCCCATGGCATCGATCGCGCGGGGCGTAAAGGCCTTGAACATACAGGCTGCCACCTCGGGCGTGGCGCTACGGGCGGCAAGCATCATCGTCTGCGCGGCAATGCCCGTGTCGACCTCGGTAATGGGAGCGGCAGGCTTGCCCGGAACGGCGCGCTCGGCCAAAATCGCGATGTAGCCGGTCGGGCGCTCGCCCTCGGCAGGACCCGGCCAATCCTTAAGCGCGCCGGCCCATGCAAGCTCATCAAATACGCGCGCACAATCCACGGCACCGCTCACCACATGAAAACGAAGACGCTGAGCATTGGCACCACAGGGAGTCAGGTGAGCCAGCTCTGCCAGCTCGAGCAAAAACTCACGCGGCACGCGCATGGACTCGTCAAAGCGACGGCACGTACGGGCGCGGCGAACCAACGCATCAAACGCGTTCAAGCCGAGCTTTTCGCAACCTTGCTTTGCCATCGATTCGACACTCGACGGTGCCTCGGGAACTGCTTCGTTCATAGGGACCCCCAATACAAGCCAATTGTCCTTAGGAAAATCTAACCTAAAACGCAGGCAATAACGAACAGGGCTGCAATGTTCTACACCTGTTGAATAGAAAATCGCGACGTGGGGAACAACGGGAACAATTCGGGACCTTTGGATTACGTTTCGCCCTCCCCGACCCATACGCCAGCGCCTTTAGGCGATACTGGTTGTAACGATCAAGGCTTACGCCGCACGGAAAGGAGACATTATGGGCATCTTTAAGAACGATGACCAAAAATCGAGCCAGTTTGGATTTGACGAGAAAAGCATGGCGGGCAAAGCCGTCAAGGCCGTACGCTGGATTTACGCCATCACGGGCGTCTTGGCGCTCGTCGCCGGCATCGCACTGCTGTTTGCGCCCGCCAAGTCCCTCGTCTTCCTAACGACCGTCTTGGGCTTCTACTTTGTGATCACGGCCGCGATCAGGCTGTTTACCGCTGTTTTCGAGCCACTGCTGCCCACCGGCTGGCGCGTGACGAGCATCATCTCCAACCTACTCATTATCTTGGGCGGCGTCATAATCCTACGCAACCAGGCCTTCTCGACCGCGACGCTCACCACGATGGTGGTTATCGTGGCCGGCTTTGGCTGGATCGTCGAAGGTGTCATGTCCATTCTGGAGTCCGAGCTTTCGTCCAACCGTGCCCTCGCCATCCTGAGCGGCGCGCTCTCCATCATCGCCGGCATGTTCGTGTTTATCTATCCGCTGTGGTCGGCCAAGATGCTCGTCATCTTTAGCGGCGCCGCACTGCTGGTGTTTGGCGTAACGCTGATTGTTCGCGCTATTCAATTTGGCAAACTGGTGCACTAGATGCCGCGAACGCTCTTTATTGATGCAGACGCCTGCCCGGTCACGCGCGAGTCGATTGACTGCGCGCGGCGGGCGGGCGTCGCCGTCGTTATCGCCGGCAACAGCACACAGAACCTGGAACGCCACATTCGCCGCGACGATCCGCGCGACGTCGAGCATGCGCGACGCGGATTTTGGGTCACGACGCTCGATGTGAGCGTGGGCGCCGACAGCGCCGACTTTGCCATTGTCGAACGCCTGCAGGCGGGCGACGTAGTCGTGACGCAGGACATTGGCTTGGCGAGCATGGTGCTCGGGCGCGATGCCGCCGCCATCGGCGTGCGCGGGCGCGTCTACGATAAGGCGACCATCGACATGCAACTGTTTATTCGCCACGAAGAAAAGAAGGTGCGCCGCGCCGGCGGTCGCACTCGCGGTCCGGCGGCATTTACCAGCGAAGACCGGGCCCGCTTTAAGCGCAACCTCACCGAGCTGCTGCGCTAACCAAGGTAGATTTTCGGGACATGCCCGGAAATCTACCTTTTTGTTTTGGCAGCGGAAATGCCCTGGTCACAGGGGTAGATCGTAAGACATGTCCCAATAATCTACTTAAAGGCCAACGGCGGAGAGGATGAGGCCCCAGCCGGCACCGATGACGTACATCATGATCAGGAACAGGACGTTTTCGCGGGCGCTGCGGTTGGTGCGGAACAGCACCAGGTAGCCCACACCAGCAGAGATGAGCGTGCCGGCGAGCATCGGGGCCAGCTGCAGCGCGCCTTCCAGGTACAGTTGTGTGATGACGACGCTGGCCGAGCAGTTGGGAATCAGGCCGACAAGCGCCGAACCCAGGACGGCGAGCGTCTCGTTGCCACGCAGGAACTGCTCGATCGCGGACTCGCCGAAGGTCTCGAGCACGGCGACCAGAATCAGCGTCACCAGAAAAATGAATACCGATACCTGCACGGTGTGCGAGATGGCGCTGCGAATAATCGACAGGAGGGGCGCGCCCTCGTGAGAGCGGGAGTGACCGTGGCCATCATGGTGTTCATGCTCGTCCTCATGACCGTGATCGTGGCCATGTCCGTGTTCGTGCTCGTCCTCGTCTTCATCGCAACCGCAATGGTCGCGCTCGCACAGCTCATGGATGTGATCGGCGCTCACGCCCGCCTCGGCCACCTCGTCGATGATGTCACCGCCAGTGTGGTCGTCGTGCGCGCAGTTCACGTGGGCCGGGTTGGCCGCGGTTCCCAGCACGGTACGGCGAATCGCCGCATGCGCGCGAGCGTTACGACGCAGGCCGCGAATGGCGGCGTCCACGATAAAGCCCGTGACCAGCGCGATCAGTGCCTTCGAAGCCAAAAGCATCGCCATGGTCTGCACGGGCACCTGCTCGGCGAGCAACAGCGGCAGCATCTCATCGGAGGTCGAAAGGAACACCGCCACCAACGTGCCCAAGGTCACGACACGACCGGCGTACAGCGTTGCCGCCATGGCCGAAAAGCCGCACTGCGGCACCATACCCAGCAACGAGCCAACCACGGGACCTGCGGCGCCGGCGCGCTTGATGGCCCCGTTAACGCGGTCGCCCGCGACGTGCTCAAGTGTCTCGAGGGCCAGATACGTCACCAACAAGAATGGCACCAGCGAGAGCGTGTCCTTGCCGGCGTCAAGCAGAATATCAATCAGCAAATCCATGACGGATGGAACCTTTCGTGTCTTTCGGCAGCATTGTAAAAGTCCTAGCGGTCAACTAGGGTATTGTAGTTGTCCTAGGCGCGATGCCAATAGTTGCCCATGGTAAACTATCATCTCGCCACATCTCAATGAACCCGAGCCGCGCGGTGCGGCCCGTCCAAGGAGCAGTTATATGAACGTTTCACAAGCACTCGAATACGAGCGCCAGCCGTTTATTCCCATGTTTATCTATGGCGATCACGGCGCCATGGAGTCCGAGCGCCAGAAGGGCGAGGAGGCCCTTAAGGTGCTCGAAACCGAGTACTTTACCGCCGAGGGCGACCCCAGCTTCGACTTTGCCACCGTGCGCGACCTGGCTGACCGCAACCGCGACCTGTGCGACCAGATTGGCGAGGCACGCCTGCGCAACGTGACGCCCGCGACGCTTTCGCGCGGCCTGTCCGATGCCGACACCTGCGCCGCCATCGGTAAGATGCAAAAGCGCACCGCCGCGTCGGTCATGCGCGAGATCCGCGGCGACCGCGACGCGCTCGGCGTGGCCTACGCCCGCAAGCCCATCCAGGGCACCGTGCTCGGTATCGACATCGAGACCACCGGCCGTGCACCCGAGCGCGGCTATATCATCAACGTGGGCTGGGAGATCATGGATCTCACCAGCGACGCCGTGCCGCATGACGCCGAGGCACACTACTGTGGCCTGCCCGACATCTACCGCGGCGAGGATGTGCCGTTGTCGAATATCCACCACATCACCTGGGACGACATTGACAGCAAAAAGCCGTTCCGCGAGAACAAGGAATTGCAGAAGCAGCTGCTCAAGCTTATGAAGAAATACCCGTACATGGCGCATAACGCCGCGTTCGAGGACAGCTGGTTCAAAATTCATCTGGACGGTTACGCCGAGGCACGCCGCGCCGGCAAGATTATCGTCATCGACTCGCGCCAGATCTGCCGCAGCCTGGATGCCGACGTCCGCTCGCTCCCCCGCGAGTCCGCGCCCGCCGCGCTCGAGAACTGGGCCCGCCGCCGCGGCACCCTCGCCGCCGACGCCAACGAGCAGCACCTGGGCCTCGACGACACCGACCTCATGCTCCGCACCGTCCAGGCCGAGTTCAACCTCAAGAACCTATTCGCGAAATAACCGATCCATCTGCGGGAGCGCCTGCCAGGCACAGCGCAATCCGTCTGGGCACACCGACACGCAGTAAACTAGGGCGCAGCCTTATGGCTGCACCCTAGTTTTCATCAAAACGAGCAAATACGCGTGCTTCACATAGTCGGCAGGTTGGCCCACCTACATTTTTCGAGTTGTTCGGCCAGCTGAACCACTAGTCAAGGCCCCTTGAACCGCAATCGAAGCTAAAATCGCCTTAATTTCGCAACCAAGCCCCATAAATCTACCTGAATCAATTCGAATAGGACGTTGCGATCGCACCATTTGTATAGGATAAGGCCGAATAACTCAAATTATGTTGGTGAGGCATCTGAGCGGTCGGCAAAAACGCTTAGAAGCTACGAATCCGCAACTAAAGTTCACCAAAATGGGACAGCCGACAGAAACCTCCCCAGCCGAAGCTGCCCCCCTCAATACGACAGCTCAAAAACCCACCGTTCGCAGAAGATAAGCCGCGCCCCAATACCGTTGCCCGAAGTTTCGGGCGTATATGGCGTCCGCTATGCCATCATGCGCGTATGGGAATCGTTCTGTCACATACCACGGCACGCGCTGTATACCAAACAGTCAACTCGCTCGCAAGCTACGCGACCGATCCCATACCTATGGAAAAGATCAAGGTGTCTGCGCCGACCACGTCCGACCTGGAAGCGGCGCGAGCATGGCTCAACAGAAAGAATGTCGATTCTGAAAGCATCCATGTGCTGACGTTTTCCAATAATGCCAAAAGGCACTGCAAGGGCTGCGTCTGCCACTGCACGCGCTATACGTTTGATGCAGAAAGCTACCTAGAACTCGAGCCGAACGTCTACATCGTCGATATCAAGCTGTGCGCGTTAGAAGCAGCAGCCGACTTCAACCTTTCGGAGCTCGTTGAGTATTACTTTGAAATCTGCGGCTCCTACGCGCTTGGAACGTCCGACGAAACTCAATATCGCGAGCGCCCAGCCCTAACCAGCGTTGAAGAGCTCAGAGCCTTCTTTTCAGAGGCATCGGGGTATCGTGGATCTAATAAAGCACTTAAGGCACTTTCTTATGTACGCGAAGGCTGTCGCTCCCCACTCGAAACGGCGTTTGTCATGATGCTGACAATGCCCAAGTCAATGGGTGGCTTAGCCATACGCGCTATCAAAACGGACTATCCGATCCCAGTCCCCAAAAGATACGCCGCCCTAACGCGACGGACGGTTTTCTACCTCGACGCGCTGCTCGAAAATTCGATGACCGATATCGAATACAACGGCTTTTACCACGACGAGCCCGAACAGCAATCAATTGACGAGGAACGCCGAAACACGCTGCGAAACATGGGATATGCCGTTATCACAGTTAGTCGTCATTCATTTTTCAAGCAGTCCGCTTTTAGGCGGGTCATGGAAGCGATTCGCATTCGCGAGAAGATATGGCCCGGTCGACTCCCGGATAACTTCGCCATCCTGCAAGAAACTCTTCGTCAATTTGTCTTGCGGCGCTACTTCGAATACGGTCGCCGCGTCCTGGAGACGCTCAAAGAAGAAGAGGCCGCCAAGCGCGAAATTGCAAGCCAATATCCGCAAGCTGATGACCCGAGCATCAACGATGTGCCAGAACCCGACGACATGCAACACGTCGGGGCCCTTGCTGAGGAAATCAATGGACCTTGGGAATGCGACATGTTCGCAAAAATCGATGAAAACCGCACGGAAGACGACACGATTATTGATCTAATTGAGAATTCGCTCTTCTAAAGGCGATCTCTGCGGATGTCCACCTACATTTTTCGACTTATTCGGCCACCGATGTGCCAGATTGGCTGCAGCAATGCTCAATATAACTTTAGATAAAACTGATTCTGCGGAAACTCCCGTAGAGGAAGAACTGATTCTCGCGGTATTTGACACGATAAAGTACAAATATGAACAGTTCTAATGCTTCTCAAGGTGGCTTTCTTAGCATGCTAGCCGAACATCTCGAAATATGTTGGCGAGCATTGCGTCGATGTCTCCCAACCCACAGAAAATCGCAGAAGCGGCAAGCAGTCATCGAAATTAACGCAAATTGTATTGACATATGAACATACACTCATATAATCGAAAGCAAGTTATATGAGCGCATGTTCATATGAAAGGATATTGCAATGAGCATCCGCGTTGATGAAACGAAACCCGACATCGAGGCCACCGAACCCGCGATCCCCACCACCTGCTCGCCCGAGGACCTTCCCGACGAGGAGCTTCTCTACGACCTCGCCGACCTGTTCAAGGTCTTCAGCGACACCACGCGCATCAAGATCCTCTATGCCCTGATGGGCCGCGAGCTCTGCGTGGCAGACATCGCCGAAGCGACCGAAACCTCGCAGTCCGCGGTGTCGCACCAGCTGCGCACACTCAAGCAGTCGCACCTGGTTAAATTCCGGCGCGACGGGCGCAACATCCTCTACTCGCTCGCCGACGATCACGTCTACACCATGCTCAACCAGGGCATGAGCCATATCTGCGAATAGCAACCAACCACGGTACCAGCGCGGCCTGCACCCAAGCCGCAAAAACAGGGAAAGGAACCCACCATGAAAAAGCAGTTTAAACTCAACGAGATCGACTGCGCCAACTGTGCGCGCGAGCTTCAGGACGAGCTGGCCAAGCTCGATGGCGTCAAGTCCGTTTCGGTCAACTTTATGACCCAGAAGTTGACGCTCGAAGCCGACGACGCCGAGTTCGATGAGGTCCTCGATCGCGTCGTGGAGTTTACCGCCGACGCCGAGCCGGACTGCGAGATCATTCTCTAGCCCAGGTTTACGCTGACCCACAAGGCCGCGCTTGCTGCGGCCTTTGCTCGCGAAATTATATGAGCGAGTGTTCATACATTCAAATGGGAGGTTTGAATCATGGCGGCTGCCGATCCCAAAAAGAAAAAGAAGAAGCGCAAGAAGAAAGAGTCCCTTGAGCATAAGCGCAACCGTATCCTGGTAGCGCTAGGCATTTTTTCGGTGGTGTACGCCCTAGACGAGCTCGGTACCCTTACCGCCACATTCGGCACCCCGGGTGACGTCTACGCCAGCTTCGTGCTGTTCCTGGTGCCGTTCCTAATTGCCGGCTACGACGTACTCCAGAAGGCGTTCAGCAACATCCGCCGCGGCAAGGCGTTCGACGAGAGCTTCCTCATGGCCGTCGCGACCATCGGCGCGTTTGCCATGGTGCTCTTCCCCGACACCGACCCGCACATGGCCGAAGGTGCCGCCGTCATGCTGTTCTACCAGGTCGGCGAGCTGTTCCAAGCATACGCCGTGGGTAAGAGCCGCAAGTCGATCAGCGCCATGATGGACATCGCGCCCGACTACGCCAACGTCGAGCAAGCCGACGGCACGCTCGAGCAGGTCTTTCCCGATGACATCGCCGTCGGCACCGTGATCGTGGTCAAGCCCGGCGAGCGCGTGCCTATCGACGGCGTCATCGTCGAAGGCGAGACACAGCTCGATACCGCCGCGCTCACGGGCGAGTCAGTCCCACGCCCGGCCAAAACCGGGGACGATATCATCAGCGGCTGCATCAACATGACGGGTCTCATCCACGTGCGCACCACCAAGCCATTTGGCGAGTCCACCGTCGCGCGCGTCCTGGAGCTCGTAGAAAACGCCAGCGAAAAGAAGGCGCGCACCGAGAACTTCATCACGCGCTTCGCCCGCGTCTACACGCCCGCCGTCACCGGCGCTGCCGCGGTACTCGCGCTCGGCGGCGGCTTGGTCACCGGCGCCTGGTCCGACTGGATCCTGCGCGGCCTGACCTTCCTGGTCGTCAGCTGCCCGTGCGCGCTCGTGATCAGCGTGCCGCTCAGCTTCTTTGGCGGCATCGGCGGCGCATCCAAGCTAGGCGTTCTCATCAAGGGTTCTAACTACCTCGAAACGCTCGCCGACGTGGACACCGTCGTCTTCGACAAGACCGGCACGCTCACCAACGGCACGTTTTCGGTCGTGGCGGTGCACCCCGAGTCTGGCTATACCGAGCAGTCGTTGCTCGAGGTCGCAGCCCTTGCGGAGTCGTTCTCCGATCACCCCATCGCGCAGTCCGTGCGCGCCGCCTACCATGGCGAGGTCGACCCCAAGCGCGTAAGCGACTCCACCAACGACGCGGGCCATGGCGTGACGGCAACCATCGACGGCAAGCACGTCGTCGTTGGCAACGCAAAAATGCTCGCCGCGACCGGAGTCGAAGCACCCGATTGCGGGGTCGTCGGTACGATCCTTCACGTGCTGGTCGATGGCATCTATGCCGGCCACATTGTAATTGCCGACACCGTCAAGGCCGATGCCGAGCAGACGATCAGCGACCTGCACGCCGCCGGCGTCAAGCGCACCGTCATGCTCACGGGCGACCGCGAGGAGGTTGCGGCGTCTGTGGCCAAGCAACTCAGTCTCGACGAGTTCCACGCGCAGCTGCTGCCGGGCGATAAGGTCGAGCGTGTTGAGGCGTTGCTCGCGGCCGAAAGCGGCAAGGGCAAGCTCGCCTTTGTCGGCGACGGTATCAACGACGCACCTGTGCTTACGCGCGCCGATGTGGGCATTGCCATGGGCGCTATGGGTTCCGACGCCGCGATTGAGGCCGCCGACGTGGTGCTCATGGATGACAAGCCGTCCAACATTTCCCGCGCGATCCGCGTGGCGCGCAAGACCATGGCGATTGTTTGGCAGAACATCATCTTTGCGCTGGGCATTAAGCTGCTGATTCTAGTGCTGGCAGCACTCGGCATTGCCAACATGTGGCTTGCTGTGTTCGGCGACGTAGGCGTGGCGATCATCGCCATCCTGAACGCCATGCGCGCGATGGGTGTCAAGAACCTGTAGCGTTCGTGGGCTGTCCGGCCGGGGCCGGGCTTGGTTTTGAAAACGTCCTCGCGCATGAGGCCCGTCTTTCCTGCTCCTGCGGAGCAACGGAAAGACGGGCCTCGCGCTGCGGAGTGTTTTCAAAACCAAGCCCGGCCCCGACCTGCGTTGACACAGCTGGTGGTTCTTGGGCATCGCTTACTGACGGGGTTCCTTGTCTGAATTGGACTTAGTTGGTGGTGCTACTGATCCCGGTCGCTGTCCCGCGCCGTTCCGGCGCGGGAGGCGCGCCGCTGCGGGAGTGCTAGTCGGTCATTATTGGCGCCGAAGCACCGTCCCGTCCCAGCATCGCCCTCAGCTTCTCGAAGCTTTCCTCGCTTAGGCAGTGCTCCATGTGGCAGCCCTCTTTCGACGCGACCTCAGCCGAAACACCCGCATCCTCTAGCAGCCCCACGAAAAAGCAGTGACGCTCCCACATTTGGCGCGCGACCTCCAGACCACGCTCCGTCAGATGAACGTCGCGCTTGCCCATTTCGACATAGCCGTTGCTTTCCAACGTCGCCATGGCCTTGGAAACGCTCGCCTTGGTTACGCCGAGGTGCTCCGCAACGTCGATCGAGCGCACGATGCCCTGACGTTCCGACAGAACGTAGATCGATTCGAGATAGTCTTCTCCGGATTCACGTAGGGCCATGGGCCGCCTTTCGCGATGATTGCTAGTTAGCCTTTGGATACTTTTCACAGCTTACTTTACCGCAAAAGTTGCCCATGTCTTACTACTTTGCCTAAAAGTTAGCCGTGTTTCACAAAACGTGCGGGACGAAAACAAAAGGCTCTGTTAGACCAGGATTGACATACATGTGTCCCCACGGTGCCATATCGTTGACCCCGTAGACCGCGATGATGGGGGCAGCATGAAC
>JAGZUC010000024.1 GCA_018380195.1 Collinsella sp. | reverse complement strand
ACCCCTTCGACTCGAATTCTTGACGGCCTGAACAATCGTCAATATCGGTCGGAGGGGTGGCTTTGTAAAGCCGTTTGTCTCCACCCGCGTAGCGGGTGGGTTGAAGCTGGCCGCTGCGCGCCCAGCAGACTAAAGTCTTGAACCAAAAAAGGACCCGCAAGACGCGGGTCCTTTTTCTTAAACAATTGATTGCGACTCTGCGACTAGTCCAGGTCGTCGGCGGCAAAGTTATCAATCGGCGCGCAGGGATCGGCCACGGGGATAACCGGCTCGGCAACGGGCAGCGGCTCAGCTGCAGGGACGGTCACGGCGGGAGAAGCAGCGGAGCCGACCGGCGTAGAGGCCATCAGATCAGCCGGGAAGGAGTTCTGGGCATCATCCATAAAGTGCTGGATGAGCTTGAGGTACTCGGCCTTAAACTCCTCGCGAGAAGCCTTCAGGCGGTCGATTTCCTCGAGCTCGGCCTGCTTCTCGGTCAGAGCCTGGCGGATAACCTCGCGGGCCTTGGCGTCAGCCTCGTTGCGAATACGCTCAGCGTTCTCATTGGCATCGTTGACGATGGTCTCAGCGGTCTGCTGGGCAGCGATCAGGGCAGCGGAAATCTGGCGCTCCTGAGCGGAGAAGTCAGGGGCGGGAGCAGCCACGGGGGCGGCAGGAACGGCCTGGGCGGGGGCATCCTGAGCCTGGGCAAGCTGAGCCTGCGCATCGGCAAGCTGCTGCTCGGTAGCAGTCAGACGACCCTTAAGGTCGACGATCTTAGCGAGCATAGCGTCAACCTCGGAGGACAGCGTCTCCAAGAAGACGTCGACCTCGGCAGGATCGTAGCCACGCTTGGCCTCAGAGAAAGTCTGAGCCTGGATGTCTGCAGGGGTAATAGCCATAACAAGTCTCCTTTTTCATCGCCTCGGCGCTACACGCCCGACGTAAGTTACTAAGTCAGTTCTACACGAGTATACCTATAAGAAGCTGCAGAACCAGCCTCTGCACCAACTGCAACGCAATAATCGCAACGACCGGCGAAAAATCGATACCGCCCATCGGCGGGATGAAACGACGGAACAGGTTGAGCCACGGACCGCACACACTATCAAGCACCGCGGCAATATCCTGAAGCAAACCACCCTGCTTCATGGGAATCCACGTCATAAAGCAGTAGACGACAATAAGCGTGGAATAGAAGTTGAACAGCGTGTTGACCAGCTGGACGATAGTGTAGATGTTGATGGGAATCTCCTCGTCTTGTCTTTACTTAAGGTAGCCGTCCGCACGAAGCTTCTTGAGATCGGAATCTTTGACCTCGCAACCGGCGGGCAGCACCATGAACACGCGGTCGCCCACCTCCTTGACCGTGGCACCCAGACCGCAGGCAAAGCCGTAAGAAAAGTCCAAGACGCGCTTGGCAACTTCGGTGCGTACGCCCACAAAAATCAGTGCGACAGGCTGCTTAGTGCGAACGCGGCGAACCACAGTCTCCACGTCGTCATAGCTCTCGGGGCGCAGGACATATGCCGGCAGCTGCGGCGTGGCGTTGATGATGTTGCTCGCATAGGCCGAGGCGTCGCTCGGCGCAGGAGCGGGGGCAGCGGCGGCACGAGCGCGGGTGTTCTCGGCGTAGCTAGACGGCGTGTCATAGGCACCAGGACGATAACCGCTCGCAACACTGTCCTGCGAGCGCGAAGGCGGGTTATACGTCGTGGCATGGCGGGAGTCATCGCCGACCAGCTGACCGGAGCGCGTATACACGGCAACCGACTCAGCTTCACCACGGCGCGTCTGACCAAGCAGGCCGTTGCTCGGCTCGTCTTGGGTGTAGAAGCCCTCGCCCGAAGCACCGCTGTAGCCGTTGTTCTGATAGCCATCGTCGTAGCCGTCATCGTAGCCGTAGTCGTCGTCTTGGCCATAACCCTGGTCGTAACCCTGCTGGCCGCCCAGGTGCATCTTATTTTTAATCTCGTCAAGGAAGCCCATGGTTGTGTCCTCTCGCGGTTTAGTGCAGGCGCCCCGATAATCAGTGCGCACTTCAGAGCCTTATTTTACTGCAAACTCCGGGCTAAATACTACCCTGCCCAGGCGAACGAGCGTAGAGCCCTCCTCAAGGGCAGGCTCAAAGTCCTCGCTCATGCCGCAGGAAAGCTCAGGCAGGTTCAAATCGGGATGCGCCGCCTCCAGCTCATCCCTCAGCTCACGAAGCCCCGCAAAGGTGCGGCGTGCCACATCCTTATTCCCCCGGGACGCCATAGTCATAAGCCCCTGCACGCAAATTCCCTCAAGTTCCGCAAGCTCACCCGCGGCGGCGCGAATCTCATCGGGCGAAAAGCCTCCCTTCGACTCCTCACCACTCACATTGACCTCAATGAGCACACGCTGGGGACCGGAGAGCTCGCCTGCCTCAATCTTGCGGACAGCACGGCTCGAGATCGCCTGCGCCAGATGCAGCGAACCCACCGAGTGAATCAACTCGGCTGAGCCCAGCACCGCATTGATCTTATTGGTCTGCAGGTTGCCGATCATATCGAAGCGCACCTCGGGCAGCTCCGGATGCTCCGCCAGACCCGTGAGCTTGCGAACCAGCTCCTGCGGGCGGTTCTCGGCAAAATGGCGATACCCCGCCTGGATGGCGGCAACGGTCTCATCGTCACCAACGGTCTTGGACACGGCAATGAGGCTCGCGGCGTCGTGGGGACGGCCTGCGCGATCGAGCGCCGCATAAAAACGTTCCAGAATCTGCTCGCGGCGAGCGCGCATCAAGTCCAAATAGTTATCCATTGCTAATCGCCTCCGCTGACAGCCAAACAAGTAGTCCCATGCTAACGCAAGAGCGCGGCCCCGCATGTGCAAGGCCGCGCTCACTTAGGTATTTACAATCTTTCGACGAACGGGGTTGCTTACTCCTCGTCGTCCTCGCCATCGTCCTCGTCCTCAAGATGATCGAGCAGGTAGCGAAGTCCCTCGCTGACCTCGTTAGCGGGCACCTTGGCAACGTAGCGAGCGTCGACGGCGGGCCTCATGATAACACCCTCGCCCGAAGGCACGCGCATGCTCTCGAGCTCATCCTCATCAGTGCGGGCGATATCGCCGGCATTCATACGCTGACCAGTCAACAGGAAGGTCAGACGGCAGGCGGCATCGATGGAAATCGAAGCGATGCGATCGAGGTAGCGCGAAACCATGATGGCGCGGCGCAGGTCGTCATAGTTGCTATCGTCATCCATAAACTCGCCCGCGTCCATGCGGTTGAAGGTACGGAAGAACTTCTCG
Organism: Collinsella sp.; assembly: GCA_018380195.1. Classification (GTDB taxonomy): domain Bacteria; phylum Actinomycetota; class Coriobacteriia; order Coriobacteriales; family Coriobacteriaceae; genus Collinsella. Next base: position 29,318 of record JAGZUC010000024.1, on the reverse strand, counting down.
TACGCCGCATGCACCGGCTCGTCCTCGACGGCCAGGTTGCAGATGATGGACATGTCGTTGGTGACGAGCGCAGAAAGCGACGAGCCCTGCACCTGGTAGACGGCTTCGGCCTCAGCCTCGACCGTGCCGACAAGCTCCTTGGGCAGCGAGATGTCGGCCTTGACCATGTGACGCGTGGCGCGGCAGATCTGGCGAACCTTATCGGTCATGCGCTGCAGGTTAAAGTCGACGTAGATGATCGTCTGAAGCAGGCGGAAGTCGGAGGCGACCGGTGACTGCGTGGCGATCAGGTTGTAGCAGACGGCCTCCAGGTTGGCGCAGCGCGCGTCAATCGAAAGCGTGCGCTTCTTGGTCTTGGTGGCGAGCTTGCGGTCGTCGGTCACATAGGCCTTCACGGCATCGTGGAGGGCCAGATCGACGGCCTCGTAGATGCTCAGCATCTCGTGACGGGCCTCGATGAGCTGACGGGAAAACAGTTTGCGCATGGTTCACTCCAATCAGTTGGGTGCGGTCATGCCGCCCGCACAGTGAATACGCACCGGACCAGGTCCGATCGGCTTGGGACTAGTCGCACCGATCAGCCAAAGCGGCCGGTGATATAGTCTTCCGTCCGTGAATCCACCGGGCTGGTGAAGATCGCGTCGGTTTGACCATACTCGATGAGCGTGGCGGGCTCGCCGGCAACTTCCTGCAAGAAAAATGCGGTGTAGTCGCTAATACGAGCGGCCTGCTGCATAGAATGCGTGACGATGATGATCGTCATCTCGGGCGCCAGCTCGGCCATCAGATCCTCGACCTTGGAGACGGACGTGGGGTCGATGGCGGAGCAGGGCTCGTCCATCAGAAGGACATCGGGCTGCACCGCAAGCACACGCGCAATGCACAGACGCTGCTGCTGACCGCCCGAGAGCGCCAAACCGTCCTTGTTGAGCTGATTGGATACCTCTTTCCAGAGGTTGGCGCGCTTGAGCGATTCTTCCACGATGTCATCGAGGTCGCTTTTGCTAGTCACGCCCTGCAGACGAGGGCCAAAAGCGACATTCTCGTAGATGGATTTGGGGAACGGGTTGGGCTGCTGAAAAATCATGCCCACGCGACGGCGAAGGTCGACCGGGTCGACGCCCTCGGCATAGATATCGTTGCCGTCGAGCGTCATGGTGCCCTCGACGCGGGTGCCCTCGATCAGGTCGTTCATACGGTTGATGCAGCGCAAAAACGTCGATTTGCCGCAGCCCGAAGGACCGATAAACGAGGTGATGGCGTTTTTGGCGATGTTGAGGTCGAGCCCCGTCAGCGCATGAAAGTCACCGTACCAAAAGTTGAAATCCTTGGCCGTGATGGCCGCTTGCTCCGGCGTGGGAGCGGACTGATAGACGGACATGGGACTCCTTAACTAGCGGCGTTTGCGCGACAGATAACGCGCAAACAGGTTGAAGGCCAGAATAATCGCCATCAGCAAAAGCGCAGTGCCGTAGGCTGCGTTCATGTTGATGCCGTCGTTGGCAAGCAGGTACAGGTGAACGGTCATGGGACGACCGGAATCGAGCGGCGAAATAGGTAGATTGATGGCCTGGCCCATGGTGTAGAGCACCACGGCGGTCTCGCCGATGGCACGGCCGATGGCAAGGACGATGCCCGTGGCAATGCGGCCAAAGGCCGAAGGAAGCACGATCTTGGAGACGACCTGCCACTTGGTAGCGCCCAGGCCGTACGCGCCCCAACGGATATAGCGCGGAACGGCGCGAATGGCTTCTTCGGTGGTGCGCATGACGATGGGAAGCATCAAGAGCGCGAGCGCCAGAGCGGCCGAGACCATCGAAAGGCCCAGGCCTATAGCCTCGACAAACAAGGCGTAGCCAAACAGGCCCATAACGATGGAGGGCACCGAGGCCAAAGCGTCAGCAGCGTAGCGAATGAGCTCGACGACCTTGCCCTGCTTGGCGTACTCGGCCAGATAGACGGCTGCCAGCACAGCGATCGGCGTGCAGATAAGCATGGCGAGCGCCGTCACGTAGACGGTCGAGACGATCGTGGGCCAAATTCCGCCCTCGGCGTTGACGCCCTGGGGCCAACCGAAGATAAAGTCGAGCGAGATGTGTGGCAGGCCGTTGATGACCACGTAGGCGATGATAGCGACCAGCACCAGCGTGGTGATGTAGGCAGCGGCACGAAACACGCCAAGCATGATCTTGTTGGACAGGTCCTTGTTGATGCGGCCCTTCTTGCCGTGGGAAAGGGCACGCTTGATGCGCTCGCGCGACGAGGTCGTATCGACCGTCGTGTCAACGGAATCGGACATAGCCTACCCCCTCTTCTTCTTGGAAATCAGACGAACGATACCCACCAGCGTGGCGGAGATGATAAACAGGACCACACCCATGCCGAACAGCGCCGAGCGGTGCAGACCCGAGGAATAGCTCATGTCGAGCGCAATCTGGCTCGTGAGCGTCGAGATGGGGCTCGCAATGCTGTCGGGAATAACCGGGGCGTTACCTACGACCATGAGCACGGCCATGGTCTCGCCGATGGCACGGCCCATACCCAGCACGATGGCATCAACGATACCCAGCTTCGCGGCAGGTAGCACGACCTTATAGATGGTCTGCCACTTTGTGGCGCCCATGGCATACGATGCCTCGCGAATGCCCATGGGAATGGAATTGAGAGCATCGATGGTGAGCGTGGTGATGGTAGGGACGATCATGATGGCGAGCACAAACCACGCCGTCAGCGCACCAAAACCAAGGCCGCCGGTCAGTTGTGCGATAAACGGGCGGATGATGATCATGCCAAAGAAGCCGTAGATGATGGAGGGTATGCCCGCCAGCAGGTCAACGGCGGGGCTGATGAGCTTGCGCACGCGCTTGCTGGCAATCTCGACCAGGTAAACGGCCGTACCCACGCCCAGCGGCACGCCCATGGCGAGCGCACCGACGGTCACCAGACCCGAGCCAGCAAGCAGCGACAAGATGCCGTAGTGGCCCTCGGAAGGCGCCCACGTAAAGCTAAAGAAGTCAGCCAGACCGATGTCAGTAAAGACGGGCAGCGCCGAGTACGTGGTAAAGACAAAAATCAGGATGACGGTAACGACCGCCAAGAACGCGCAGGCAAAGAAGATCCACTGCAGCGCCTTCTCCTTGATATAGGTACTGCGCGATACGAGCGCCAGCTCGCGCTTCTTGGGCGTCTGAACATTCTGCTCAGTCTGGGAGTTTTCCTGTGCTTCCATGCTACTCACTCCCCTTCTCGTCGTTGGTGACGGGAATAAAGCCCGCCTCGCGAATCTGCTTGTCCATCTTTTCGGACGTCACGTAGTCGATGTAATCCTGCGCCCGCTGCGAGGGCACACCCTTCACAAAGAAGTAAAGGTCGCGCGAGATGGGATAGCCGCCACTCGCGACCGTCTTCTCGGACGCCTCAACATGATTGACCGAGACGGCCTTGACCGAGGTCTTGGCGTTGAGGCTATCGACGAAGCCCAGCGAAATGTAGCCGATGGCCCCACGCGAACGAGATACCACGTCGCGCACCTGGCCCGTACCCGAAAGAACGGCCGAGCGGCGATCGAACGGCGTGCCATCCATCACGATGGTACGGAAGGCCTCGCGCGTACCGGACGCCTCGTCTCGGTTGATGACCTGAATCCTCAGGTCCTCGCCACCGACCTCTTTCCAATTGGTAATCTTGCCGGCGTAGATATCGCGGAGCTGCTCGGTCGAGAGGTTATCGACGGGGTTGTCGTCGTTCACGATGACCGCAATACCGTCGTGGGCAATGACAATGGGAGTCAGGCCCAGATCCTGTTCGTCGGCATTGAGTCCACGGGAGGAGCTGGCGATATCGGCCGTGCCGGCGCTGACGGCCTCGATCCCAGCGGAAGAACCCAAACCGGAAACGAGCACGTCGATGCCGGTCTCCTCCTTAAAGGCCTCGGCCGCAATCTCGGCGATAGGAAGGCAGGTCGTGGAGCCGGCCACGGTAATGGAAGAGCTAGAAGATCCCGAAGAACAGGCGCACAGCGTAAGCGTAAGCACAGCGGCGCTCAGGACCGATACGATCTTTCTCATAGCATCACGCCGATCGCAGCATGGCGCCCACAGGTGCCGTCCTCGTTACGGTAGGAATAAAAGCGGTCGTTCTGACGCACGGTCGAAAGCTGGGTATCCACGATATTATCCGCGTCGACACCGACATCTACCAGTGCCTCGCGAATGGCAGCGGAAAGATCGAGCATGCGAGAGGTATTCGCATCGATGCAAGAGAACTCGGCGGCAAAGCGATCCATGAGTTCCTGGGATACCTCATATTCGTCACCCAAGATATGGGGGCCGATATAGGCGGAAACGTCGCTCGCATCGCAACCGGCAGCATCGCAAAGCGCCTGGCACGCCTTGGCGGAAATACGTGAAATCGTGCCCTTCCAACCGGAGTGCACCACGGCAAATCCGCCGGGGGCCACCAGCACCACGGGAACGCAGTCGGCAAAGCAGAGCAGCACGGGTACGTTATGCGCCGTACAGACGATGGCATCGCAGCCCTCGGCAATCTGCTCGCGGACGTCCTCAAGGTCATCGGCGCCGTTCGAGGTCACCGCAACGATATGGTCACCATGGACCTGATTGGGAACGAGCAAGTTGTGCTCGCACTCGGCGGCACCCATAGCCTCGAGCACGCGACGACGATTTTCTTGAACAGCAAAGGGGTCATCGCCAACATGCGAGCCCAAATTGAGTGAGGAGTACGCATCTTCGGAAACACCACCGGCGCGCTCGGTGAAGGCAAAGCGAACATCGGATGTCGCGCCTTCCACCAACGTAACTCCATCATGGTCGACACGCGAAACGTTGTCCGCACGTGCTGCCATACTAAAGCCTCCTAATAACACAAGTACCGCGGCATCGCCGCTACAGCCCGCGTTTATACGGCTGTCATACTTCTCTAAAAGGATACCTGCTGCACTGGAGGCAATCGTAAAGGGAACGTAAAGAGATTGGAGGTTCTAGTTTACAAAGCCGAAATAAAAAGGACGCGTCCATACGGACACGCCCCCGTGAGCAACAATGCAAAGAACGACTTAGAAGCTACCGCGCTTCAGGAAGTCGGGAAGCTCGAACTGATCGTTGCCGAAGTTAGGAAGCTCGGTGCCACCGACGTTGCGGGTCGGAGCGGCCTGAGCCGGGCTGGTGGCCGGAGCGGTGCGCTGCGGCTCAGCGGAGGCAGCGGCCTTGCTCTGAGACTGCTGAGCAGCAAAGAGCTCGTCCTGACGGTTGACGTTGGAGTCGGAGAAGCCCGTAGCGATGACGGTGATACGCACCTGATCGCCCAGGGACTCGTCGACAACGGTACCGAAGATGATGTTGGCCTCGGGGTCGACGGCGTTGGCGACAACGTCGGCGGCGTCGCTGATCTCCTGGATGCCCAGGTCCTTGGAACCGGCGATGGAGAGCAGCACGCGTGTGGCACCATCGATGGAGCTCTCGAGCAGCGGGCTGGAGATGGCCTGCTGGGCAGCGTCGACGGCACGGGTATCCCCAGAAGAGGTACCGATACCCATCATGGCGGTACCGGCCTGCTTCATGATGGTCTTAACATCGGCGAAGTCCAGGTTGATGATACCGGGGACGGTGATGAGGTCGGTGATGCCCTGGGTGCCCTGGGAAAGGACGCCATCGGCAATCGCGAAGGCCTCGAGCATGGTAGTCTTCTTCTCGGCGATGTCGAGCAGCTTATCGTTGGGGATGACGATCATGGTATCGACGCAATCGGAGAGGGTCTTAATGCCCTCCTCGGCGCTCTTCTTGCGCTTGCGGCCCTCGAAGGTGAAGGGCTTGGTCACGACGGCGACGGTCAGTGCGCCGACCTCGTTCATCGCGATATCGGCAACGATGGGAGCAGCGCCGGTACCGGTGCCACCGCCCTCGCCGCAGGTGATGAACACCATGTCGGCGCCAGCGAGCGCCTCGGCAATGTCGTCGCGGGACTCATCGGCAGCCTTGCGGCCAACCTCGGGGTTGGCGCCGGCGCCCAGGCCGCGGGTAAGGTCGGTGCCGATGTGCACCTTGATATCGGCATCAGAGATCGCGAGTGCCTGAGCATCGGTGTTGATGGCAACAAACTCGACGCCGCGGATGCCCTCTTCGATCATTCGATTGACCGCGTTGGTACCGCCGCCGCCGACGCCGACCACCTTAATGACGGCAAGGTAGTTGTTGATCTCTGTCTCGTGCATGTCGGTCCTCCGAACAAAGGTTATAGCCATAGCATGGGTCGACCCCTGCGCACATTAACCTTCAGGTTGAAAGTAAATGCAAAGGTAAACCGTATTATGGTTGCACATTATGAACGTATCAGTCAAATAATTGACCGTGAAAACCAAACAAACCAGATAAACGGCGTGGTATGGCCACTCAACAAAGCATCAACCAGCGCTATGAGGTCGGAGCATTCCTAAATGTGTAGTTGCCCGGAGAGCGCACATTGATATACGTTACGCCCTCTACCTGCGAAAGCAACTTGGTGACTACGCGTTCCTTCTTGGCGATATCGTCCGAATCGCCCAGCGACACCTCAATGCCGTTATTGAGGTTTGCCGAGATGGCTTCGACCGAAGGCGTGGAAATATCCTTGACTTGTCCCAAGAACTCGCTCGAAAAACCACGCACATAATCCAGGCCGGCCTTAACGGCCTTGGAGCTCACCGCCTGGCCGGAAACTGGAGCGACATCCGCCGAGACATCAGTCAGCAACACCGCGCCATAGTGCTTAGCGAGCGCCAGTGCGGCATCGATGCCGGTCAGGGTATTTGAGCCCTGCCCTGTCGTGATGACGTTGCCCTGGTCGTCCACTTCGACCGACGTCGACAGCGGGGCGATCCAGGTGTCATCATCCCCGATGGCCCAGGCTAGGTCATCGGAGCTGATATAGGCAATTGCGATGACCTTGCGCTCCATAGGCGTAATGATGAGCGTATGCGGGAACTGACGCTGAACATCCACGCCCGAGACCCACGGGTTCTGCTTGAGGTCCTCGGTAATCTGGTCGGGATCGACGTTAAAAAGCGACGTTCCCTCGGGCAAATCGATCAGCTGGATAGCATCGTGCTTCGTCACATGCTCGCTGCCTTGAATCTGAATATCAGTGGCGGTAAACAATCCAGAGTTAATCACCACGATGGCAACGACGACGAGCACGGCCAAGACGGCCAGAACGCCGCCCACGATTTTGCCTTTGCCTGTAACGACAGAAGCGGCGTCTGATGTTTTATTTGCCATCGCCCCAAGTGAAGACAACGGGTTGACGCCTTTTTTACCCGAAGGCTTCTTGGCGGTAGCCGGCACCGATGTCAGCGAGCGCGGTTTCGATGCGCCCAGCGTGCGACCCGGACGCAGCGTTTTAGTTCCCGTCGGTGGCTTAGGAGTTGCCATGGGACGGGCAGGCTTGGCGCCCATAACAGGCTTTGACGTCACCGAGGGACGCGAGGACTTTTTTGCGGCCGGACGATTACCGAGCTGCGAGCCGACGACCGGACGACTGGTCTGTCGAGCATGCCCGACAGACTTAGAGTGCGCGACGGTATTGCGTTGAGGTTTGGCAGGCGCGCCGGAACGCCCTCCGGCGCGGCGGAAGGTGGGTTTCGATGCTCTAGAAGCCGAGGAATTTAACTTCCGGTCTGAGCTCGATGCCATACGCCTCCCTCACCTTTCCGTGCACATGTCTGATAACCGCGGCAACGTCATCGGCCGAGGCAGTTCCGTTATTAACGATAAAATTAGCGTGAACGGGCGAAACTTCCGCGCCGCCAATCGAAAAACCCTTTAATCCACAATCCTCGATAAGCTTGCCCACGCTCGCATCGGGCGGGTTGCGAAAGACCGACCCGCAGGATGCGCGACCCATGGGCTGTGTACGCTTGCGCCTCGTCAGGTACCGCTCCATGCGCTCGCGAATGTCGGCCTTGGGCGCCAGTTTAAGCTTGAGCACGCACTCGAGGATGATCTCATTGCGGGGAAGGCTACATTCGCGGTAGCCCCAAGTGATCTCGGACCCCGCATAATGTTTGATACCGGATGCCGGGTCAAACGTTACGACATCCTCAACCAGCGAGCCAATCCACTCGGTCCGTGTGCCGGCATTCATAGATATCGCACCGCCAACCGAACCAGGGATGCCAACGGCAAACTCAAGGCCCGAGAGGCTACGCGACAGGGCATCGTTGACCAGGCGCGCAAACATCACGCCCGCACCGACCGTCAGCGTACAACCGTCATCGGCAACAACCGTGCGCTGAAACTCACGTCCGAGCGAAATGACGGCGCCGCGATAACCGCCATCGGCAACCAGCAGATTGGAGCCCTTGCCGATGATGACCCACGGCACCTGCTCGCGATCGAGCACCGCCACGGCGCGGCGGAGGGCATGATAGCTATGGCACGTCACAAAGAGGTCGGCCTTGCCGCCGATACGATAGCTCGTATGACGCGCAAGGCGCTCGTCCTCGATCACATCCGTGTCGATCATGCCCGAGAGCGCCATGACGGCGTTAAACAGACCCATTAGACTTAAGCGTCTTTCTTGGCAGTCAGATACTCAATGAACTCGGGACCGACGGTCGTAACGTCACCGGCACCCATAGTGAGCAGCAGGTCGCCCTCGCCCACCATCTGCTCGAGCTCCTGATTGAGCTCAAGACGGCTGGAGCAGTACACGACCTCCTTGCCAGGATGCTTGGCGCGCACGGTATCGGCGAGCATCTTAGAGGTGACACCCGGAATGGGCATCTCGCCAGCCGAGAACACATCAATCAGCAGCAGTTTATCGGCATTGGCAAATGCATCGGCAAAGTCGTCGCACAGGGCCTGCAGGCGCGAATAGCGGTGCGGCTGGAACACGACGTCGACGTGCTTGTAGCCCAGCGACGAAGCAGCAGCAAGCGTCGCCTTGATCTCGGTGGGGTGATGGCCGTAATCATCGACCACGGTGATGCCATCGATATCGCCCACGTGGGTAAAGCGACGGCGGACGCCCTCAAAGCTCGAGAGCGCCTTGGCGGCGGCGTCGATGTCAAGGCCCAGGACATGGGCGACGGTGAGCACCGCCGTGGCGTTGAGCATGTTGTGGCGACCGGGATTGCTCTTGATCTCCACAGCGTGCTCAGTGCCGTCCTCAAAGCGAACGATAAAATCGCTCTGGATGCCCTTGACATCCGGGTGCATGCAGACGATGTCGTTGCTCTCGGCAAAGCCGTAGGAAAGCACGTGACGACCCGTCGACTTGGCGAGCTCGACCAGATGCGGGTCCTCACCGCAGACGATGACGGTGCCGTCCTCGCCCACCAGGCTCATGAATTTGGCGAAAGTTGCCTCGATCTCCTCGATACCCGAGTAGTGATCGAGGTGGTCGGCCTCGACGTTGGTCACGATGACCACGTTGGGGTTCAGGAACAGGAAGGAGCTGTCGGACTCGTCGGCCTCAGCGACAAAGTAGTCGCCCGAGCCGTTCTTGCCGTTCGTGTCATAGCCCTCGACGATGCCACCGATCAAGAAGCTCGGATCCAGACCCATGCGGTCGAGCATGGTGGCGCACATCGAAGACGTGGTGGTCTTGCCATGCGTGCCGGCAACAGCGACGGTGGTGTAGCCGTGGCCCAAAGCAGAGAGCATCTTGGCACGGGGCCACACGGGAATACCAAGCTCGCGAGCGCGCACGAGTTCAGGGTTGGACTCCGGAATAGCGGTGGAGACAACAACCACGTCGGGCTTGACCTCGTCGATCGTGGCGGCCTCATGGCCCACATGCACCTTCACACCAGCGCGGGTAAGCTGGCGGATATAACGTGACGTCTTAAGGTCGGAGCCGGTAACGGCATAACCGCGCTCGTGAAGAACGAGGGCGATGCCGCTCATGCCGGCGCCGCCGATACCGATAAAGTGGGCGCTCTTAAACTCGGGCGCGGAGGTTGCAGTCTGGGAATCAGCCATGTGCTCGTGTACTCCTTGCGTAAACACTGCCTGTAACCCGTTAACTGTACCGCACCTACCGCATCAGCGCGAGGGCGACCGACGATATCCCGTCTAACTAACGCAAACCCTCTACCGCATCCGCCAGAAGAGCGGCGGCCCTATCCTGAGCCAGACCACGCGCCGCCTGACGCATGGCGTCGCGCGCCGCCGCGTCATCGACCAGGTGCAGCAGTTCATCGGCAAAGGCAGAACCGTCGATATCGGCATCGGCGCAGAGCACGCCGGCCCCAGCGTCGACCAGATAACGGGCATTGGTGGTTTGGTGGTCGGCCGTCGCATGCGGGTACGGCACGAGCACCGAAGGCACGGCGAGTGCAGCGATCTCGGCCACGCTCGATGCGCCCGAACGCGAGAGCACCAAATCGGCAGCAGCCAGCATATCGCCCATGTTGTCGATGTAAGGCTGGACGCGGTAACGCTTCGCCTCCTCGGGCGTCAGCGCCAAAGCGCGCTCGGTCTCCTCAAAGCCGTCGGCACCCGTCGAATGCAACACATAGAGGTTCTTGCGCGAAAGCAGCTCGTTTTTGAGCGAAGCCACACGCTCGTTGAGGTGCTGGGCGCCAAGTGAACCGCCAAAGACGAGCAGCAGCGTAGCGTCCTCGGGAACGCCAAGTGCCTTGCGGCCGCGAGCGCGATCGCCCTCGATCACCGAGCGACGTACGGGGTTGCCGGTCATGAGCACGTGGTCAGGGTCACCTTCGCGCTCAAAGACCGAACGCGCTGCCGGCACCGAGATGCACACGCGGGCGGCGTGGGAGTTCATCATCTTGTTGGCCAGGCCCGGAACAGAGTTCTGCTCATGCAGCAGATACGGAACGCCCGCGCCCTTGCACCACCCCAGCAGCGGAACCTCGACATAGGCACCAAAACCAATGGCGGCATCGGGCTTGCCGACCTTTGAGAAATGACTGGCGAGCGCACGCTTGGCTTTGTTGACACGCCACAGCGAGGTCAGCGCCGTCCAAGGACGGGAGCGGTCGAAGCCCGTGACCGTAATGGGCACAAAATCAAACCCAGCCTCGGGGACCAGACGACCCTCGAGCTTGCGCGACTGGCCCACGAACACAACGTGGTGGCCACGGTCACGCAGCTCTTCGGCCAAGGCGAGCGCGGGGTTGATGTGCCCGGCCGTGCCGCCGGCTGCAATAGCAACGGTCATTTTATCGGTCATGGTAGTCCCTTCGTACACGCGGTCCCTGGTCGTCGGTACGCAGACGCGCCGACGGGTCCGAGTTCAAATCGATTCGATTATATCCGCCGCCCGCGTTGCGAGGGCTGGGGCGCTGAGGACGACCTTGCGGCGCCGTTCGCTGACGCGGGCGGGCTGCCGGCTCGGTCGCAGAGCCATCCAGGACGGTAAAACCGTTACGCGAAGATCGCTCGCCGCGCACGTGGGGCACGCCGGCGGTACTCTCATCCATAACGGCAAAGCTCTCGCGGCGGCGGTCATACTCATCGCGGCGGGCGCTCTCGTACGAAACGCGCAGGATCAACCCGGCAAGCATGAGCGACACAATAATCGACGAACCGCCGTAGCTAATAAACGGCAACGGTTTGCCCGTCATGGGAAACACGTTGAGGATGCCCAGCGCGTTAATCAAAAACTGCACTGCGAGAATGACCGCGGAGCCAGACGCCATAAGCGCGCCCCGGCGATCGGTCGCCTGCTCGGCAATGCGAAACGCCGAGTAGATCAGCATCGCAAACACCAAGAAGAACAGCACGGTTCCGACAAAACCGACTTCCTCGCCAATGATGGCCAGGATGTAGTCATTGTGCGCCTCGGGCAGATACGAGTACTTCATGGTTGAGTTGCCGATGCCACGGCCGAACAGACCGCCCGAGGCAAAGGCCATAATGGCAAGCGTGGCCTGATAGCCGTCACCATACTCGTCGGCCCAAGGGTTCAAGGCAACCTGAATACGCACCATACGGTACGGCTCTGCGACAAGCGCAATCACGATCACGAGAATGCCGAAGATTAGCACGCCGATGATAAATCTGGGGTCGAGACCCGCAAACAACGCCATGCACATGAGGGTCAACAGGATGATCAGGACAGTACCGAAATCGGGCTGGATAAAGATCAGAAAGAGCGAAATGCCCAGGTAGATGCCCATCTTGCGAAGGAATTCGTTGATGTTGCCACCGGGCGAAAAGAAGCGATCAAGCATGATGGCCGAATACGCAATGGCAAATGGCTTTAAAAACTCGGAAGGCTGGAACTGAATACCGGCGATGTTAAGCCAGCGCGTGGCGCCACGGCTGCCGCTGCCCACCAAGAACACCAGAAACAGTAGCCCTATCATGCCTATGAGGAAGATCCTGAGCACATCCTCCCCAAACCAGCTGTCCGGCAAAACGCGCACGATGGCAATCAGCGCCAGAACACCGACCACGGCAAACGCGGCCTGTCGACCCAGAAAAAACGTCGCCGAGCCATTCTCGTGCAGCGCCTCGACCGAAGACGCCGAGTACACCATCAGCAGGCCAAAGCATACCAAGGTAAACAAGCAGGCCATGAATATCAAACGGGGGCGCATGATACGGGCGGGAACGCCGGCAATATAGCGTTCGCTAAACGACTGCCCGCCGCGACCGGAACGCGGTGTGCTGCGCCGCGAGGAAGCACGGTCCGAGTCGGGCCTCCTCATACCTTGTCGGGGGCTCTCCTCTCTCACCGGCAACCCCTATTCCATTTGCGATTTCGCCGCAGCGGCAAGCTGGGCCACATAGTCCTTAAACACGCGGCCGCGCTCCTCATAGCCCGAGAACTCATCGAACGAAGAGCAGGCAGGAGAAAGTAAGATCACGTCGCCACGGCTCGACAGCGAACGGGCGACGTCCACGGCATCGCGCAGGTCATCCGCCTGGGCGATATCCACATCGCCGTCGACATCGGCCTCGTCCATAGCGGCGGTGAAACGCTCGCGCGCATCGCCAAAGCAGACGACCGAGCGTACGTTATCCATAACAACGCGCGCGAAGTCCGTGAGCGGCGTGCCCTTATCGTGGCCGCCGAGCAGCAAGATCACGTCGTCATCGGGAAATGCCGTCAGTGCCTTCTCGACCGCATCGGTGTTGGTCGCCTTGGAATCGTTGACGTAGCGCACGCCGTCAATCTCGCCACACGGCTCCACGCGGTGCTCGAGCGGCTGGAACGAGGCAAGACCGCGGCAGACACCATCGACATCGGCACCGACCGCCAAGGCAGCCGTGGCGGCGCACAGGGCATTGATAACATTGTGATGGCCCGAGATCTTGAGCTCGGATGTAGCGATGAGCGGGGTCTCGACGCCCTTCAGGCGCACGACCATCTTGCCGTCGCGCACAAAGGCGGCATCCTCGCCCTCAGGCTCGTCAAAGGCAACCTTGCAGATGCGACGACCCGGCGTGTAGATGTACTCATCGAACTCGTGAATGCCGGCGTCTTCGACGTCGACAACCGCCAGATCGTCATCGACCATATTGTCAAACAGTTTGATCTTGGCAAGCGCGTAGTTCTTATGGCTCTTATGCCAGCCCAAGTGGTCGGGAGTGATGTTGAGCAGCACCGCCACGCGGGGGTGGAGCTCGGTTGTCGTAGCAATCTGATAGCTCGAGAGCTCAGCCACAAACCACTCGTTGTGGGCTCGGCCGTCAATCTCGTTGACCGGCGGCTCGCCGATGTTGCCGACAGCAACGCTGGCCTCGCCGGCAGCCTTAAGCAGATAATCAGCCAGCGACGTGGTGGTCGTCTTGCCGTTGGTGCCCGTGATGGCAATCCAGTTATCGGGCGACAGGCGATAGGCAAACTCGGGCTCACCCATAATCTGGGCGGCATGCTCGCGCCCGGCCTTAAAGAAGCCCGAGAACTCCGAGATGCCCGGGCACGTCACGCATACGTCATAGGCGCCCTCGACCTGTTCGGTCCCATAGACAAACGACGCACCAGCAGCCTCGAGCGCACGCGTGGCGTCATTGGGTTCAGAGGTGCCACCGCCATACACGGTAACGGCACTTACGCGCTCGGGATGTGCCAGCGCCCAGCGGGCGACATCGAGACCGGATTTGCCCTGACCCAAAACGAGCAGGCTAAAGACATCAGCAAGAGGCATGAAAGACCACTATCCCAACTGGAAGAACAGGGCAAGGCCAACGGCACCAAAGGCAGCAGCGATAATCCAAAAACGGATGACGACCTTGGTCTCGGCCCAGCCCTTCTTTTCGAAATGATGATGGATGGGCGCCATAAGGAAGACGCGCTTGTGCGTAAAGTGGAAGTAGACAACCTGAATCATGACCGACAGGGTCTCAACGATAAATAGGCCGCCGATGATGAGGGAGACGACCTCGGTGTTGGTCATGATGGACGTGCAGGCAAACGCGGCGCCCAGGGCAAGCGAGCCGGTATCGCCCATAAAGATGCTCGCCGGATAGCAGTTGAACCACAGAAAGCCCAAGCAGGCACCGGCACACGCGGTGCAGAAGATGGACAGGTTCACGTCTCCGTGCAAAAACGCCATGGCAGCCATGGCGAGCATGGCGATCATGGAGGTGCCGCCAGCAAGACCGTCAAGACCATCGGTCAGGTTCACGGCATTAGAAAGACCGGCAATCATCAGCCAGCAAAAGACAATGTAGAGCCACGGGAACGAAAGGCCGCAGATGGTGGTCGAAAGCACGCCGAGGTCAATCGTCAGGCCGCCGGGAAAACGAATCTCGGGGGCGACACCGCACCAGTTAACGGCAAGTACCGTAAAGGTGACACAGATAATGGTTAGGCCGATCATCTTGGCATGAGGCGTAAGACCGAGCGAGCGCCCATGCGTAACGGAGGTCAGGTCGTCGATCAGGCCCAGCACGCCGGTCGCCAGCGTGGCGAGCAGCACAAGCACGAGCTCGGTGGTGAGCTTGCCCATCAGCAGGCAGGTCAGCGAGATCGCGACGAGGATGACAACGCCACCCATGGTGGGCGTTCCCTGCTTAACCAAATGACGCTTGGGGCCGTCGGCACGAACCTGCTGGCCGATACCCTCGACCTTAAGTAGCTTGATCCACCACGGCATGAGCAGCAGCGCAATGGCAGCGGCGATGCCAAGCCCCAAAAAAGCCTGATACGTTGGATACGAGGGATTGCCGAACATGGGCTAGCACACACCTTCCACAAAGCGGTCGAGCTCAACAAAGCGGGAACCCTTGACCAGTACAACATCATGTTTTTCAAGCGCGCCGCCCATGCGGTCGAGCACCTGCTGATAATCGGAGAACACCTGGATGCGGTCCTCGTCCATGCCCATCATGCGCGCGGCATCGGCCATAAGCTGGGACAGCTCACCACCCACGCACGCCAGCATGTCGAGCTTCTTGGCGGCGGCATAGGCGCCCACGAGCTCATGCATGCGAGGAGCCTCATCGCCCATCTCGCCCATCTCGCCCAGGATAGCCATGCGAGACCCCGCGCACGAAAGCGAGCACAGCAGGTCGAGGCCAGCAGCCATCGATTCGGCACTGGCGTTATAGGAGTCATCGATGATGCGTGCACCGCTCTTGGCGTGCTTGATCTCCTGGCGGTGACCGGTGATCGTGAGGCCCCTAAAGGCAGCATCGATCTGCTCGGGTGCCACGCCCAGGCGATAGGCAACCGCGGCGGCCTTAACGGCATTAGGAACGGACTGCACGCCGGGGATGGCAAGCATGGTATCGATCGTCTCACCCTGGCCAAAATCGAGCGTAAAGACCGGACGGCCCTCGTCATCAACACGAATGTCGCGGGCGCGGACCTCATCATCGTCCGATACGCCGGCCAGCATCACGTCGATACCAGCAGGCTGGGCGAACGTATCGCGAATGAACGGCGTAAAGTCGTCCTCGCCGCCCAAAACCAGCAGCGGCAAGAAGTCGCCGGCGGCGCACATACCCTGGACAATCTCGGCCTTAGCGCGGGCGATGTTCTCGCGGCTGCCCAAAATGCCGATGTGAGAGGTACCGATCTTGCTCACGATGGCAAGGTTGGGATTGGCGGACTGGGACAGGCGCTCGATCTCGTGGAAATGGTTCATGCCCATCTCGAGCACCAGGACCTCGGTATCGGCCGGAGCGGAAAGCACCGTGAGCGGCATGCCGATCAGGTTATTGAAATTGCCCTTGGTGGCCCAGACACGATAGCGCTTGGCGAGCACAGCGGCGAGCACGTCCTTGGTCGTCGTCTTGCCGATGGAACCGGTAATGCCAACGACCAGGCAGCCAAGCTCCAGACGGTACGCGTGCGCCAAACGCAGCAGAAACTCCTCGGGATCATCGGTCAGCAGGATGGCGCATCCCTTGTCCTGCGCCAGCGAGACCAGCTCGGCCTCGGGCTCACGCGTCATCACGACGGCGCCGGCACCCGACTGGACGGCACGGGAAGCAAAATCATTGCCGTCGACGTTTTCACCGGGAAAGGCGACGAAAATCGTCCCTTCCCCGACCTGGCGCGAGTCGATAACGCACCCGCGGCATACCCGATCGGCTTCTCCCGTCACGGTTCGGGCCCCTGTTGCGGCCGCGAGGTTGTTGACGGCGATCTCTATCATTGCAGCTCCCCTGTAAACCTAATAATGCTATCGGCGTATTGTATCCCAGCGCCGCGCATGCGTGGTGCAGGGCATGTGAACACCCCTCATATGGGACAACAAACCACGCCCCAAAGATTGTAACCCCCTACTTCGTGTGCGGAATACCCAGCACGTCGAGCGCATTGGCCATAATGGACTGGAACGGCACCGCAGCGGCATCTGAGCCGCTCGGCGTTCCGTCGAGCGTGATATAGCACAGCACCTTGGGCGATTGTGCCGGCGCAAAGCCCATAAAGGACGACATGTAGTTCTCCTTTAGGTAGCCGCCGTTCTCGTCGGCTCGTTCGGCCGTACCGGTCTTACCCGCCACGTCATAGCCGTCAACCGCGCCGCCAACGCCCGTTCCCTCGGACACGACCGTCTGCATGCACGATGTCACCTGGGATGCGGCGTCCTCCGAAATCGCGCGCTCGCCTTCGCCCCAGTCCTTCTCGTCGCCTTTGCTGGACTTATAGAAGTGCGGTGTCATCATCACACCGCCGTTGGCGATGCCGCCCACGGCACGTGCGATCTCAATCGGCGAGACGGACAACGCCTGTCCAAAGCTCATCGAACCCAGCGTGGCGCCGTCATACTGGTCACGCTCCTTGACGATGCCCAGGCTCTCGCCCGGAAAATCGACACCCGAGCTGTGACCGATGCCCCACTTGTCCACATAGGCGGCAAAGTCGTCGGCACCGATCTTGCGCCCCACCAGGACAAAGCCCACGTTGGACGAACGGCGCATCATCTCGCGCACATCCATGGTCATGGCATAGTCGCGCTTGTCGGCATCGGTAACGGTATCGTCACCCACCTTGATGCTCGCCGGCACCTCAAACGACGTACTCGATCGCACGACGCCCAAGTCGAAGCCGGCGCCCGCCACGAGCGTCTTAAAGACCGAGCCGGGCTCGTAGGCGTCGGTGACCAGGCGCAAGTTCATATCCTCGGTCTTGGCGTTTTCCAGATCGGTCTGGTCGTAGGTCGGGTACGAGCAGGCGGCGAGAATTTCACCAGTCGTGGGGTCGGTGACCAAAGCCGAGCCGTTCTTGGCCTTTGTCTTCTCGACAGCCTCCGCCAAAGCATCCTCAGCCGCTCGCTGCATATTGACGTCGAGCGTCGTCACGATGTCAACGCCGTCGACCGCAGCCACCTTTTTATAGGCACCGCCCGCGATATAGCTGCCGTCCCTCGCGCGCTCGCGCACGAGGGTACCATTCGTGCCGGTCAGAAGCTTGTTGTATTGCTTTTCGAGACCCGTCAAGCCGTCGTTGTCTACATTCACTACACCCAGCACCTGCGATGCCAGATTGCCGTATGGATATACGCGCTTCATGGCCTGCTCAAAAAGCACGCCGGGCAGGTTCTTCTTCTCCAGCGCCGCAGCATCGTCTTCGTCCACCTGGCGCTTGATATACACCCAGGTGCCATCGGACTCGACGAGCTTGCGGCAGGTCTTTTTATCGATTCCAGTTGCCTTGACCAGCGCCGACACCGTCTTGTCAACATCCTCGACAAGCTGCGGGTTCACGGCGATGTTGCGACATTCGACCGACGACGCCAGCACGTTACCGTTGCGGTCGTAGATGGTGCCGCGTTTGGCATAGAGGGTCTGTGCAAGCAGGCGGCGCGCATCGGCACGCTCGCGCAGTTTATCGGCTTCGACAATTTGATAGTCGGCAAGGCGAAAGACGCCCAAGCTCAAACCAAGCCCGATGAAGCCCATGATGGCTTTGCGGCGAGGCAGAGGCGTGCCTGTGAGCCATTCGGTCGACGAACTCTTGCGCGACCTGGTGTTATGCATTTGAGGGCCGTCCGAGCCGCGAAGTCGCGACGCCGGGTCGTTGCCACGGGACTGCCCGGCGTTGTAAGATTGCCGACCCGTTCCTTGATAACCAGAACGTCCCCGCGACGAGGGACGTCCAGAACCGCGGCCCCCATCGGAACCGCGGCGATAGTCATTTGTCATACTCAGCTACCGTCTTGCTACTGAGCGGTCGCGGTCGCGTTGGCGCCCGCGGCTGCATCCTGCGAAAAGTCAAGTGTAACGCTCTCGCTGGGCTCCACCATGCCATAAGCGCCCGCAAGGTCGCGAATGCGCGTGTCGGCGCCATAGACCGAATGCATGACCTCCAGGTCGGAGCTCTCATCGGTCGCCTTTTCGAGCGTGCTGGTAAGCTCGGCGTTGCTGTTGAGCACCTGGGCCGTAACGCCGGCGAGCGCCACGCGGGCGACGCCGATCGTCATGAAGATAGCCGCAATGATGCAAAACGTTTTAAGAACGCTCATGAAAACCGGGCTTACCGCCTGGTTTGCCTGACGGCCCGCGCCCGTGTAGACATCAAAGCGCGGCGCGCGCTGCTCACGGGGAGCAACGGGGGCCTGCGGCGTCTCACGATAGGCGGGCATGGCGTTCATATCATAGGCGAGTGCTGCGCTTGAAGTGTTGTAGCCCATGATATGCCGCCTCCCATCCCGAGTACGTTGGTAGTGTGTTTAAGCTTCGTTTATGGTGCGAGCGGGAGGTCCAATATCGCGCGGTCGCGCCTACAGACGCTGCGCCACGCGGATTTTGGCTGATCTCGCCCGAGGGTTGCGCTCAACCTCATCAGGCTGGGCAACCAAGGGTTTGCGGGTGATGACCTTGAGTATCGGCACGTTGCCGCACACGCACACCGGAATCTCCGGCGGACACGTGCACCCCTGGCTCATCTCCTTAAAGTGGTTCTTTACGATACGGTCCTCGAGCGAGTGATACGAGATGACGCAGATACGTCCGCCCGGGTTGAGCCACCTGGTGGCGGCATCAAGCCCTCGTTCGAGCACATCGAGCTCGTGATTGACCTCGATGCGAATGGCCTGGAAACTTTTCTTGGCCGGGTGTCCGCCATGCCGACGAGCGGCAGCCGGGATACCCGCCTTGATGATCTCGACAAATTGGCCGGTGGTTTCGATCGGTTCTTGCTCGCGGCGGCGCACGATCTCGCGCGCAATCTGCGAGGCGAACTTCTCTTCTCCGTAGACGCGTAGAATCCGGGCGAGGTCGTGTTCGTTATAGGTGTTGATGACCTCAGCTGCGTTTAAGGTGTTATTACCCGGATCCATCCGCATGTCCAATGGGGCGTCCTCGTTATACGAAAAGCCCCTGCCAGGGATATCGAGTTGCGGTGACGAAACGCCCAAATCGAACAGGAAGCCATCGACCCCGGGCACCTCGGCCGAGCAAAGCAGCTCGTCCAAGTCGCCGAAGTTGCCCTTCA
Source organism: Collinsella sp. (assembly GCA_018380195.1). GTDB lineage: Bacteria > Actinomycetota > Coriobacteriia > Coriobacteriales > Coriobacteriaceae > Collinsella. The sequence goes on along the minus strand of JAGZUC010000024.1, from coordinate 9,461 downwards.
GCAGCTGGTGCGGAACGCCGGGAACCTCGCGGTCCAGACGGGCACCAGCGGCCTCGAGGGCCATGTCGTCCTGATCGACGCCGAGCAAAAGGCCCGTCTCCCCCACCTGCGCGGCCATCTTTACCGAATGGCCGGCACCGCCAAGGGTGCAATCGCAGACAACGGAGCCGCTCTTTAGCCGCAGCGACTCAAGCACTTCGCCGAGCATGACAGGTTCATGCCGATATTCTTGTGTCAAGATCCCACGCTCCATCCGTTACCCGTGCCTTGCCCTTACGAGAAGAAGAGGTCCAGCAGGGCCTCATCGTCATCGTCCTCATCGGCCGCGGCGCGATCCCAAACCTCAAGGTGGTCGTAGTTGCCCACAACCGTGACCTCGCGGTCGAGGTTCGCCTGCTTGCGGAGAGACTCGGAAAGACCGATACGACCGGCGCTGTCCACGTCCATCGACGTGGTGCGCTTGTTGATCGCCCTCATGAGCTTCTGGTCATTAATGTCACGCGGGTTAAAACCCTCGTGGCCCTCACGACCCGCGAAGAGTCCTTCGACCCACTTATCGAAGGCCTCGGCAGAGAACACGTACAGAGCATCGACATCCAGGGCTTTGAACACGCGAACGTGCTCTCCAAGCTCCTCGCGAAGGGGTGCAGGCAGGGACAGACGACCTTTTGCATCGAGATTGCGCTCGTATGCACCAGTCATTCCCATGTGCGCCCTCCCCTCGGTTACTCAGATGGCACGTACGCGGGGAACCACCCCGCCTGTCGACGTCATTAATAATATGGGGAACCGCCCCATTTTTCAACACCTTTCCCCACCCCTTCCCCCACTCCGCCCCACCACTCCACCCACCATATATCGCAAAACACCCCAAGCATATGTTCGAAAACACAATATGTTGTGTTTACAGCAACGGCGGGATGCCACCTGTGGCACCCCGCCGTTCAACCTCAACCTTCAAGTTGACCTTGAGGCGATTTTTGCGTCCCTTTACATGCCGTTCACATCGCCCCCAAACTCCCCCACCCAAGGCACGTGCGGCCCACCACCGCGATGCCAAGTGGCGAAAAATGGGACGGGCCCCAGATTGCCCATGCGCGCGCAAAAGCACGCCGTGGCAATCTGGGGCCCGTCCCCAAATACCTATAAATTTGCAGGTCAGCGATGAGTTAACGATGCGCCAGCGGGTGCGCCGCCAGATAGACCTCGGTCAGTTGCGTACGATCGACATGCGTGTAGACCTGCGTGGTCGATATATCGGCATGTCCCAAGATCTCCTGTAGCACACGGAGGTCTGCGCCGCCCGCAAGCATATGGGTAGCAAAGGAGTGACGCAGCGTGTGGGGATGGAGTCCCACCAGCCCCACCTGGCGCCCGTAGCGCTCACAGATGGCATGGATGCCCTGGCGCGACAGACGGCGGCCGTTCTTATTTAAAAAGACCGCCGAGGTCTCGGTTCCGCGCGCATGGGCCGCCAAGCGAGAACGCCCCTCAGTTACATAGAGCGTCAGAGCTCGCGCCGCGCTTCCCACCAGCGGGGACAGGCGTTCCTTTGAGCCCTTACCGCGAACGAGCACAAAACCATCGTCGATATGGATATCGCCCACATCGAGTCCCCCCAACTCGCTCACACGCAAACCGCATCCATAGAGCACTTCCAAGATGGCATGGTCACGCAAGCCCATCTCGCCCTCGGGGAAATCTTGATCGAGCAGCGCCGAGACATCCTCCACCGAAAGGTATTCCGGCAAACGCTCAGCCTTTTTAGGCAGGCGCAACGCCGCCGTTGGATTTTGGGCCACAGCCCCATCGCGCACCAAAAAGGCATGCAGGCCCTTCACGGCCGCAAGCGCACGCTCCACCGAGGCATCCGAATAGCCCCCATCGCGACGGTCGGCGACAAAGCCCTCCACGACCTGACGGGTCACCTCTTCAAAAGACACAATACCCGCCCGCTCCAGATAGGCGCAGTACGTCGTCAGGTCACGACGATAGGCCGCAATCGTGTTGCGCGCCAAACCCCGCTCGACCGCGAGGTAATCGAGATACTCCCCCGCCGCCACGGCGAGCGACGAGGGAGTAGCTTCGGTATGTTCCTTATTCGCCGGCACCCTTAGTCCGTAGCGAGGTTCATGGGCGTCACCTGCAGACGGTCGACACCCTCGTGCTGGCCGATCGAAGCGCGCACGAACTCGCGGAACAGCGGCTGCGGGTTGGTCGGGCGGCTCTTGAACTCGGGATGAGCCTGGGTTGCCACATACCACGGATGCACGTCGCGCGGCAGCTCGACCATCTCGACCAGGCGCTCGTCGGGCGACAGACCCGAAATAACCAAGCCGGCGTCCTCGAGCTGGTCACGGAAGGCGTTGTTGAACTCAAAGCGATGACGGTGACGCTCGTAGACGAGCTCCTCGCCATATGCCTCGCGAGCAAGGGTATCGGCGGCGAGCTTGCACGGATAGGCGCCCAGGCGCATGGTGCCGCCCTTCTCGGTCACGTCCTCCTGCGAGCTCATCAGATCGATGACGCTAAACGGGCCGTCCGGATCGAACTCGGAGGAGCTGGCGCCGGCAAGGCCGACGACGTTGCGGGCGAACTCGCACACGGCCACCTGCATACCCAGGCAAATGCCCAGATACGGAATCTTGTGCTCACGGGCAAACTCGGCCGCGAGGATCTTGCCCTCCAGGGCGCGCTTGCCAAAGCCGCCGGGGACCAGGATGCCCGAGGCGTCGCCCAGAACCTCGGAGACATTCTGCTCGTCGAGGCTCTCGCCGTCGACCAGCTGGACGTCCACATGGCGATCGTAGAAGACGCCCGCATGGTGCAGGGCCTCGATAACCGACAGGTACGCATCGGGCAGCTGCGTGTACTTGCCCACGACGGCGATCTTCACCTTGTCGGCGTGATGGTTGGCGTGATTCTGTTTGCGCAGGAACTCGTTCCACTCGCTCATGTCGCGCTCACGCGGGTCCAGACCCAGGCGCTCGCAAATGCGCAGGTCAAAGTCCTGCTCGGCAAGCAGCTGCGGAACATCGTAAATGCTCGCGCAGTCCTCGTTGGTAAAGACACAATCGGTGTCGACGTCGCAGAAGCTTGCGATCTTTCCGCGGATAGCGTCATCGATATGGTGGTCGGAGCGCAGCACGATGATATCGGGCTGGATGCCAAAGCTGCGGAGCTCCTTGACGGAATGCTGCGTGGGCTTGGTCTTGACCTCATGGGCGGCGGCGATATAGGGAACGAGCGACACGTGGATGTAGCAGACGTTCTCGGGGCCGGCCTCCTTGCGGTACTGACGGATGGCCTCGACAAACGGTTGGGACTCGATGTCGCCGATCGTGCCGCCCAGCTCGGTGATGACTACATCGGAGCCGGTCTGCTCCTCGATGCGGCGGAACTTGTCCTTAATGGCATTGGTGACGTGAGGAATCACCTGCACGGTACCGCCCAAAAAGTCGCCGCGACGCTCGCGGGCGATCAAGCTCTTATAGATGGCGCCGGTCGTAAAGTTGGAATCGCGGGTCAGGTTCTCATCAATAAAGCGCTCGTAATGACCCAGGTCCAGGTCGGACTCGTAACCATCCTCGGTAACGAAGACCTCACCATGCTGGAAGGGGCTCATGGTACCGGGGTCGACGTTCAGATACGGATCGGCCTTCTGCATCGTTACTTTGTAGCCACGCGACTTGAGCAGACGGCCCAGCGAGGCCGCGGTGATACCCTTGCCCAGAGACGAAACCACGCCACCGGTTACGAACACATGCTTGGTCATATTGAGTTACCTGCGCTTCCCGTAGAAGTTGTTTATCCACATCTTACGGGTCTTCATTGTAATACTCGCGCCGCGGACCGTTCGCAATTTTTCTCGCGTGAGATTGCATTTCTCAATCTTGAAACAAAACGCCGCCCGGTTTCCCAGGCGGCGTCGCTATGGCAAGGGTTACATGCTGCTATCGATCAGCAACCTCGTCCTCAAGCATTTCTTGAACGAGCATGCCGGTACGGACGCCCTCAAGATACCACTCGCCACGTTCGGTGAGGCAAATGCCATTTGCAAGCTGACCGCCGTCGTCGCTATAACGCGAGACGACATCAATCATGCCTTCGGAATCCAAGCGATCGATTGCGGCGCGGGCACGATACGGCGAAACCCCCACGCGCTCGGCAAGCGTTTTGCGCGAGAAACCATACGGCCCGCCATTGTCTTCGGTTTGCTGGTCGATCTCCATCAACACCAGCACCTCGACACGCTTCATATCGTTGACACTCGCACGACCCTTGCCCGCCATAGCAGCCTCCTCAAACCGAGCACGAGCATCTAACGCGCCGTGCGCGACCGACACACCTCACGATGGCAGGTAATATCCATCATGCGGCATCCCGCTAAGGATGAAACAGTTACGGTTATTGTATACCGCTCAAATTGTTTCTAGGCAGGTAAACAGCTATTTTTCGCCGAAATAGGCGCTTTATTGATCAAAAAGCCGTACCGGGCGCTAACCCGATACGGCCAAAATGCAATGTAATTACCGCGGTGCTTCAAACTTAGCGATGGAAGAAACCGCGGCGCTCAAACTTGGGCTCGCAGCACACGTTGATACCCAGTTTGCGCAGTACCGTCTCGTCCGTCGGCGAGATAATCACGCTAAAGAAGGCATCGCAACCGCGCAGCTGCTCCAGGCCCGAAAGGACGCGAGCGGCCGTCTCACTCGTGGCCGAGGTGATCGACAGCGCCATAAGCGTCTCGTCGGTGTGGAGGCGCGGGTTTTTGCTGCCCAGGAAATGCGTCTTGAGCTTGCTGATGGGCTCGATCGCTTCATCGCTAATGACCTCGAGCTCAAGGTCGACGCCCGAGACATGCTTAAGTGCATTCATGATGAGCGAGCTCGCGGCGCCCAGGCGCGTGGAAGTCTTGCCGGTCACCACGGAGCCATCGGGCATGACCATGGCACCCACGGGACCACCCGTCAGCTGCTCCCTGGTGAGGGCCGCCGAGCGCGCCGGTGAGTAGTTCTTATCGATGCCGGCTTTCTTCATAATTATCTTGAGACGGTCGACTTGCTCATCGCCCACGCCGGTACGGCGCACATTTTCGACCGCGGTAAAGTAGCGGCGGACGATCTCCATCTTGGAAGCGTCGCGGCAGGCATCGTCATCGGTGATGGCAAAGCCGACCATATTGACGCCCATGTCCGTAGGGCTCTGGTAGGGGCTCTTGCCCAGGATCTTTTCCATCAGGGCACGGACTACCGGGAAGGCCTCGACGTCGCGGTTGTAGTTGACCGTGGTCTTGTTGTAGGCCTCAAGGTGGAACGAATCGATGATATTGGCGTCGTCGAGGTCAGCCGTGGCGGCCTCGTAGGCAATATTGACCGGATGCGTCAGAGGAAGATTCCAGACAGGGAAGGTCTCGAACTTGGCATAGCCGGCGGCCGTGCCATGCTTGTGCTCGTGATAGAGCTGAGACAGGCAGGTGGCAAGCTTGCCCGAGCCAGGACCGGGGGCAGTGACCACGACGAGCGGTCGAGTGGTCTCGACAAACTCGTTCTTGCCGTAGCCATCGTCGGACACGATCAGATCGACATCGTGCGGATACCCCTCGATGGGATAGTGCAGCTTGGCGGGAATACCGAGCGCGTTCAGGCGGTTGCGGAACACATCGGCAGCGGGCTGGCCGGCGTACTGGGTGATGACCACAGCCGCGACAGCAAAGCCGTTGCCGCGAAACAGGTCAACCAGGCGCAGCACATCCTCGTCATAGGTAATGCCGAGGTCACCACGAGCCTTGTTTTTCTCGATGTGGTTCGCGTTGATCGCGATGATAACCTCGACATCGTCGGCGATGCTCTTGAGCATGCGGAACTTGCTGTCCGGTTCAAAACCCGGCAGCACGCGGCTCGCATGATAGTCATCGAACAGCTTACCGCCAAACTCCAAATAGAGCTTGCCACCAAACTGCGAGATGCGCTCCTTAATGTGAGCAGCCTGCAGCTCGATATACTTCGCGTTGTCGAAACCCTGGCGCATATATGGCTCCCGTCCCGTTTCCAATTAATGTTCTAGGCGATTATAACGGAGCAGACCCTCCCCAACGCCCAAGCAATCAACTGGCACCAACCAAACACGCCATCGATAAGTTGCGGTGAAATAGTTCCCGTTTAACCCCTCAAGACGGCCAAACAGGAACTATTCCACCGCAACTTCCCCTTTTTGGTTCAAACAAACCTGGCCTTTGTATCAATAATGGAAACGTCGCAGGTTGAGCATAAGCCAGCGAAAGCCCGCCAGAGTAGGCAAAGCGCCCTCTGCACCAACAATGGAAAGCGCCGCAGGCAGAGGACGGACAGCGAGCGCCGTCCAGGACGTACAAGTTGGCATGAAAAAGGCGAGGCATAGACCTTTTGGTCATGCCTTGCCTTTTGAATGACAAATTGTCGTCCTGGGCGGCGCGCAGCGTCGACTGGTTGCGCGGTTCGTAGAACCGCGCAACATAAGTGCGCCCCCTCCCGCGCACGGAACGGGAGGGGGCTAAAGGTAGGAGTCTACCGGTGGGTTGACCCCACCGGACAGACGATGACCAGGTGATCCTCTACAGGATCGTCAAGGTTTCCGTGGGGTACCCGTTGGGTACTTAGAGCAGCACGCAGGCGACGGTCAGGATGACGGCGCAGACGACGGAGAGCGCGACGATGAGCTTAAGGGCAAACTTGAGCCAGGTCGTCCACTCGATCTTGGCCAGGGCGAGACCGCCCATGATGGCGCCGGAGGTCGGGGTGAACAGGTTCACGACACCGATGGCGGCGGAGAAGATCATGACCATGACCTCGGGCGAGAAGCCAAGCTTAACAGCCAGCGGTCCCATGATGGGCATGGAGACGGTGGCCATACCGGAGGTCGAGGGGATCAGGAAGGACAGGCCGAAGTAGACCAGGAAGCTCATGGGAGCGAAGATCACGCCGGACAGGCCAGCCAGGGCATTGGCGGCAGCGTCGAGGACGAAGACGTCGAGGCCGGTGTTAGCCATGAGGACGGAGATACCACGGGCGAGGGCGATAACGAGAACAACGGACATCATGTCGGCAGCGCCGGTGATGAAGGTGTTGACGATCTGCTTCTCGGACAGGCCACCGATGATACCGATCAGGACGGCCATGAGGAAGAACCAGGTGGAAGCCTCGTCGAAGTACCACTGGCCAATGGGCAGGCCGGTGATCAGGGCAGACCAGCCCTGGACGACGGCGTTACCATCGGCGTCGTAGACAGCGCCAGCGTCGAAGAAGTTGGCGACGCCCTCGTTGAGATCGGCTAGCGGAATGAAGCCGACGATCATGACGACGAAGGTGAAGGCGAAGGCGATCAGAACACCCTTCTGACGACCGGTGAGCTTGACCTCCTTGTGGACCTCGGAAGCAGCCTTGCCGTGAGCCTCTTCGGCGTCCTTGAGCTCCTGCATCGACAGGATGGTGGAACCCTTGTCAGCCTTGACCTTCTTGGCATAGTTCATCACGAAAACGATGGACATAGCGGTAGTGACAATCCACAGGACGGCACCGAGGCCGATGATGATGGACTGGTTGACCTCAATGCCAACGCCGGTCAGAGCGTCGACGGCAGCGCCGACGGCGAACGGGTTAACCGTGGAGCCCAGGCAGCCGCAGCCAGCGCCGAGCAGGACGGTAGCGGCGCCGACCATGGGGTCGAAGCCAGCGGCCATCATGGTAGCGGCGAGCAGGGCGTAGAAGGGAACGGTCTCCTCGCACATACCATAGGTGGTACCACCGAGGGAGAAGATGAGCATAAGGACAGGAACGAGCATGATCTCGTTGCCCTTAAGCTTCTGCACCAGAACGGCGATGCCGTTGTCCAGAGCGCCGGTCTCGGTCATCATACCGAGGAAGCCGCCCAGGATCATAACGAAGAGGCAGACGGGCAGAGCGTCAGCGAAGCCCAGGATCGGGGCGGTGCAGAAATCGCTCAGGCGGGCTGCAGTAACCGCGCCGCCGGACGTGCCGGAGACGATAACGGTAATCACTGCAACAATTGCCAGCAGAGCTAGAAGAATGGTGAACGATGAAGGCATACCGCGCTTTTTCTTAGCGGTCTCAGTCATGGTTCTCATCCCCCCTTCATAAATCATTTAACTATCTCGCGCTAAGCGGATCTTCCGTGCCGTGCCCACCGCCCGACGCGAGATATTTACCAGACAAAGCCGCTCGGGGTGTGCAGCAAGACACCCCGAGCGAGATGCTAGATGCTCTTACTTGAGCGTGGCGTACATGACAGCCTTGATGGTGTGCATGCGGTTCTCGGCCTCGTCGAAGACCTTGGAAGCGGGGCTCTCGAAGACCTCGTCGGTGACCTCCTGCTCGGTGATGCCGAACTGCTCGCACTTCTCGGCGCCAATCGTGGTGTTGGTGTCGTGGAAGCTGGGCAGGCAGTGCAGGAAGATGGCACCCGGGTTGGCCATAGCCATGACCTCGGAGGTAACACGATACGGGGTAAGCTGAGCGATGCGCTCGGCCCAGACCTCGTCGGGCTCGCCCATGGAGACCCACACGTCGGTGTAGATAACGTCGGCACCGGTGACGCCGTCCTTGACGTCGGTGGTCAGCTTGATGGTGCAGCCGTTGGCCTCGGCGATGGGCTTGCAGGCCTCGATGACGTCGTCAGCGGGCATGCACTCCTCGGGGCCGCAGGCCACAAAGTTCATACCGAGCTTGGAGCAGACGACCATGAGGGAGCGAGCAACGTTGTTCTTGCAGTCGCCCATGAAGACGAGAGTCTTGCCCTTGATGTCGTAGTTGAAGTTCTCCTGGACGGTCAGGATGTCGGCGAGCATCTGGGTGGGATGCCACTCGGTGGTCAGGCCGTTCCAGACAGGCACGCCGGACTTAGCAGCGAGCTCCTCGACGTCGTCCTGGGCAAAGCCACGGAACTCGATGCCGTCATACATGCGGCCGAGAACGCGGGCGGTGTCCTCGATGGACTCCTTCTTGCCCATCTGCGACGAACCGGGATCGAGGTAGGTGACGCCCATGCCCAGATCCATGCCGCCGACCTCGAAGGCGCAGCGGGTACGAGTGGAGGTCTTCTGGAAGAGCAGAACGATGTTCTTGCCCTCGAGATAGCGGTGCGGAACGCCAGCGCGCTTCATATCCTTGAAGTTCTTGGATAGCTTGAGCAGGTACTCGATCTCCTCGGTGGTGAGGTCGAGAAGCTTGAGGAAGCTACGGCCGGAGAGGTTAACACCCATGGTTCGATTCCTTTCGAAGAAATGAATTACGTAAGTATTAGTGTTGCCCGTTTAACGGGCGAAGCCGGTGCGGTTGTAGGGGGACCGCACCGGAAACGGAAAGACTTAGAGGTCCTCGCGCCAGAAGGGCATGCTCATGCAGCGCGGGCCGCCGCGGCCGCGGGAGAGCTCGGCGGAGGGCACGACGAGAAGGTCCAGGCCCTCC
>JAGZUC010000023.1 GCA_018380195.1 Collinsella sp. | reverse complement strand
CGGGACCGCCCTCGCGGAGCCCCTGTTCTTCTTTCCGGACATGCCGTCCTCCGATCTCCCGGGGCCGGCCGGTCCGGCCCTCAGGGTATCGGGTTCCCACATTCATCCGCACATGTGCGGATGAATGTGGGAGGTGTTCGGATGAAGTCGATAATCAAGGCTGGCGGGCCGACATCTACCGTTCGCCAGCCCGATGGTCCCCGGGGCGGGGAGAGCGCTATAATGCATTTTGCATCTTGGATTGTTACTCCTGTGTGGAGGCATGCCCAAGAGCAATACAACACGGATTGTTACGTAAGGCATGACCGCAATAGCACTGCTATTGGCTATCATGCCTTTTTCTGTGAGTGTTCTTGAAAGGAGGTTCACCATGCTTGCAATTAAAAAGCTTAACAACAACGCGGTTCTTTGCCGTGACGGACAGGGGCGAGATGTCATCGCCATGGGCAGGGGCGTCGGTTTCGGCGGAGATTTTCCTCGAGAGCTCCCTCTTTCTAAAATCGAGCATACGTTTTACGACATTGATCCTAAAGGACAAGATGTCATGAGGGATCTTCCCTCGGATATCGTGATGTTTGCGGCGAAAGTTATGGACATCGTTGCCAACGAACTGCCCTACGACCTCTCGACCAATGCGACGCTGTTCATGGCTGATCACCTGTCGTTTGCCGTTGCGCGAGCCCAAAAGGGGGTCCGCATCGCGATGCCTCTTGCCTATGAAGTGCGGGAGACGTATCCGAAGGAATACAAGGCTGCCCAGTTTATCGTCATGCGACTCGAGAAGGAGCTCGGAGAGCGGCTTCCCAAGGATGAGATTGCCAGTATTGCGATGAATCTCGTGAACGCACGGGTTGTTGAAGCCGTCAAAGCCACGGCCGAGCCCGCAAAGCAGTTCGACGATATGCTCGAGGACGTTATCGAGATTCTCGAAAGCGATTTCCGCATTATTGTCGACCGCGATTCCTTTGATTTCACCCGCTTCGCCACGCATCTGCGGTACCTGTTCAAGCGCATTCAAGCCGGCGAGTCGCTGAACAGCGCCAACATGCAGATGTACAAGAACTTTCGTGAGGAGTTTCCGCAGTTGGCAGAGTGCGTGAAGCATATCGGTTCCTATTGTCGTGAAACGTGGGACGCCACGCTCTCCGAGGAGGAGGAACTCTATCTGATGATCCATCTCAACCGGATCATCTCCAAAAAAGGATTGTAACCCGTAGCCATTCGGGGCATGACCTTTGCCGATTCGAACAGTAAGCCAAGATTGTGCAAAGGAGCCAATGATGGCAAATTACAAAAAGGTGGCAGAACAGATTCTCTCCACTGTGGGCGGGGCGGAAAACGTGGCTTCGGTTACGCATTGCATGACGCGCCTGCGCTTCAGCCTCAAGGATGAAAGCCTCTCGAATGATGAGAAGCTTGAGGACATCTCGTCTATCATCAGCGTCGTGCACGCCGGAGGGCAGGTGCAGCTGGTGATCGGGCCCACGGTCGACAAGGTCTACGACGAGGTTTGTAAGCAGGGCGGATTCGAGGTCACGGTATCGATTGACGAGGAACTCGATGGCCCTCAGCTTAGCTGGAAGGAGCGCTTGGCACCCAAGCACCTCTTCAATCAGCTGCTCGATGCCGTGAGCGGCGCTATCACCCCGATCCTTCCGATCTTTTGTGTCGCCGGTATCTTCAAGATGCTCGTCATTCTGTTTGGGCCCGAAGGCGCCGGTTTTATGTCCGAAACGAGCGACCTGTATCGGATCCTTTCCCTGGTGGGCGATGCGGCGTACTATTACTTCCCGGTATTTGCTGCCTACAGTTCGGCTAAGAAGTTCAAAACGAGCCCTGTGCTGGCACTGCTCATCGCCGTTGTGATGATTTACCCCGACATGCTCGCTATTGTTGAGGACGGAAAGCCTTTCAGCGTCTTCGGCATCCCCATGCAGCTCGTCAACTACACCCAGGCTGTTCTTCCGGTCATCTTGATCACCTGGGCCCAGTCCTATGTTGAGCGCTTCTTTAAGAAGATCTCGCCTGATATGTTGCGCGTTCTGATCGTACCCGTGGGTACGGTGCTCGTGATGTTGCCGGTCGCGCTGTGCCTCTGCGGCCCTGCCGTCCAATTTGTCATGGGCCTTGTGGCCGATTTCATCATTTGGCTCGCCTCTGTTGCCGGTCCCGCTGCGACCGCGGTTATCGGCGCATTCTGGAATCTGATCATCGCCACCGGCATGCACGTGCCGATCTATACCGCCATATTGCCCGCCGCGCTCCAGAACGGTTACGACGCCATCTTATACCCCGGCGCCGCGGTTGTAGCCTACACCACGCTTGCCATCGCGCTCGCCTATGGCCTGCGCGCTAAGGACAAGGAGAATCGAGCCACGGGCTGGAACTTGTTCATCACCTATGCCTTCGGTCGCGTGAGTGAGCCCATCATCTACGGCATCCTGTTTCGCGACAAGAAAGCTCTTGCCTGGAACATGATTGGTGGTGCTGTCGGTGGTCTGCTGGTAAGCCTTCTTCATGCCAACGTCTATATCTTCACTGGCGTTGGTTTCCCATGGATGAACGTGCTCATGTTTGCTCAGGATATCATCCCCGGCACCATCGGGTGTCTTGCTGGCGGTGCCGTGACGTTTGCGTTGGCGATGGTTTTTGGATTTGAAGGACAGGAGAAGATGCCGTTGAAGTCCAAGAGCGGCGATTCTGAGGCTGTTGAATCCGTCGAGGCATAAGAGGCTACTGCACAAATATGCTCCCCAGCCGTTGCGCGGTCCGACCCCTTGGCCGCGCAACGGTACTGTGCTGTTGCGCGGCACTTGCCGAGTCCGTTGCGTTCGACAGCGTGGGCCGGGAATTTGATAGAAAGGACGACACCATAATGTTTAGAGAAGATTTTTTATGGGGCGGGGCTCTGGCTGCAAACCAGTGCGAGGGAGGATGGAACGAAGGCGGTCGCGGTTTAGCCAATTCCGACATGCTGCCGTTTGGCGATCAGCGCATGGACGTCATGCGGGGAGACCTTGATCCGCGTGCGTTGGCACCCGACAGCTTCTATCCCGCTCGCAAAGGCATTGATTTTTACCATAGGTACAAGCAGGATATTGAACTGTTTGCCCAGATGGGTTTTAAATGCCTGCGCTTATCGATCGCCTGGAGCCGCATTTTTCCCAAAGGAGACGAAGCCGAGCCCAATGAAGAAGGCCTTGCCTTTTACGAGGATGTTTTTAGGACGTGCCGCGCGCATGGCATTGAGCCTTTGGTGACGCTCAACCACTATGATGTCCCCATGCATCTCGTCGATGCGTATGGCGGATGGCGCGATCGCAGGTTGGTCGACCTGTTCGATCGATATTCGCGTACCGTGTTCGAGCGCTATCGGGGATTGGTCAATTATTGGCTGACCTTTAACGAGATCAACATCATGACGCAGGCGTGCTTTATGGCGGCGGGGATCATCTTCGAGCAAGGGGAGAATCGCTATGCAACGGTTCACACGGCCGTGCACCATGTATTGGTTGCGAGTGCCCGTGCGGTCGGGGCGTGTCATGAACTGTGCCCCGGGGCGAAGATCGGTTGCATGCTCAACGCAGGTGTCTTCTATCCGGCTACATGTGATCCGGACGATGTGCTGGCTGCGCAGGCTGAGAATCGCAGCCATTACATGTTTACCGACGTCCAGGTGCGCGGTGCGTACCCGAGCTATGTTCTCAAGGAATACGCCCGCCATGGTTTTGAGGTGCCCTATCGGGATGATGACCGCGAAGTACTGGCTGCAAACCTGGTCGATTTCGTCTCGTTTTCGTATTACTCGACGCGCGTCGCAAAAGCGCATGCGGAAGGTCAGTTCGATTCGAACCTTCTTCGCTCGGCGCCTAATCCGTATCTAAAACAGGAGCCTTGGGGGAGGTTTATCGACCCCAAAGGGCTGCGCGTCACCATGAATGAAATCTGGGATCGCTATCAAAAGCCGCTGTTCATCGTCGAAAACGGTTTGGGTGCTCCTGATGTGCCGGAAGATTCGGGTGAAATAGAAGACGACTATCGAGTTGAATACCTGCGGGCTCACATCGAGGCGATGAGGGAGACCGTCGAGCTCGACGGGGTGGAACTCATGGGATATACCTGTTGGGGCCCGATCGATTTGGTTTCGGTCGCCACAGGACAGATGCGTAAGCGCTACGGGTTTATCTATGTCGATCGAGACGATAGCGGTGCGGGCTCGTTTGAGAGACGTAAAAAGAAAAGCTTCGAATGGTACCGACGCGTAATAGCAAGCAATGGCGAAGACCTTGCGTAATAACGTTAAGATGGACAAATGCGCCCGTTGGGGGAATAGTTGTGCCGCTTCGCTTGACAACAGGCTAAACTAGCTAATAAACATTTACTATTCTGTTTAGATTGAATTTGCGGTCGTTTAGTTGCCGAGCCACGGGGCGGTCAAGCCACGATGCTCGGCCGCGACCGATGCTAGGGGGAACGATGGCCAAAGCAAGTGTTCGCGAGATCAGCCGCATCACCGGTTTTTCGCCTGCGACCGTGTCCAACGCGCTCAACCGCAAGCGCAGCGTGAGTGAGGAGACCGCCAAGGTCATCCTGGAGTGCGCGCAATCGCTTGGCTATCAGCAGTCGACGCAGCTCGAGAGCATTCAGTTTGTGCTCGCGCGCAAGACGGGCGCCATTTTGGACGAGAGCACCTTTCATCCCGCGGTTATTGAGGGCGTGGAGCGCCAGGCGCGTCGTCACGGTATGAGCACGAGCTTTGTCTCGCTCGACTTTAGCGACTTGGACGCCGTGCGTCCGCAGGTCGAGGGCCTGATCGCCGATCCATCCGCCGCTATCGTGCTGATGGGTACCGAGCTGGGTGAGGAAGACTATGCCTTGTTCGCCAACGCTGCCGCCCACTTGATCGTGCTCGATGGCTGGAGCGATCGTCAGTACTTCGATGCCGTAGTCATTGCCAACACCGACTCGGTGCTGCGCGCCGTGGACTACCTTATCGAGAAGGGTCACAAGCAAATCGGCTATCTGGCAGGCGACCTTCGCATCCGCAACTTTAAGGATCGCGAGCGCGGCTATCGCCAAGCGCTTGAGGATGCGGACCTTGAGGCCAACCCGACATGGCGCGTCACACTGGGCACCACGCTCGAAGGTGCTTATCGCGACATGGGCGCATGGCTCGACAGCGTCTCGCGCGACGACCTGCCGACGGCTTTCTTTGCCGAAAACGACGTGCTCGCCGTAGGCGCCATGCGCGCGCTGAACGAGCACGGCATACGTGTCCCCGAGGATGTCTCAATCATCGGCTTTGACGATCTGTCTTTGGGCGCCTTCTCCAATCCGCCGCTCACCACGGTGCACGTTCCCAAGCACGAGGTGGGCGAGATCGCGGTGCGCCGCCTGGTGGGCAATATCCGCAATCCCAAGAGCTATACCTGCAAGACGGCCGTGTCGACCTATTTTGTCGAGCGCCAGAGCGTGCGCGAGATCTAGGCGAAGAAAACGCCGGGGCGCAGGGCGGCAAAGCTCGCTAAGGCAGCCATATCTAACGCTACTAAGAGAGGGTCCTTTGGGGCCCTCTTTTTTGTTCCCCCTGTATGTTCAGATTGTTTACATACCGTTTAGGCTGATTTCTCTACCGTTTACGAGACTTTCGCGCTAAACTTTTAAACAAAAGAGTAAAACATTTAGTAAACAGAACAAAACGAAACATGCGTCTGTTTACTGAACATGTGACTAGGGGAGGACGTACATGGATAAGATCAAGCTCGGTTTTGTGCCTACGCGCCGCAGCATCTTTAGCGCGCCGGACGCGATCAAGTATCGTGGTCTGACGGCTGACCGTCTGCGCGAGATCGGCGTCGACATCGTTGATATCGACGACATCAACAACGAGGGCCTGCTGTTCGATGACAGCCATATCGAGCCTATCGTCAAGAAGTTCCGTGCCGAGGGCGTCGACGGCATCATGCTGTGCCACGCCAACTTTGGTACCGAGTACGTCTGCGCCCGCCTTGCCCGCGAGCTCGGTCTGCCCGTGCTGCTGTGGGGCCCGCGCGACGAGCGCCCCGAGCCCGACGGCACCCGCCTGCGCGACAGCCAGTGCGGCCTGTTCGCCACCGGCAAGGTCCTGCGCCGCTTCCAGGTCCCCTTCACCTACATGACCAACTGCCGCCTGACTGATCCCGAGTTCGAGCGCGGCGTCTGGGACTTCCTGGCCGTGTGCAATGTCGTTAAGACCTTCAAGCACACCCGCATCCTGCAGATGGCCACCCGCCCGTTCGACTTCTGGTCGACCATGTGCAACGAGGGCGAGCTGCTCGAGAAGTTCAACATCCAGCTTTCGCCCATCCCCATGACCGAGCTTGTTCAGGCCGTGCGCGACGCCCAGGCCGACGAGCAGGCCATGGCCGCCATGCTCGCCCGCCTCGCCGACAGCTTTGAGATCTGCATCCCCGAGGACAAGGTCCCCGCGGTCGCAGGACTCGCCATCGCCATGAAGCGTCTGGTCGAGAAGTACGGCTGCAACGCCGGCGCCATCCAGTGCTGGAACGCCCTGCAGGACGAGCTGGGCATTATGCCCTGCGCCGCCAACGCCATCCTCAACGAGATGGGTATCCCCGTCGTCTGCGAGACCGACATCCACGGCGCCATCACCGCGCTCATGGTCGAGGCCGCCGATCTTGGCCGTCACCGCGGCATGTTCGCCGACTGGACCGTCCGCCATCCCGACAACGAGAACGGCGAGCTGTTGCAGCACTGCGGCCCTTGGCCCTGCAGCTGCGCGGCCGTCAAGCCCAAGCTCACCTATCCGCTGGCCTTCGATCACCCCGGCGCGCTGACGGCCGAGGCCAAGCACGGCGACCTCACCCTTGCCCGCTTTGACGGCGACAACGGCGAGTACTCGCTGCTGCTGGGCAATGCCCGCGGCATCGACGGCCCGGCCGGTATGGGCACCTACCTGTGGGTCGAGGTCGAGAACCTCAAGCGCCTCGAGGCAAAGATCGTCGAGGGCCCCTACATCCACCACTGCGTGGCCATCCACGCCAACGTGGTGCCGGTGCTCTACGAGGCATGCAAGTACATCGGCATCCAGCCCGACCTGTACGACCCCATCGAAGAAGACGTCAAAGCCTACCTGCGAGGAGAGTAGAAATGGCAACTATCGAAGAGCTTGAGTCCCTGCGCTGGGACCTCCGCCGCGATTGCGTCGACATCATCATGGCCGGCGCCGGCGGCCACATCGGCGGCGACATGTCGGTGATCGACGCCCTCATGACCCTCTACGCCAACCATCTGAACATTTCGCCCGAGACCGTCGACGATCCCAACCGCGATCGCTTCGTGCTCTCCAAGGGCCACGCCATGGAGGCCTACTACGCGGTGCTGTGCCACGAGGGCTATCTGGACCTCGACGACGTCAAGGCCCGCTTCTCCAAGTTCGGCAGTCCCTACATCGGACACCCCAACAACAAGCTCAAGGGCATCGAGATGAACTCCGGTTCGCTCGGCCACGGTCTGCCCGTGGCGGTGGGCATGGCGCTCGCCGGCAAGATGGACGGTCGCGACTACCGCGTCTACACCATCATGGGCGACGGCGAGCTTGCCGAGGGCTCGGTCTGGGAGGGCGCCATGAGCGGCGGCAACTACCAGCTCGATAACCTGTGCGCGCTCGTGGACCGCAACCGCCTGCAGATCAGCGGCAGCACCGAGGACGTCATGAAGCAGGACTCGCAGGAGGAGCGCTGGGCCGCCTTCGGTTGGAACGTGCTGTCCATTCCGGGCAACGGCGTCCAGGCCATCGACGCCGCGCTGACGCTCGCGGCCGAGACCAAGGGTAAGCCCACGGTCATCATCCTCAACACGGTGAAGGGCTACGGCTCGCCCGTCATGGAGGACAAGGCCGGCTGGCATCACCACCTGCCCAACGACGAGGAATATGCCCAGATCATCGCCGATTTCGCTGCCCATAAGGAGGCCATCAATGGCTAACAAGATCGCCAACCGCAAGGTTATCTGCGACACGCTGCTCGAGGCCGCCGAGACCGATAAAGACATCGTCGTCCTGTGCTCCGACTCCCGCGGCTCCGCGTCGCTCACGCCGTTCTTCGATCAGTATCCCCAGCAGTCCGTTGAGGTCGGCATTGCCGAGCAGGACCTGGTGAGCATCGCCGCCGGCATGGCTTCGTGCGGCAAGAAGGCCTGGGCCGCCTCGCCGGCGTCCTTTGTGACCACGCGTTCGTATGAGCAGTGCAAGGTCGACGTTTCGTACTCCAACACCAACGTCAAGCTCATCGGCATCTCGGGCGGCGTGTCCTACGGCGCTCTGGGCATGAGCCATCACTCCGCGCAGGATATCGCCGCCATGAGCGCTATCCCGAACATGCGCGTGTATCTGCCGAGCGATCGTTTTCAGACCGCCGAGCTCGTGCGCGCCCTGGTTGCCGACAACAAGCCGGCCTATATCCGCGTGGGCCGCAACCCGGTCGAGGACGTGTATACCGAGGACGAGTGCCCGTTCCAGATGGACCGCGCCACCTGGGTGCGTCGTGGCACCGATGTGACGATTGTCGCCACCGGCGAGATGGTCCGCCACGCCGTGGACGCTGCCGACCTGTTGGCCGAGCAGGGCATCTCGGCAACGGTGCTCGACATGTACTGCGTCAAGCCGCTCGATGCCGAGGCCGTGATCGAGGCCGCCGGTGCCACGCGTGCCGTCGTGACCGTCGAGGAGCACAGCCCCTTCGGCGGCCTGGGTTCCATGGTCGCGCAGGTCGTGGGCGAGCATTGCCCGCGTCCGGTCAAGTGCCTGAGCCTGCCCGACGCGCCGGTCATCACCGGCACCTCGCCCGAGGTCTTCGCGCACTATGGCCTCACCGGCGAAGGTATTGCCAAGACGGTCGCCGACTTCCTTCCCGCAGAGTAATTGGAATGTGACAAAGGGACAGTCCCTTTGTCACATTCATTTTGAAAGGGGTGGCCATGGGCCGCTACATCATCGGAATCGATCAATCCACGCAGGGCACGAAGGCGCTGCTGGTGGACGAGGGCGGCCATCTGATTCATCGTGCCGACCGCGCGCATCGCCAGATTGTCAATGATGCCGGCTGGGTGAGCCATGATCCGGTCGAGATCGCCGCCAACGTGCTTGCCGTGGCGCGCGCCGTGGTGGAGGAGACCGGGGTTAACCCGGCCGATGTCGCCGGCATTGGCATTTCCAACCAGCGCGAGACCACCGTTGCCTGGAACCGCACGACGGGCGAGCCGCTGTGCGATGCCGTGGTGTGGCAGTGTGCCCGCGCCCGCGAGCTGTGTGACGAGCTTGCGGCGCGCGAAGGCGTGGCAGAGCTGGTGCGTGACACAACGGGCCTGGTGCTCTCGCCCTACTATCCGGCGGGCAAGATGGCTTGGATTCTCGCGAACGTTCCGGCGGCTGCCGAGGCCGCGGCGTCGGGTGAGCTGTGTCTGGGCACCATCGATGCCTGGGTGGTCTGGACGCTCACGGGCGGCGCGGAGTTTCGCTGTGACTGGTCCAATGCCAGCCGCACGCAGCTCTTCGACCTGCGCCGCGGCTGCTGGAGCGAGCCGGTGTGCGAGGCCTTTGGCATCGATCCGGCCTGCCTGCCGCAGGTGACCGATTCCGACGGTCTGTTTGGCACAACGGACCTGGATGGCTTTTTGCCCGCACCCGTGCCGGTACACGGCGTGCTGGGCGACAGCCATGCGGCCCTGTTTGCGCAGGGTTGCCACAGCCGCGGCATGGCCAAAGCGACCTATGGCACCGGTAGCTCGGTCATGATGAACGTCGGCAACGAGTTTGTCGCCAGCTCGCACGGGCTTTCGAGCTCGCTTGCGTGGCGTATGGATGGCGTGACCGAGTATGTACTCGAGGGCAACGTGAGCTACGCCGGCGCCGTCAAGACCTGGCTGCGCGACGACCTGGAGCTCATCAACAACCCCGAGGAGGTCACCGACCTGTGCTACGCCGCCAACCCGGCGAGCCATGTTTACTTTGTGCCGGCGTTTACCGGCCTGGGTGCGCCGCACTGGGCAAGTGATGCCGAGGGATGCGTTTTTGGTATGACACGCACCACGGGCCGCGCGGAGTTCGTAAAGGCTGCCGACGAGTCGATCGCCTATCAGATTTTCGACGTGATCGATGCCATGGTCGAGGATTCGGGCGCGGCGCTTGCCGAGCTTCGTGTTGACGGCGGCCCCACGCGCGACGCGTACCTGATGCAGTTTGAGAGCGATTTGGTCGGCTCGCCCATCCGCATTGCGAGCAACGACGAGATGAGCGGTCTGGGCGCGGCTTGGGCCTGCGGTATCGCGCTGGGCATGTATACGCGCGATGTCGTCGACGTCTACGGCGCCCGTGGCATCGTGGAGCCGTCGATGCCCACTGACGAGCGAGCCAAAAAGATCGCCGGCTGGCGCCATGCCGTCGAGGCGACGATTGCGTACGAGTGACGCCTTGGGGCGATGTTACGGAGCGCTATTCGTGCCGATAGGTGAAGATGCGAACGAGAGAGTGATGTGATGCGGTAGAGTCCAACGCGTCGAATGATGGTCTACGTATGTGGGATTCTATTCCTGAGCTGCGGCGTTGTAATGAATGCACGCACGGGGCTTGGTGTAGCGCCCATGAGTACGGTGCCGTACCTGATGTATATCATCGAGGGTTTGAGCCTCGGTACGGCATCGTTTATCGTGTATTGCGTATTCGTGGTTGCCCAGCTTCTCCTGGTGCGCTACCCGGATGTCAAGATTCTCTTGCAGATACCCGTCAGTCTGCTGTTTAGCGTTTTCATCGACGTGCTGGATATCTGGCTGTTTCCATTTACCGCAACGGGACTCATCGATGGCCTGGTCATGCTGGTCATCGCCGTATCGTTCACAGCGCTCGGCGTGACGCCGATCGTCTCCGCGCGGCTCGTTCCCGTTGCGCCCGACGGCATGGTGCAGACGCTCTCCCAGGTGTTTCACTGTGAATTTGGTAAGGCGAAGTATTTCTTTGACGGGAGCTGTGTGGGCATCTCACTGGTCTACGGGCTTGTGCGTACGGGTGCTGCGGTGGACATCGGTATCGGCACCGTAGCCGCCGCGCTCCTGGCGGGCGGTATCTGCACGTTTTGGGGTCGTCTGCTCAACCGCAGGCTCATGGCCTTTATGGAAGAGCCTGCGAGCATGTAGACGCATTGAGCGAGAGGGGAGCGGCCATGAGGCAGCTGTTTGGAATTGATATCGGCGGAACGAGCGTCAAATGGGCGATTGTGAATGAGAACTACGAGTTTGGTGACCGTGGTTCGATTCCGACGGCGTTCGTCTCGGCCGATCAGCTGGTCGACGCGCTCGCGGCACTCGTAGGGCCGTATCGCGGACAGGTTGTAGGCGTGGGCATCTCGGCCCCAGGTGGCATCTTCGGTTACGAGGTCGATCCAGACGGGACGATCCATCGCGGTGGTGCGCTGCCGTACATGGACGGGTTTCCGCTTGGCCGAGCGCTGCGCGAACGGCTGGGGCTGCCCGTGACCGTTGTCAACGACGGCAAAAGCTGTGCGCTTGGCGAGTACGCTGCCGGCGCGTTGCGCGGCGTGGACGTGGGTTGCGTGGCGGTAATCGGTACGGGCATCGGCGGAGGCATCGTGGTTGACGGCCGGGTGCTGACAGGTGCGGGCGGCTTCGCGGGCGAGTTCAGCTTCCTGTCCAACAACGTAAGCGAACCGCTTGATCATCGTGATACGTTCGCGACTTCGAGCGGATGGCACGGCCTGCAGAATCTCGTGGCAGTCGAACTTGGCATTTCGGATGAAGCTGAACTGGAGGCCCTCGATGGCCGACGGATCTTCGAGCTACTGGAGCACGGGAGCGCGTCCGAAGTCGCCGCCGTGCAGCGCGGATTGGATGCCTATGCTGAGCTGTTTGATCGTGTGCTTGTGAATCTGCAGTGCGTCATCGACCCGGCAGTCTTCGCGATTGGTGGTGGCATCAGCTGCCATCCCGCGCTGTTCGAGGCGCTCGACCGTAAGATGGATGACGTCATGGCGCACTACACTGGTTTTCTGAAAGATATGCCTCGTCCGCACGTGGTCCCGGCGCAGCTGGGTAACGACGCCAATATCTACGGTGCCGTCGCAACTTGTTTGCAGGTGCTGTAAGTGCAGGCCATCTATTGGTCTGGTGGCGATTACAGTCGCTGCCGGGTTTTTGGCTGTTGAGCTGCTCGCACGCTCTGCATTGCGGACGACGCAGCATCAATAGGTGAGGGGTCAGAAAACTAGATGCTGAACGGTCGATATTATCGGCTGCGCGGCGCCCCGTCCCAAAGTAGTCATTTGGGACGGGGCTTTTTTGACTGCTATCATGGGTGGGATTGTTGCGACCAGCTAAAAGAGCCCTGTCCCAAATTGACTACCGAGAGGATCTGCCATGGAGCGCATCGCGAGTTTTTCCGTTGACCATCTGCTGCTTGAGCCCGGCGTGTATGTGAGCCGCGTCGACCGCGATCCGGCGACCGGTGCCGCCGTCACCACCTTTGACCTGCGCTTGACCACGCCCAACAAAGAACCGGTTATGAACACGGCCGAGTGCCACACCATCGAGCATCTGGGCGCGACGTTCCTTCGCAACCATGCCGAGTGGTCGAGCCGTATTGTCTACTTTGGCCCTATGGGCTGCCGCACGGGCTTTTACCTGGTTGTGTTTGGCGAGGTGACGAGCGAGGAGATCCTGCCGCTCGTGCGCGAGCTCTTTGAGTTCGTCGCCGACTTTGAGGGCGATGTCCCCGGTGCCGCTCCCGAGGAGTGCGGCAACTACCTGGACCAGAACCTTCCCATGGCAAACTGGCTCGCGCGCCGCTACCTCGACCGCGATCTGATCGATATCGATGAGGCACACCTGCACTATCAGCAGGCGTAAAGGTTTCGTCGCTCAAAATGAGTTCACTGGGCGCCTTCGCTTATGCGGGGGTGCCTTTTTGTTGAGCGGACATGGCGGACGTTTAAAACCGCGCGTGATTGTTCTAGAATGTTCGTAATATCACACAAACGAACAGGAGCGAACATGCATATCTACTCTGTTACCGACCCCGAATTCAAACCCTATGGCCGCGTGTGGGATGACGTTCCGTCCAGCCTGACCGCCCCGCTCGTCGAGGCGCTCTCCGCAACGCCCATCCCCGAGGGCAGCAAGTACGTGGCCTCCGCGCCTGAGCTGGAGCAGGTCGAGGGCGCCGATGCGCTCGGCCTGCTCATGTATGGCGGCCGTCCGTTCCAGCTGGGCTGGTGCAACGGCCACAACACGAAGCTCAACTGCTTGGAGTATCACCGCGCGAGCGAGTTCAACCTGGGTGCTCGCGACTTTATTCTGCTGCTCGCCAAGCGTGAGCAGATTGTCGACGGCAAGCTCGACACCGCGCAGGTCAAGGCGTTCCGCGCGCCCGCCGGCACGCTCGTCGAGGTCTACGCCACCACGTTGCACTACACGCCGTGCATGGTCGACGACGGTGGCTTCCAGGTGATGGTTGCGCTGCCCGCCGGCACCAACGGTCCGCGCCCCGAGGCTGCGGCCGACATGCCCGCGGCCGGTGATAGCTACTGCTACTGGAAGGCCGACAAGTGGGTTCTCTGCCACGCAGATAGTCCCAAGGCTGCCGAGGGCGGCTACGTAGGTCTCGTCGGCAAGAACCTCGACATCACCGTGGACTAGGGTCTTCCGTCTCAATCTGTAACAGTTGGCGCGCTAAATCGTCTCTATCTGTTACAGATCGAGACGAACCACGGGGGCCGCCCGAACAATCTCAATCTGTAACGCCAAGCCCGGTTTTGACGGCCTAACTGTTACAGATCGAGACGAGCGGGCCCAACCCGCCACAAAGGTGCCTGTCCCCTTTGCGGTGGTTGCCTAGAGCTGGCTGCGCAGGTAATCGGCCATATAGGGGACGGCGAAGCGCACGTAGCCGCGGCGCGCCTGCTCGATAACGCCGGCGTCGATGAGGCGCCGGCGATACTTTTGCGCATAGTCGGGTGTGACTGACATGCGCTTCGCAACATCAGAAATGCGAGACACAGCGTCTTCGTCATCAGTCATTGCGGAGAGAAACGCGACGTCTTGGTCTGACAGCGCGGCGAGCGTCGTTTCGCACACATCGTTTTCGAAATCGACTTTCGACGCCTCGATGGCTCCGTCGATTAACCCTTGCGTCGCACGTTCGCCTGTCCTGCAGCGATTGGCGATGTTATAGCCGATGAGTTGCAGCATATAGGGCGAGCCTTGGGTTGCGCGAGCGGCACGGAGGCGAAGATCGCTTGGAATATCAAGGCCGAGCTCATCGAAAGCCCGCTGGTAATAGGTATCGACATCTCCGACCGAAAGTGGCTCGAGCGTGACCTTTCGAGCGCGGTTGAGAAATGTCAGCACACGGTCATTGAGTGTTGCGCAGACGGCTCCCGGAAGGCCCGCCATGACGAGCGCGACGTTGAGTCGTTCGCCGACCAGCTCTTGATAGGCGGTGACGAGCTGTCTGATCTCGGGTGAATTTGCTTGGAGCTCGTCGATGAGGATGAGGATGCCGTGCCCCTGCTCGGTCAGTTTGCGCGCGAGCTGCGTGAGCTTGAACTGAAAGCTCTTGGTCTCCTGCACGTCTCGTGTGAACTCGAGGCCTGCCGAGAGCCCGAAAACGCTTAGGCTGCCACTCGCGAGTTTGGGAAGGCGGCGTTTGTTGACGTAAGGCTTGCCTGCTTCTTGGATTTTCTCAACAATGCGCTCGAGCATATCCTCGGAGGCTACGGTAGGCGTGGCGACAACAAAGCCGAGCTTGCGTGCGCGGTCGGCAAGTTCCCACAGAAGAACCGTCTTGCCGCTGCCTCGCTGTCCAAGCATGAGCATAGCTCGGTCGCGATTGCCCGGCTCCTGCTCAAGGCCGGATATGAATGTCGAAATTACAGTTTCGCGCCCGACGAGATAGGATGGGCGATTTCCAAATGAGGGGGAGAAGATGGTTTCAGTCATAAGTCTCCTTTCCTTTCTTTCCTATTTTTTCCTTTCTTTCCTATTCAGTCAAATGGTCTGCCACCCGAGGGCGCCTTCGCTGTTGTGGAGGCGCCCTTTTTTGCAAGTGAGTAGACTTTTTGGCTTAGTCTGACCACGCCGGAACATGCCAGGTAAGCTACCTGCGGTTTTGATGGCGTCAAAGGCGGGTCTGGTTGAGTTTTGCCAAAAAGTCTACTCACTTGACGTTCGCGGCGTGTGGGCGGGTGCTTTTTCGTGCACGCGAGGTATCAAAAAGTGTCAGGAGCGCACCGTCTGCCGATATGCGGGAGCGAAAAGAAGTGTCGACCTGCGCCGTTGCCGTTGAGCGACGTGCCGTTTATAGAGATACTGAGCCTATGACAAACAGCGTGTGAAAGGATCGATGTATGGCTTTCCGTAAAGACTTCCTGTGGGGCGGCGCGACGGCTGCCAACCAGTGCGAGGGTGCCTACGACGTGGACGGTCGCGGCTTGGCTAACGTGGACGTGGCGCCGCACGGCGCTGAGCGCTACGCGGTGGTCTCGGGCCAGCGCAAGATGCTCGACTTCGAGGATGGCTATTACTATCCCGCGCAGACCGGCATCGATTTTTACCATCACTACAAGGAGGACATCGCCCTCTTTGCCGAGATGGGCTTTAAGACCTTCCGCATGAGCCTGGCCTGGACCCGCATCTTCCCCAACGGCGACGAGGCCGAGCCCAACGAGGCTGGTCTGGCCTTTTACGAGGACGTGTTCCGCGAGTGTCAGAAGCACGGCATCGAGCCGCTCGTGACCATCACGCACTTCGACTGCCCGATCCACCTCATCAAGGAATACGGCGGCTGGCGCAACCGCAAGCTCATCGACTTCTACAAGAACCTCGCGACCACGATCTTCACTCGCTACAAGGGCCTGGTGAAGTACTGGCTCACCTTCAACGAGATCAATATGATTCTGCACCTGCCGTTTATGGGTGCCGGCCTGGTCTTTGAGGAGGGCGAGAACAAGGAGGCTGTCGAGTACCTGGCCGCCCACAACGAGCTCGTCGCCAGCGCTTGGGCCACCAAGATCGCCCACGAGATCGACCCCGAGGTCAAGATTGGCTGCATGCTCGCTGCCGGCACCTACTACCCCTACAGCTGTCGCCCGGGCGATGTGCGCCAGGCCCAGCTCGACAACCAGGACAACTACTTCTTCGTCGACGTCCAGAGCCGTGGCTATTACCCGGCCTATGCCGTCAAGAAGCTCGAGCGCCTGGGCATCGATGTGGGCATGACCGACGAGGACCGCGAGATCCTGGCCGACAACACCGTCGACTTCATCAGCTTTAGCTACTACAGCACCCGCTGCTCCGCGGGCGCTGACAATCCCGACGTCGAGAAGACCCAGGGCAACGCCTTCGCCGGTGCCAAGAACCCCTACCTGCAGCAGAGCCAGTGGGGCTGGGCCATCGATCCGCTAGGCTTCCGCATTACCCTCAACGACCTGTACGACCGCTATCAGAAGCCTCTGTTTGTGGTCGAGAACGGTCTGGGCGCCAAGGATGTTGTCGAGGAGGACGGCTCCATCAACGACGACTACCGTATCGATTACCTGCGCCAGCACATCGCCGCGATGCGCGACGCGGTGACCGAGGACGGCGTCGACCTGCTGGGTTACACCACCTGGGGTCCGATCGACCTGGTCTCGGCCGGCACGGGCGAGATGTCCAAGCGCTACGGCTTCATCTACGTGGACCGCGACGACGCCGGCAACGGTACCCTCAAGCGCTCCAAGAAGAAGAGCTTCGACTGGTACAAGAAGGTAATCGCTTCCAACGGCGAAGATCTGGCCTAGGCTTTCCCAACCACCGTACCTTGGGCCTCATTCGTCGCTTGCGTACCTTAAGTACGCGGCGCTCCCCATTCGACCCAATCTACGGCACCTGGAAAACCCTAGACTCAAATCTTACAGACCTGTCCTAGGCTTTCCCGGCAATCATAGTCTCCTAACCAAAGCGCCCGGCGAGCAGTTTGTGCTCGTCGGGCGCTTTGCCGTCTACGGATTTTGGGACATGCGGCCCGTTTTTTGAGCCTGCCTGTCGGTACACTAAAAGCACTATGGGTACCCGCGAGCGACATATCGGCCATGCGGCCGCCCGATCCGCGCCGGTGGCGGATCCCAGGGGCGGCAGGCTCTTCGCCATGCCGCGATTCCTCGTTGGCATAACGCACCTGGTGTACCGTCGCCGCGCCTTCGTCATTGCCGGCGTCATAACCGCACTGTTTCTTCTGCTTTTGGCGGTCTTGCCGGCGTCATTCGCTTCCGATCCCAAGCTCTCCAACACCGTGCCCATCTATAACGAGGTGTCCAAAGAAGTCGTGGACGGGCTTATCCATTCGAGCTCGATTCCGCTGCTCCTCGCTGCCGTCGCGTTCTCAATCTGGGGTGTGCTGGTCTATCTGCGCTGTCTGGATTACGTCTTGCGCCGGCGCCTCGTTGCCGTTGCCACCATCAGCGCCTTGTGGATGATCGAGGTCATCCTCAAGTACAAGTCGTTCACGCCGTTCTATGCCACCGTGCTGTGGTACCTGTACTACGTGCCCATGACGCTCATTCCGCTCCTCTACCAGCTGTGCGGCCTGCGCCTTGCAGGGTTGGAGCAACATCGTGCGGGTCGCCGCTACCGCACAGCCCTGTGGATCGCGGCCATCCTGCTCATTGGGTTTGTGCTTACCAACGATTTCCACCAACAGGTCTTTCATTTCGATCGCTCGAGTGAAACCTGGAGTAACGATTACACGTACGGCTGGGGCTATTTTGCCGTTCTGATATGGACGGCCTTTAACTTTGTCGCCTTTTTCATTTTGGTGGGTCGGTCATCGTCCTTCCGTATCCAACGTTTTTCGGGCACGGCGGCACTCGTGCTGCTGGGCGGCGCGTTCTTTGCCATTTCGTACGCCCTGCGCGTGCCTTGGGCATGGAAGCTCAACTTTTCGCTCGTCTATTGCGTGCTGTGCGTGGTGACGCTCGAGATTTGCCTCGATTGCGGCGTCATTCCGTCGTACCACGGCATTGCCAACATTTTCGACACCCTGCCGCTCGATCTTAAAGTTATAACGCGCGACCTGCAGGAAGTCTATGCCACGCCGGTATCAAAGCCGATTCCGGCGGGTGTGCGCGAAGAGCTGCGCGCTCAGGAGCACGGGCATGCCCACGCCTTTACCGTGGCGTCCGATCCCGATGTGATGTACCGCGCCTTCCCACTGCTAGGCGGATCGGCATTGCTCGCCCAAGACGTATCGGAGCTCAACGAGCTCAATCGCGAGCTGGCGTACCGGCGCATGGAATTGCAGCGCCAAAACGAGCTACTTACGGCCGACTACGATCTTAAGACGCATCTTGCCGACCAGGAGGCCGAGGCCTTGCTGGTCAAAGATGTCGACCAGGCGCTTGCCCGCGCGCTCGATGAGATGTATGGGCTGCTGGGCTCGCTGCCGCCGTTAACCGATGAGGCATCCTCGCATGAGCGCTATCGCATGCTGCAATGTGCCAAGATGCTCGTCGCCTATTGCAAACGCAAGGGCTCGCTCACGTTGGCGCAGCATGGGGAAAGCGGATTTGACCGCGATCGCATCCAACTCATTGCCAACGAGCTAGCAAGTGACTTGCGCACCATCGATGTCGACTGCGCTTCGATCATCGCCATACAGCGTCCGATGCATGCCAGTACGGTAAGCGCGCTGTACGACTGCGTGTATGACTTTGCGTTTTTCGCCTACACCACCGATCATCCGGCACTCATGTACCATCTGAGCGAACACGATTCGTGCAGCGTGGAGCTGCGTGCCACGCTCTTTTCCAACGACGAGGAAGACTTGTCGCAGGCGCCCGCCGCGCACGAGCTCGAGGTTGCACTGCAGGGGCGTAACGTGGCGTATCGTCTTGAGGGCGAGGCCGGTCAGCTGCGTATGATCGTGCTGATGCCGCGGGCGGGTGAGTGATGATGCCGATGCCGCTTATCCTTCCCCAGATCGTTGCGCTCGATGTGCTCTTTGCCTTGGTGGCGTGCTTGCAGACCATTCATGTTCCGCTGATCGCATCGCGTCGTTCGTCTTACAACCGCAAAGTGATTTGCGCCTACGAGGCGAGCCTTGTGCTGCACTTGATTATCTCGGCCGTCATCTTGTTCGCGTCGAGCGGGTCGTATCTGGTGGCGCCGCTCCATGTCGCCGCCGAGGCGGCGGGCGCGCTGCTATGGCTCAACGCCGCGATTGCCGCCTATGGCGTGGTCCTTATGGTGCATTATCGTCGTCCCGTCATGATGGTTGAGCTGCTGCTTGTTGCCGCCGTGACGCCGCCGGTTGTTTACGTCATGGGTTCGGCGTGGCCCGCAGTCCTTATCGCGGAGGGCGCGTTCTTCCTGTTCCGCTCCGTCGCGGCGCTTTTGATGGACGTGCGCAACCGCCAGGAGGACATCACGGCGTTTTCGACGATCGAGACTATTAACGTGATCCCCGTCGGCATTCTGTATCTGGATTCGAAGGGCCGCCCGCTGCTCATGAACCGCTGCATGCGCAGGAACCTTGTGGAGCTTCACATGCCCACCGACCTGCACGACATGAGCGATACGTGGGGCGGTCTTCGAAAACTCAGTGCGCAGATGCCCGAGAGCAGCAAAAACCGCGTTCGAATCGACCTGGACCGCTTTGGGGAGGCACGTGCGGTGGTCGAGGTTTCCTCCTCCGAGATTCGTCTGTTCGCATGTGATGAGGTTATGGTTTCGGGCCGTCCCTTTGAGCGCATTATTGGCTTGGACGTGACGGAGTACGCGCATGCCCACGACCGTCTGGCGCAGGCCAATCACCTGCTTGAGCTTGCGGGTCAAGAGCTCCAGGCCCAGATCGAAGAAGTCAAAAAGGTTGCCGACAATGCGGCCTACCTGCGCATGCGTGCCCGCGTGCACGATGTGATCGGCCAGCGCCTGTCCATCCTTCATCGATATCTGGAAGAGGGGCGTCTGGATGACGAGTCGCTCGAGCAGATTGACCCGCTGCTGCGCTCGATTGCCGCCGACCTGCGTAGCGGTGGCGCTAGCGAGCCTGCGGAGCAACTGGGCGATATCGTTCATGCCTTTGGCCTGGTGAGCGTTCAGATCGATGTAGATGGATCGCTTCCGGACGATGCTCACGTCGCTGCCGCCTTTTTGCAGATTATCCGCGAGGCATCGACCAATGCCACCAAGCATGCGCAGGCCCACCAAGTCCAGGTGCGCCTGTGGCGGGAGGGGTCGGATGGCGGCGCCATTGCACACATGACGGTCTCAAACGACGGCGCGCCTGCCCCCGTATCGTATCGCGAGGGAACGGGTTTTCCAGGTATGAGGCATGTCGCGCAAAATCTGGGCGGCAGCCTGGAGGTCCATGCCGCCCCGCCCTTTACGCTTACGGTATCCATTCCGCTGAACTCCAACGCAACGGTCCAAAGGAGAAGCTCATGATTCGTATCCTTATCGTCGAAGACCAAGCCATCTTGCGCGAGAGCCTCGCGCGCTCCGTTGGCGACCAGCCCGACATGACCGTTGTTGCCGCCATCGCCGATGCCTCAGATGCCTTGGACGTTGCGCTCAAGGAGCGCCCGGACATGATACTGATGGATGTGTGCACTGAGCACGATTCCAACGGCATCGTGGCGGCGGCGCGCATCAAGGAGCAGCTGCCCGAGTGCCGCGTCATTATCATGACGGGCATGCCCGAGATTACGTTTGTGGATCAGGCGCGCGAGGCAGGCGTCGACAGCTTTGTGTACAAGAACGTCGGCATCGATGAGCTCTTTGCCGTGATGCGCTCCACGCTGGCGGGTTACTGCACGTTTCCCAAGCCGCCCGAAAGCATCTTTTCGGGCACGGCGGCGCTCGACGACGTTGAGCTGTCGATTTTGCGCCTTGCCTGCGAAGGCAAGAGCCGTCGCGAGATTGCGGCCGAGTTGTTTATGAGCGAGGGCACGATCAAGCGCCGTATCTCGGAGATTCTCAACAAGACCGGCTACGACAACATCATGCGCCTGGCCGTGCACGCGGTGACCGAAGGCAGCATCGTCCCCAATATGGAGCGCTAACGCTCGTTACCTATCGGCACAAAGCGACGGGGCCGCAGGATTATCTCCTGCGGCCCCGTCTGGCATGTGCGCGGATGTGTCCGCCAATCCGCGGTTGATGTTACGTGCCGTTACGCGATGGTTGCGGTGTAAGAGGCGACGTCCTCGTAGGAATCGGTCAGATAGGCGTCGATGCCGATGGTCGTGTTGACCAGGTCGTCAAGGCTGTCAAGCTCGCCGTTCGAGAACGTGAATTCCTCGGTGGCGTTGGTGCCGGGCATCAGGTGAGCCGAGAACCAGGGTTCCTTCATGGTGCCGTTGACGTTGGTCTTGCCGGAAGGAGCGTAGAAGGTCAGGTCCTTGTCGCTCTTGTTGGTGATGTTGACGACAAAGCCGATATCGCCCCAGTCGTCCTTAAACTTCTCGGTGAAGGTGATGGTGCACAGATCGTCATCTGCGACGGTGACGGCGGGGGAGATTTCGACATTCTGGACATCGTTGTCTTCGACGGCCTCATCGATCTCCTCTTCCTTCTCGGCCGCCTCGCGATCCTTCTTCACCGTACCGGACAGATCCTTGTCGGACTTGGTAAAGATAAGATTGCCGTCATCCTCTTCGAGGATGAGTTTGCCGTCCTTGAGCTTCATGTCGTGCGACTCGTCTTCGGCGGTGATGGTTACGGTGGTGGCGTCCTTTGCCTCCCATTTAAGGTCGACGACTTCAAGGAACAGGTCGAGGGCACCTGTACCGTCCTCATCGAGAATCAGGATGCAGTGGACACCCCAGTCCTCGAGCATCTTCATGTAGTCATCGGTCAGCTCTTCGCCTTCCATGGTTCCGCCCGAGAGTTCCCAGCTGCCGACGAAGTTGGCCTTGGGATCCTTGCCGCCGCCGCTGCAGCCCGTCAGGGCAAAGGCGAGCGCTAGGACGCATGTCAGGAATGCGAGTACGGACTTTTTGAACGTTGTCTTCATGGTGTCCTCCTTTATCGAACGAAACCCATAGAAGCAAATGCGGGGGTGGCGGATCCCCCGTCAATTACCAGATAGAGGGGCTAGGGCCTGGGCGTTCCGCAGTTGCTGCAGAACTTGCCGCCGTTTTCGCTGCCGCAGTTGGGGCAGAACCACTTGGCCGGTGCCGGGGCGGGTGCGGGACTGCCACACTCGGGGCAGAACTTGCCGGTGTTGGTGGCGCCGCAGCTGCAGGTCCACGTGCCGGCCGCGGGGGCAGCGGCGGGAGCCGGCGCGGGGGCGGGTGCCGGAGCCGGCTGCGGGGCAGCCTGCTGCTGTGCCTGGCCGGCGGCGAACAGCTGGCTGGCATTCATGCCGCCCATGCCGCCTGCCATGCCCATGCCCATAAAGCCGGCCATCGCGCCATTGGGGTTGGCGGCTGCCGCGCGCATCGCGTCGCTCTGGGCGCTGGCGATGTTGGCGGCCGCCATGGTGGGGTCGCGCATGACCGCGGCCTTCTGCAGGTCCTTGATCATCTGCTCGTCTTCTTGCGAGGCGGCGATGGAGTTGACGCCAAAGCTCACGATCTCGACGCCGCGCAAGTCGCGCCAGTCGGCCGAGAGGACTTCGTTGAGCGCGCGGGCGAGCTCGGTGGTGTGACCGGGGATGGCGCTGTAGCGAATGCCCATCTCCGAGATCTTGGCAAAGGCAGGCTGCAGGGCGGTGAGCAGCTCGGACTTAAGCTGACTGTCGATCTTATCGCGCGTATAGCTGTCGGTCACGTTGCCGCAGACATTGGTGTAGAACAGCAGCGGGTTGGTGATGCGGTACGAATACTCGCCGTTGCAGCGCACGGAAATGTCGACATCCAGGCCGATGTTGTTATCGACCACGCGGAAGGGCACAGGCGAGGCGGTGCCGTACTTGTTGCCGATGATCTCCTTGGTGTTGATGAAGTAGACGCGCTGGTCTTTGCCCGCGTCGCCGCCAAAGGTAAAGCGGCTGCCGATATTGGCGAACGTCTCCTTGATGGAGTCGCCCAGGTTGCCGCTAAAGACGCTCGGCTCGCTGCCAGTGTCAAAGACGAACTCGCCAGGCTCCAGCGCGACCTCGATGATCTTGCCGTTTTGCACCACGAGCATGCCCTGGCCATCGTTGACGGCGATGACGGAGCCGTTGGAGATGACGTTGTCTTCGCCACGCGTGTTGGAGCTGCGGCCGCCGGTGCGCTTGCTGCCCTTGCAGGCCAAGACGTCAGCGGGCATCGATTCGCAGTAGATAAATTCCTTCCACTGGTCGGCCATGACGCCGCCGGCAGCACCCAATCCAGCTTTCAAGAGTCCCATGGTGATCTTCCTTTCTCGTCAAAGGCCGGGTGGTATTGGTCAGGATGGTTAGTCGTCCTTGTCGTCCTTCATGACGACGGTGGTCTCGGTGTGGCTGAAGGTGTCGTGCTTCTCAACCAGGTCGAGCTCGCCGCAGTACTCGTCGGCGTGGGTGGCCTCGTTGGCTGTCTTGAGCTGGCCCACCAGCAGCACGTCCGCAATGATCACGATGATCAACGGCGCGACGATGTTGATGAGGATGCCCTCGATGTCAAAGGCGAGGTAATCCGGATCGAAGGCGTTCTCACCCATGAAGAGGATCTGGGAGAGGACAAATCCGATCACAAAGAACAGCACCGAGGCGATAGCGAGCTTGGGCTTGGAGCAGGGAAGCTCACCGACCATGCGGCCGGTTTGGCCGTTCATGGCAAACAGGTAGCTCTTGCCGTTCCACGAGGTAGAGAGCATCCACACGGGGAACAGGGCATAATCGCTGTTTTCCCAGGTGTAGTCGAGCTGCTTGCTTTCGACTGTGGCATCGTCATATTCGTCGACGACGGTTTCGCGCAGAGCTGAGATCGTGCTCTCCTCCATGCGGCGCTCGGCACGCGCCTTGCAGGTCTCGCAGTCCTCGTCGTAGCGGTTGGCGATGTAGCCGGGCATATAGGCGACCGAGAACGGGCGTAGGGCATCGTAGTCAAACGGCTCAATAGCGTCCATGTGGCCGTCGGGCATCTTGGACGATCCGTCGACGGGCACGCGCTCAAACGAGATATTGCCTTTACGGTAGGCGTCGTAGTGGTCGGTGGTCGTGACGGTACGATCGGATTCCTCGGTCACGGTCTCGTTGGTCGCATCAAAGTGCACTTCGCCGTCCACGCGGGCGCCGTAAAGCCAAAACGGCACGTAAACGCCTTGAACTTCGTCGATGTGGTTGCCGGTGACAAAGCTCTTGGGCAGCAAGATCTTGCCCTTGTAGTGCTCTTTGAGCGCGGCCATAACGTCGTCGCGCCCGAGCTTAAACGGAATCACCAGGTCGGGTGAGAAGTCGCCCGAGAGTTGACCGGGTGCCACGGCG
This sequence comes from Collinsella sp., assembly GCA_018380195.1. Classification (GTDB taxonomy): domain Bacteria; phylum Actinomycetota; class Coriobacteriia; order Coriobacteriales; family Coriobacteriaceae; genus Collinsella. Next base: position 8,261 of record JAGZUC010000023.1, on the reverse strand, counting down.
GGGTTGCCGCAGTACGGGCAGGTGGTAACGGCGACGGTACCGTCCGAGATTAGCTCGGCGCCGCATGACGAGCAGATATAGCCGGCGTTTTGGGCGAGCTCCTGCACCGCAGCGTCGGTGGCGGGCTTGGGAGCCGCGGCTGCGGCATCGGCTTTGGCATCGGCCTTGTCCTGGCGCTCGCGATAGAGGGCTTCGACTTCTTCGACTTCAAAACGCGAGTCGCAGTAGTCACAGACGAGCTTTTGCTCGGCACTGGCAAAATGCAGGGGGCCGCCACACGCGGGGCACTGATAGTTGACGCTCTCGAAGGCCATGATCGGTCCTTTCCGTGCCGAGGGCTATGCGCCGATGGCGCCGCCGCAGTATTCGCAGCGCCCGCTGGCATCGGGAATGGTGGTGGCTCCGCAGAAGGGGCAGGTGACCGCGGTCTTGGGGGCCTTAGCGGCCACGACACTGTCGCGCGTTTCCTGACGCAGCTGCACCAGCGCGTCGCGGACCTCGGTTGCCTGGCGCTTGGCCTCGCGGTATTCGATGGAGCCGCGCTGGTCGATGGTGGAGTCGTTCACGCGCAGGTTGATCTCGGTAAAGTACGGCGTGTTGACGTGGATGGTCAGGTTAAAGTCGTAGTCCAGGTCATAGCGCGGCGGATTGTAGCTCTCACGTTCGCCATCTTTGGTCTCGCGATAGATCTCGGTGCGGTGCTCGTCGATATCCATATCGCAACCAAGCACCTGCGAGAACTCGATGATATCGGGATTGGCGTCGCGCCAGCGGCTCTGCGAGGTAATGATCAGCAGACCCGCGTCTTCGTCGAGCATGATGTTGGTGCGTCCGGCCGAGAGCGTGCGCGTGGGATTGAACGAGGCCAGGCGCTCGGCATTGGCCTCGCGATAGGCGAGCTGCTCGCGGATATCGTCTGCAGTGCTGGAGCGATAGCCGCCAAAGAAGGGGGAGAGCTTGCCGATGCACTCTTTGCATAGGTAACCTTCGTTGATCTTGGTCTTTCCCAAAAGTCCCAGCTCGGTACCGCAGATCGCGCATTCTTTCTTCTCGAACATCTTGTCAAAGAAGCCCATGGCTGCCTCCCATCAACAGGTAGCGTGTGTCACTTTTGATGATGGGGGAGCAGGCAATCTTGCACGATACCCAGACGGCTCAAGAGGTCTCCACAACTGGGACACATGGCCCATTTTTCATTCCCAACTAAGTTGCGGTGAAATAGTTCCTAAATGTGGGCCATAGAAGGCCAAACAGGAACTATTCCACCGCAACTTCTGGGTAGTCATCGGGGACGTTCTTAAACGACTAGTCGTTGGGGGCAGTCTTCGGCCACTCATTGGGGACGTACTTAAATGAGTGGCGGCTGGGGACACTCCGTGCCGAATGTGGGTGCCGCCGCTTGCTACGCGACGGTGATGGCGACCTGGGCGTAGCGGGTGCAGGGGCGCTCGGCGCGGGTTTTAACGCTGAGGGTGAGCACGAAGCGGTCACCGGGCTGCGCGTCGGCGGGTACGGTGAACGTGGCGTCCGTCGCGCATTCCTGCCATAGCGACAGATCTTGAGCGCCTGCATAGCGCGACGGTCCCATGGTGACATTCCAATGAGCATCGAAGCCCCTGCCATCGGGGTCGACGATGGTCGCTGCAAGAGCAACGCGCTCGCCGGCCGCGGCGCTCATGTCGCCCGTGACCTCGGCAACATACGCCGGATGCGAGCAGGCCGCGGGCTCATGGGCGCACCACTGCGCGCGAGCGGCGAAGTCTTCCTGGTAGGCGCGCAGATAGGGGTTGGGGTTGCCGTCCACCGGCGTACCTATGGCAGCAAAACCGGCAGGCGCATCTGAGTCGGGATGCCCGTCAAGGAACATGCGGCCGAGCAACGTGTCAAAGTCGCGGTTATCGATGCCGCGCAGGCCAAACGGCAGCAGCGGAATATAGGTCATCGAGTCGCCCTCGGCCATAAAATCGCCGCGCTCAAATTGCATCGCGGGCATGCCTTCTAAGCCCCAATCCAAGCGGGCATGCTTGCCAAACTGGAACCTCTCGGGCTCGTTTTCGTACACCTTGCCATCGCCATAGAGCATATAGCGCGCCATAAGGGGACCGTTGCCCTGCGTGAGATTTTGCTCGGGCCAGGGAGCCTGAAAGAGCGGCAGCGTATCGGGCTGAGCCATCTTGGCATCGACATAGCCGCCATACATATAGGGCACACACCAAAAGATGAGATCGGGGAAGAGCTCATGCCCATGGTCGAGCCAAGAATTGTCCTGCCCCACACCATCGGCAACGCCCATCACGCGTACCTTCTGATAGACACACTGTTGCACAGAAGGCCATTCGGGTGTGGCGCGATAGCACTCGGCAATGCTCATCAGGGCGCGAACGATCGTATTCATACCGCCCCAACTGAGCAGCCAAAGCGTGCGCGGGTCATCATCCAAAATCGCCTGAGCAATCACGCGCGAACCCTCAGACTCCTCACGCACATCGCCTTCAAAGGCAACATTGCCCACAAACGTACGCTCAATCATCTGAGCAGGCGAGGGAAACGGAGACTCGCCGGCAGCGGCCGCATTAGCCTGCAGCTGAGGCCAGGCCTGGGCATACTCATTGCTCCAGAGGCTCTCGATCCAATGCTCAGGAAACGGTCGATACTCACGAAGCTCCCCAGCAAGCGGATCAGGCTCATGAGGCACCACATCCCACTCATAGGAACGGTGACCCTTGGTACGCCAATGCGGATTCACCTCGCCAAGCGAATGCACGCCATCCCCAAGAAAATGATACTGCGAAGCCGTGTACACCACAGCCTGAACATCGAGCAAGTTGAGATACAGAGCCAAATGAACGAGCGAGTTCATATCATCGACTTCCATATCAGTAGTAACAATCACTCGAGTTAAATCGCGAGTCATAAGAAAGCTCCAACCAAAATCATTTCAGTCAGTCACGCGCAAGGCAAGACGGGACCCCCGCCCTCATCGTCGTCAACCCGGCGGCCCGCCGGAAGCGCTCGCCCAGGGTCAACAGCAACGTCAACGCAGCGGGGCCGAGGGCTTACCTCTGAAAATATTCCGCAGGGGGCGGCCCGGTTGCACAGCGCGAAGCGCGTGGTGCAACCGGGCCGCATGCCCGAGGACATTTTCAGAGGTAAGCCCTCGGCCCCGTGATGGGATAGATTACCTGTCGACCCTGGCCGACCACTCCCAGCAGCCCACCGGCTCGCCGTCGATAAGTACGTTGCCCCCGTCGAAGTCTTGATAACACATGTCGTTGAATTGGTGGATCCACACGCCATGGTTGAACGTCTTCTTGGGCGAGCCGTCGGCCTCGCGGTAGCGCCCGGTCAGGTCCTCGACATGGCTAAAGTAGGTGAGATGCACGTTGGCGCCGGCAGCGCGCAGGCGAGCCGTGAGCGGCAGCACGGTCTCCTGCGGTATCACGAGCTCATCGCCCTTGGAGTGCGTAAACCACAGCGGTGTCTTGGCAAGGGCAGCAACGTCCTCGTCCGTGGCGTTGTACCACGGCGCGCAGCAGGGAAGGCCCGCGGCGAAGAACTCGGGGTAGTCGGCGCACAGGCGCAGCGTCATAAAGCCGCCGTTGGAAAGGCCAGCGACCACGATGCGGTCGGTGTCGATGCGGTCGGCATGCTCGGCGACAAACTCGTCGATGAGCGCCTTAATGACGGGGGAGTAGATGCTCTGGTTGGAGTGGCCGAGCTGCTCAGTGCCGTTGTCCATCCAAAACGTGGGCGACTGCGGCACGAGAACCCAGGCAAAGCCGCCAAAGTAGCGTTGGATCTGCGCTTGGCTGATGGCCGTCACGCGGTTGCCGATATAAGCGCGCGTGGCGCCCTCGCCTTGCGTAGCGCCCTTGCCCTCGCCAGCGCCGTGCAGGTACACCACGAGCGGGGCCTTCTGGGGCACGACTGTCGTTTCGGGCGCGAAGGGGTTGAAGCAGGCGGAGTCCTCGGCCTTAAAGCTGGGCTCAAAGAAGCCGTACTCGAGCGCGATGCCGTTGACGGCGGTCTTTTGCGTGGCATTGCTCCAGCCCTTGAGCGCGGGACAGATGTCGCCGCGGCAGGTGTCAAAGACCAGGCCGCAGGTTGGATCGTCACCGTCATTGCCGGGAAGGGCCGCGAGCTGCGTGATGCGCAGCTGGTCGTCGAGCAAGCGCGAGCCCATCACGCTGCCCTCGATCTTTTTGGTCAGGCGCTGCTCGGCGATCTCGAGCGCCACATGGGTGCCAAAGGCGAGCTTGCGTCCGCACTCATCGCACGGATAGGCGGCGAGGACGTCGACATAGCCTACGGAAGGTGCGGCGTGGTCGGCGCCGCGCTCTTTGCGCATCAGGATCTCGCCCGTGCGTTCATGGCGCTCTACATATATATGGAAGGTGCGCGCATCGATATCGTTGGCGCGAACGGTGCACGGCGGGTCGAGCACGACTTTGCTGATCCAGGGGCCAAAGTCTCCCAGCGTGGTGACGGTTGCGTAGGTGCACGATTTGAGTTCCATGAGCTGCCTCCTCTGCGCCGCGAGTGGTAAACATCAGCGGCAATACAACTTAAACATGTTTAGTTTAATGCAGAGCTACAGAACAGGCAGATGAACTCGGTAAACGGTCAAAATGAACACTCAACAAATTACTAAACATTCGTTTATCACCATTTAGCAGGGCTTTTGTTGATGGGTCAACAAAGAATAGAGGTGTTTACCAAATTAAAAGACCACGTAAATAGGCATTTAGCAGCAGAGCGTCAAATAGACAATCCCTTACCGTTCAAGTACGTTCACCCCCGATTTCCTACCGTTCACCGGACTACAGACGGCAAAATTGCCACAAATTAGACGTTCCGTGTAAACTAAAGCCAGTAAACGTTCAGTAAACACATTGTTTACGACAGCGTATCCAAGGGTTCGGTGGCCGTAAGGGGTTATAGTCGCCGAGCCAAAGGCGTGCCTACGCCCAAACGAGTAGGCACACGATGATATGGGGAGGGGTCCCATGGCAGTAGATAACAAGCAGATTGCCACCGATGTCCTCGAGCTCGTGGGCGGTGCGGAGAATGTTTCCGTCGCCACCAACTGCATGACGCGTCTGCGTCTGACGCTCAAGGACAACAACAGGGCCGACGTGGAGAAGATCAAGAAGGTCAAGGGTGTTCTGGGTTGCCAGTTCGCCGGCAGCCAGCTCCAGGTCATCATCGGCCAGAACGTGCCCAAGGTGCTCGCCGAGTTCGTCGCCATGTCCGGCGTCAAGCAGGGTGCCGCGGTCGACGAGAACCTCGATGCTCCCAAGGAGAAGTTCGAGCTCAAGAACCTGCCGAACATCATCCTCGACTATCTGTCGGGCTCCATGACCCAGCTGATCCCGCTGCTCATGGCCGGCGGTCTGTTCCGCACCATCGCTGCGGTCCTCGGTCCCACCATGCTCGGCGTTCTCTCTGACACCGATCCGACCTACACGTTCCTCTACACCACCCTGTACGAGGCCACGTTCACCTTTATCCCCATCTACCTGGGCTATGCCGCCGCTAAGAAGCTCGGCGCCTCCCCGGTTCTGGGCATGCTCCTCGGCGGCGCCCTCATGGCCCCGTCCGTCGTGAGTGTCGCGACCCAGGATGGCGGCGGAATCATCTCCGTCTACGGCATTCAGATCGCCGCTGCCAACTATCAGCAGTCCGTCCTGCCGATTATCCTTTCGGTGCCTGTCCTCTACTTCGTCGAGAAGTTCTTTAAGAAGGTCATGCCCGACGTGCTCTCCACGGTCTTCACGCCGTTCTGCACCATGATCGTTACCATCCCCATCGCCTTCATCGTCCTCGCCCCGCTCGGCAACGAGATCGGCAGCCTCATCGCTAACGCCCTCTTCGGTCTCGCTGACATGGGTGGCATCGGTATCCTGCTCGTCATGGCCGTCCTCGGCGCCTTCTGGCAGCTCTTCGTGGTCTGCGGTATGCACATGCCCGTCATCCTGCTCGCTCAGGTTCAGATCATCGCTGCCGGCTACGATCCCTTCGTCTTCGTTTCCACCAACTGCGCTATGGCCGCTGTCTGGGGCTGCGCCTTCGGTGCCTTCCTCAAGATGAAGAACCCCGACGAGAAGGGTCTTGCCCTGGGCTACGTCATCTCCGCCATCGCCGGCGGCGTCACCGAGCCCGCACTCTTCGGTATCCTCATGCGCTTCCGTCGCACCATGTTCGGTATGTTCATCGGCGGTGCCATCGGCGCTGTGTTCTCCGGCCTCATGGGCGTTACCTATTACCTCGCTGGCGGTGCCTCCAACTTCCTGGTCTTCACCAACTACCTGCAGGGTGGCCAGATGAACACCGTCTGGGCTATCGTCGGTATGGCAATCTCCTTTGTCATCGCCGCTGCCGTCGTCTTCGTCGCCGGCTTCTCCAAGGAGGAGCTCGCCGAGATGGAGGCCTAAGGCCAAGCCATTCGGTCGCATACGACCTTACCTACACGACAGGGCCCCGTCAGGCGCAAGCCCGGCGGGGCCCTTCTTGCAAGGTAGACTGGAGTGGGCAAGTGGTGTCCGCCCGCAGGGGTTTGTTAAACGGCGGGGGCTTTCGCATCAGGGGTTACCGCGAAAGCTTCTGCCGGTTCGCAATTCCTTTATCGAGCGAAAGGACATGCAGATGAGTTTGGGAAAACTGACCGTCAACGGTCGTCAGGACGGTTTTTTGTGCGAGGGCAAGCCGTTCTTTTGGTTTGCCGATACGTGCTGGAGTGCGTTTACCAGCATCCCCGAGGCCGACTGGGACTACTATCTGACCCGCCGCGCCGAGCAGGGCATGAACGTGCTGCAGATTAACACGCTGCCGCAGTGGGATCGCTGCTGCCCCGATCTGGGCATTTGGCCCTATGCCAGCGAGGATGGCGTGCGCTTTGATTGGTCTCAACCCAACCAGGCGTATTGGGATCGCGCCGCCGCCATGTGCCGCGCTGCCGTCGAGCACGGCATTCGTCCGGCGCTCGTGCTCATGTGGTGCAACTACGTGCCCGGTACCTGGGGCGCTAAGATCGCCGAGCGTTGCGGTGCCGAGGTTATGCCGCGCGAGGAGGTCCGTGCCCACGTTGCCCGCGTCGTCGAGAACCTGGGCGAGTTCGATCCCGTCTATGTGGTGACGGGCGACACGGACTTTGCCGGTGACGAGGCGATTGCCTATTACGAGGATGCGCTCGACGAGGTTGCGAAGCGCGCGCCCGAGGCCCTGCGTACCATGCACATCAATCGCGGTAACCGCACGATTCCCGCGCAGTATTTGGACCGCCTGGACTTCTATATGTTCCAGCCCGGCCACAACTACGAAGGCCAGCCCGAGGCCTGGCACCTGCCGCAGGACTTTATCGCCAGCTATCCCAAAAAGCCGATGGTCAACTCCGAGCCCTGCTACGAGCAGATGGGTGCGTCGCGCAACGTGTACTGGCGTTTTACTGCGCAGGACTGTCGCGCGAGCGTGTGGTCTTCGATCCTTGCCGGCGCCAGCGCGGGCGTGACCTACGGCGCCCACGGCGTTTGGAACTGGCAGACATCGCGCAGCCAGGGTTCGGTGCTGGGTGAGGGCTTTGACATGCCGTTCCGCTGGCAGGAGTGTCTGCAGTTTGCGGGCGTGTGGGATTTTGCCGCCATCGAGCACGTGCTTGCCGGCCTGGGTGCCACGGCTAGCGACGACGCTCTCGCCGTTATCCCGGCACAGGAGCTGCTCGATGACGCGCGCGAGTCCATCCGTGTGGCGCGTATTGGCGAGCGTGTTGTCACCTATCTGCCGCGTACCACAGCACTTACATTTAAGCTTGATAGCGCGCGCGGCTGGACGGCGACGGCCCTCGACATGGAGGCCAAGCGCATCGCCAAGCTGCCCGTTCGCGATAACGGCGACGGCACCGTGCGCGTAGCTCAGCATCCCTTTGAGCACGACGCCCTGGTGATCCTGACTCCCGAGCACTAACTTTCGAGCTTCAATCCCGAGTTTCTCCTTCGGCCCGGGTACCTCCCTCCCTTTCTCCGACACAACAACCCAGTCCCCTTTATAAGTTGCGGTGGAATAGTTCCTAGATAACAGCCCAGGCCGGCCAAACAGGAACTATTTCACCGCAACTGCTGTCGCGGTCGGTTGGGGGCTGATGCGTAACAGTTCGGGCATTGCGTGGATGGTTGATTTCCGATCTCAGCCGAACACATTAGGCGGACAGGCCGTTCCCGCAGCTAGCCGAACGTCCCCGAGGCCCCATCCGGGCCCCGGGGGCGCCG
>JAGZUC010000022.1 GCA_018380195.1 Collinsella sp. | reverse complement strand
GCATGAGCTCGTCCCAGGTGCCGCCGACGCCCATCAGGAACACGGCGTCGTAGCCCTCGTCGGCGACCTTGTCGGCGAGCGCGGTCATCTTCTTGCCGGTCTCGTAGAGCGCCTTGCCGTCCTCGAGGTAGCCCTCCTGGTCGAAATGCATGATCTCGATCTTCTCGGTTTCCTTCATTTTTCTCTCCTTTCTGGGGTTGTTTCCACATCCCCCATGCCAACGGGCATCAAAACCCGCTTACATTCCGTAACACTCAGCCGCTTTGGCCTTAAGCGCATTGACTGACTCTTCGTAGCCCTCCGCCTTGACCTCCATTTGCTTGGAGACAGCATCGAGATACGGGTGAACGTCCCATGACTTCAGACGCTCGGCGATTATTGCCGCAATCGTCTGGAAGAGCACGAGATTGGGAATTGCACTGAGTAGCGGAGCCACCTGAGGCACCACAACCTCGTGAGCCCTACCCTTGGGATGGGCCGTGAGCAGCACCGTTTTTGTCGTAACGTTCGATAGCGCATCGGCGATATTCGCAAGACGCTCCGACCCCTGCGGATCGTCGACAATAAACACCAGATAGCCCGGAACGATCTGCATCTCGGGACCGTGGACGAACTCCTCGCCTTCGTGATGCATGGCAGGAATCTTGATGGTCTCGCTCAGCTTGAGCGCTGCCTCCTCGGCAACACCATAGTTGGGGCCGTTGCCGACGACCATAGCGGGCGTGTGCTCAGAAAGCTCGAGCATGTGGTCTTGGACATATGCCTCGGCGGTCTTGCACATCACGGCATTGGCCTGGATAGCCTCGCGCAGGTCGTCAAGACGCTGGGCAACGCCTTTGGCGTCAACCGTTCCGCGCGCCTGACCGCCGTAAATACCAAAGAGCACCAGATACTCAACGAGAACCTCGACGCCCAGAGTTACAAAGTCCACCGACTCGACGCCCACACCGTAGTCAAGAACGATGTCAGCGTGTTCCTTGATGGGTGCCTCGACGTTTGCCGTGAGCGCAACTGCAGCCATATCGTGTGCGCGCATGTAATCGAGCGCCGCAATCGTATTGGTCGAATAGCCACTCTGCGAGACGGCGATGTTGAGCGCATGCTGCGGATAGGTGTGTTCAAAATCGACGAAGGCCTCGGGCGTTACAACGGACACCTGCATCTGCAGCGCATCTTGCAGGTAATCGCGGGCGCAATCGGCGGCATGGCGCGACGAACCCGAAGCAACGATGCGCAGTGCGTCAAAAGAACCGGACTGGAAAATATCAACGAGCTGCGCTACCAGCTCAGACGAACGCTCGAGGTTCTCCCCCATACGCACATGGGCAAGCTGAACGTAATCGAGCATCTTCATCGTCTCACCTCGTAACAAATCATTAGTATTTGATACCAATCACAGTTACAGGTTACGGCTTTTTGATGCCTCTTTGTCGATTAATTTATCCCCTTCGGCGAACGGTCGATTTTGAGCCATGTAAGGTTGTATATACAGCTGACCCAACGATCAAAACTGGTTAGTTTCCCAGCCGTTATTCACAAAATACCAGCTAGTACGTATAGGTGTAGCCGCCCGTATCGCCACGATTGAAGGACTTTACATACTCGATAGCCTGACCGCTCGCGTCATAGCTCACGCATTCCAAAAGCAAAACAAGATCGCCCTGTTCCAGTCCAAGGAGGCCGGCATCTCGTGCGCCCAGTGCCTCGATATCGAGCTTTTCCTGTGCCATGACTGGCTTTCGGCCCAGCATCTCATAGGTCTCGTACAAACTGAAGACCGACACGTCAATATCTTCGATGGTTGGGAACAGCAGGCAGGGAATCAGCGCCGTCTCAATCGATACGGGGCTACCGTTTATGCAGTTCAGGCGTCGAACGGAATAGAGCAGGTCGTCCTCGGCGATGCCAAACAGGTCGGCGTAATATGGCCCCGCATAACGCTTGGAACGCGCGAGAATACGGACGGACGGCTCGCCGCCCGAAGCACGGACCGATTCACGGAAACCGACCGTGCGTTCAAAAAAAGCAGGTACTTTCTGCGCCACAAAGGCACCTTTTCCCCGAACACGGCGAATCTGCCCGCGCCGAACCAGCTCATCGACAGCGCTTCGGATGGTCAAGCGTGTCGTACCAAATTCCTCGGCGAGGTCTTTTTCGGACGGAATCATGGAACCCGTGGGATATGCACCGCGCTCGATACGTTCCTCGATGCAGCGTCGAATGCGCATATAAACCGGGGTGGCATCTACTGTTTCAGCCATTGTTCACCTGCCACGCTCCTCATGCCGTTCTCTTCGCCGTTATCGGCAAAGCGGAACTTTGTGGGCAAAATCACCGATTTGCAATGCTCCACAAAACGCATGTCCTTATCAAATTCGATCGAGCTCTCATAGAACACCGGCGTTCCCTCTTCTTGCTGGAGCAGCTCGGCCTCTTCGACGTTCAAACGCGAGATGGAGATATGCTCACGTCCATGCTCAACGCGCACGCCACCTTCTTTGAGCAAGACATCGTAAAGGCTCTCACACTCAAAATCGTGCTCGGGAAGCGATGGGCACAGGGACAGGTTAACGTGAGCGGTCTCGATTGACGCCGGCTCGCCCTCAATAAGTCGAACGCGCTGCATGCGGAGCAAGGGAGCGCCTACAGCCACCCCAAGCTTGTCGGCAAGCGCCTCATCCGCCTCGATGGTCCCGGTGGAAACCAGACGAGAAGAGGGGTGCAGGCCGGCAGTCCGCACAGCATCGGAAAAGTTATACGTTTCCTGGAAGATGTTCAGCGGCTTGGGAGGACACACATACGTGCCCGATCCGCGACGGCTCTCGAGCGTTCCACACGAGATAAGCCGCGTGATACCGGCACGCAACGCCGTACGCGAAACGCCAATCTCTTCGCACAGCACGCGCTCGGCCGGCAGGCGATCGCCGCCGGCAAGCTGATGGTGCTGGATATACCAAAGAATTCCCTCAACAGCATGATCTTTGGGGGGAATTGCATAAGATTCGCCTGCCATTGCACAGACTCCTCATTCAGAAACGTATGCCGCCAAAATTAGGCCAGCCCTCCCATGGCATCAAATTCTGCCTTGATCTTCTCGGCGACATTCCGATACGACTTATATAGACTTGAATCGCGTTTGACTTCGTCGGTCATAACGGGAATCTCTAATTTGGAAACCTCGTCTTTTCCCGTCTGAACCGCCACAACAACGCCCATACCAAGACACATATTACGCTTGGCAGCATTTATTTTTGCTGCCTTGGCAGGATTTGCCAGGATACGCTGGGCAAATTCCTGTTTAGAGACCGCTTCTTCGGCCTCCGGATCGCCCGCCTCGGCCACTTCGCACTGCAACACGTCCGCATAGTCAAAAATCTTCGGCTCGCCGCCGCGCTGATGCACGGCCCACTTGCGGCGCGTGGCATCCTGGTAGATGGCCGGCAAAAATGTAAACCGCGGCGGGTCCAAAATCGTATCCGTGATGGTAAACACATCGGGATCAAAGGCATCCTGCGGGTTTTTCTTCTTGAACAGCCCCATATCAGCCTCCCGTACTAGCATTAAACAACTCATGCTGAATATAGCACCAATTTCAAGCCACTGCTTTATCGCATCGGGTGCCTGCCTTGTTTTGAGAAGTGGGCTCCGCGAACTTCTCAAAACAAGGCAGGCACCCCGGCCCCGCCGGCAAATAGCAGACACTCCGCATGCAATCTATGCAAACAAACAAGTACGTTTAGCTACATTCGGTAAGTTCGAGCACGCTGCCCTTAACGATAAGCGCCGGCTCCAGGACGACCTCTTCGGCACGCCTGCCGCCCCTACCGGCAAGACGCTTGGACATGCAGCCAAAAGCATGCTCCGCGAGGACACCAGGATCCTGCTCAATCGCGGTCAGCGCCGGCTCAAAGAGAACGTCGGCCGCCGAGTTGTCATAGCTCACCACCGAGATATCGCCCGGGATGCTCTTCCCCATCTCGTGCAAGCGCTTGAGCAGACCGAGGGCGATGTTATCCGAACTTGCGAACACAGCGGTGGCATCAGTTGCGAGCACCGCCTCCGAGGCCTCATAGGCACTCGGAATGTAGTACTCGCTCTCAAACTCCAAACGTGCGTCGATAGGCAGGCCAACCTCGCGCAGCGCGCGCTCATAGCCGGCAAGTCGCTTACGCCCCGTATTGGAACGGCGCGCGTTAACCAAGCAGGCAATGCGACGGTGGCCCTGCTCGATCAGATAGCGAGTGGCCATGTAGCCACCCATCTCGTGGTCGAACATCACCTTGTCGCACTCGAGCCCCTCAATGGCACGATCGACCATCACGGCAGGGATAGGCAGATGGCTGACTTCTTCGCGCAGGGCGCGGTCGTCGGAGAACTCGTCGCCTACGACCAGGAAGACGCCATCAACGCCGCGCGTCACCAGCTGGCGCAGCAGCTCCAGATCGTCATCGGCGCTTCCACCCGAGCTGGTAATGAAGAGCGCATAGCCGTCCTCGCGACAGCGCTTTTCCAGGCTACCGGCGAGCGAGGCAAAAAAGCGGCTCTCAATGTTAGGGACGATAAGGCCCAGCGTGCGCGACTCGCGCATGACCAGGCTGCGCGCGATCTGGTTGGGAACATAGTGGTTGCGCGCCGCGACCTCTTTGATGAGCTTGCGGTTTTCTTCCGAGATGCGACAGGGCCGATTATTGAGCACAAGCGAGACCGACGAGGGGGAAAGCCCCACCTCCTGGGCGATCTGCTTGAGGGTGACTTTGTTGGCCATCTCGCTCCTTCCGGGTTTATGCGCAATCTCTTGAAAGTATAGCGACTACCCCTCTACCTCGGTGATAAACACTTTACCAATCCGGTAGACGGCTGTTTTATCGCCGCCAGCGCACCAAATCCGTCCGGGTGGGGTATATTGCAATCGATTGATGACAACGACCACCAAAAGGCGGATATTCGTATGCACGAGAACGACTTTTTTAACGAGGACCTGCTGTGCGCGCTTGCTGGCGTTGCCGGCGAGGACAACGTGCTGATGAGCGAGCCCATGCGCGAGCACACCACGTTTAAGATCGGCGGCCCGGCCGACGTCTTTGTCACGCCCGATACCGAGCAGGGCCTCGTCGCCACGCTCGATACCTGCTATCGCTGCGATCTGCCCCTCACCATCGTGGGCAACGGCTCCGACCTGCTCGTCGGCGACAAGGGCATCCGCGGCGTCGTCGTGGCGCTGGGCGAGGGACTCTCCGACATTACGGTCGACGGCACGCACGTCACGGCGGCAGCCGGCGCCTTGCTTTCCGATGTCGCAGCCGCGGCAGCCGAGGCCAGCCTTACCGGCATGGAACCCATCTCGGGCATTCCCGGATCGGTCGGCGGTGCCTGCTACATGAACGCCGGTGCCTACGGTGCCTGCATGGCCGATGTGCTGGAGTCCGTGCGCGTCTACAAACCCGCTCGCCAGCTCGACGACGGCACGCGTGGCAGCGGCAATATCATTGAGTTCGATGTCGATGAGCTCAACCTGGGCTATCGCAAAAGCCGCATTGCCGACGACGGCTTTATCGTGCTCTCGGCCACCTTCAACCTTGCCCCGGGCAACGCCGCGATGATCAAGGCCGACATGGACGACTACCGTCAGCGCCGCGAGGACAAGCAGCCGCTCGACATGCCGAGCGCCGGCTCCACCTTCAAGCGCCCCGAGGGCCACTTTGCCGGCAAGCTCATCATGGACGCCGGCCTGCGCGGCCACGCCATTGGCGGCGCACAAGTGAGCAAGAAGCATTGCGGCTTCATCGTCAACGCCGACCACGCCACCGCAGCCGAAGTCGACGAACTCATCCACCACATTCAAACAACCGTTAAAGACCAGTTCGGAGTAGACCTAGAACCCGAAGTCCACCGAGTAGGCGAATTCCTCTAACAAAGAAGGCCCCGAAAGGGGCCTTCACCATATTTATTCAGATAACCCAGTCCGGTGTGTCGCGCTCAGGACCCGAGAGGGCCGGGACAGTCCGAGAGGCATAAGGTTGATCGCGAGTTCCACACGAGCCGGAGAGCACTTAATGTGCTCTCCGTGCGAGCAGGACTGCCCGAGCAGGCAACCTTATGCCTCTCGGACTGTCCCGGACCAAGCCGCAGTTACGACAGCGCGATACCGCCGAGCCAGCCCCAACGCACGCCAGAGCCAGTACCATAGAAGCTAATAAACGAATCAAGCGACTTAGACGTAATGGCACCCTCGTTGCTCATAACGATGCCACCGCCAACGTAGATACCCACATGACCGTAGATAAGGCCCGGAGCACCCGTGCCGCTGTGCGAGGAATCGGCCACGATCATGCCCACCTGCAGCGCCGAGCGGTCGGAGCTATAGCACCAGGCGTTGAACATGTCACACGCGTTGCCGCCAAAATAGCCCACGCCGGCATTGCGGAAGACGTTGGTAACCCAGGCAGCACACCAGCCCTGGCCGGGAGAAGGCGTCGAGTAGCACGCATTGACGACGGCCTGCTGCTTGCCCGAACCGCCCGTCTGTTGCGGGGTGCCGCCGGCATACGAGCCGCCACCCGAGCTCGAGCCACCCGAAGAAGAGCCCGTGTTCGCAGAGGCCGCGGCTGCCGCAGCCGCCTTCCTAGCGGCCTCCTCGGCCTGGGCGGCAGCGAGGATCTCGGAATCGCGCTGAGCCATGAGCTCCTTGACGTCGTCGGAAAGACCGTTCAGCACGGTCTGGACTTCTTGCTGCTTGGCCTGCATATCCTGCATCTGAGCCGTCTGCTGGTCCTTGAGTTTCTCCAGGTCGGCCTTTTGTGCTTCGAGCTCGGTCTTCTGTGCGTCGAGCTCAGCCTGAATCGTCTGGATATCCTCGATGGCATCGCGGTCGCTCTTGTTGATCTTCTCAACGTAATGCGCGTTGGCGACGAGTTCCTCAAACGAGCCAGAGGCCAGCAGCAGCGACAGGATGTTCGTGCCGCCGGACTTGTAGCTGGCGGCCACGCGATCGGAAAGGTCGTTGCGCTTCTTCTTGAGCTCGGCCTTCTTTTCATCGATCTGGGCCTGCGTGTCGTCAATCTTGCCCTGGACATTCTCGATGTCGTTGAGGGTCTGGGCATTCTTGTTGGCCAGCGCCGCATACTCATTTGCGATGCTGTCGAGCTGGGCCTGAACCTCGTCGAGCTGGGCCTGGGCGGCATTCAATTTATCGGTGGTTTCTTTGGAAGCCTCCGCCGCATGGGCGCGAGTGGGCAGGCCAAAAAGAACTGCCGCAGAAGCGGCGCCGAACAGGGCCTTAAGGGCAGTGCGGCGCGAGAGCTCCTGGGAAAGGATGGAATCGCTGTTTGGTGACATATGTACTCCGTTACATGCTTATTTATATGTCGCTCAACTCATACATATTAGCGTACATATGGCGCGTCCCAACGATTTCCACGAACGGCAGGAAACTACAAGGTCGGCGGCTCGTAAGCAATTGTCAAATTTGAGGTAACAATTGAGCAAGCTCTTATATGAGTACGTTAACATAATCCTCTGCTTTTCCTACAGTGCACCATTTGGGCGTCCCCGCCTGCGCTATACTCCCCTCTAGAAGTGTTCCTGATTCGATAGGAGACTACATGTCCAAAGCACTCGACCCCAAAGACACCTGCGTCCTCGTTACCGGTGGCGCCGGCTTTATCGGCTCGCACACCGTCGTTCAGCTGCTCGAGGGTGGCTACCAGGTCGTCATCGTCGATGATCTCTCCAACTCCAGCGCCGTCGCCGTCGACCGCGTCAAGACCATCGTGGGCGACGAGGCCGCCAAGAACCTCACCTTCTACGAGGCCAACGTGCTCGACCGCGATGCGATGAACAAGATCTTCGATACCCATCAGATCGACCGCGTCATCCACTTTGCCGGTTTTAAGGCCGTCGGCGAGTCGGTGAGCAAGCCCGTCGAGTACTACCACAACAACATCGAGAACACCCTGGTGCTCATCGACGTCATGCGCAACCATGGCTGCAAGTCCATCATCTTCTCGAGCTCCTCGACCGTCTACGGCGACCCGGACAACCCGCCCGTCACCGAGGAAGACCCCAAGAAGCCCGCAACCAACCCCTATGGCTGGACCAAGTGGATGATCGAGCAGATCCTTATGGACGTCCACACCGCCGACCCCGAGTGGGACGTCGTGCTGCTCCGTTACTTCAACCCCATCGGCGCTCATCCGTCGGGCCTGATCGGCGAGGACCCCAAGGGCATCCCCAACAACCTGGTGCCCTATGTCGCCCAGGTCGCCGTGGGCAAGCTCGAGGCCGTTCAGGTCTTTGGCAACGACTACCCCACCCCCGACGGCACCGGCGTGCGCGACTACATCCACGTGTGCGATCTGGCCTCTGGTCACGTTGCCGCCCTTAACTGGATGAACGGCAAGACCGGCGTCGAGATCTTCAACCTGGGCACCGGCACCGGCACCTCGGTACTCGAGGTCGTCGCCGCCTTCTCCAAGGCTTGTGGCAAGGAGCTGCCCTACGTGATCCGCGAGCGCCGCGCCGGCGACATCGCTGCCAACTGGTGCGATGCCTCCAAGGCCGAGCGCATGATGGGCTGGAAGGCCCAGTACGACATCGCGGACATGTGCCGCGATAGCTGGAACTGGCAGAGCCACAACCCCAACGGCTTCGCCGACGCCGAGTAGCAAAAACCTACATACCGTTCTTGCCCCGATCTCACGTTGTGAGGTCGGGGCTTTTTCATGGCATGTAGCCATTCGCCGAAAATCGACCAACTTTTTTATCTTGCCTGTACATGTTTAAACAACATGTTTTACAATAGGCGTATCGAATCAGAACATCGGAGGCGGACTGCATACCCATCGGCAGGCCGACCCCACAACAAGAAGGTTGGTGAGCGCATTCATGGAGCGTGCAAGCGGCGTCCTCATGCCCGTCTCATCTCTGCCCGGACCATACGGAATCGGCGGCTTTGGCTGGAATGCCTACGACTTCGTCGATTTTCTCGCCTCGTGCAAACAACATTACTGGCAGATTCTGCCCCTTACGACGACCAGCTATGGCGATTCGCCCTATCAGTCGTTCTCGGCCCGCGCAGGCAACCCCAACTTTATCGACTTTGCCGAGCTTATCGAGGCAGGGTATCTGGAGCAGCGCGATATCGATGGCGTGTATCTGGGATCCGACCCCAGCAATGTCGACTACGGTGCTATCTTTGGCGGCCGCCGTCAGATTCTCGACCGCGCCGCCGAGCGCTTTGCTGCCGACAAGCCGGCCGATTTCGATGACTTTATCCAGGCCAACGAGGACTGGCTCATCCCCTACTGTGAGTTCATGACCGTCAAAGAGGAGTGCGGTCTCAAGGCGTTTTGGGAGTGGCCCGCGGAGCTCCGCACCCGCGGCGAGGCTTCCGCCAAGGTCTGCACCGACCATCCGGCGCGTATGCTCTACCACCAGATGACGCAGTACTTCTTCGATCGCCAGTGGAGCCGCCTCAAGGCCTATGCCAACGAGCGCGACATTCTCATCATCGGCGACCTGCCCATCTATGTCTCGCGTGACTCCGTCGAGATGTGGGCGACACCCGAGCTCTTTAAGATCGACGCCGCCGGCAATCCCGTGAGCGTCGCCGGCACGCCGCCCGACCAGTTCTCGGCCACCGGCCAGTACTGGGGCAACCCCATCTACGACTGGGACGCCATGGAGTCCGACGGCTTCTCCTGGTGGGAGGGCCGCATTCGCGCCGCCCTCGACATGTACGACGTCATCCGCCTGGATCACTTCCGCGGCTTCGAGGCCTATTGGGAGGTGCCGTTCTCCTCGCCCGATTCGTCCTACGGTTCGTGGACGCAGGGTCCCGGCCTCAAGTTCTTCAAGACGCTCGAGGAAAAGCTCGGCACGCTGCCCATCATCGCCGAGGACCTGGGTTTCCTCACTCCCGGTGTCATCGACATGCGCGACAACTCGGGTTTCCCCGGCATGAAGATCCTGCAGTTCGCCTTTGAGGGCACCAACTCGTACTACCTGCCGCATAACTACATCGCCAACACCGTCGCCTATGTGGGCACCCACGACAACGAGACGGCGCGCGGCTGGTTTGAGGGAACGGCCACCCCGCGTCAGCGCGAGCAGGCAGCCCTGTACACCCATCAGCAGGCCGGCGAACCCATGGCAGATGCACTCAATCGCACCATCGCCGCCAGCGTGAGCGACACGTGCATCTACACCATGCAGGACCTGCTTAACCTGGGCAATGAGGCGCGCATCAACACCCCTGCCACCCTGGGCGGCAACTGGACCTGGCGCATGCTCGACGGCGCCATCCCCCGCGAGCTCGAGCACAAACTCACCGACTGGACCGAGACCTACTTCCGCATCCCGTCGGAAGCCGAAATCGAGCTTCCTCAATAGGAGCTACCGCGCCCGACCCCTCCCCACCGTGCGGACGCGTTTGCTTTTCCCGCGCGAGGCCACCCCAATCCCCTCGCGCGGGATTCTTTTGAATTTCTGACATGTAGTCAACTCACCACAGGAGGAAACATGCCCCGCATCAATCTCGCGGATCTTGCCGAGCAGTCCTTTGGAACTTCGCTCGAGCAACTCGATGACCGCCGCATTTACAAACTGCTGGTCAAGCTCGTGCAGGAGCGCTCTGCCGCCTGCCCGCTCAACAACGGCAAGAAAAAGCTCTATTACATTTCCGCCGAATTTTTGATCGGCAAGCTGCTCATCAACAACATGATCGACCTCGGCATCTACGACGAGGTTAAGGACCAGCTCACCGCCGCAGGCCACGACCTCAACAAGATCGAGGAGTTCGAGGTCGAGCCGTCGCTCGGCAACGGCGGCCTGGGCCGCCTGGCCGCGTGCTTCCTGGATTCCATCGCCACGCTGGGCTTGACCGGCGATGGCGTGGGCCTCAACTATCACTACGGTCTGTTCCGTCAGCGCTTTGTCGACAACCAGCAGAAGGCCGTCCCCGACGAGTGGCTCGGTGAGCAGGACATCCTAGTCGACGATGACCGCTCCTACACCGTCGAGTTCGGCGATTTTGCCGTTACCTCCAAGCTCGTCAACATCGACGTGCCCGGTTACGGCCAGCCCACCAAGAACCGCCTGCGCCTGTTCGACCTGGCGAGCGTCGACGACGGCCTGGTCCCCGGCAGCTCCATCGACTTCGACAAGACCGAGATCGCCAAGAACCTCACCTTGTTTCTCTACCCCGACGATTCCGACGAGCAGGGCCGCCTGCTTCGCATCTACCAGGAATACTTCATGGTGAGCAACGCCGCCAAGCTCCTGATCGACGAGGCCATCGAGCGCGGTAGCAACCTGCACGATCTGGCCGACTACGCCGTGGTCCAAATTAACGACACGCACCCCACCATGGTCATCCCCGAGCTCGTTCGCTTGCTCACCACCGAGCATGGCATCGAGTTTGACGAGGCCGTGACCATCGTACGCTCCATGGTCGCCTACACTAACCACACGATTCTTGCCGAGGCGCTCGAGAAGTGGCCGCTCGCCAGCCTGCAGAAGGTCTCCCCTGCCATCGCCGACATTATCGTCAAGCTCGATGAGATCGCGAAGGCCGAGCACGATGACCCGCGCGTCGCCATCATCGACGAATACGACACCGTCCACATGGCCCACATGGACATCCACTTTGGCTTCTCCATCAACGGCGTAGCCGCCCTCCACACCAAGATCCTGGAGGACACCGAGCTTCATCCGTTCTACGAGATCTATCCCGAGAAGTTCTCCAACAAGACCAACGGCATCACCTTCCGCCGCTGGATCCATGGGGCCAACCCCGCGCTCGCCAGCCTGCTCGACGATGTGATCGGCACCGACTGGCGCAGCACCGGCGATCTGAGCAAACTCGCCAAGTTCGCCGACGACAAGGATGTTCTTGAGCGCCTGGCCGCCACCAAGACCGAGGCCAAGGCCATCATGCGCCAGTTCATGGCGCTCGAGCAAGGCGTGACTATCCCGTCCAACGCCATCATCGATGTTCAGGTCAAGCGTATCCACGAGTACAAGCGCCAGCAGATGCTCGCACTCTACATCATCTGGAAGTACCTCGATATCAAGAACGGCAACAGACCTAAGCACCCCGTCACCATCATCTTTGGCGGCAAGGCGGCGCCTGCCTACACTATCGCGCAGGACATCATCCATCTGATCCTGACGCTGTCGCAGTGGATTGCAAACGACCCCGACGTGGCTCCCTACCTGCAGGTTGTCATGATCGAGAACTACAACGTCACTGCCGCCGAGCGCGTGATCCCCGCCGCTGACATCTCCGAGCAGATCAGCCTGGCCTCCAAGGAGGCGAGCGGCACCTCCAACATGAAGTTCATGCTCAACGGCGCCCTAACCCTGTGCACGCTCGACGGTGCCAACGTGGAGATTGCCGAGCTCGTGGGCGACGAGAACATCTATACCTTTGGTGCCTCGTCCAAACAGGTCGAGCAGCTCTACGCCGACGGCACCTACAACGCCGGTGCGCTCTACCGCAAGCCCGGAATTAAACTGCTGGTGGACTTCATCACCAACCCGGCCTTTATGGCAACCGGCAACGCCGAGCGCCTGCAGCGTCTGCACGACGACATCAAGGGCAAGGACTGGTTTATGGCCCTGCTCGACATTGAGGAGTACATCCAGACCAAGGAGCGCGTGCTGGCCGACTACGAGGACCAGGACGCTTGGATGCGCAAGGCGCTCATCAATATCGCCAACGCCGGCACCTTCTCGTCCGACCGTACGATCTCCCAGTACAACGACGAGATCTGGCACCTGAACTAATTTCACTTCCCTTACCCATCCTCTTGAGAAACGGAGTCGTGGCGACACGGCTCCGTTTTTTGTGCCCGCACGTTACCCTGCAACCCGACTCGACCGAAGAATCTCGATCTGTAACAGCTACTCGGTAAAAACGGCCCCAGCTGTTACAGATTGAGACATACCGGCCCCTCCCTTTGGGTTTATCTCAATCTGTAACATCTAGCAGCTGAAATTCACCTTTGGTGTTACAGATTTAGATGAAATGGCTAGCTCAGGGAACCGTCTCGATCTGTAACATCTAACGTCCGAAATCGGCCCTACCCGTTACAGATCGAGACAAACGACCGGTCAGACAATCCCAACACAAAGAAAGGCTCCCCTCTCGCCCAGTGGACGGGAGGGGAGCCTTATATGTGACCGCGGCAAAAGGATGGCAATACCGCAGTCGCCCAAAGGGAGGGCCTGGATGCACCGGGCCTAGATAAGGTTCTTGCCAGAGACCTTATCGAAGAGGTGGGTCGCGTTCTTCTCGAACTTGAACCAGATGGTGTCGCCCGCCTTGAGCGCGCCCTTGGCCTCGAGGTCGACGACGGGAATAATCAGGACAAACTGGCCGTCGGGAGCGGTCACGTGGACATGCTCGGTCGAACCCATGAGCTCGGTCACCTCGACGGTACCCTGGAGCGCGCCCTCCTCGTCCTTGTCGGCAAGCAGAATCTGCTCGGGGCGCACGCCAGCCGTGATCTCCTTCACGTCGCCGCCGTCCCAGTTGAGGGCAAGCTGAGCGCAGGTCTCGGGGGCGAGCGCCACGTTCATATCCTCGGTCTTGACGGTAAAGCCGTTGCCCGAGCGCACCAGCTGGGCATCGAAGAAGTTCATCTGCGGCACGCCGATGAAGCCGGCGACGAAGATGTTCGCGGGATGGTTGAAGACCTCCTGCGGGGTGGCGATCTGCTGGACGACGCCGTCCTTCATGACCACGATACGGTCACCGAGGGTCATAGCCTCGGTCTGGTCGTGAGTAACATAAATGAACGTGCCCTTGATCTCGTGGCGCAGCTTAATGAGCTCGGCACGCATCTGGTTACGAAGCTTGGCGTCCAGGTTGGACAGCGGCTCGTCCATCAGGAAGACCTTGGGGTCACGCACGATGGCGCGGCCGATAGCGACACGCTGGCGCTGGCCGCCCGAAAGCGCCTTGGGCTTACGGTCGAGGTACTCGGTGATACCCAAGATCTCGGCAGCGGAGCGAACCTTGCGGTCGATCTCGTCCTTGGTGACCTTCTTGAGCTCAAGCGTAAACGCCATGTTCTCGTACACCGTCATATTGGGGTACAGAGCATAGCTCTGGAACACCATGGCAATGTCACGGTCCTTGGGTGCCACGTCGTTGACGCGCTTGCCGTCAATCAGCACGTCGCCCGAGGTGATGTCCTCTAGGCCAGCGACCATGCGCATCGTCGTGGACTTGCCGCAGCCAGAGGGGCCAACGAGGACGATAAACTCCTGGTCGTGAACGGTGAGGTTAAAGTCCTCCACCGCGAGCACGCCGTCCTCGGTAACCTTGAGGTTGTGCTTCTTCTCCTCGGTCTTCTTCTTTTTGCCAAAGAAGCCCTTCTTTTTGGACTCGTTGTTGGGATACACCTTCTGAACATGTTTGAGAACGATCTCGGCCATGTCTTTACCTTTCGATATGCGGCGCCACGCTGAGGGGCGCCGCAGAAACTTGCAAAACAGTTACGGCATCAGCCCTTGACGGCACCTGCCACCACGCCGTCGATGATGTACTTCTGGCAGAGGATGTACATGATGACGATGGGGATAACGACCATCATGATGCAGGCCATCATGGGGCCGAGCTCGACGTGGCCGTAGCCGCCGCGGAAGTACTGGATCAAGATAGGAATGGTCTTGTACTTGGTGGAGTCGAGCGTAAGGTAGGGCAGCAGATAGTCGTTCCAGACCCACATGGTCTCAAGGATACCGACCGAAAGATAGGTGGGCTTCATAATGGGAAGGACGATCTTAAAGAACACCTGGACCGGGTTGCAGCCGTCGATCATGGCCGCCTCTTCGATCTCGAGCGGGATGTTCTTTACAAAGCCGGCGAACATAAAGACCGCGAGGCCCGCGCCAAAACCAAGGTAGATGAAGCAGATGTTAAACGGCGTGTTAAAGCCGATGCGGTCCGCGAGGTTGGACAGCGTGAACATGAGCATCTGGAAGGGCACGACCATCGAGAAGACGAACAGGTAATAGAAGAAGTTCGAGATCTTGCTGTTGACGCGCACCACGTACCAAGCGCACATGGAGCAGCACACCAAGATCAGCACGACCGACGTGACCGTGATGATGAGCGAGTACATAAATGCCGAGGCAAAGCCCTGCTCGTTCAGAGCGTGCACGTAGTTTGCGAGGCCGTTGAACGTCTCGGGCGTGAGCAGATCGAACGCCGTGGTGGTGCTGATTGCGGTCGCTTTCTTAAAGGAATTGAGCGCAATCATGAACACGGGGTAGATCCATGCGAGCGACAGGATCGTAAAGAAGATCGAGAGCGCGCGGTTGATAGCCTTATCGCGTTTCATTACTGCTGCACCTCCTTGGACCTCGTGGCCTTAAGCTGGATCATAGAAATAGCGACAACCAGGATGCAGAAGATAACTGCCTTGGCCTGACCGATGCCCTGCCATGCGATGCCAGCACGCGAATAGAACGTGTTGTAGATGTTCAGGGCGAGCATCTCGGTGGAGTGCGCCGGGGCGCCACCGGTAAGGGCGAGGTTCTGGTCGAACAGCTTAAAACCGTTGGTGATGGACAGGAACAGGCAGATGGTGATGGTCGGCATCAGGTTGGGGATCTTAACCTTCCAAAACGTCTGCCACGCCGTAGCGCCGTCGACCTTGGCGGCCTCGATGTAATCAGACGGAATGGACTGCAGACCGGCGATGTAGATGATCATCATGTAGCCGACCTGTTGCCACAGGGTCAGGATGATAAGGCCCCAGAAGCCAGCGGCGGAGTTGAGGGCGATAAGCTGGGCACCCACGTTGGAGAGCAGGCAGTTGATCAGAATCTGCCAAATGTAACCCAGTACAATGCCGCCGATCAGGTTAGGCATAAAGAAGATCGTACGGAAGATGTTGGTGCCCTTGAGCGCCTTGCGGGTGAGCGCCTGTGCAATGGCCAGCGCGATCACGTTGATGAGCACCGTCGACAGGAAGGCAAACGCCACGGTAAAGAAGAACGACGTGGAGAACTGCGGATCCGTCAAGGCACGCACATAGTTCTCGACACCGACAAAATGCGCGTTGTTAATGGTAATAAACTGGCAGAACGAGAGATAGAAGCCCTGGATAAAGGGGATCACGAACCCGATCATAAACGCCAGACACGTGGGCAGCATAAAGAGCGGCCACCAGCGCTTGAGTGCTTTGCCCATAGAAGGGTCCTTTCAATATGCAGGGGGCGGGCAAACCAACGTCTGCCCGCCCCCTGTCGCTAATCAGATAGCTTGGGCAGCAACTGCTTACTCGGAAGCAGCCTTCTCGGTCTTCCAGCCATCGACGAAGGCGTTCTTGACGCCGTCCCACTTGCTGTTGTCGGCAGCATAGGCAATCAGAGCCTGCTTGAGGTTCTTCTTCCACTCCTCAGAGGGGATGTAAACGAAGTCCCAAGCGACGGTCTTCTTGCCGTCCTTGGCCATGGCAACGGCCTGCTGCGAGAAGACGTTGGTGGTCTCCTTAGCGCTCTTGAACGGGGCAGTCAGACCCATCTTGTCAGCGATGATGCTGGTGGCGGTGTCAGAAGTGACGCACCAATACATGAAGTCCTCGGTGGCCTTCTGGGCATCCTCGGAAGCCTGGGAGCTGACGCACCAGTAGTTCTCGCCGCCGGAGCACAGGCCCTGGTTCTCCTCGCCGTCGACACCGATGTAGATGGGCATCATGCCAATCTGATCGTCGGTCATGCCAGCCTTGGTGAGGTCAGCGTAGGCCCAAGAACCGTTCTGATAGAAGACGGCCTTGCCGGTTGCGAACTCGTTTGTGGCGTCGTCGCCGGTCTTGGAGGCAAGCTGCGAAGGATCGCAGGTGGAGTCGGTGATGTACAGGTCGAAAATCTGCTTGAAGTTGTCGAGATACTCGCCCTTGATCTCGTCGTCCTCCTGGTTGTGCTCCTTCTCGAACTCGTAGTAGAGCGGGAGGTTGGCGAGGTGGGTGGTGTAGCGCCAGCTGGAGGAGTCGTCCATGCCAGCGGAAGTGAAGGCGCCCTCAACACCAAGCTCGTCCTTGCGGGCCTGGATGTCGTCGGCACAAGCCTTCAGCTTGTCGAAGGAGTTGATGTCCTCGGCCTTGTAACCAGCCTTCTCGAGCAGCTGCTTGTTGTAGATGATGCCGTAGCTCTCCTGGACCCAGTCGATACCCAGATCCTTGCCGTCGGACTGCAGAGCCAGGGAGTCGTCAATGAGCTCACCGCGGAGCTTGGTATCGGACAGGTCGGCGCAGTAATCCTTCCAGTTCTTAAGACCGGTGGGGCCGTTGACCTGGAACAGGGTCGGAGCGGAGCTCTTGGACATCTCGGACTTGAGCTTCTCCTCGTAGGTGTTGGAGGCGGCGGTCACGATCTTGACCTCGACGCCCTTCTCCTTCTTATAGGCCTTGGCGATCTCCTTCCACTCCTTGTCGACCTCGGGCTTGAATTGGAGGAAGTAGACCTCGGCAGCGTCACCAGAAGCAGAGGAGCCGGAGCCGGCAGAACCACCGCAGCCCACGAGACCCAGACCAAGAACCGCAGCCGCGGAACCAGCAAAGCCCAGGAACTGCCTTCTGCTCATTTCGTTCTTCATTACAATCCACCCTTTCACACCGTGGCGGCACCCTTTGCCGCCGCCTTCGGAGATTGGCTCGGGGACTTTGCCCCTTTTGCTGATTTGTACGATACGCTATTTGGCTAGTTGTTTGAACAAGTATTACTAGAGCGGTAGAAAAACTTCGGTGAACGGTAATTTCAACTTGATACTTGACAAGTTTTGTATAAACAATTATTTGTTATCGAATGCAGAGAAAACGCCCGGTCAAGCCGATGCATCGTCGGTTTGACCGGGCGTTTTCTCTTTGAGGGCATGAGTCTCGTCAGGCTGCGAGCTAGCCGGCTATCGCTTGGAGTTGACGCGGTAGTGGAAGATCTCGGGATGCGTGCGGGCATGCGTGACCTCGAACAAGATGCCGTCCGAGGTGTACGACTGGCTCTCCATGACGGCAACGCAGTTGTATTTGCCAAGGTCAAGATAGCTGCAGTCCTCATCGTTGGCAAGCTCGACGCTCACCGTACGGCGACTCGCCATCACTTTGACGCCGCGTTTGTGCTCCAGATAGTCGTAAATTGACTTTGCAGCGATCTCGGGCGTCAGGCCTTTGGCGATCGACTCCAGAAAATAGCCGTGGTCCACCTGGCGAGCGCTACCGTTAAGGCTACGGACACGCACCACGCGAATCAACTCCTCGCCCACCTTAAAGCCCAGGTGACGAGAGAGTTGCTCGGTGCAGACCAGATGTTCAAAAGACTTAACGTCCGTCGATGCAACGGCATTGTTGCGCTTTGCAAACTCGCCAAACGACTCAACCTCTTCGAGTGCGCCCAACATGTCGGTTTCGCCCTTAAGCCAAATAACGCGCACGCCCTTGCCGTGTATGGGCTGCACAAACATCCCGTCGGCCAGCATACTCAAGGCGCGACGGACGGTATTGCGAGTGCATCCGAACTCCGCGGTCAGCTCGGCTTCGGTTGGCAGCATCTCCTGAAACGCATAGGTCCCATTAATGATGCGCGAGCGTATTTCTCGGTAGATTCCTTCATAAATCGCTTTTGGCATTGTTTCACCTCTAATGAATATGTATGGCTAGGCACGATAGCATTTCTTTGGGTTGTTTAAACCGATTATCGGTAAAGCACGGATTATTTACCGTCGACGGTTCCCCCGAAACCCAAATCGGACCGAATCAAAACCGTCAATGCGGCAAGCAGCCAGTCCCCTACAATGAGTTCATTGTTTAAACGTTCTTGCTCGCACAGCATGTTGCATCCGAAAGGCATATTATGCTGCAGAAAATCCAACGTTTTGGCGGAGCCATGTTCGCGCCCGCCATGCTGTTTTCTATATCAGGCCTCATGGTCGGCATCTCCGCTCTCGCAACGACTGCGGACATCGTCGGCGATCTCGCCGTATACGGAACCCCTTGGTACGTTTTCTGGACCATCATCCAGCGCGGCTCGTGGACGGTCTTTAAACGTCTCCCGCTCCTTTTTGCCGTAGCGCTGCCTATCGGTCTTGCCCAAAAGCAACCGGCACGCTGCTGCCTCGAGGCACTCGTGGCTTATTTTGCCTATTGCTTCTTTTTGAGCGAGATCATTAAGCTGAGCGGCGACAACCTTGGACTTAAGTACCCATCATCTTTGACCCCCGCCAGCGGCATCACCGTCATCGACGGCATCAAGACGCTCGACACCGGCATTATCGGCCCGCTGGCGGTATCGGCAACCGTCGTCGCCATCCATGATCGCTTCTACGATGCCAAGGTTCCCGATTGGCTCGGCACCTTCTCGGGTTCCTCACTGGTCTACCTCATCAGCTTTTTTGCCGTGTTTGCCCTTGCCGCCATCTCGGCCGCTATCGTACCCTTCGCATACGCTGTGACCGAAACGCTGCGCCACGCACTTGCAGGCGTCGGCCCCTTCGGCGTGGGCATCTTTGTGTTTTTGGAGCGAGCACTCGAGCCCATGGGGCTGCACCACCTGCTCTATATGCCCATCTATTACGACAATCTGGTCATTCACGACGGTATTTACGCCACGTGGACCAACCTGCTCCCCATTCTCTCCCATAGCACGCGCCCTTTAAATGAACTTGCACCCTGGGCAGGTTTTACCGCCACCGGCTGGGGCAAGCTCTTTGGCCTTCCCGCCATCGCGGCAGCATTCTATTTCACCGCCAAACCCGAACGCCGCGCCGGCCTTAAGGTCATCCTTTTGCCCGCCATCGTCGCCTCGGTGGTCTGCGGCGTCACCGAACCGCTCGAGTTTCTCTTTATGTTCACCTATCCCGGACTCTTTTTGCTCTACGCCGTCCTATCCTCCTGCCTTGCCATGACCATGAACTTCTTTGGCATCGTCGGCATCTTCTCGGGCGGTCTCATGGAAATGACGGCCTTCAACTTCATCCCACTCATGCGAATGCATGCCGGCTCCTACCTTTTGGCGCTCGGCATCGGCCTTGCCTTTAGCCTCATCTTCTTTGTTAGTTTTCGAGCACTCATCTTGGTCTATGACCTTAAGACGCCGGGCCGCGAGAATCATGTCGCCAATCGCACGACAATCGATCGTTTAACGGGAAGCGACTTTGCCAAAGAGCAATCTCCCAATGACGAAGTCAATAGTCGATCCGATCAAGATCACGTCCTCGCTGAGCGGGTAATTCAGCTCTTAGGTGGTGTTGGCAATATCGTGGGCGCAACCAACTGCGCCACGCGCCTGCGCGTCGAGGTCGCAGACCCTTCCATCGTTGCAGATAACGCGTCGTTTGTCGCGGTGGGCGCCAAGGGCCTCATCATTACGGGCAAGACCGCCCAGGTGATCATCGGCATCTCCGTTCCCCGCGTTAAAGAGCATTTTGACCAGATCATGGGCCTCGAGCCGGGATTT
This sequence comes from Collinsella sp., assembly GCA_018380195.1. Lineage (GTDB taxonomy): Bacteria > Actinomycetota > Coriobacteriia > Coriobacteriales > Coriobacteriaceae > Collinsella. The sequence continues at coordinate 16,753 of JAGZUC010000022.1, read as the reverse complement.
GTGCCCACCACCTCGGCCTCCCCTGCCGCCAGCGCAGCCCATAAGCGCGGCGATATCTGCTTCTTCGATATCGACGGAACGCTCGCCTGGCAAGACCCCAGGCTCGCCCAAGACCTTCCCGAAGACGAGCGTGACCTGTCCCCTTATCCCAACGAGGCGGTCTCGCAGGCCATCCGCGATTTCGTTGCAAACGGCAACATGGCCTTTATCTGCACAGGACGCACCCTCAGCTGCATCCACCCCAAACTTCTTGAGCTGCCCTGGACCGGCATCGTCTGTCTTGCGGGCGGTTATGTCGAACTTGAGGGACACGTGATTCGCGATTTAGCGATGACGCCCGGCATGCTGCAGCGCCTTGCCCCCTATCTTGAGCAGTCGGGCGAGGTCATCCGCTTTGAGGGCCTCAACGGCGTCGTGCGCATGAGTGCCGATGCCCCTGATGCCCCCGGATACGCGCGCACCCTGGGCGACGCAGTCACGCAGCTGCAACATTACAGCGCCTACAAGATCTTAATGTCCACGTCGCTTGCCAACCGCATCGCTCAGGATCAAGCGTTTGAGCCGCTGCTCTGCTTTAACGAGCTCGAGCTCGAAGTGACCGAGATTTCGCCTCGCGAATGCACCAAGCGCGAGGGTATCCAGTCCGTACTCGACGCTCTCGACCCCAACCATGGAACGGTGTATGGCATCGGTGATGCCAGCAATGACATCTCGCTGATGAACGCCGTCGATGTCGGTATCGCCATGGGCAATGCGCCGGACTATCTCAAAAAGCGCGCCGACTACATCACCGACTCGGTCGACAAAGATGGCGTCGTCAAGGCGCTTGAGCACTTTGGACTGGTCTAACTACGAAACTCGTCCGACATGCGCCGTTGCCTTAAATCCCCAAACCTGCCACGCAGGCAGGCACAATGTGGCAATATGTTGCCTGCACACTACATCGATGCAACCTTTAGAAAGAATGCGAGAACCCGTGTCCAGTCCGTTTACCAACTTTTTAGCCCAGCACTTTGACCAGATTAACGACTATCTGGCCACGTTCTTTGACGGACAGGCGACTTCCGCCGATATCGAGCGCTACCTGTATACCCCGCTCTCGGCATTTACGGCAAACGCTGGCAAGCGCCACCGCCCGCTCATCTGCATGCTCGCCGCCACCGCGGTAGGCGGCAGCTTTGAGAGCGCCCGCAGCGCCGCGGCGGCCATCGAGCACTTTCAGTCGGGCGCACTCATCCACGACGACATCGCCGACAACGGGCAGATTCGTCGCGGCAAGCCCTGCATGCACCTTACCGAGGGCACCGGTCTTGCCATCAACTGCGGTGACCTGGCGCTCACCATGGTCACCAAGACGGTTCTCGACGACCCCACGCTGGAGTCCGACGTGAAACTGCGCGTGCTCCACGAGCTCACCGAGATGATCGTTCGCACCATCGAGGGCCAGGCGCTCGACTTGGGCTGGGTCCGTGACGCACGCTTCGACATCTCGGTCGACGATTATCTGGACATGGCGACGCACAAGACCGCGTACTACAGCGGAGCCACGCCGCTTGCCACCGGAGCCATCATTGGCGGAGGCAGCGAGGAGCAAATTGAGGCGCTGCGCGCCTTTGGCCTGCACACGGGCCTTGCCTTCCAAATTCAAGACGACCTGCTCAACTTGATCGGCACCAAGGAGGCCGCCAACAAGGACTTCCGCACCGACATCACCGAGGGCAAGCGCACGCTCGTTGCCGTGCACGCCCTGTCTGATGAGCGCTATCACGACGAGATTGAAGCGATCCTTTCCTCGGGCACCGAGGACCCCGCGCAACTCGCACGCGCCGTGGAGATCTTCCAGGAGACCGGCTCTATCGATTACGCCCACACTTATGCGCTCGACCTGACCGCCAAGGCCAAAGCGGCCATCGAGGACGTTTCGCTCGACCCGCATGCACGTGAACTGTTCCTCTCCATGGCAGATTTCTTTGTGGAGCGCCTTAACTAGCGGGGGTTATAAAACCTGTCAGCAGCGTATTTGGGTACAACTTGCTACACTGTTGAGTGCATGTTTATGCATCCCTTTGCGTTGTCTATCCGACACACGCTCAAATAGTACGAATGGTACGCCGAAAGGGGTTCGTTCATGGAACCTATTACAACGGGCATGCAGGGAGCAGCCGTCGAGGACGTCCAGTCCCGCCTTCTGCAGCTCGGCTATACAATCGATGACACCGAGGTTGCCGACAAGCGCTTTGGCACCACCACCGAGCAGGCCGTCAGCACCTTCAGGCTCGACAGCGGCCTTGCTGCCGGTCATGCCGTCGATATCCCCTGTTGGAGCGCCCTGGTCGACGCCTCGTATAAGCTGGGCGACCGCACTCTGTATCTGCGCATGCCCAATTTCCATGGCGCCGATGTGCAGGCCCTGCAGCGCGCTCTCAACGTTTTGGGCTTTGCCTGCGGCGAGGACGACGGCTACTTTGGTCCGCATACCGAGGCCGCCCTGCAGCAGTTCCAGGAAAATGTCGGCCTGTTTGCCGACGGCATGGCCTTCCAGGACACCTACGCCTACATCAACCGCCTGCACCATGTGTGGGAGGGCAAGCCCTCGGTCACCGAAGCCGAGTCCCGCATCGGTTTTGCTCGCGCCGCCAACGTGCTCGAGCGCTTCCAGATTGCCGTTATCGGCGAGGACCCCATCGCGCGCAGTGTTGCGTCGCGCATGTGGAATATCGCCACGGCAACGACCGACAATAGCGGCATGATGCTCTGCGACTCCGAGGTCCCAACCAACGTTGACCTGGTGCTCGAGATCGCAAGCGATGAGCTGCCCGCCGACGCCGCACCGCGCGCCACGATTGCCCTCGCCGAGTGCCACAACCTGGCCCAGCGCATCCGCACTGCCAATGTCGCCGCGCAGCAGAAGCCGGCTCGCATTCGCATTGAGCTCACGGGCATGACGCGCTACAACGGCACCTTCACGGCCAGCGACGCGCAGACACTCGCTGTGCGCCTGCTCGATGGCGTTTGCGATGCCCTCGCAGATTAGGTAAACTAAACGAGTTGCTTTTGGGCAACACCACACATTGGGACGTAGTTCAACGGTAGAACTCCGGTTTTTGGTGCCGGCTGTTGGGGGTTCGAATCCCTCCGTCCCAGCCATTAAAACTGAGCGCCCTAAGCCCATAACGGCCCAGGGCGCTTTCTTGTGGGCAAGCGGAGGAATTCGAACCCGCAAGGGTGCGGAGCTGAGGAAACGCGAAGCGTTTTCCAGCGCAGCACGCAAGGAGCGAAGCGACGCAGCGGGGCGCGGCCGCCGACCAGGCGGACGCGGAATCCCTCCGTCCCACACCAGCCAAGAGCCCCTCACGTCAAGCAAATCGAGCCAACGCCGCCAAGCGGAGGGATCCGAACCCGCAAGGATGCGGAGCGACGCAGCGGCGCGCGGCCACCGCAGGCAGACGCGGTGTCGGCACTTAGGGACGTTCCTAAAGTGCCGGCTCGGGACTATTTCGAGGACCCTCCGAAGGACTGTGGCCAAAAAAACGGCAAATATGAGTACTGTTACCGTTGTAGCTACATTATTTTCGTTAATAAAAGAAGATCTTAATGAGATTTATTCGCATCAAGGTCTTCCTTTAATGAACGCTTGAGGAGATACGGCAGCTTATCTGCTCGATCGACACGTCAAATCACCTTAAATGTGGTCAAAATTACTGCTACTAAAAGAATATCAGTACTCATATTTGATGTTTTTTGGCCACGGCTCTTTATAGACACCCTACACAGCGACTGGGGTAGATTTTTTGAGGCACGCCTATCAGCCCAGTTCCGAAAAGCGAGCCGCATGCAACAACCAAGTAACCACAGGCCCCGGGAGAGCGGGGACACCGGCTTAGGTTTATCGCGAGTTCCGCACGAACAGGAGGCCACTTAATGTGGCCTCCGTCGTGAGCAGGACTGTAGAGCAGGAAACCTAAGCCGGTGTCCCCGCTCTCCCGGGGCCGGCGGAATTTAGTTGTTCAGCATGCGGTCGAAGCTTCCCGAGTCGCCATCCCGATAGTCGGCGGTCATCAGAATCTCCTGCGGAATGCGCCCGCCTTCACGTAGCACGTTGCGGAACTGCACACGCGTGACCATGGGCAGATCCTTGATCGTCGCCGCCAAGTTCTGCGGCACGCCCTGGTTGGCAGCCGCGGGCTCGCACTCGCCGCCGGCCTTCACGCGACGCTTGTGCTCGGCGAGCATGGCGCGGTACATGCCGGCATGCAGGCGAATCTCAACCACATTGGCATTGCGAGCCTGCTCGACGATGCGCGCGCCCTCGCGGTCGATATCGCCCACGTAGTAGACGTAGTTAAAACGATAGCCGATCTCGGCCAGATAATCGTCCAGGGCATGCGAGACGCTCGCCTTGCATCCGCCGCCAAAAATCACGCCGCCCACCTTGATGCCAAAGAGCTTGGCGTGCTTGCGGCCACGCAGCAGCTTGACGATCTCGTCGTAGGTATCCAGGTTCTCAACCATAATGAACGGCTTGTCGGCGCCCAGCGTAAAGAAACCCGTAAAGTGCACGGGGCGGTTGGGGGCGACCTTAATCGCCTGCATGCTGATGCCCTTTTCGGTCATACGTCTGATCAGGCGCTCACCGTGCTTGCCGTCAAAAGCCTTCTCGTCGTTAAAGATCTGGTAGGCACGCTGGCGGCGCGAGGCAACCGGCGTATCGGCACCTCGGTTTTGCTCGATCCAAGCCTGGATGATTGCGATTTCCTCGGCAATCTTGCGGTTGGACATCTCGTTGTGCTGAGTGCGCTGCGGAGCCTTTTTGCCGTCCTTGCCCTCGACCTTTACGATCTGTGTCTGCTGCTCCTTGATCTTAGAGAGCGCCGTAGGCGTAGGGACAACTTTGAGCAGCTGCCTGCCTAAAACGCGGGCAAGGGCAAACGCCGATACCTCGTCGTGGACGGCCGACTCGGGCTGCTGGGCAGCAGTATCTGCTGCGGCAGACTCCGGCTTCTTCTGAGCCTTGCGCCTAGAATCGCCTTGGGAATTGCGCTCGTGCTTCGGCATAGACGCCTGCTTCTGCGGACGATCGGACTTGCTCTCCTTCGCCGGCTGGCGCTTAGGCTGCCCCGAAGAAACCTCGGCCTTCGCATCCTCGTCCTGCGGCGTGGTCTTCCCGGCTGCAGTCTCGGCATGGGAACTGCGGCCCCCGCGATGGCGACGGCGGCGAGGCTTGCTCGACGCGCCCTGCTCCGTCTGCTCATCAGTAGGCTGCTCGCCCTTGGCCTCGGCATCAACCTCAAGCTGCGGCTCAACAGGCTTCTGTTCGCGAGCCGCCGGCTCAACGGTTTTCTCGGTTTGTTCGGCCTTCTTGTCCTGAGTGGTCGAAGCCGGCTCGCCCTTCTCCTGACGCCTTACGGAATACGCGCGCCTCGCAAAACCACGCCCGGGACGGCATGAACCCGGAGCCCTCTTGGCAGACTCCTCAACATCGTCTGCAACCTCGGAAGGCTCTTCAACCTCATGCGCGACATCCTGCTGCGCAGCCCTAAAGTGGGCACCACGGCGACGCTGGGGCTCTTGGGCCTCCACGGGCTTTTGCTCCTTCGCGGGCTTCTGCGACTCGGCAGCAACCTCGTTCTCAACAGCCTCGGCATCCGTCTCACCCTTTTGAGCAACGGCGCGACGGAAGCGCTCCTGCTGGGCGCGGCGCTGCGCATCGCGCTTGCCGCCCCCGCCAAAACCGCCGCGTCCTGCCTTGGCCGTAAAGGCACGCACGACGTTCTCATCGAGCAACTCATCGGTATCGACATGCTCACGCGGAGCAGCTTCTTCCACAGCAGGCACGTCAGCGGAATCCTCGACGACAAAATCCTCGACGGACTCGGCAGGCTGCTCCTGGGCATCGCGGATCTCGGCATTGATGGTATAGAACGCCGGGCGCCCGTTAATGCCGCTACCCTCGATCTTGGTCACAATCTTTGCCGCGATAAGCTCGTCGCGCATCGCCTTGGTATCGCACTCCTTATCCACGGAGCGGAAGATTTGCGCCAGCGCGCTCGACTTGATCTTGAGCGCCTTGCGGCAGAGCAGGTCGTAGGCAACCAGCTTGGCCCGCTCGGCAGAAAGCGACGTTTGTCCGCTCAGACGCTCAGCCAGAGCATCGACATTTTGTTGGTTATCGGAATATACCGTCTTGGCCACGGGGCCCCTTTCATATGCACACATATACGTCTATATGGTACAACGCGTGAGCCTATACACGCAAAACATCTGCGAGGACGCCCTTGCATCACCCGTTCTCGCAAGAAAAAGACCGAGTCCGCATTGTTGCGGACCCGGTCTTTCCGAGTCATAGAGATGGAGGATTCAATCCGTCCGATCGGCTAGGCCTTGGCGGCCTCAGCGTCGGCAGGAGCCTCAGCAGCAGCGGCGCGACCATACTCGGCCTTGCCCATCTCGGACCACTCGGGCTCCTCGTCGGGCATGGAGCCGGCCTCCTTGCCGAAGAACTCCCTGAGGCAGTTGACGGCAACGATGAGGCCCAGGACCATCAGCAGGACGGCGAAGACGAGCTGCAGGCCCTTGGTGGCGGCGACGGAGACGGCAGCCGTGGTAGCGGTGGCCGGGATGGTACCGAAGAAGCCGTAAGCCTGGACAGCGGTCATGCAGCCCATGGCGCTCTGGACCAGCGAGGTGAAGGTGCAGCAGAGCAGGAAGGCGACGGGCACGTAGAGCATCCAGCCCTTGCGGCCGGTGCACTTGCAGAACACGGCGAGGGTGATCATGGTCATACCGCCGAGCAGCTGGTTGGAAGCACCAAAGAGCGGCCAGATGTTGGCATAGCCACCAAAAGCAAGGGCGAGACCAGGAAGCAGGGTGACAACCGTGGCGAACCAGGGGTTGCCGAGGACCTTCATATAGCCGGCCTTGGACTCGATGGCCAGGGCATCGTTGGTCTGGGCAAAGAACTCGGAGAACGAAGTGCGGGCGATGCGGGCGACGGCGTCGAGCGAGGTCAGGGCCAGAGCAGAGACGTTCATGGTCATAAAGACGGTAGCGAGCGTGCCGTCAACACCGAAGGCCTGCATACCGCGGGAGATGCCAGCGGCGAAGATCTGGAACGGGGTGGAAGCGACACCGGCGTTGAGGGCGCCGGTACCGGCGGTGTTCATGTCGGAGAACATGATGCCGGCAACGATGATGGCAAGGATGCCAACGAAGGACTCGACGACCATAGCGCCGTAACCGACCTTGACGGCGTCCTGCTCCTTCTCGACCTGCTTAGAAGAGGTGCCGGAAGAAACGAGGCTGTGGAAACCGGAGAGAGCGCCGCAAGCAACGGAGACAAACAGGACCGGGAACATCATGCCGGAGGCACCAGAGAAGCCGGTGAAGACCGGAGCGGTCATCGTAGCCTGACCGTTGACGCCCAGGACGACGATGCCGAGGACAGCGCAGACGATCATGACGATCATCATGATGGAAGTGAGGTAGTCACGCGGGGTCTTGAGCATCTGGATGGGCATAGCGCCAGCGAAGACCAGGTAGACCATGACGACGGCGAACCACTGGAACTTATCCAGGTAGACCGGGAACTGCATACCGACGGCGAACATGAGAACCATGAGGACCACGCCGGTGACGAACTCGGCAGCACCGGTGAGGTTGAACTTCTTCTGGGCCCAACCAAAGGCGATAGCGACGAAGGTGAACAGGATGGAGATGGTACCAGCGCAGCCGGCGGCATAGGACTTGGTGAAGTCGATGGCACCGGTAGCAGCACCAGAAGCGTCAACGGCCGGGGTGAACATGAACGTCTTGCAGACCATGTCGGTGAAGGCGGCGATGACGATGATGCAGAACAGCCAGCAGAACAGCAGGAACAGGCGACGGCCGGTCTTGCCGATGTACTTCTCGATGAGCTGAGCGAGCGACTTGCCGTTGTTCTTCATCGAAGCGTACAGAGCACCAAAGTCGTGGACGGCACCAAAGAAGATACCGCCGACGAGGACCCAGAGCACGACGGGCAGCCAGCCAAAGGCCATGGCGACGATCGTACCCGTGACAGGGCCAGCACCGCAGATCGAGCTGAACTGGTGCGAGAACGCGGTGAAGGCAGAGACGGGCGAGAAGCTCTTGCCGTCCTTCATGCGCTTGGCCGGCGTGAGGGCCTCTTTGTCAACGCCCCACTTGTTGGCCAGCCAGCGGCCGTAGCCCAGATAGCCGCAGGCGAGCACCGCCGCAGCCACAACCATGAGCAAAACTCCGTTCATTACATTTCCTCCTCTAAAAAGAACTTCCTAGACATAAAAAATGAGGGCCGTCGGTTGCGCTCGACGGCCCTCATCTTCATCAGCCGCCCGTTATCGTACGGGCTAGCTGTATGTGCTAACCCGCATCAGATAATTACTACGCTGATAATGTTTAGCTGATGCGTGAACATGTCTAAGAAATCCTCTTCAATCATGATGCGAACGATCCGTGCGTGTTCACATCCCCCAGTGGTTGAAAAGGAGTATGAAACTTTAGTTACCTAAAGTCAACGCAAATTTGTAATGAATTTTCAACTTTTTTGGATTTCTCGGTATAAAACGCCACTGACCTCAGACTTTACCCCACGACAGTTTTTGCTTGAGAGATGCTCCTCGGGGGCGGGGCGGGCGCCTGCCGCCATATATGAACTTTCCTGCTCGGACAGTCCTGCTCACGACGGAGGCCACATTAAGTGGCCTCCTGTTCGTGCGGAACTCGCGATAAAGTTCATATATGGCGGCAGGCGCCCGCCCCGCCCCCGAGGAGTTCCCATCCCAAATCTCAACTCTGTTATCATAATCACGATAATATCCTGATAGCTCAGGAGGTAGCTGTGAATATTAGGCCAGTCTCAGATCTTAGAAATCACTACCCGGACGTTGAACGCGAAGTCGAACAAGAGGGTCCGGTTTTTCTAACTAAAAACGGGCGGGGCTCTATGGTCGTCATGAGCTTTGAGCAGTACAAGTCGCTGAGCAATACAATCGAGAGCGCCCTTGATGCCGCCGATCGTCAGGCTGCCAGCATGCAACTTCGCTATACACACGACGATGTCTTTGGCTCTGTCAGAAAAATGCTCAACGGCGGTCTCAATGAACAGGCCCTATAAGCTCCGCTATCTTCCCCTATTTTGGGAGGACCTCAGCCAAGCAGCGTCATATATCGCCTTTGATCTCAATAACCCCGCTGCAGCAAATAGGCTTGTCAACAATGTTGAAGCAGGCATACTCGAGCATCTCAAGAGTCCAACCATGTCGCCAACATACCCTTCGACAAGAAGGCGATTGCACCCGTATTACCGCTTCTACGTTGGTAACTACATGGTTTTTTATGTCGTCATCGACGACGTTATGGAAGTCCGCCGACTGCTATATAAGAGCCGAGATATTGAGTCGATTATCAGGTAGGTTTCTTTCAGCTAAAGAACGCCGGAAATTCGACGCTGGCTTGTTAACCTTGCTGGACGTTGTCGACGCCAAACCAGCTCAGAAGCTATATCGATACAGAAAGGTCCCCGGCCGGAGGGGCCGGATATAAGGTTTATCGCGAGTTCCGCACGCAAAGAAGGCCACTTAATGTGGCCTTCGTCTTGCGCAGGACTGTAGAGCAGGAAACCTTATATCCGGCCCCTCCGGTCGGGGACCGCGCCTTTGCGACTACAGCGTCATGTTCGGATCGGCGTCGACATCGAACGGCGAGATTTCTCCTCGGTCGAATTTACGGCGGGCGACCTCCGCGATCATGGCGGCATTGTCGGTGCATGCCGAGAGAGGCGGCACCGTCACGCGGATGCCCTGGCGCCCGAGCTTCTTGATCATCATCTCGCGCAGATGCGGATTAGCCGAGACGCCGCCACCGATGCAGTATTCCTTGCATCCGGTGGCATGCAGCGCGTTCTTGGCCTTCTTGTACTGAACGTCAAAGACCGCGGCCTCAAACGAAGCCGCCAGGTCGGGCAGATGAATCGTGCGCCCGGCCTTGGTCTCCTGCTCAATGTAGAGCGTCACGGCCGTCTTAAGGCCCGAAAGCGAGAATCGATAGTCGCCCCTACTATTGAGCGCACGGGGAAAGTCAATCGCGCGGGGATTGCCCGTCTCGGCCAGTTTGGAAATGATGGGGCCGCCGGGATAGCCCAGGCCCAGCGCCTTTGCCACTTTGTCAAAGGCTTCGCCCACGGCGTCGTCGAGCGTCTCGCCGAGCACCTCGTAGTCGCCCCACGCCTTGACGTGAACAAGCATGGTATGACCGCCCGAGACGAGCGTGAAGATAAACGGCGGCTTGAGATCGGGCTGCGCCAGCAGGTTGGCAAACAGGTGGCCCTCCAGATGATTGACACACACGAGCGGTTTACCGGCAGCATAGGCAAAGCCCTTGGCGAAGGCGACGCCCACCACCAGAGCACCCACCAGGCCCGGACCCTGTGTCACGCCAACAGCGGCGAGTTCGCTCGGCGCGATGGCTCCGCCCTCAAGACCAAGCGATGCCGCGGCATCCTCGAGCGCCGCGTCCACGACGCTCACGATAACCTCAACGTGCTTGCGCGAAGCGATCTCGGGCACTACGCCGCCAAAACGGGCATGAAAATCGATCTGCGTCGAAACCTGATTGGCCAGCATATTACCGTCCGCATCGATAATCGCCACAGCCGTCTCATCGCACGAACTCTCGATGGCAAGCACCAGGCGGCGACGCTCAATTTCGGCGCGTTCCTCAACGGTTCGCTCGGGTGCAGGTAGCGGCCATACACGCTGCTCAGCCGCCGTCGGCTCGGGCGAAGCGTTGTCGACCGGGAGCACCAAGGGCAGCGGCGCCGTCATGACGATGGCATCTTTGCCAACACCGTAGTAACCGCGGCGGCAGCCCGCCTCGGTAAAGCCCAGGGAGGCATAGAGTGCAATAGCGCCCTCGTTGCCGTCCTCGACCTCGAGCGAAGCCGTGGTGCAGCCGAGCATCTGGGCATCGTAGCTCACGTGCGACAGCAGCTTGCGGGCAATACCCTCGCGGCGATGCTTCGGATCGACGGCAACATCCAGAATCTGCACGTCACCGTCCACGACCATGCCACCGGCAAGCCCCAGCAGCTGACCGTCGTCGTGCGCCACCCACCAGCTGCGCGGCGCCGCAACATCCTCGCCCAGCTCGGATAGAAACATGCCCGGCGTCCACGCCTCGTGTCCAGCGCCTTCAAAGCAGGCGGCCTCCAGCGCACTTGCGCCCTCGGCGTCCGCCGCACCCATGGGGCGGAATTGCAGATGGCGGCCGGCGAGCTCATCGGCGACGCCCGTAATTTCGCTCTGCGCGCTCTCGGCAAGACCGAGGCGTTTGCGCTCGTTTTCCTCGGCATCAGAAAGGCGCGTATAGATCGGAAGGACGCGGGCCGGGTCGCCGTCACCCGCGGCATGCGCAAGGAGGAGGCCCTCGCCCGAAGGCCACCACAAGCCGCGCTCTACGCAGCGAGCGACCTCATCCTCGCCCAGCAGCTTGCCATAGCGCACGAGACCGTCGCCAGTCAGCTGAACCTGGTCCCAGTCCGCGGCTTGGCGCCACTCATCAAGCGCCACGGCAGCCTTGACCACGTGCTCGCGCTCAAACTGGCGCTCGGGGCCCTCGTCGCTCAGTACATACAAAGCCGGATACACCTCGCCGCGCATGGCATCGGCCAGAATGCCGAGTTTGCCACGCACGCCAGCCTTCCACGCGGTCCATGCGCAGGCATCGAGCGTCGACACACCCAACAGCGGCACGTTGGCACCGCGCGCCAAGCCCTTGGCGGTGGAAATGCCGATACGCACGCCGGTAAACGAACCCGGACCGCGACCGACGACGTAACTGCCCACGTCGGCACGGTCCATGCCAGCCTCAGCAAGCACGCTGTCGACGGTATTCACGAGCTCCACATTGGCATGGCGACGGCACATATGGTCGCCACTCACCAGCTTCGCCTCGCCCGTCTGCCCATCAATCCAGCTTGCCGCGCAGGCAAGCATATCGGTCGAAGTATCGAGCGCCACCACCAGCGCGTAATCGTTATGCAAGCTCATCTTGTACAGCCTTATCAATCAAATCGGAAAGCTCCGCTGCGCGCTCGCCGTGCGCCTCGAGCGTTATCGTTCGCACGTCGCTATCGTTCTCATCACGCTTAAGCGTTACCGAAAGATACTCGTCTGTCAGTTCGTCCTGGAACTGCTCGCCCCACTCCAACAGACAGGCACCCTCATAGCCCAGTACATCGAAAATGCCCGTATCCTCGAGCTCGTAAGCATGCTCCAGACGGTACAGGTCAAAGTGGAACAGCGGAATACGCCCCTGGTCATGAACAGCCATGAGTGCGAATGTGGGACTCGTGACCATATGGCCGTCGCCCAGACCACGCGAAACGCCCTTGGTAAAGTGGGTTTTGCCCACCCCGAGGCCGCCGGTCAAGATCAGTACATCACCATCTTCCAGGCACGGCGCAACCAGCTCGCCAAAATGCTCCGTATCGGCAGAGCAAGCCGTTTTATAAATACCTACCCCCAGGCGCTTCAGGGACATATATGCTCCTTATTATTCCGAGGCACCCTCTGGCGCGGGATGCCGCTCCAGATAGTCGCCCAGCATCTTAAAATCTTCCTCCAACAGCTCCTGCCACGCCGGATTACGCAGCGCCGCCGCCGGATGGAACGTGGGCATCACCACAAAATGCCCCATCTGATGGAACCTGCCGCGCAGCTTGGTGATGCCGATCTCGGTCTTAAGCACAAAGTGCGTCGCGGGGTTGCCGAGCGTCACGATGATATCGGGCCAAATGCTTCGAATCTGCTCACGCAAAAACGGTGAACAGGCCAGCACTTCCTCGGGCCGAGGATTGCGATTTCCCGGTGGGCGACACTTAAGCACGTTGGCAATGTAGACGTCTTCGCGCTTGAGGCCAGCCAGCAACAGGATGCCGTTGAGATCCTCGCCCGCCGCCCCCACAAACGGTTCGCCTTGCAGATCCTCGTTACGCCCCGGCGCCTCGCCGATAAACATGACGCGGGCGTGGGGGTTTCCCACGCCAAACACGATGTTATGGCGCGACTGATAGAGCTGGCAGAGATGGCAGTCGCCTAAAACAGCCTCAATCTCCTCGAGTGCAACCTCGCGCGGCGCTTGGTGACTATGTCCGGGGATGTGCATGACACCCATAGTGGCTCCTACACGTAGACCTTGTCGAGACGCATGCCAAAGCCGCAAGCAACCTCGTAGTTAATCGTGCCGCGCAGGCGAGCCATCTCGTCCATGGTGATCTCGGCATCACCATCGCGGCCGACAATGATCATCTCGTCGCCATGCTCGGCCTCGGGAATCTCATGCGCCGGATTGGACTGGATGGCGACCATAAACTGGTCCATGCAGATGTTACCCACCTGACGCACACGTTCACCGCGATACAGCACGTCCATGCGATTGGAGAGCGTACGCGAAAGACCGTCGGCATATCCAATCGGCAGCGTGCAAATCTGAACGCGTGTGCGCGGCACGCGATAGGTAAATCCGTAGCCCACGCCTTCGCCCATTGCAGGATGTGACACACGCGTCACGCGCGCATGAACGCTCATGACAGGGTCCAGCTGCATCACGCGGCTGCTCAGCTCGCACGGCTGCAGGCCATATAGACCGATGCCGGCGCGAATCATATCAAAATGCATCGAGGGATCGAGCATCGAGGACGGCGTATTGGCACAGTGCACGATACCGCACTCAAAGCCCGCGTCCTTAATGGCTTGAACGGCCTCGGTAAAGCGCTGGCACTGCAGCTTATAGTCCCAACCGCCAGGCTCATCGGCCGTTGCGAAGTGCGTAAAGACGCCATCGCACTGGATACCGCGATGGAAGCTAATGCCACGAACAAAGTCGAGCACCTGCGTGTAGTGAACACCGATGCGGTTCATGCCCGTCTCGATGGCTAGATGGTACTTGCCCACCTTGCCTGCCGCGACAGCACACTCGCCATAGGCAAGGGCGAAATCGGACGTATAGACCGAAGGCATGATATCGAACTCGAGCAACGTCGGAATGGCCTCGATAGGCGGCTCGCTCAGGATCAGGATGGGTTTTGTGATCCCGCCCTGTCGAAGCTCAACGCCTTCACTAACCGTCGCCACGGCAAACATGTCGGCACCGGCCGAATACATGATTTTGGCGCACTCGACGGCACCATGGCCATAGGCATCGGCCTTCACTACGCAGCACAGTCGCTGACGTGGATCGAGCAGATTCTTGTAAGCCCTCGTGTTGCGGCGAAGCGCCCCTCGGTCAATCTCAACCCAGGACCAGCGCGTCAAATCGGCTTTATTCATGATTAGTCATCCGACCCTTCGTCCATGATTCCCAGATCATCGAGTGCATCCTTTGCCGCCAATTCCATGGCAGGACCGATCAAGTCGATCAGATCGGTCGCAATAACACTCTTCTCACCGTACTCCGTTGCCGCGGCAAAACCCGCGTAGCTGTGAAGCGCAACGGCATACGAATACAGCAGCTCCCAGCGATCCATCTCATCACGCATGGTAGCCAGTGTGCCGGCCAAAATGCCCGCAAGGACATCGCCCGAACCGGCAGTCGCCAACGACGCCGGACCCGAGAGCGGCAAAAGCACGCGCTCAACGCCACAGATAGCCGTCGTCGGTCCCTTGGCAATAACCACGAGATTGTCGGAGCCGGCAGCCCAGACAACCTTCTGCGCGGCCGCGATTGCAGTCCCCAGATCGTTAACCTCGTCACCGGCAACCAAGCGCGAAAGCTCGCGATAGTGCGGCGTCATGACGAGCGGTTGCTCACGGCGGTACATCTCAGGGTTGCTATCGATACCGTCGATAGCAATCTTAGAAAGGCAGTTGAGCGCATCGGCATCAAGGATCAGCGGCACATCAAGCTCCAACAAGCCCGAAACCACCTGCATGGCACCGGCAGACGTCGTCATGCCGGGACCGCACAGTACGCAGCTGTACTTCTTTGCAATCTCGCACACGGTCATACGAGCAGCGGCACCAAAAGAGCCGCGGGAATCGGACGGAATAGCAAAAACCGGAATCGAGGGAAGTGCCATACGAATAAGATTGGCACACGCATCGGGCGTCGCGACAGCCACATAGCCGGCACCCGCGCGGGCAGCAGACTTGGCGGCCATAATGGCAGCGCCAGGATACTGCGCCGAGCCGGCAACAATAAGGACAGAACCGCGAGAATACTTATCGATATTCGTGGGCAGCGGAGCAAAGAAATCCACCAGGTCACCGGGCTCGACAATCTCGGCGGCATGGTCGACATCATCGATGACCTCATCAAGGCGATCATAAAGGCCACCGCACACCAAATCACCGGCGTACTCTGGACCATCAGCGCTGTAGAGGCCAATCTTGGGCGTGATCATCGTGACCGTACGCTCGGCACGGATGCAGTCATCGTCGACAACACCGGTTTCGGCATTCAGACCCGAAGGAACATCAATGGAAACCACATGGTCGGCGCAGTCGTTAACTGTCGGAATCCAGATGGAGAACGGTGCACGCAGGTCACCGTGGAAACCGGTACCAAAGATAGCGTCAACAACAACGTCGGCCTTATCGATCAAAACCTCAAGCTCATCTCGCGAGGGACCGACACACACATGCACGTCACGACCGGCGGTACGGCGGGCAACATGGCGAGCCAGAGCGGCAGGAATCTCATCCGGCTCAACCGGAGACACGATATCCACGTCAACGCCCTTATGACTCAAAATATCAGCCGCGACCCAACCGTCGCCACCGTTGTTGCCAAAACCGACCAGAACAAGGACGCGATCGGGATTGAGTTTTAGAATTTCACGAGCAGCAAACTCACCCGCAAGTTCCATAAGCTCGGCCTTCGAAGTTCCCTCGCGTTCGATAATATCCTCGAGGCGAACGACTTCCTCGGTACTCAAAACCGGTTTCATCTATGCTCCTAGCGTATCTTGCGAAGCATCGCCCTGGTGCTCCGTCAAAGCTGAATTTTGCAGTTGCTCAAGCTCATCTAAAACCGAGCGAGCCTCTTTATAAGTTTGTGCAACGCGTTCCTTGGTGCTCACCTTTTCTTCCTTAGGCTTAGGTCGAGCATCCTCGGTGATCGCAATGGCATTGGCTACGGCCAAATCACCCGTCAAGGTAATGGAAAGCGCAACTTCAATGACACCCAACTCTTGAGCAATCTCGAGCGCTCGACCTGAAAGCACAGCTTTAGGCTTTCCGAGCTTATCGCGCGTTACCGAGACGTCTTTGCGGCCGACGCCCTGACTAAAACCCGTACCAAGAGCCTTGAGAACCGCTTCACGAGAAGCAAAACGGCTCGCATAGTGCGCCGCAGGACGCGATGATGCGTCGCAATATGCGCACTCTTCTTCGGTAAACACACGCCGAGCAAACGACGGCGTCTTTTCAAGGATTGATTTCATGCGGGAAATCTCGACGATATCAACGCCGATACCAGCTTCAGCCATATTCACCTCCATATTGCACAGACTAAGTTATTGTAGCCCGTTAACGGAAGATGCGACAAACGAGGGTCATAAAACACAGCGAGTTTGTTAGATCTGGCTTAACGCAAAAAAGGGGGAGGCCGCGAGGCCTCCCCCTTCTTCAAGTCGATCGACGGCTCGGTGCCGTCCACCGGTCAGCGGCGCCCTGGCCTCCCACGGGCTGACCCCGCAGTACTCTCGGCGCGATGGGGCTTAGCTTCCGGGTTCGGA
>JAGZUC010000021.1 GCA_018380195.1 Collinsella sp. | reverse complement strand
GTCTTCGGCGTTCATGCTGCCCCCATCATCGCGGTCTACGGGGTCAACGATATGGCACCGTGGGGACACATGTATGTCAATCCTGGTCTAACAGAGCCATACCTTTTCCCATAGCGCGTTATCACTCGAAAGGATATCGTTCTCCTTTTTCATGAGCTTCGCATACAGCTCGGCGGCCTCGTCGGCATTGGTCGGCTTCTGCGCAGTGAGTTCTGCGATCTTAGGATCGGAGCTCGCAGATTCGCTCGCATTGCCACCGGACGCCGAACATGCCACAAGGCACAAGGCCAATACCGGCACCATAAACAGGGCCGCAATCTTAGAAAGCTTCATGATCATTCCTCCGTTTTGTCGAAGCTTGTTTACTTTTTATCGGCGGTCAAGGGAAGCTTTTCCGCCGACACATCCAGGCCATAGCGATAGCTGATGGCATCGACAGGACAGGCCCCGATGCACTTTCCGCACCGGATACATTCGGCATGATTGGGCGCGCGGACCACATCAACGTCCATCTGACAAACCCTTGAACACTTGCCGCACGAGACGCATTTGCACGCGTCAACCTGAATCCCCAACAAGGACACCCTATTCATGAGCGCATAGAATGCGCCGAGCGGGCAAATCCATTTGCAGAAGGGGCGATAGAACAAAACGCTCAGCACTACTACGGCAATGAGAACGGCAAGTTTCCAGGTAAAGAGCTGCCCCAGCGCAGATCGAATGCCGGCGTTGGCAATGGCCAGCGGAATGGCGCCCTCGAGCACGCCCTGCGGACAGATGTACTTACAAAAGAACGGGTCGCCCATGCCCACGTCGTTAACCACCAAGACGGGCAGCAGCACCACGGCAAACAGCAGCACGACGTACTTGATGTACGTGAGCGGCTTAAGCTTTTTTGTGGAGAACTTTTTGCCGGGAATCTTATGAAGCAGCTCCTGAAGCCAGCCAAACGGACACAGAAAGCCACATACAAAGCGTCCCAGCAGCACGCCGAGCAAAATGAGCGTACCGGTAACATAGTAAGAAAAGTTGAACTTGGATGAACCTACCACCGACTGGAACGACCCGATGGGGCACGCGCCCGATGCCGCGGGGCACGAATAGCAATTAAGTCCAGGTACGCAGACTGTTTTCCCCGCGCCCTGATAGATGCCGCCTTTGGCAAAGTTTGGCAGGTGAATGTTGGTGACCAGCGTCGCCGCCGCCTGAATGAGTCCGCGAAATCGGGCCAAAACATGCGACGCGGTGTTTGCTCTTTTATCCAATTCCGATACACTCCAAGCACAGCCTAATCGCTTTGGCCAGCACGGCATCCGCCTCGCCACGCATAACACCAAAGCACACCATGGCAATTCCGACGATCAACAAAGCGACCTGTACCATGGGTTTTACCGCTTTGAACAACTCGACCACTCCTTTCGTTACGCGACCATTGGACCATATCGACTATAAAATCCGTGTTAGGCGCGATTTGAAATGTGCAAGGAGACTGTTATGCGTATTTTGATCGTCGAGGACGAGCGGGCGCTGTGTGACGCAATCGCGCGCAGCTTGCGAAACCTGGCATACAGCGTCGACTGCTGTCACGACGGACGGGAGGCGCTCGACCTGCTGGGCGTCGAAGTCTTTGACCTCGTGGTACTCGACCTCAACCTTCCCCGTATCGACGGCATGACCGTACTCAGGGAACTTAGGAAAACCGACTGCGAGACCAAGGTGCTGATTCTGTCCGCGCGTGGCGAAGTATCCGATAAGGTCGACGGACTCGATGCCGGCGCCAACGATTACCTCACCAAGCCGTTTCATCTGGACGAACTTGCGGCAAGGATCCGCAGCCTTACCCTCAGGCGCTTCGCACAAAGCGACATAGTATTAACCTGCGGAAAACTCAGCTTTGACACCAAGGCGCGCATCGCTTCCGTGGGCAGCGAGGCCTTATCTCTTACACGCAAGGAAACGGGAATCTTGGAATACCTGATACTAAATCAGGGGCGACCGGTAAGCCAAGAGGAGCTTATCGAGCACGTTTGGGATAGCACCGTGAACAGCTTTAGCAACGCAACCCGCGTTCACATCTCGTCGCTCCGAAAAAAGTTGCGCAGCGCTTTGGGATACGACCCGATTCGCAATCGGATTGGAGAGGGCTACGTTATGGAGGATAGCGAATGAAAAGGCTTTCGCTGCAATGGCGCATAACGATCATGACGGCGCTGCTGACGTGTGCGGCGTGCGTGCTGACGAACTGCCTGGTCGGCTATACGGGCATGCGCTATATGGATGCCATCGGCAGTGACATCTCGGCCTTTAACGCTGCCGGCGCGGATTCGCCCCAGGTGTTCGACCCAACGAAAGCGACCCCCGATGACAAGGTCACGATCGTCGTAAACGACGCACAGGAATCTTTTGGCACGACAGCTTGGTACATCACGGCTGGAGTCACACTCCTTGGCGGCGTGCTGGCATACTTTGTGAGCGGCCGTGCACTCAAACCGCTACGGGCTTTTGCAGCCCAGGTTGAGCGCGTGCAGCCTGACAACCTAAGCGAAATCAGACTCAGTGAAGATGTGCCCACCGAGCTACAACGATGCAGCGCCTCTTTCAACGACATGATCGCCCGTCTTGGCGAAGGGTTCTCTGCACAGCGTCAATTTACCGGCAACGCCGCGCACGAGCTGCGAACCCCGCTCGCCCTTATGCAGGCACAGATCGAACTGTTTGTCTCCGAGCGCTCCAACTTACAACCCGAAACAGCCGAGTTGCTCGGCCTGCTACAAGAACAAACTGAGCGAATGTCGCGGATGACCAAGGTGTTGCTCGAGATGAGTGAGCTCCGCAGCGTTCCTTGCGAGGACGATGTGGAACTTGGTCCCTTGTCCGAAGAGATCCTCACCGACCTTGCGCCACTTGCCGAAAATAAGGGCATAGCCCTCAATTGTGCTGGGAACGCTTTAGTAATCGGGAGCGACACGCTCCTCTATCGGCTGGTGTTTAACCTGGTCGAAAACGCCATCCGTTACAGCCGCCCCGACTCGACTGTCAACGTCTCCATCTGCGACAACGACAGCCACGTGTTCCTGCGAGTCGAGGACCAGGGCCCGGGAATACCCAGGCAGTACCGAGAGAGCATCTTCCAGCCGTTCTTTCGTCTAGACACATCCCGCAGCAGGGCATACGGCGGCGCAGGACTCGGACTAGCGCTCGTTTGGGAGATTGCAGCGCTTCACGGTGGCACGGTAGAGGTCGAAACAAGTTCCGAGAACGGGACCGTGATGCTCGTGACCCTCTCAAAGGGGGCCACCACGTGATCCGACTGTCCAGGAATCCCACTCGACATTGTGAAACGCGTCCCAAAACTTGGACATGAGAAATGGGAGACGGTTCGCATCTATGCCGAGGACGAAGTCCTGGCGGGGATTCAGGATGCGCAGAGGAAGCTTACGGCAGAAAACCCCGACAGAGTCGTGACCGTCGGCGGCAACTGTATGGTGTCGCTTGCCCTCTTCGATTACCTGCACGGGAAATACGAGAACGTTGGAATCGTCTGGATCTATGCGCATCCGGATGTATCCACGCTGAATGATGGCTACCCCAACGCTCACGCCATGGTACTTGGCAGCCTTTTGGAACAGGGTGCACCGCAACTCGTTTCGCGGATGCGGCATCCGGTGTTTAAGCCGAGCGATCTCCTGCATGTCGGGCTACAGCAGCTCCACGACTATCAGGAGGTTTGCTTAAACAAGCATAGGTGTTGCGGTTTTAGCCGATGTCCTCATGGAGGAAAACGACATGCTGGGTCTGTCTGATTAAAGTCCAACAGTTTCCATGAGGCATCTAGCGCGGTAAAAGCTAAAGACACGGGAGGCCCCAAACTGTCAACCATCTTTACGGGTGCAAGGGAAACGGGCAAGACAGCCCCCCTCTCGCTCCTATCCGAAACGGCGCTTGAACACGGCTGGATTGCAGCGAATGTCTCCGCCATGCCCGGCATGCTCGAAGATATCATCGAGCACACAAAGGAGGCCGCAGGCCGTTACCTCTCGCAGCCCCATACACGCGTGAGCGGAGTTCAAGTTGGGCAGCGGGGCGGTTTAGCGCGCCAATATAATCAAATCGTGCACTTCCATAGCCTCTCGTCTACGTGGTGTACCGTCGTCTCCCCTTTTATCAGAGTTGGGCGATTTTCAGGCACCCGAGCTGAACTCAAATTGAACTCAACGATGCCTTATCGGTCGAGGGCGTCCTAGCGAGAATATACAGAGGCGCACATTTCGCAGGGAACCTCCCATTCGTTATCATATCGGGATGCTGTCAAGGCAGCGTCAATGCGTTCGACCTACACCTTCTCGCTTTTCGAGGCCTCGTCTGCAGGACCATCGGAATCGATACGGAATCGATCGGCATACCATTCATCCGAAGCAATCACCTTATGGAGCATCTGGAGATGCAGGTCGACATAGTGGCAGAACGCCTTGCCGCATTCCACGAGAGGCGCATTGTTTCTCTCGTTGGGCTCGGCTCCAAAATTAAACTCGACCTCATAGCCCTCCCCAGGCACACCCATGCTCGGCAGAATATCAATGGAGAAGTGGACGAATCCAGACGTCACCTTGTATACATCTTTTACCTTTGGATCGAACTTCTCGAGTAAGTCTTGAAGTCTTCCATCGGACATCTTCTCACCCGAGAAATCTTTCAGCTTGTTCACAGGCACACCTTGAAACACCTGCTTGAGAAAGTCATCCTGGTCTTCGGCGGCGAATAATGCGAATGTCCGCAGGCAGACTCCAACCTGTGCGCGGAGAAGCTGGGCGACGCAAACAAGATTCCTCGACTCGAGCATGGAGATGAATCCGTCTATCAGTCTCATCGCATACTCAGAGGAGGATGCCAGATATAGATCCCATTGGGTAAAGTCGCCGTTCATGAAGGGAATCACTGCATTGCGCTCGGCGACTCTCAAGGCACTCAGGCTTTGTTCTATTTTCTCAGCTTCTTGTTTGAACTGTTCGCTATCCAAAATGCCCCCAAATGCCGGCTTCTCAACAAATCAAAAAAGCAAGAGAGACAGAGATTAGGTTCCTGCTCCACTGAACCCGCGTTTCCAGTCGAGACACTCCTCCTCGAAGATCTCCCCAGAGTCCCGTCTCTCGCGCCCCTCACGGAACTGTCCATATCAGTGTAGCCAATCCAAGCACAGCCCCACCGCACGGCCCAGTCGCTTCCGGTCCTGCGTGACCCCGTGAAGGCGGAAGGGCGTGGTTGTCGTCATCGCGTTCCTTTCTCCTCGTACCTTTTTGGGCATGCGTCACGGGCCCCCGCGCGGCGCTGAGAGCGAATCGGCGCAGGCTTGGGGCCAGTTGCGTAGAGGTTGAGGTTCGGGTTTCGCCGGCTTACGCAGCTTGGCGGGCAGAGCGCCCGGGCTCGCTGCGCCTAGGGCGCGGCGGGATCCGCGACGCCGGAGGTGTCGATCTCGCCCAGATTGGCGAGCTGGCTGATGAACGGGATACTCTCGTGTTCGTCCACCTCGACGCCGCCGAGCACGATGGTGCTGTCGCGCGTGTCGATGTGGGTTGTGAACACGGCCGGGTCGAAGCCCGAAGCGATAAAGCCAATGCCCGCGAGGACAACACCCGCGGCAACGAGCCCGCCCGCCACGGCGAGGTAGATCTTCTTCGCGCTGGTCATGGTACTCACTCCTTTCTACGCTGCGAGGTGCGCGGCAGCGCCGCCTTTCTCGCCCCTGTTCTTCCAGAAGGGCGAGGCGGCCTTCCTCGCCCAGAGCGCCGAGAGGCGCGCAATTTGTTTTGAGGCGGCCCAAGCGCCAGCACCAACGAAGAGAGCCACGCCGACGAGGCCGAGCCCCACGCCCGCCGAGGCGAGGGCGTACGGGAAGTGGCCGATGGTGACGCCGCTTACGGCAAGCAGGAGCCCAACTATGCCCGCGCCCCCGAGTGCCGCCGCGACGATCCACACGCAGAGCGCCAGCACCCAGATGCAGATATAGACCGTGACGGCCACGGCGGCGAAGGCGGCGAGCAGCGGCACCCACACCGGGGAGCCCACGATGGCCAGCACCCACAGCAGCGCGGTGCTGCGCCGGCGCGTCCTCGCGATTGCGCGCGGCACGGCGGGCAGGTCGTCGAGCGTGGCCTCCGCCACCTCGCCGGGCGTGCCCATGGCGGCCACGGCCTCCTCCTCGCTCATACCGTCCTCCATGCGGTCGGCGATGGCCTCCGCGTAGAAAGCCTTGGTCTCCTCCACCTGCTCGGCCGGAAGGCAGGAGAGCAGCTCGCCCAGCCGGCCCAGGAACTCATCGCGCGTCATGGTGCGCCTCCTCAACGTATGCGTAAATCTCCCGTACGGACGGCCACTCGGCCAGGAACTCCTCGATGCGCGCTCGCCCGTCGTCCGTGATGCGGTAGTACCGGCGCAGCCGCCCGTTGTGCTCGGCGGAGCGCGCCGTGATGCATCCGGCCTTCTCCAGGCGCTTGAGCAGCGGGTAGAGCGTCGACTCCGTGAGCCCCATGCTCGCCGGTACGTCCTTCACAATCTGGTAGCCGTAGGACTCCTCGCCGGAGACGGCCGCGAGCACGCAGGCCTCCAGGAAGCCGCGCTTCATCTGTGCCTCCATCCGCACACCTCCTCTCGTCATATACTATGCCATACACACTATACGATGCAAGGTATTAGACGTCAACTCTCATCGCGAAGATTCTCCGGCCCCTGCGCGCTGCGAACGTGATATCGCGGGGCGGTTGGCATTATGCATGAAACGTCAAGTAACGCTCTTTTGATCCACTTCCACTCGGCCCCATATGCCCTGTACAACACCCCCCTTCAACCTTGGGTTCAAGGGAGCCGCTAGGCTGGGCGTGCCGGACGGTAAGGTCCTGGACGCGATGGTGGACTTCTCCGATGCCATAGGGGTCATGGGTCTACGCCGATGGAGGCCCACGCACGCGGCAGGGCTCGCCCGTCACCGCTGGTCGCCGGACGGTCCCCACGCCCCGCTCGCCAACGCGCAGGCGACAGCAGCAGTCCAGCGCTAGCTGGAGACGCCGGAATGCCCAGAAGATGCGTTTCCCATCACTGCGACAGAGCTTTTTGCAGGGGTGGCAATTTTTCCTAATATCGAGGTCAGCTTGGCTTCGGTAGCCACCTTGAGAGCATCGCCAATAGACTCTTCCTTTATGCGTTCGACATAATCGTAGGCAATGCCCAACAATTCCAGTCCCGAGCAACAGGAGTACAATTGCTGCTATTGTTGCCAGCTGTTGGGAGATGGAAGATGGACTGCGATGGCTACCCATGCGTTCCCGTGCCGTTGATGTGCACCGCCTTTGTGCCGGGGCAGATCGACGCTGCGGTTGCAGGCATTTCCGACCCCGATTCACGCACCATCGCCACGGCAGAAGCGCTGTACTTTCGCGGACAGGCCACGCTCGCTGCCAAGACGGCGCGCCCCTATCTTGACGCCACCGATCCCGCACTGCGCTATTCCGCATGCCTTATCTGCGGATATGCCAGTCTGTCGCTCAACCGTATCGCCGACGCCCGCCGGTGCCTTGCTGGCATCCTCGATACGCCAACTGACGAGGAATCGCCCGCCGTCCACGCCACGCATATCCTGTTCGCCTCGGCCGCGAGTGTCCTGCTGCACTTGCCTTCCCCGTATTCTGCTGAAGAGTTTTATCCACTTGCGGCGCATCTGCCCGAAGGCCTGCGCCTATTCGCCAGCTACGTGATGGCGCACGCCTTGTACCTGCGCGGCGATTACGGCCGCAGCCTGGGCATGGCGGAAAACGCCCTGATTATGAAACAGGGAAGCTATCCCATCTCGGAGCTGTTCCTGCACCTGGCAGCTTCCATGGCATGCATGAGCCTCAAGGACATCGACGCCGCAAAAACGCACTTCGGAGCTGCTTGGAACGTTGCGCGCCCCGACGGCCTTGTCGAACTTATCGGCGAGCACCACGGCCTTTTGCAGGGGCTTATCGAGGCGTGTCTAAAAACGCAATACCCTGACGACTTCGCACGCATCATCGAGATTACGTATCGATTCAGCTACGGCTGGCGGCGCATCCACAACCCCGATTCGGGCGAGGACGTGGCCGACGATCTAACGACCACGGAATTCACCATGGCCATGCTCGCCTGTCGCGGGTGGACCAACGCCGAAATCGCACGCCATATGGGAGTATCGCCGGGCACCGTCAAAAACCGCCTATCAGGAGTGTATGCCAAGCTTGGTATCGGAACTCGCGCCGAGCTGGTTGCCCACATGTTGCGCTAGCGGCCAGACTGCCCGGCGTATCGAAAGCACTCCGGGGGCCTAGCGCTTTCGCGCGCTCAAATTGGACATTTTGACCCTCGAACGGCACTACCGCCACGGGGCACCTTCTCGCAAAATTGGATTATTTCCACCGAAATTTGCGGGATGGGAGCCCAAAATGCTTGATCGCCGTTCGCTACTTATCGCCGGAACATCCTCGCTAGCGAGCATTATGTTGCCTCGCGTGCCGGGAAGCGAAAATGCCTTCCTGCTGCCGTTCGCGCCCACCGCGGCCTATGCCGACGAAGAAGACCCCTTCAAGGTCCTGGTGCTCTCGCGCACCATGTTTGGTGTGGTTGTGATCGACGTCGCCAACAAGAATATGCCCATCAAGGGAGCCCAGGTCACGCTCGCGTCGCGTTATGCCGCGGGCAAGCAGCTCTCCGCCACTACCGACGACGAGGGCACGGCCATCTTTGAGGTCGCGCCTCTTTCGGAAGGCTACGTGGACGAGGCAACGCTTCTCGACGCGTACGACTTTAACGGCGGCATCTCCATTAGCATGGCAGGCTACCGCGATGTCGAGATTCCCCTTGCGCGTATCCAGGGCGGCACCGCTATTACCGCACCCACACGTCCGCTCTCCGATGGCGAGCCGTACTTTCGACAGCTCACGTTCGACGAATGGGACATCCAGTACGCCGACGCCACGTTTATGGCAATGCCAGCGGACGAAGCAGCAAACGACCAGCCCGACACGCACGCTTTTACCGTGCAGGCTCATCTGCCGCAGGGCGGGCAGGCAACGTTGCATATCAATAAAGTGATGCCCTCTGCGGGCAGCTCAACCGAAACCGTCACGCAGATCGGCCAGATCAAGGCCAGCGCATCGGGCGCGGATAATCTGGCGACGTTCACGCTCGAAGACACGTTCCTCGACGCGGCATCGAGCCTTCTGGAAGAAGGATGCAAGCTGCGCTTTGTCCTCGACTACCAGGGCAAAACCTACACACTCTCCTCCCCCATGGCCGTTGTCACTGCGCCGGCGGCAAAGGCGGAATCCGGATCGACCACTATCGTCCCCACCACCATGGACCAAGAGATCACTCCGTTTGATTTCCCCGCGGCGTTTCCCGGCATCGGCGGCAATAAGTTCACGTGTTGGATGCCCACATTTCCGATCCTCTTCGATTTCTCGTTTGCTGGATACGTGCTGTTTGGCGGAGGATACAAACCAGCCAGCTATATGAACGATTCGGGCAACCCTGATCCGGAATACTGGAAGAAATCGCCGCGTGAGTCGGGCGCCAAGCAGGCAAACCGCTACCTCGACGAGATGGAGGGGAAGTGGAATCAGTACAAGAGGATGAGTGCCGGTTCGGGCACCGATCCAAGAAACACCAAGCTCCTTCGCCACCATTGCACGCCGCTGTTCACGATGGATATCGCCACACAGCTGTACGGCTCGCTCGCCTACGATTGGGTGGGCAAAACCTGGGGTAACAACAACGACCCCGCATACGGCAATATTAAGGCCCTCTTCCAGGTAAGAACCGACCTCAATTGGACCGAGCAGTTTACCCTAGGACCGGTGCCATTTTTCCTAAACGTCAACCCCTGGGTGCTGGCAAAACTGGCGCTCGCCGTGGGTGCCCACACGCACGGCAGCGGCGCGGCGTTTTTTAAAAACATTTCGCTCGACTATTCAAACACGTCGGGCTCGTTCACCATCCAGATCGGGCTTGCCGTCACCTTTGGCGCCGGCGTTGCAGGCGTCGCTTCGTCTGCCGTGCGCGGCGCCGCATCCCTCACGCTGTTCATTGGGTACGAAAAGGCAAATGGACACCAGCTTCCGCGACTGCGTGTAGGTGCAGACGTCGATGTCGATGTAATACTCCAGTTCGTAATGTTCAAGTGGACCACCAAGGCTTGGTCGGGGTCGTGGCCCACACTCATCGATTCGTGGAATATGTCGGTGAACAATGGCGACCAGTATGTGCTCCAGCGCTCTGAGCTCGCATTGGATGGAGATACGCCTTATACGCTGGATGCCCGCTTCGGCACGCCCAGCAACATCGAGGCGGGCGGCGTGCCGCAATTTATCGCATCGGCCACCATCGTCACCAACGCCGAACTGCTCGCACGCGCCGAGGTTAAGGCCACTGCCGTAAACGCCGCGCCTGTCGTGCGCGATTGGGATCAAGCGGTCACGCGCATTGAACTCGAGGCAGATGCAGAAAGCGACGACACGGGGCAGATCGAGCATTTCGTCCACGCACTGATAGAGAACGGCGAAAACGCCGCGTCGATGTATAAGTACACCTATATCGGGCAGGCGAAGGACGCCGCTGCGGACCCCAACGCCAATTCTGCTGGTGTATCGGAGGACGAGCGTGGCGGCATCAAGCCCTCGAGCGACAACGTGCTGTTTGCTGGCGTGCTCAGCGAAGCCCACATGAAGCTGGCAATGATTGCCGGCGTAGAATGTCTGTTCCGTATCGCCTCGGTGCGCTACGGCGACAATGGCCGCTCGCGCCTAGTGGTGCACACAAAGGCAAACGGCACGTGGTCCGCTCCCACGCCCGTGGACTTCCCCCTTGGGTTTGGCGAGGGCGACGTGGAGCGCAGCGGCATATTCGATTACGACTTCGACGTGGTGGAATATACAGACGGGAGGGGAAACCAAGACGCCTACGTGCTGCTGGTCTCGGGCGAGCGCCCCGCCGGCGACAACACCCATTTCGATACGGCGAGCACATCCGGCATGCTGTCCGTTGTGCGCCTGCGCATCAGCAACGACGGAGTTCGCGTGGTATCGCACACGTCGTGGCGCAGCATCTCGCGCGGCCGCCTTCAGGAGGATGGCCACCATTGTCTGCAGTGCCCACGCATCACGGTGGGCAAGGCGCTGGTCGACGGACGTCTGTCGGGCGCTTACCTCCACCGCCGCGGGACCACCGCAGAAAAGGCGCTCGGCAGCGAGGCTGAGGTTGCGCTGGAGTGCTTTACCCTATGGTCGGACGTTTCGAGCGACAGCCTGACGTTCCGCCAAGTTCTCCGCTTTCCGCAAGCACCGTCGAGTATCGAGCTGGGTGAGCCCGAGAATATCAACGGCAAAATGGTGGTGCCCGTTGCATACGAGACCGCAGACGGTTGCGGCTGCGCATCGTACGCCGTGATCGGCCAGTCCATCGCGGGCTGGGGCGTTATGTCGCCAGATGCCACAGTACCCCACGCGGTGCCGTGGCCGCAGCACACGGGCTTTTTGGCAACTGTCAACGAGCAGCTGCAGCATGTTACGTGGACGCGAGGCGCATCGGCATTTGCAACGCAGCCCGTGGGTGCCGCAGGCTGTGGCCCGGCATCGTTTAGCGTAAGCAACAACGGCAGGTGCGTGCTCTATGTAGAGAACACCGATGGCAAGGTGGGACAAACCTACGACGAAGAAGGCAACCCGGTTGCAGTGATGGGCAAGCACTTCCGCATCTTCGCCAGCACCTTGGCGGGCGATCTGTTCACGGAGCCGTTTGTGATGTGCGAGCTGGACCATCCCGTCGATCAGATAACGACATTTTTGACGTCGGGAGGCATGCTCTCCGCGCTCGCCACGCACATTGTGAGCGCGGAGAAGAGCGAGGCAGAGCTGCACGACATCGAAGTGCCCTTGGTGGCGTGTGCCACTCCGACGGGCGCCGCTGCTACCTCGGGCGCGGTGGTGCCCGGAGCAGCAGGCGAATCCTTCATGGTCACGGTGCGAAACGACGGCAACACCTTACTGACCGCCGGCACGATCAATCTGTACCGAGAGGGCTCCAGCCAGCCGTTCTCCAGCGCATCCATCGGATTCGGAGTGAACGCACGCATGGCTTCGATCTACGATCCAGAGCTTGCCGAGGACGCTTCGGCCAACGATACGGCACACGTGAAGTACGCGCTCGAGACGCTGGGCGCACGTTTTGCAACGCACCCGCTGGTAGCCGACAACGGCAACGCCGTGCTGGCACCGGGTTGCACGGCACAGTTCCGCATGAGCTTCGCCATTCCCGAGAGTTGGAGCGACGAAGTGGGCAAACGCGTAACGCTGTATGCGAAGGCGCGTAATCTGGTGGCGCTCGATCCTGTAACGCTCGAGGAAATTCGACCGGGCGCAAACTCGGCGCTGGGTGCCGTGCTGCACGAACTTCATGTGCCCGACGCAGCATGCGAGCGCTCGGAAGTTCAGGTCGGCGTATGCGGCAGCGCGGATACGATAGGACTTCACGACGCCCCGATGACAGCAGACGGCGATGGTGGCTCGAGTGGCGGCGGTACTGACAAGGGCGGCGGCTCCGGCGGAAGCAGCTCCGGCAGTGGCAAGGACCACGGCAATAACAAGCGCTCCGGAAAAGCGGGCGCGCTTGCGGGCACGGGCGATGTCAACGCTCCCCTTACGGCAGCCGCTGCAGCACTCGCCGCGGCAGGCGCCGGCCTCGTCGCCTACAGTGCCCGCCGCACGGCGCTCGAGATCGACACCGCCAATGAGGCCAATTCGGATAGGCCTCGCTAGCTCCTAGTTACTTTTGTGAGAGACGCCGACTCGGCTCATCGAACATCAAATGGGCTGGTTCTGGATACCCAGAGCCAGCCCATTACGCATTAGATATCGTCAGTGGAGTCGAGTTCTGCCTCGAGCTTGGCACGGCGTCTTTTCGCCGTGAAAAACGTTGCGCACAGGGCAGCAAACGTGGCCGCAAAAATCGTCGCACCGCAGAATACGCCCGTGGCCAGGTTCGCCAACCAAAAGACGCTTTCGAGCGGTACGACCTGCGCCTCAGCGATACAGCGCATTGCGGCAATAACAAGCGCGAACGCGGTGCCGCTAAGACCGCTGAGAAGCAGGAAATATCCAACAGGAAGATGCTCGGTTTGCCCAAAACGATTGGTATCGACATAGCCCTTCCGCGTTTGCAGTCCTGCGCAAATCAACATCACGAGAACGAGCCACAAATACATGGCCGCCTCGAACGGCGTTGCAAAGCCATGCGGCATTTCACTGGCGTCGCTGTGAACCCACGCAACCTGTCGAGCTATAAACTGGTAGAAAAAGATCATCAACATGCCAAACGAAAGCAGCACGAAACCAATCTTGTAGATCTTCGCGTTCTCAGCCTCCAGGCGCTCATCCTTTGGGCCGGCATATTCACGCCACTTTTGCACGAGTTTTAAATCTTCAAATATCATAGCGAACTCCTAAAGAGCGTCAGGGTCGACGTCGCTCTCGTCTTCCCAAAACAAGTCGTTCAACGTAACGCGTAGCGCTTTACAGATTGCCACGCACAAATTGAGCGTGGGGTTGTAGCCGCCCGCCTCGATCAGGCCGATGGTCTGGCGCGTAACGCCCACGGCCTCGGCCAAGTCAGCTTGCGAAAGGCCAACCGCCGCGCGCGCCGCCTTCATGCGTAGGTTCTTTTTGCCCGGCATGGAGTTCCTTTCGTGGTAATGGACAGATATCCGTTGCAACATGGCAGAAATATATTGCATCTATCAGAAGATGTCAACTATATCTGTCATTATGGAAACCATGTTCGTCATCGCCATGCGGACATTACAACTTCGGTTCACTATTCAAACTTACTCGGACAGAACCGACTCGGTTTTGTCCGAGTAAACGAATCTCCATCGAACTCCGAACGATTGTTCGATGGATTTCGTGTTGGTTGGAATCGCCTGTGGGCTGGGCTATGCTACCTTGACTATCTATATGACTTAAACGCAGCAAAGGAGCACCGAGAGAGCGAGTATGGCAAAAAACACCGCAAACTATGGTAACGACAGTATCCGCCAGCTCAAGGACGAGGAACGCGTACGCCTGCGCCCCGCCGTCATCTTTGGCTCGGACGGACTCGATGGCTGCGCGCATGCCGCCTTCGAGATCCTGTCTAACGCCGTTGACGAGGCACGCCAGGGCTACGGCAAACTTATCACCCTTACCGCCTTTCGCGATGGCTCTATCCAGGTAGAGGACAATGGCCGTGGCTGCCCGCTCGACTGGAACCCTTCCGAGAAGCGCTTTAACTGGGAGCTCGTCTTCTGCGAGCTCTACGCCGGCGGCAAATACAACAACAACCAGGGCGGCGACTACGACTTCTCGCTCGGTACCAACGGCCTAGGCTCGTGCGCGACCCAGTACGCCTCCGAGTACATGGACGTCACGGTTTGGCGCGACGGCAACAAGTACTCCCTGCACTTTAAGAAGGGCAAGGTTGTCGGCGCCAAGAAAAAGGCACTCGAGATTGAGCCCAGCGACGAGAACCGCACCGGCACCACCATCAAGTGGCGCCCCGATCTTGAGGTCTTTACCTCCATCAGCATTCCCCACGATTGGTATCGCGAGACCATGCGCCGCCAGGCCGTGGTCAACGCCAACGTGACCTTCCGCCTGCGCATCGAAGGCGACGATGGCGAGTTTTCCGAAGAGGACTTTTGCTATCCCAAGGGCATCGAAGACTACGTGCTCGAGAAGGTCGGTACCGACTACCTCACCGAACCCTTCTTTATCGAGGCCGACCGTCGCGGTCGCGACCGCGAAGACCTGCCCGACTACAACGTAAAAATCACCGCATGCATGTGCTTCTCTCGCACCTTCATGATGCAGGAGTACTACCACAACTCATCGTGGCTCGAGAACGGCGGCTCACCCGAGAAGGCGGCCCGTAGCGCTCTGACCAGCGCCATCGATGCCTACATTAAGCAACAGGGCAAATACAACAAAAACGAAAGCGGCATTAAGTGGCAGGACGTCCAGGACTGTCTGGTGCTGGTAACCAACTGCTTCTCCACCCAGACGTCCTACGAGAACCAGACCAAGAAGGCCATCAATAACCGCTTTATCCAGCAGGCCATGACGGCATTCTTTAAGGAGCGCCTCTCGACCTACCTGATCGAGAACAAAGATGCCGCCAACAAGATCATGGAGCAGGTGCTCATCAACAAGCGCTCACGCGAGAACGCCGAAAAGACGCGCCAGAGCATCAAGACCAACCTGCAGCAGAAGACCGACATGGCCAACCGCGTGCAGAAGTTCATCGACTGCCGCTCCAAGGACAAGAGTCGCCGCGAGATCTACATCGTAGAGGGCGACTCGGCAGCAGGCGCCATTCGCACGTCGCGCGATGCCGAGTTCCAGGGCGTCATGCCCGTCCGAGGCAAAATCCTCAACTGCCTGAAGGAGGACTACCCGCGCATCTTTAAGTCCGACATCATCATGGACCTCATGCGCGTGCTGGGCTGCGGCGTGGAGATCAAGGACAAGCGCATCAAGAACCTCGGCGCCTTTGACCTGGACAACCTCAATTGGAACAAGGTCATTATCTGTACGGACGCCGACGTCGACGGTTACCACATCCGCACGCTCGTGCTCACCATGCTCTACCGCCTGGTGCCCACACTTATCGACGAGGGTTACGTGTATATCGCCGAGTCGCCGCTCTACGAAATCAACTGCAAAGAAAAGACCTACTTTGCCTACACCGAGCTCGAGAAGAACGGCATCCTCAAAGAGATTGGCGACCAAAAGTGCTCGATCAACCGCTCCAAGGGTCTTGGTGAGAACGACCCGGACATGATGTGGCTCACCACCATGAACCCCGAGACGCGCCGCCTGATCAAGGTGGAGCCTGAGGACGTCACCAAGATGGAGACCATGTTCAACCTGTTGCTGGGCAACGACGAGGCGGGCCGCAAGCGCCATATCTCCGAGCACGGCAAGGAGTACCTGGACCAGCTGGACCTGCAATAGCAGCAAATCGATAACGACGGCCCATAAGAAGTTCAAGAGGAAATCGTGGCAAAGAAAAAGACGAAGAACCAGCCAAAGAAAAAGCAGGTCAACGCCGAGAACGTCATCGGCCTGCACTCCGAGGTCACCGACCAGCCGATCACGCAGACGCTCGAGGTCAACTACATGCCCTACGCCATGAGCGTCAATGTCTCGCGTGCGTTCCCCGAGATCGACGGCTTTAAGCCCTCGCACCGCAAGCTGCTCTACACCATGTACAAGATGGGTCTACTCAAGGGCGAGCGCCAAAAGAGCGCCAACATCGTGGGCCAGACCATGAAGCTCAACCCACACGGCGACGCCGCAATCTACGAGACGATGGTGCGCCTTGCGACGGGCAACGAGGCGCTGCTCGCCCCCTTTGTGGAGTCGAAGGGCAACTTTGGCAAGTACTATTCGGGCGACCTGAGCTACGCCGCCTCACGTTATACCGAGGCCAAGCTCTCCCCCATCAGCGCCGAGATCTTCAAGGACATCGACAAGGACCCGGTCGACTTCGTCGATAGCTACGACGGCGCCATGAAGGAGCCGCGCCTGCTGCCCACCACGTTCCCCAACATCCTCGTCTCGGCCAACAAGGGCATCGGCGTCGCCATGGCTTCTGACATCTGCGGTTTCAACCTCAACGAGGTCTGCACCGCCACAATGCACTACCTCAAGGATCCAGACTGCGACCTGCTCGAGTACATGCCCATGCCCGACTTCTCGACCGGCGGCGAGATTATCTACCGCCGCGAGGAGATGGAAAAGATCGTCGAGACCGGCCTTGGCAGCTTCCAGATCCGCTCCCGCTGGCGCTGGATTCCCGAAGAGCGCATCATCGAGGTCTACGAGATCCCCTACACCACCAAGACCGATGTCATCATCGAGCGCATCGTCAAGCTTTCCAAAGAGGGCAAGGTCAAGGAGATTGCCGACATCCGCGACGAAACCGACCTCTCGGGTTTGCGCATCGCCATCGACCTTAAGCGCGGCGTCGACCCCGACAAGCTTATGGCCAAGCTCTATCGCTCGACCACGCTGCAGGATTCGTTCTCGTGCAACTTTAACGTGCTCGTCGACGGCTATCCCCGTGTTATGGGCGTGCGCCAGATTCTGCACGAGTGGGTCAAGTGGCGTATTGAGTCCACGCGTCGCCGCATTAACTTTGACCTGGGCAAAAAGTCCGAGCGCCTGCACCTGCTGCACGGCCTCGAGGCGATCCTGCTCGACATCGACAAGGCCATCGCCATCATCCGCGGCACCAAGCTCGAAGCCGAGGTCGTGCCCAACCTTATGAAGGGTTTCGACATCGACGAGACCCAAGCCGAGTTTGTTGCCGAGCTTAAGCTCCGCAACATCAACGAGGAGTACATCCTCAACCGCACCAAGGACATCGCTAAGCTCGAGGGCGAGATTGCCGAGCTTGAGGAGATCCTCTCCAGCGAGGAGAACATCAAGAAGGTCATCAGCGAC
Source organism: Collinsella sp. (assembly GCA_018380195.1). Classification (GTDB taxonomy): domain Bacteria; phylum Actinomycetota; class Coriobacteriia; order Coriobacteriales; family Coriobacteriaceae; genus Collinsella. The sequence goes on along the minus strand of JAGZUC010000021.1, from coordinate 17,859 downwards.
GAGCTGGCCGCGGTCAACAAGAAGTACGTGATGCCGCGCCGCACGGGCAGGATCGAGCCCCATGAGGTCATCGAGGTGAGCTTGGAGCCCGAGGTCGAGGAGTACCCGGTTACCATCATGCTCTCGCGCGAGGGCTACCTTAAGAAGATGACAGACCGCGTGCTCAAGAAGGCGACCACGCTCAAGTACAAGGACGGCGATAAGCCCTTTATCGAGTTCCCGTCCTCCAACACGCACGAGCTGCTGGTCTTTACCAGCAAGAGCCAGGTATACAAGTGCAAGGTTGCGGCGTTTGAGGACACCAAGTCGGCTCAGCTGGGCTCGTACTTGCCGACCGATCTCGAGATGGAACCCGACGAGAGCGTCATCTGGGTCATCGACCCCGAGGACTACAAGGCCGATGTGCTGTTTGTCTTTGAGAACGGCCGCGTGGTTCGCGTCGCGCTTTCCGGATACGTCACCAAGACCAACCGCAAGCGCCTCAAAAACGCCATCTACGGTGGCAGCAAGCTGCTGTATGCCCAGGTGCTCAACACAGATCGTGACATCGCGCTGGTCTCGAGCGACTACCGACTGATGAACTTTAACACGTCGCTGCTCAAGACCAAGACGACCACCAACACGCAGGGCGTCCAGGCCTTTACCGCCAAGAAGGGCCGCTCGGTCACCACCGTCGGCACAACCGAGGATATCCTCGGCACCGGCGTCTCGGCCGAGAAGTTCACCGCGCAGAGCCTCCCCTCAGCCGGTGCCCTCATGAAAGAAAACGACATGCCGAGTCTGTTTGACTAAAGCAACGGCAGCCAAACCGTCATGGTTTTACAATGCAGCGGGGCCCGGAGCGCAGCAACATCGCGCTCCGGGCCCCGCTCGTTGCAACGTAGTCGGAATAATAGGAATCCCCGTTTTTCACTCCTGCAATCCCGCGGCACAAGACATGTTAAACCGTTAGCAAAACTTGCAAAAATTAGCAAAAGTTGCAAAAAGTAGCAAAACCTGCAAAGGGGCCACCATGGATCGCAGCAAATGTCTCCGCCATGCCAGGCATGCTCGAAGATATTATCGAGCGAACCAAAGAAGCGGCAGATAGCTACCTTTCACAGTCTCACGCGCGCATGAACGGCGTTCAAATTGGTCCAGTGGGCATCAATTGGACATATGTTCAAGAAGCCCAGGGCAACTGGCGCACGTGCATGAATGGCATCTTCAGGCAACTCGAGAAGCATGGCATCGGGCTTCTCTCGAAACGACCTATCGGGAGCTTTCCGATAAAGACATTGAGTTTTTGCTCGCGATGCTGCCCGATTCTGGCCCCAGCAGGACCTCGGAGATAGCCAAACGCATGGGCGTCGCCAGCAACTACGCAAGCCAATACAAACGCCGCCTCCTCGAGGACGGCGTTATCGGGGAACGTGGACGTGGCCTCGTCGGCTTTGACATACCCGCGTTCAGGGAGTTCCTGAGCGAGAAAGTCTCCTAGCACGCGGAGATTGTCCACAAGGGCAACGGTGCATGGCAATCAACGATTCACCCGGCAAGGACGGCAAGTACTTCCAATAACGCTGATTGCCATGCGTTCTTCTTGTCCTTAGGCGAGCTTGCGAGCGAGCTCTCGCACCTCTTCCAACTTGGGCGACGATGCCATGCTGTCGCGCTCGGTCATACCGCTGATGGTGACAATGCCCTGGTCCTCCCACTTGCAGTACGCGCAGGTCGACTTGTACATAGCGATCGCCGCATCATAGACGCCCTCGCTGTGGCTATCGAGCAAAAGGGCCGTCTTGGTGAACGGGAAGCCCGTGGCACCGAAGGCGTACAGGCGGTCGATGGCGGCCTTCTCCTGCGCGGTGATATCAAACCAGTAGATGGGCGAAGCGAAGACAACCATGTCGGCGCCTTTCAGCGGCTCAATCACGTTGGCCATGTCATCCTTCTGCACACAGGTGCCCTCATGGGTAAAGCAGTACTGGCATCCCAGACAACCAGCGATCTTCTTGCTGGCAACGCGGATGACCTCGACTGTATGGCCGGCCTCGCGCGCGGTCTCGGCAAACGCCTCGACCATGGTGTCGGTATTGGCGCCCTTGCGCGGGCTACCACTCAATACAACGATATTCATAGAAATCTCCCTCCTTCATGCCGCGGGCGCACGGCACACATTTCGTTGTAACCAAAACAGATGGAGCTATTCAGTCGTCCGCAAACCACATCTCTCGTTCGTGCTCTCTAGACAAGGCGCAAACGGTGCTGCACCCCCCCCTGTCGCGCTATATCCCTACGTAGTGTTCAGAATCCCTGCTCACCGAGCAGCACCACGCGAGGTCTAGAACGAGTACGCTTTCCCGGGTGCAGGGCTCATGCCCTATGCAGGAGATGAGGACCTTCGGGAACACGTCCCCGATGGACAGAAGCGACGCGAGCTCCCCCTCGAGCATCAAGTTGATGCTCATATCGCCTCTCACATACACTCTCCTTCCCGGTTTCGAAACTCGAATTTATTTAAAGTTTCGAAACCGGGAAAGCAATATACAAAAGGATGTGTCGAGAAACGAATCCCAGCCATGTCATGTCGGCAGCGACGAAGGGCGCGTCCGCGCGTGCCACAATGCGGCCATCAGAGATGAAAACACAGTCCCCGTCGGGTAGTCGTGGGCGTGCGCTAGTCCGCATCAGTAACCTGCCTCCTTGGTTGTCCCTTCTCTGCATGGTCATCTACATAAAGGAGGAACCAACCATGCAGATCAGCGTGTCGTCCACCCTGACCGTATATCACGACGGTCAATTCTGGGTCGGGCTGGCGGAGCACGTCGAGGGCGGAAGGTATGGCGTCGCCCGCATCGTCTTCGGCGCGGAGCCGTCCGATGAGGAGATTCTGCGATTCGTTACAAGCGAATGGGAGAAGCTCTCGTTCTTCGGCGACGAGGCCACTGAAACAAGCAAGCCCGCGAAGAACCCCAAGCGGCGCGCTCACGAGGCAGCGAAAGCCCTTAAACGGCCCGCGGTGAGCACCAAGGCACAACAGGCGCTCGCGGCACAGCGGGAAGCGATGAAGCGGGAGTCGGCTCAAGCAAGAAGCCGACGCCGTGTGGAAAAGGCTGATGCGCGCTACGAACAGAGAAAACTGAAGCGCAAGCAGAAACATCGCGGGCATTGATCGCTATTTGCAGCAAGGCAAACCATATACAGCAGCGGCGCCAGTTCCACTTGAAGCCGACGCCGCGTAGACGCTGATGGTGACGGCTATGCACGGGCACGGGCGCGCCACCGCACTTCACAGCTTGTTTCTCAAGTATTTGGGACGCACACGCGGCGTTCAAAAATGCGGAGCGACTCCGCATGGCTCGAGACTGAGCCGAGGTGCCCTATTTCTTGCCTTCCAGCAGGCCCACGATGCGATCGATGTCGACGGCGAAGCGGGGCCTCCCCTCGCGCTCATAGAGGTCAAGGTACGCCTGGCACTCGGAGACAATGCGCTTGGTGTTGCCATCGATGATGCGCTGGAGCGTCTCGTAGTAGGCCGAGCCCTCGGTCCTGAAGCGGCGCTGGTAGGCCTTGGTTATGGGAAACATCTTGATGTAGTGGATGCCGTGGCGGCAGCCGGGGCGCGTCGTGGGGCGGGGTGGCAACGCAAAGTACTGGTCTTTGGGCACGTTAGGGGCGATGTTGGAACGCAGCGGCACGGCAAAGTCCCTGCGCTTCCCGCGGAAACGCAGCCTCACCACCACGATGCAGGGACGATTGTGCTTAAGCATGAGCTCGCGGTCGCCCTCGACGAGATCGAAGAAGTCCTGGGAGATGGATACGATCTTCATCGGTTACGCCCCCTTCATACGAAGCGGGGCCCGCATCGCTGCAGGCCCCTACAGGTGGGCGATATTCTACGCCTTGCGGCACCCCGTCGCCCACGGAGGTTAAACGTACACGTAAGCCGTACTCTGAAAGCCGCGGCTTCCGGCAAGTAGTTTATACCACGAAAGGTCGCTTTCAATGCGCCTAGCTCGCAAAATAACACTCGCTGGGCCGTCACCCCTGGCAGTTACCCTCCAATCTTCATTGGAGTCAGCAGGTCAATTCATATAGTTATGGGGGTATATCCTAAAGGGAATCAAATTTATACCCCCATAACTAAGGAATTTTCTATTCCCACTCGATGGCTAGAGCCCTGGTGTAATTGACTGGATCACCGTTCCGGGAACCGGTATCGACCTACCTGTCCGCCAAACTCCTTCTTCAGCTCCAGCCTAGTATCTGACTCGCGCTGTTATAAGCGAAAACCGAAGAGATGCATCTTTGCCAAGAAAATAAGGTTAGCCTTATCTTACTGCATGATTCGTGTGTTATGGTTAGATGGCTCTAACTTTTTGGGGGCGATAGCCATGCACGAACGCAAGGACTTCTGGGACAAGAATGCCGGTCGGTACGACCGTTTCATGCGAAAGGACCGGGCGGCGTATGAGAAGATGTATGGGCTTATCCGGCCGGTAGTAAAAGCGAAAACCGTACTGGAGGTTGCCACCGGCACGGGGCTTATCGCAAAGAACATCGTGAATGCGACGGCGCACATCGAGGCTACAGACGCTTCTGCAAAGATGATCCTTGAAGCAAAGCGGGACAATCAATCCGCAAAGCTGCACTTTTCCGTACAAGATATGTTCCGCCTGCCCTATGCACAGAAGTCCTTTGATGTGGTGATCGCGTCCAACGCGCTTCACATAGTGCCGCATCCGGAAAAGGCCCTACAAGAAATCAGGCGGGTGCTGAAGGACGACGGCGTGCTCATCGCTCCAACCTTCACCCACGCGGGGAACTCGATTTCCGGCAAGGCAAAAGCCTTTTTCATGAGTATGGCGGGATTCCCCCTCCATAGCAGATGGACAAGCGAGGAATACCTGTGTTTCCTGCGTCAAAACGGCTGGTCGGTGCAGAAAAGCGCGGTGCTGAAGGCCTCGTTCCCGTTGACCTATGCGGAATGCACGAAATCGGAGGGGCCAGATGTCGTTCTTTGAAAACACCCGCAAGCCCGTGGGCCTCGGCGGAAAACTTATGGTTGCCATGATGAATCTGGGCCACAGCCCTGTGGCGCGGTGGGGGCTTCGATTTTTACGACTTTCGCCAAATGCCGAGGTGCTGGATTGCGGCTGCGGCGGCGGGGCGAACATAAAACGGCTGCTGGAAAAATGCCCGCATGGCGTCGTCAAGGGCATCGACTATTCGCCCGTCAGCGTGGAGAAGGCTAGAAAGCTCAACCGAGTTGCAATTCAGGAGGGGCGTTGCGCCGTTCTGCAAGGCAGTGTGGCGGATATGGTGTTTGAGGACGCCATGCGGGCATTTTTGCATCCATCCTGCACATGGCGATAGGCATGACGGTCATAGCGGCTGTGCTGGCGGCACTTATGACAGTTTTTATTCACTGAGGAAGTAACCTATGAAATGTAAAATTGAGAAAAACACCGTGCAGGAGACGCTGATCCTCCCGCTGTATTCCCGGAAGCTGTGTACGGAGCTGTACCCGAACCTTTACAGGGATGAAGCAGCGGTTCGTCTGCTCGACCAGATTGACTACGACTTTTCAGAGGCAGAGAAAAACTCCCGCAGCCTGATGCAGCGCTTTGGTGCGCTGGAGGTGGCGATGCGGCAGAGTGATCTTGCTTTCGAGGTGCGGGATTACCTGAAAGGCCACCCCAATGCGGCGGTGGTCAATCTGGGCTGTGGGCTGGACAACACCGGCAGAACCTGCGACAACGGTAGATGCAAGATCTACAATCTGGACTTCCCGGATGTGATTGCCTTGCGGCAGCAGCTGCTGCCCGCCGAGGATAGAGAACAAAATATCCCCTGCGACCTGAAAGACACCGCATGGTTTGGCAAAATCGATGCCTCCGGCGGGGCGGTGTTCTTTGCCTCCGGGGTGTTCTATTACTTTCTGACCCAGCAGGTCCGGGAACTGGTGCGGGAGATGGCGGACGCTTTCCCCGGCGGTGTGCTGGTCTTTGATGCTGCCAATCGGACAGCAGTAAAGATGATCGCAAAAACATGGCTTAAGACTGCAAAAATCAAGGATGTGGGGGCATATTTTGCGGTTTCGGATGCCGCCAAGGAAATCGGCACGTGGGACAGCCGTCTGCAGGTCACAAGTCGCGGCTATATGCTGGGCTACAACGATTTGAAAGACCCTTCTGTCAGCGGCTTTTTCCGGTTTCTCGCAAGGGTCGGTGACAACGGGATGAAAATGCAAATCGTGAAAATAAGATTTTGAGAGGCAAAAATGCAAAAGACGAGCGCTTCTTGCCGCCCAATTGGCAAGAAGCGCTCGTCTTTTCTTAACGCGTTGTATGGCGGAGAGAGCGCAAGTTACGCGAGCGCCCTGCTTGCCAGCTCGGCCGCGCCGAGGATTCCTTGGTCGCCGCCGCAGCCCGGGGCGCAGATGTAGCTCTCCATGTCCTTAAGCTCGGCGGTCTGGATGTAGCCACCCAGATATTCGAGGGTCTTCTTGCGGACGATGCCGTAGAGCTGCTCCTGGTGCATCACGCCACCGCCGAGGACGATGCGGCGAGGCGAGTACATGAGCACGAGGTTCGCACACATCTGCCCCAGATAATCCCCCTCGAGCATCCACACCTCATCGTTGTCCGCGAGCTCGGCCGCGGGCTTTCCCCAGCGCGCGGCGATGGCGGGGCCGGAGGCGAGGCCCTCGAGGCAGCTCGCGTGGCTCGGGCAGACGCAGCGTCCTTCCTCGGTGGGACGGGTCCTTACCAGCATGTGACCGGCCTCGGGGTGCAGCATGCCGTGAAGGAGCCTGCCCGCGCACATGACGCCCGCGCCCACGCCGGTGCCGATGGTCACGTAGACGGCGTCCTTGAGCCCCTTGCAGCAGCCGAAGACCACTTCGCCGAGGCAGGCAACGTTCACGTCCGTATCGTAGGCCACCGGAATCCCGAGGGCGTCGGCGAACGCGGCGCGAAGACCATAGCCTCGCCACGCGAGCTTGGGCGTTTGGAGGATGGAGCCGTAGCGCTCGTCGGCGGGGTCGACGCAGGTCGGGCCGAAGGCGCCGATGCCCAACGCGTTCACATCACGGGCGGTGAACCACTCGACCATTTGTGGGACAGTCTCGGCGGGCATAAGCGTCGGGGTCTCCATACGGTCGAGGACCTCGCCGTCGCCGGACACCACGGCACAGACCATCTTGGTCCCGCCGGCCTCGAGGGCGCCGAGCCTCATTTGCTTTTCGCTCATGTGATCCTCCTTACAAAGGGACGCCCGCAGTCATGGTCAACCGCGGGCGCCCATAACGTTGGCTTGTTTCGAGGCGACCCTACCTGGGCACGCGGTCCTGCCTTGCGGCAAACGGGGCGAGCACGGCGTGCGGCTCGCTTTGGTACCAGTAGGCGACGGTGGAGATGTCGTCCTCGCGCTCGTAGAGCTTGATGTCGTCGTTGCCGAGGTCCTGGAACGTCACGCGCAGGTCCTCCTTGAACGAGATCGGGTCGGGAAGGTGCCACCTGTAGAGGCCATGCCTGGGCAGCGCGTCGTCGTTGGTCGCGAGCATCGGGTTCGGGTTCGGCTTGCCCGCGCTGAAGCGGTCGCGCGTGGCGTCGCGCGTCGAGCGGTACGGGTAGCCGGCGAACAGCGTGTTGAAGCACTGCGCCTCGGGCAGCGCGTGGGGCGGCCTGTCGAGGAAGGCCCAGGCACCGCCGAAGTAGTCCTCGGCTCCCGTCGAGGTGACCGTGGGGAACTCCTCGTCGCCGTCGAGGAAGAACTTCATCTCGCCCTCGCCCCACCAATAGCGCTCCAGGGCGCACAGGGCCATGTAGGTGCCGACGTAGTAGCCCTTACCGCGCACGCCGTCGAGCACGGTGTAGTCGACGCCCCTGCGGGTGCTGCGCTCGCGGTTAAAACGGGCGTGGAAGTACATGGCGTCGTCCGGCACGTCGGTGAGCGCGTAGTTGAACGTGTAGAAGATGTACTTAATGAACCCGGGGTGCTCGCTCGTAAGCGTGACCTTGGCGTGCTTCCTGAAAGGCATCTCGAAGTAGCAGTTCATGCCGCCCGTCGGGTTCACGCAGATGGGCATCGAGTTGACGATGGCGCGCTCACCGAAGCCGTTGCAGAAGAAGTCGCCGACAGGGCACTCGACCGAGGGGGTCTCCTCGTCGTCCCAGTAGAAGCGCAGCACGAGGTCGCGCATGACGAAGCTGCCGGCGGCGGTCTTGTCGGGGACGGTCATCCAGATGTGGCGGATGATGCCGGGGCCCTCGATGTCCGCGAGCGTGATGGTCTCGCCGGACTCAAGGGGCACGCAGCACGAGCCCTTGCGGCCGACGCCGAGGTGGCTGGCCGACATGGCGGCACGGCCCTTCTCGCCCGTGATGTTCTCGGGGGTGATGGCGCGGCTTTCCTCACCGCCGTGCATCCACACGTCCTTAAGGAACTCTCTCATCGTCGACCTCCTCTATTCGTCGTCTTCGCACTCGGCGGAACTGGCACCGTTCACGTAGACGATCTGCTGGCGCGCCTCGTCGACGAGGGCGTCGAAGTCGAGTTTCTCGTCGGGGCGCGCGAGCGCGACCGTCATGGCGAGCGGGAGGTTGACACCCGCGATCACGTGGATCCGGTCGGAGGCGAAGCGGGAGAAGCGCTGGTTCACGCTGCCGCCGAGCGCGTCGGTGAGGACGACGACCTCGTCAGTGCCCGAAAGAGCCGCCTCGACCGCCGCGTCGAGCCCCTCGCCGTTGTCGTTCACGTAGGCGCACACGGCGTTGACGGCGTCGCTCTTACCCGTAAGGAACTCGAGGGTGTCCTTGAAGCCCTGGGCGAGAAGGGAATGGCTCGCCACAACTATCTTTCTCATTGATTCACCAATCTCTTGGGTCGAAGCTAGGCGAGGATGCCAGCGGCGGAGGCGACCATCGCGAGGACGATCACCACGAGGATGAGGGCCGTCATGCTCGCATTCTTCTTGGTAAGAAGGTAGTACGCGCTTCCCGTGATGGCGGCGGGGATCATGGCAGGCAGGATCTTGTCGAGCAGCGGCTGAATCTCCATCGAGACGTCGCCGAAGCTGAAGCTAATCGGGCAGGTGACGCCGATGACCGAGGCGATGAGGCAGCCGACCACGGTGAGGCCGAGCACGGAGGCGGCGGCAGTGAGGTTGGGAAGCTTCTCGCTGAAGTCGGTGACGAGCTTCACACCCTGCTTGTAGCCGAACTCGAGGGCGTGCATGCGGACCCAGAAGATGGCCAGGATGAGCGCGAACCAGATGCCGGCTCCCACGGGGTTGCCCTCGATGGCCATATAGGCGGCGATGGAGCCCATGATGGTCGGGATCATGGTCATGAGCAGGGAGTCGCCGACGCCGGCGAGCGGTCCCATGGTGCCGATCTTCAGGTCTTGGACGGCGTCCGCCGCCGCGAGGCCGTCACGCTCCTCCATGGCCACGCAGGCGCCGAGGATGATGGCGGCGAGCCAAGGCTGGGTGTTGTAGTAGCGGAAGTGGTTGTTGAGCGCTTGCTTATAGTCCTCGTCGTTCGTGTAGATCTTCCTCAGGACCGGCGAGAGGGCGTAGGCGACTGAGGCGCCCTGCTGGGTCTGGTAGTTGAAGGTGCACACGCTCATGAGCCAGCGCCAGTTCGCGTTGCGCAGGTCCTTCTTGGTGACCTTGTAGCCGGAGGGCTTGCCCTCGGCGACGGCGGTGATGTTCTCGTTTTCCATGGTTACTCATCCTCTCCGATGAAGGCGTCTGCGGAAGCGTGGGCGGCGAGCTCGGTGTCCCTCTCGGCACGCTGGTAGAACGCGATCGCGAGGGCAACGCCGACGATGGCGGCGCCGATGATGGGCACGTTCAGGAAGGCCGAGAGGAAGAAACCGGCGAGCAGGTACTGGAAGTACTTGCCAGTGGGCATGTAACGCAGCAGCATCGCGATGCCGACGGCCGGGAGCATCTTGCCGGCGAGGGTGAGACCGGAAAGGAACCACTGGGGCATAACCTCGAGGAGCCAGTTGACGGCGGGCTGGCCGAGGGTCACGGAGACAAAGACGGGCAGGGCGGCGCACAGGCCGAAGAGCACGGGGCAGACCCACAGGATGGCGTTCATCTGCTTGAACTTGCCCTCGTCGCAGAACTTCTGGGACTTCTCGACGACGAAGCCGTTGAGGATCTTGACGATGACGTCGAGCTGGATGCCGAGCATGCCGACCGGCAGGCCGATGGCGAGGCCCGTGTCCGCGCCCAGGGTCACGCCGTAGGCGGTGGCGATGATGGCCATCGTGCCGTAGTCGGGAATCGACGAGCCGCCGAAGCCCGCGACGCCGAGCTGCATGAGCTGGATGGTGCCGCCGATGACGAGGCCGGTCTGCCAGTCGCCCATGACGACGCCGGTGATAAGGCCCCAGAAGACGGCATAGTTGACGAAGATCATCGGGATGCCGTAGTAGTCCACGTGCTTGATGAAGGCCAGCAGGGTCAAAAGGACGACTTGCAGGATAGTGAAGTTGACCATGATCCCTCCTTAGATGAGGTCGGCGACGGAGACGGGCTTGTCGGCGGGCACGAACTGTGCCGTCACCTTGACGCCGCGGGCGATGAGCGCCTTGTAGCTCTGGACGTTCTCGGCGGAGGCATAGGCGCGCTGGGTGAGCTGGACGCCGCCCTCCTTGACGAGCGAGCCGCCGACGATCAGCGACGGGAGCTCGATGCCCGACTCGACCAGGTGAAGGATCGTCTCGGGCTCCTTGGCGATGACAAAGACCTTCTCGCGGTCGTACTTGCCCGCCGCGAAGTTCTTGAGCGCGGTCTGCTCGGAGATGATCGAGACGGCCATGCCCGCGGGGCGCGCCATCCTCATAGTGGACTTCAGGACCTCGTCGCCGGCGACCTTGTCGTCGATGACCATGACTCGGGTCGCGCCCGACACCGGGGCCCACTGCGTCACGATGATGCCGTGAAGCAGGCGATTGTCGATTCGTGCCATAACAACACTCATGTTTGCTCCTATCAAATGAAGTTTTACGTTCGGTACTGCCTCGGCGCTATCCGGATTCGCGCCGGGCAAGGGGTTATCGGATTATTGAGGACGCGCAGTCAGCTTGCGGCGGCGCGGGGAAGGTCACTCGTCGAGCAGGAGGTCCGAGGAGCCGAGGCGCTCTTCTCGCGCCGGGGCGGCGCTCACGCTTATGTAGTCGAAGACATATGCGATCTCGCTTACGGGAACCTCTACGCGATAGCGCGTCGAGATGCTCGAGAAGCTCTGCCTGAAGGACTCGATGAAATCGGCACGCTCCTCCTCGAAGCGGTCCTGACCAACGTAGGTCTCAATGGGGTTTCTGGTAACAAGGCGCTCGACGAGACAGCAGAGGTGGACGTAGAGCCCAATGATGGCGTTGCTGCCGATCTTCTCGCCTGTCCTGCGCTGAAGCTCGTGCACGGCGCTCTCGATCTCGTGGAATAGCCGCTCCGGGTCGAGGATGGTGATGGAGCGGATGACGTTCTGCAGCGTCATGTTCGAGAGCAGCTTCTCGTGGAAAGAAGAGAGCTCGGAAGCGTCAAGCCACCTGCCGAACACGGCATCAACCTTAGAGGCGGACGCCGTCGACATGATGTCCTCGAGGGCGACGAAGGGGACGGAGGCGACCCCGGGGTCTCCCGTGCCGATGACGGCGCAGACGCGGTGCTCGGAGAAAACGGCGTCGTTCGACCCGTTCGCGACGAGCTGCTTGAAGGGCCTCGTGAGCAGGCGCGCGCCTATGGTGCGCGGGAGGCTCTGCGAGACGAGCTGGCGTATCCTCTCCGCGGCGTCGACCCCGGACTCAGAGCAGAAGACGATGGCGTCCTCACGGTTGACGCGCTCGATCACCTTGCAGTGCGTCACGCACGCGGCGGTCGCGTCGCCAAGAACCTCGGCGATGGACTTGCCGCCGAGCAGCCCGACCCCGATCTCGAGCGCAAGACCGGTAGAGACGTTGTTCACCACGCCGATAGTGGAGTCGGTAACGTTCTCGAGGGCCTTATAGGCCTCCTCCAAGGAGCCCATGTCGACGAGGAACACGACCCCGGTGCAGTAGGAATGGCGGTCGACGAGGCGCTGGAGCGGACCGACGATGTCCTTCAGCTGCTGGTCGTAGGGCATGTCGACCGCCTCGTACACATGCATGCCGAGCATACGGTTCGCCGCGTCGGCGATGCTCGTCGCCGTTGAGTAGCCGTGGGACAAGATGACGCAGAGCGTTCGAAGGGCCTTCGCGTCGCGAGACTCCGATGCGACGCACAGCGTCAGAAGCGTCTTCGTGAAGTGATCGAGCGAAATTCCCAGCGCCCCTTCCACGTCTGCGGCGACCTGATCGGAGACGCTCGAGGCAAACGGCAATTCGGAGGTCACGGCACCGAGGAGATGGGAGATTTGCTCCGCACAGGCAGACTTTCGCTTAGCCAGGCCGATGCCCGGCCACAACTGCAGGCAAATCTCCTGGGACAGCAGAAAAGCGACCTTCCTCGAAAGCTCGATGCCATAAGAAGAGCCTGCGTCGGTAAGGACCGCGCCCACGATGCGCTCGAAGGCGCGCGACCTCGAGGAGGTAACGCCGCGGCCGAAGATCAAGTGATCCTCAACGCCGCGCACAGCGGAGACAGCTTGCGAGACGAGCTCGGAGACAGAGAGCTCCCCGGCGCAGAATCGCTCATCGAGAGAGCACAGGGCATCGAGCGCCTGCTCGACCGGCCCTGTGCTCTCGGCGGCATCCAGGGACGCGTCGATCAGAACGCCATCGTCGGGCTGTTGATCGATCTGCGCGGAGGAGAGGAGCCCGCTGGGAAGAAGATACGGGCGAACGACGACGTAGTCGCCCTCGCGATTGAGGAACGCTTTGGCGCAGCAGTTCGTCACGCAGGCGCGCAAGCCGGCGATGTTATCGGAAAAGTCCGCGTTCACGAGGCAACGGTATGCGCCGCGGCTGATCTTCACATCAGAACCGATTCGGCACCCCTCGCTGCGCAGGAAGCTCAAGATGAGATCCTCGCGCTCCTCGGGGGTCCGCTCCTTGAGTGAGGGGGCGCGGGCACAGATGGGCATTTTGCTGTAAGCCGAGGAAACCTTCAGGTCATCGGCGGAAAGCGTCGTCGAAAGAACGAGGCGAGCGCGCGGCGCATCCTGGGAGGCATCGAGCCCGAGGGCCGTCGCAAGGCAGTGCTCCATCGCAGAGGGAGAGAGTGCCTCGATGCCGTTGACAAAAACCACACCCCCGCGCGATTTCGCGATCGACTCGTCAAGAAGCCCGTTGAACGAGGCGGCGTCCGGGACCCCGGCGCAGTCGATGCGCACATAGGAGGAGTCGCGGGACAGCAAGCCCTGGTTCTTGCCATACTCGTACACAAGACGAGAAAGGAAAGACTTGCCGACACCCACGCCGCCGCTCAAGAGGATGGGCAGGCCAAACGGAGGGTACTGAACCGCAGCCTTGCACTGCTCGACAACGGAGCTGAGGCTCAGGTCAAAGCCCACGGCACGCGCGAAGTCACGGTGATCGGCGATTCCCGTCGCCTGGATGAGGTCGGCGAGCGAGGCGTACTCGCTTGCAGAGAGCTTTACCTGAAAACGCTTCTGGAACGCGCGGCGATGAAAATAACGGACAGGCCTGCCCGCCACCTTAACCACAAGGCCGGCGCGAACAAGGTCGTTGAGGTACTGGCTCACCAGACTCCTGGAGATGATGAGCGTCTCGGCGATGTCGGAGGTGGACAGACGGGCAAGGTCGTCGAGCGAGACGGCAGAGGTGAGGGCCTCGAGATGCTCGAGAATCCTGTCCCTCATGTCGACGGGCTTCTTTGCCAAGCTGTCCTGTGCGGTCTTGTCCATGACTTCTTACCTCCTTGTACAAGGAGTATAAGGGGAACACAGAGAACGGAAGGGGGCGCGTGGGGGAATCAACAGCCCCGAGGAGAAGTTCACCACTTGAGGGGCAGAAAACAACGGCCATTGAACATTCAGGGCCGACGCTCAACACTTCGGCTCGACACTTCGCTTTGGAAAGGGCCCTGCGCGATGGTGCAGCCCTCCATCTCGCAGCACAGGTCGCCGAAGGTCGCGAGGATGCGCTCCTTCTGTTCCGCGGGCGAGACGACTCGGTGGGCAAGGTCCTCTCAAAAGGGGTCGTCCGACGCCGCAAGACCTCGATGACCGACTACCGCCTCGAGCAAGTGGCGGATTACCTCTACACTATCGAACTTGCCTTGGTCAAGTACGAGGCCAAGGAGAACGGTGAGACGTACAACAAGTTCTTCGGAGGTATAGGTTCTTTCAAGAGGAACTGGTTCAAGCAAGCCCGCAGCAAGCGGATATAGCTGGTCTCGCGGTTTCGCAAGGAACGGTCAGTTCTCCTCTGGCGAGGAACCCCGGGCGACGTGCTTCGAGCAGCGGAAGCTGAAGCGCAAGCAGAAGCAGCGCGGGCATTGATCGGTGCCGACATGGGCCCAGACGTGAACAGTGCTACATCCCCTGTTCACGGGGCGCGAAACCGCAAAGGTTGCACAGAGGTTGCAAAATAAGAAGCCCCCGACCTGTTTTCGCAGGTCGGGGGCTTGAAATCAACGAATATCGTTTATTCCCACTCGATCGTCGCGGGCGGCTTGGACGTGATGTCGTAGCACACGCGGTTGGCACCGGGAACCTCGGCAACGATGCGGCCGGAAATGCGGGCCAGCACGTCGTAGGGCAGCTTGGCCCAGTCGGCGGTCATGGCATCGCTGGACTCGACGGCACGCAGGATGATCGGGCGCTGATAGGTACGCTCGTCGCCCATAACGCCCACGGACTTAATGTCGGGCAGGACCGCAAAGTACTGCCAGCAGCTGTGCTCGGAGTTGCGCTCGCCGGTCTGCTCAAACAGGCGCTGATTGTAGGCGTCGAGCTCCTCACGCACGATGGCGTCGGCGTTCTTGAGGATCTCGAGCTTCTCCTTGTCGACCGCGCCGATGATGCGGATGGCCAGACCCGGGCCCGGGAAAGGCTGGCGGAACACGATGTGACCCGGCAGGCCCAGCGCCAGACCGAGCGCGCGGACCTCGTCCTTAAAGAAGTGGTCGAGCGGCTCAATGAGGTCGAAGTGTACGCCCTCGGGGAACGGGATCAGGTTGTGATGGCTCTTGATGGTGGCCGTCTTGCCGCCCGTCTTGCGAGCGCCGGACTCGATGATGTCGGGGTAGATGGTGCCCTGAGCCAGGTACTTGACCGGCTTGCCATCGGTCTCGAGCTGCTGCGCCACGGCGAAGAACTCTTTCCAGAACTGCGTACCGATGATGCGGCGCTTCTCCTCGGGCTCGGTCACGCCGGCCAGAAGCTCGGCATAGCGGTCCTCGGCGTGGACGTGGATAAAGTCGACGTCAAACTGCTTGGTGAAGACCTCCTCCACCTGCTCGGGCTCGCCCTTGCGCAGCAGGCCGTGGTTGATGAACACGCAGGTCATCTGCTTGCCCACGGCGCGAGCGCCCAGCGCAGCCACGACGGAGGAGTCGACGCCGCCGGACAGGGCCAGAATCACGCGGTCGTCGCCGACCTTCTCGCGGAAGTCTGCCGTCATGGTCTCGACCAGGTTGTCCATGCTCCAGTTGGGCTCCAGGCCACAGATCTCAAACAGGAAGTTGCTCAGCAGCTGCTGACCGTACTCGGAATGCTTGACCTCGGGATGGAACTGCGTGGTGAAAATCTTGCGCTCGACGCACTCCATAGCGGCAACCGGGCACACGTCGGTGCTGGCGGTAACGGTAAAGCCCTCGGGCACCTCAGACACGGCGTCGCGGTGGCTCATCCACACGGTCTGCTCCATGGGCGTGGAGTTAAAGAGCTTGGCGCCGGCCGTGCGCGTGATGGTAGCGCGGCCGTACTCGCCCACCTCGGAGTGGCCAACCTTGCCGCCCAGCGTCACAGCCGTAATCTGATGGCCGTAGCAAAAGCCCAGGACGGGAAGGCCCAGGTCAAAGATGGCGGGATCGATGGACGGAGCGTCCTCGGCATACACAGAAGCCGGGCCGCCGGAAAGGATGAGCGCAGAGGCGTTCATCTCGCGAATCTCGTCGGCCGAGATGTCGCAGGGGACAATCTCGGAATACACGTTGAGGTCGCGGACGCGACGGGCAATGAGCTGACCGTACTGCGCACCAAAGTCGAGTACGAGGACCTTTGCGGAAGCCTTTTGATCCATGGTTTCCCCCTCTTGTTGGCGGGGAGCCGGTGCCCACCCGCGCGAATAAACGAAAACAGCTTACATAGTGTACACGTTATATGGGGTTTCTCGTCCCTCACAGCCATCAGCGCACGGCAAACGCACGACCTGGGCCCTATCTGACGGCGATTGAAGTATTACCAAACGTTACAGATGATGTAATACGTTTGAACATTGGACGCCCTGTGCCACAATACTGCCGAACGACTCCGCCTCTGCGGCGGCAAATACGATAGGAATACCAGCATGAAGCGCATCCTTCTCATCGCCACGGGCGGCACCATCGCATCGACCGAGGACGGCAACGGCCTCTCCCCCGCCCTGACCGGTGAGGAGCTCGCCCAGAGCGTCCCCGAGATCTCGGGCCTCTGCGAGCTCGACGTCGTGCAGCCCATGAACATCGACAGCACCAATATGCGCCCGAGCGACTGGATGCGTATCCGCGATGTCATCGTCGAGGGTTATGCCGACCACGACGGTTTCGTGATTCTGCATGGCACCGACACCATGAGCTACACCGCGGCAGCGCTTTCCTACCTGATTCAGGACAGCCCCAAGCCCATCGTACTCACCGGCTCGCAAAAGCCCATGGGCAATCCCTTTACCGACGCCAAGCTCAACCTGTACCAGAGCCTGCTCTATGCGCTCGATGAGCATTCGCACGACGTCTCGATCGTTTTTGGCGGCGTGGCCATTGCCGGCACGCGCGCCCGTAAGCAGCGCACCATGAGCTTTAATGCGTTCATTAGCGTCAACTATCCGCCCATTGCCTACATCCGCAACGACCGCATCGTGCGCAACGGGCTTCACGGCACTCGTCAGGGCGAAAACCCGGTGCGTTTCTACGACAGCATCGATCCGCGCGTATTTGTACTCAAGCTTACGCCCGGCGTAAACCCGGGCATCCTCGACGCCCTTGCCGATAGCTACGATGCTGTAATCCTGGAGACCTTTGGCATTGGCGGTATTCCCGAGTTTGGCGAGTCCGGCGAGTCATTCCAGGAGGCGATTTTCCGCTGGGTCGATTCGGGTCGCACCGTCGTTATGACCACGCAGGTCCCAGAAGAGGGCCTCGACCTGGGTGTTTATGAGGTCGGCCGCGCTTACGCCGATCATCCGGGTATTTTGCGCGGCGATGACATGACCACCGAGACGCTCGTGGCCAAGACCATGTGGGCGCTCGGCCAGTCACGCGATGCGGCAGAGATTCAGCGCCTGTTCTACAGCCAAGTCAACCACGACCGCATCCCGATGGCGTAATTCAGTTGTCGACGGGTATCCCCTATTCGATACCCTCGAGAAGCTCTGACACCGTCATGCCGAGTGCGGGCGCGATCTTAAATAGAACCTTGAGCGTGAAATTTGCCGTCCCATCTTCGATTCGGTCGAGGTAGGGGCGGCTGATTCCTGTCGCCACACAAAAATCAACCTTGGAGATACCAAGGTCCCTGCGTGTCTCTTCGACCCGCCTGCCAAGAATCTGTTTCGCACGTTCGTCCATGCAGCCGAGTTTGAAATGGAGCCGAACATAAACGTAAACTATAGTTTACGTTTGGCTCTGTTAGACCAGGATTGACATACATGTGTCCCCACGGTGCCATATCGTTGACCCCGTAGACCGCGATGATGGGGGCAGCATGAACGCCGAAG
>JAGZUC010000020.1 GCA_018380195.1 Collinsella sp. | reverse complement strand
GTCGACGAAACTGGAGAGGAGGTATTACGAGCTCCTGTGCGAATTGGAGAGAGCGCTCCCGCAAACTGCCTCTTGACAACTTATAGGAGCGTCGGTTTTGTTATTCTCAAATTCGGCGTGCTCGGCGATAGGCAATCAAACGTAGTAAATGGGCATAGTTTTTGACAGGCGGCATCGCGCGCATCCCTCGCGAGGGCAAAATGATCCGTTTTCCTCCGTCCCCAAGGGATCAGTTGAGCAGATTGTCGATGGGGTCGGGGTTGGAGCTGGGGAGGTAACGGATTTCTAGCTCTATGCCGAGTTCTTGTAGCTCTTTGAAGGCAGCGATGTCCGTATCGTCTACGGCGACTGCGGGCGTTATGGGGTGCTTGCCCTCCCCCGCCTGCATATGGCCAATGCTGATCTTGGTGATGGGCACGCCGCCCTTAACCAGCGCGAGCGCATCGGCGGGTGAGGCCACCATGATCAAGATCCATTGGCGCGGCGTTGCGGTATGAATGATGTCGATGGTCCTTTGCACCGAGAAAAACCGCGTCCAAACGCCTTCTGGCGCCGCCACCCTCATGGGTGCCCATTGGCGCGAATCCGCCGCGATCTCATCGTTGACGATTAAAACAAGGTTGAAACCCACGACTTCGTTCCACAGCTCAACGTCTTGCCCGTAAATAAACCGGTCATCGATGCGTGTGAGAAGAATCTTGGGTTGAGCCATCGCCACCCCATTCTGTTTGAGACCCGTAAGAGCAAGACATCACGTCTCCAATATTAGTGCATTTAAAGTGAGAAAAGCCGTCAGAACACTTGCGCGGATTTGCGATGTCCCGTATCATAGACAGCCGTTGACGCCTCAGTTGCGTCATCACATGGCCGCCAGCGTAGCTCAGTTGGTAGAGCACCGCTCTCGTAAAGCGGGGGTCACCGGTTCGAGCCCGGTCGCTGGCTCCATTGCACAAGATAGCCGCCTTCGGGCGGCTTTTTTCTTGCCGATTCGCCCACTCGGTGGACTTCGGATTTAATGCTTAGGGGGCGGGGATTTACCAAAGTGAAATTTTAATGAAAAGAAACCCAGCTGCAACAATTGCCATGGTGAGGGCTCGAATTGGTCATATAGATTTAAGATAGCCACGATACCTTCTCTTTTGCTGGAACGATATATCTATACAAGGTTGTGAGCGGAAAACAAAAATACGTCGATTGCTATCCGACAAACGGGTCTGGAATTGCATTCACCGGCATTTCGGGGCAGATTGATACACATGTACGAAAGGGAACCTATGTGGTGCGTTGGGTTGGAGCTGCTGCAGGCCCGATATGGATTGCGGTCTTGCGCCCCGATGTCCAAATAGGTTTCTCTCTAGACGGGAAGTTGCTCATGGACGTCATCTATGACGGAGATGACTGGGTCGATCATTATACTTGGCGCCTGGTCGGCTCGAACGACAATGGGGATGTGGTGTTTGATGGACTATGTCCAAAGCATCTCCATCCTTTTGTCTCGTCGTTAATTGAGAGTTCCGCTCGTGTTGCCCCCTACAGCTCGGCATCGCTTCATGATACGGACGTTTTGAAGACCATAAGGGAATCAATTGACGATGGCACGATGAGCGGCCCGCTGTTTTCTCGGCTTGTGGGGCTAGATGAGATTGGCTCGAAACGACTGCTTGCGGGCGAAAAAGTGGAACTCACTTATCGGTCGATGATTTCAATCCTGCGGCTAGCCGATGTTCTTCGCAAATAAATGAGGCTTCCCTATTCAAAAACAGAAAACCCCGCCAGACGTGATTCCCCTAGGGAAAACACGCTTGGCGGGGTCGCAGCGTGATTCCCCTAGGGAAATCACGCCAGCATACGAACAGCTCAGCCGAGCAGCGCGTTACTCCTCCCAGTAAGCGTCTGCAAGCAGCTTAAAGCAGATCTTCTTGACCGGCTGCGCGCCATCGCCCGGGAACTCGAGCGTGGGCATGTGAGGCTCGCCGGCAACAAACAGCGCGAACTTGTCGTCGGCAAGATCGCCGGCGATCGAAGCGTCAGAATCGACCAGATCGTAGTCGTCCTTCTCGTCAAACTCCTGAACCAACGTCAGGCTGCCCGTGGCAACCTTAAAGGCCTCGCGACCCTCGACATCGATCTGCAGGTCGTGATAGCGCTGATGCGTCTCGTAGTGGGCCTCGGCCTCCGGACGCGTCGTGGGAGCCATGACGTTCGCAAAGACCTTGTCGCCCAGAATCGGATGGCTGCCGACCTCGAGCTGCGCCGGGTCGTTCTCCTCGAGCCAGTCGATCAGCACGTCGAGGCCCTTGAGCATTCCGCGGTACTCCTCGATATCGCCCAATGCACCGTAAATCATCTAAATCCCCTCTCGGATCGTTTCTTTGGCGGCTACTCGATAAACGCGTTACCGACGCTGTTGCCGCCCACATACGTCTCGACCAGGGTAAGGTCGGGATTGAACACGACAACGTCGGCGTCGCGCCCCGACATAATGCTACTGCACTTGTCGTCGACATGAGCTAGCAAGCGATGCCGGGACCGACGCCCAAGCCCTTACAGCTCGGTCACGACAACGCCGTTGTAGACCTCGTCCCAACGGTCCATGACCAGATGGCCGGTCATAGGATCCATGGCGTTGAGCTTGCCGCAAGTGTTGGCGGTACGCAGCACCGTCTCGTCGTCTGCGCCAGCAGCGATGGCATGCGCGAAGCCTGCGATAGTGGAGTCACCAGAGCCCGTGGCGTTAACGGCAGGGATATCGGGCGTCTTTGCGCGGAACGCACGGCCATTGTGGAAGCCAACGGAGCCGGCAGCGCCCATGGACACGACGACCCAGGGGATATCGGAGAAGCGGGCGTCAGAGGCGAGCGCGGCGCGGAGCTCATCCACATCGTCGGTGGTAAAGCTCGTACCCAGAAGGCCGTTGATCTCGGTCAGGTTAGGCTTGACCAGCTCGGGCTTAATTTCGGACTTAAGGGCGGCCTCGAGCGAAGCACCCGAGGTATCGAGCAGCACCTTGGCGCCGGCGTTCTCGGCAATGCCCGTGATCTTGGCATAGTAGTCTGCCTCGACACCGCGGGGCAGCGAACCCGAAATGGTGACGACGTCGGCCCTGCCCGCAAGCTCGGTAAACTTGGCGGTAAAGGCATCGAGCTCCTCGGGGGCAATTGTCGGGCCACTCTCGAGCAGCTCGGTCTGGTTGCCGGCGTGGAGAATGTTGAGGCAAATTCGAGTCTCGCCCTTGATGGGCACAAAGTCGTTGTTAATACCGTTGGCGTCCATGAGCTCAGCCATGTAGGCGCCCATGTGGCCGCCGAGCAGACCGGTTGCCACAACGTCGTCGCCCAGCTGACCCAGCACACGGGCCACGTTGAGGCCCTTGCCGCCGGCGGTCTTTTCGGGCGTCACGCGGTTGACGTCGTCGATAACGAGCTCGTCGAGCTGATAGCGCGTATCGACAGACGGGTTCATCGTAACGGTGAGGATCATTTTTAGCTCCTTATCTCGCAGGCTCCTTGTGCCTCGCGATACGAGTCGACAAAACGGAATTACAGGATCTCAATCGTGAACGAGCGAACGACGGTCTCCTTGGGCTTGGCGACAAGGCAGCCGCGCTTATGCTCAAGCACGTCGTCCTCATCGGAGCAGGTCGAGAGACCGCCCCAAGGCTCAACCGCCACAAAATCGCCCTCGGGCTTGCTCCACACAATGAGATATGGGAAGCCCTCAAAGCTCAGGCGGACGCCCTTGTCCTCGCCCTTTTTGGAAAGCGTGACCTGACGGCTCTCGAGCACGTCAAAGATGGTCTCCGCAAAATCGAAGAGCTCGTGCGACAGGGGCAGCGTCTTTCCCACCATGGGGTTCTTGGAGCGGTTTGCCACGTCAATCAATCCAGTCGAGGGAACGGCGGTGCAGAGCTCCGCAGCCTCGTCTTTCTCAAAGCGCAACTCGTAGTCCGTATAGGCCTCGCCCTCATCGAGCGGACACCTAAAGCCGGGATGACCGCCGATAAAGAACGGCATGTCCTCGGTTCCCTCGTTGGTCACCTCATAGGAGACGCGAACGGCATCTCCCTCAAGCGTATAACGGGCGACAAGCTTAAACGGATACGGATAATCGCTCAGCAGCGCGGCGTTATCCTCCGAAGCCAGGCACATCGCCAGCTCGTTCTCGCTCTGGCTCAGCAGCTTCCACTCCTGTTTGCGCGCAAACCCATGGCGAGCGAGCTTTACATGATGCCCGGCAAACGTCATGGCGTTGTTATCGCGCAAGCCTCCGCAAATCGGGAAGCAAATCGGTGCCTGGCCAGACCACACGGCGGGATCGCCCTGCCACAGATACTCGCGACCTCCGGCCTCAATCGAGGTAAACGAACCACCAGCCGTGGACACCGTAATAGAAATCGAATCGTTGGAAAGAGCGTATTCCATTGTCCATCCTTTCGAACAACTGCTTTTTGCTCGCAAGAACCCGTCTCGGCCCTGACCAAAGGACAAACCCGCACGTTCATCGATGCGTCCGGTATCCCAGCCATGCAACGGGGTACCATACAGACATTGATGCAATTACAGCTGAAAGGCCTTCTTATGCGAACCATCATCCTTTATGCCTCACGCCACCACGGCAATACGAAAAAGCTCGTGGACGCCATCGTCGAGGCACACCCCGAGATCGATACCCTCGACGTCAAGGCGCTCGGTAAAAACGAGTATCCCAACCTGCACGAATACCATCTGATCGGTGTCGCCACGGGCATCTATTACTCCGAGATCGACAAGGACATGGCACGCGTGCTCACT
The DNA here is from genome assembly GCA_018380195.1 of Collinsella sp. Lineage (GTDB taxonomy): Bacteria > Actinomycetota > Coriobacteriia > Coriobacteriales > Coriobacteriaceae > Collinsella. The sequence continues at coordinate 31,688 of JAGZUC010000020.1, read as the reverse complement.
AACGTGCTGCAGCCGCAGGACAAGGTGTTTGGCCTTATGACCTACGGTGGCAAAAACAAGTGGTACGGCAAGGATATCGATGGCATCTGCCGCATGAGGCAGGCCATCTTTATGGGTGTCTACGGCTGCCCCGGCTTTGATACGTGGGGACCGTTCAAGCTCGCCGGCGGTGTCCAAAAGGGACACCCGACCGCTGAGGAAATTCAGGGCGCCGTCGACTTCTTCGACAAGATCGAAGACGAGTATGGCGACATCATCGTCGAAGAGTACGCCAAGCGCGAAAAGCGCCTAGCATACGAGAAGGAGCATCCTGCAGGAGGCTTGGTGGCCGGCGTCAAGCGCACGGCAAAGAAGATCGCTAACAAGCTGTAACTGTGAAGGTGCTTTTGAGCGTTTAACCCATACGGCGGGTCCGAGCAGATTCGGGCCCGCCGTCTTTTTCTATCGTTACTCGGTAAAGGCGTTGCCGACGCTCTGGCCGCCAACATACGTCTCGACGAGGGTGAGCTCATGGTCGAACACGACAAAGTCGGCGTCGCGACCCGGCATGATGCTGCCGCACTTATCCTCGATGTGCGCGGAGCGTGCCGGCACCTCGGTTGCCATGCGAATGGCGATATCGGCGCTGGCGATGCCCCAGTCGACGATATTCTTGACGCCCTGGGCAAGCGTGAGCACCGAGCCAGCAATGCTCTTGCCGTCGGCGAGCCAGCACAGGTTGTCCTTCATGATGACGTCCATGCCGCCACTGGTGTAGCTGCCCTCGGGCATGCCGCCGCAGCCAAGGCAGTCGGTGATGAGCACCGTATGCTGCCAGCCCTTTGCCTGCAGCAGCGCCTTGATGGCGGCAGGGTTTACGTGCTTGCCGTCACAGATGATCTCGGCGTAGGTCTCGGGCGTGGACATGGCAGCACCCACGACACCGGGCTCGCGGTGATGCAGCCCGCGCTGGCCGTTATAGGTATGCGTAAAGCAGCTGGCACCGGCGTTGATGGCGGCGATGCACTCATCATAGGTGGCGTCGGAGTGACCGATGCTGGTCACCACGCCCTTGGCGTTCAGCGCAGCCGCATAAGCAGCGGCACCGTCGCGCTCGGCCGCCATGGCGCTCTTAACGATGCGACCACCCGCAGCCTCCTGCCACTGGTCGAAGACCTCCTCAGAGGGGTCAATCAGATAAGCGGGGTTCTGCGCGCCCACATGCTTCATGGTAAAGAAGGGGCCCTCCAGGTAGATGCCCTGAATGCGTGCACCGCAGAAGTCGGGGCCGCGGCCCTCGTCCGCCTGAGCGATAGCGGCGCAGGCGTCCTTGATCTGCTCGACGCCATCGGTGAACGTCGTGGGCAGCCAGCTGGTGGTACCGCGACGGGCGAGCTCAGTCGAGCTGATATCGATGCCCTCGGGATCGTTATCGGTAGTTGAGTGGTTGTAGAAGCCGTGGATGTGAGTATCGACCATACCCGGCGCAATCCACGATCCTGTGTAGTCCTTAATCTCGCAAGAGGGCTCGTCGGCCTGCCAGGCGCCAAAGACGCCATCCTCGACCATAAGATAGCCGCCCAGTTGCGGGCCTGCCGGCAAGAAGAACTTGTCAGCCTTAATTGCGTACGTGCTCATATGCACTCCTTGCTTCTAAAGCAGTTGACTGTAGTGATGCTTATACCCAGCTCACGTAAAACAAAAAGCGCCCGCCCGCCGTTATGAGCGGACGGGCGCCCTTACAGGGGGACGCGATTAAGCGGTGAAGGGGTGAATCGTCACGCCCTTAACCACGCGGTTGACCGTGCCGGTGGGGCTCGGCGTATCGGGCGTGTTGCCCACGCGCACGGAGTTGAGCAGGCTGATAGCCTGGGCAAACATCACGAACGGCAGAGCAAGGTAGCCCTCGGGAAGTGCCTCGTAGCCCTTAAAGGTGAAGGACTCGCCCTCGTAGACGGTGGCACCTTCCTGCTGAACGGCGATGGTGTGCTGAGCGATCTCGTCGCCACCGATCTCGTTGAGGATGTCGATGTCGTACTGACGGGTGTAGGCGTCGTTGTTGACGAACACGAAGACGAGCGTCTTATCGTCGACGAAGGACTTAGGTCCATGACGATAGCCCATGGAGGTGTCGTAAGAGGTGGCAACCAGGCCGTGAGCAAGCTCGAGGATCTTGAGCTGGCTCTCCTGAGCAAGGCCACCGAAGGAGCCAGAACCCAGGTAGGTCACACGGTTGAAGTCGCCGGCAAGGTAATCGGCGATCTCGGGCTCGCGGGAGATGACCTCTTCGCCCATCTTGGCGATGGTCTCGACCCACTCGGCCTTCTGCTCATCGGAAGCCTCGTCAAAGATGAGGGTGGAGAGCAGGGTCATGCAGGTGTAAGAACCGGTCATGGCGAAGCCCTTGTCGTTGGCGCGCGGGATGAGCAGCGTCAGCGCATTGGGGTCATCGGCGGACTCGACGGCCAGCTTGCCCTCGGGAGCGCAGGTGATGTTGAGGAACTTGACGTTGTGGACGAGCTCCTTGGCAACGGCGACGGCGGCAAGGCTCTCGGGGCTGTTGCCGGAACGGGCGAAGGAAACCACGAGTGTGGGATCCTCGGCGCGCAGGAAGTCACGCGGAGCGCTCACGATGTCGGTCGTGGCGATGGGCTTAAAGTCGTAGAGATCAGTGTTGCCGGCGTGACGCAGGTACGGAGCGCAGGTATCGCCCACGTAGTCAGAAGTACCGGCACCAGTGAAGACAACGGACAGACGGCCCTCGCCCATGGCGCGAGCCTCGGCCAGGAAGGCCTCGATGGCCTCCTTGTTCTCGCGGTAGATGTTGAGCGTATCACGCCAAAGCTCGGGCTGCTGGGCAATCTCGGCCGTGGTGATCTGGGCGCCGAGCTCGGTGAGCTCCTCGACACTCTTCTCGAACATTTCTAATACCTCTCTCTAGAAGTAATCCTCTGACGTGCAATTATACACTTCGGTTGGTTATCTGGTAGTAACCAGTTAAATGCAAAGAATCATCACATGAAAACACTGGAGGCGCTAAACGTTGCGCTGGTGATAAACCTTGTATTTAAACTGATCGGCACGAGCAACCGAGAGCGTATACTCCACAACCTCGTTTGACTCGTTATACGTTGTACGGACCAAATCGAGCACGGGCGAGCCCTCGACAATTCCCAAAAGGTGGGCATCGGTGGGACGGGCTATGCTCGCATAGAATTCCTCTTCGGCCACACGTATCTTTTGCTGAAAGTCTTGCTCAATCACATCGTAAAGCGGCTTACGCTCCAGCAGCGGTCGCTTTAGGGACAGAAATTGACGAACCGGTAGATAGCTGCGTTCGACCATCATGGGCATGTTGTCGGCAGAACGAAGGCGCTTAAGCTTAAAAATGCGATCACCGATACGCAATCCCATATGCTCGGCCAGATTCTTATCGGCCTCCATCTCGCAAAACTCGAGAATCGTGGTCTCGGGGTCGCGACCCATCGCGCGCATCTGCTCAGTAAAGCTGTAGGACTGCATAAGATTGGTTGCCTTTGCCGAACGGTCGGTCACAAAGGTACCGCGACCGTGCTGCCGAACCACCAGTCCTAAACGCTCCAGTTCCTGCAGAGCCAGGCGTACCGTAGTGCGCGAGAGACCATAGCGCTCCGAAAGTTCGCGCTCGGAAGGAATCATGTCACCGGCGCGATATTCATGGTCAATCTTTTCGGTCAGAATATCGACCAGCTGATCGTACAGCGGTTGCTTACGCGCTCCGATCGCCATCCTATCCTCCCTTTTGCTCGAATTCGGCTAACTACCTAGGGTGTTAAGCATTATCAGTCCGCAACACCCGAATCATCAAGAAAACAAAAGCCGCGCGCTCTTTCGAGCACGCGGCTTTTAACATACACATGGCTTAAGGGGTCGGGGTGTGAGCCGCGTAGGGACACACCCCTCAAGCTAGAGCCTTACCAGATGCTCGGCCAGAGACCAAGCGGGCCAGCGCCCAGGATGCCAAGGACAAAGAGCAGGAGAATGCCCTTGGTCGGGGTCCAGCTGTGCTTAGCGAACATGTAGTAAAGCAGCAGCGTAAGCATAAGCGGGACGAGCTTCGGGACGATGGTGTTGAGGGTGTCGGCAACGGAGAAGTTGACCGGATCCTCGGTGACGGTGCCGTAGGTAACGGACTCCATGCCGTTGCCCAGATCGGTGACGCCGCACTCGACAGCGTTGCCGTCGGCATCGGAAGCGGTGAGGGCGTTGCCGTCCTCATCGGTCATGGCGATGGTGCCGGCCTCAGCGGTCTCGGTATCGATGCCCTCCATACCGGTGAAGTTCTCGGCCTCCTTCTCGGAGACGATCACGGTAGTAGCGGAGAGGCCACGGGTGGTGCCGTTGGGGATCTGGAGGTTGATCTGGGTGCCACCCATGGTGACGACCAGGCAACCGACGACGAAGACGCCCATGATGGAAGCGGCACGCGTGAAGGCCTGCATGTTGGCAGTCAGAGCGTCAATAGCGCTGGTGCCAAGCTTGTAGGACCAGTTCATGAGCCAGAAGCGCAGAGCGAACTGGACGACGTTGAAGATCACCAGGAAGATGATCGGTGCAGCGGCGTTGCCGTTGATGGCCATGTTGGAGGTGATGCCGGCCGTGATAGGCACGAGCGTCAGCCAGAACAGAGCGTCACCGATACCACCGAGCGGGCCCATTGCGGCAACGCGGACGGCGCGGATCGTGGGGATGTCAACCTTGTTCTGCTCGAGCGAAAGCACGATACCCATAACAAAGGTGACGAGGAACGGGTGGGTGTTGAAGAACTCCAGGTTGTGGCTCATGGAAGCCGCGAGGTCGTTCTTGTTGGTGTGGATCTTCTCCAGACCGGGGATGATGGAGTAGAGCCAGCCAGCAGCCTGCATACGCTCGTAGTTGAACGAGGCCTGCAGGAAGCAGGAGCGCCAAGCCATCTTGTTGAGGGTCTTCTGGTCGAGCTGCGGAGCAGGAGTGAGATCCTCGTAGTGCTCCGGGATCACATACTCATTAGATGCCATCTTCGAAGTCACCTCCGTCAGAAACAGCTGCACCCTTCAGCTCGGTCTGCTGCTGGAAGTCCCAGAAAGCGATGCCGAAGCCGATGAGAGCGAGGATGAGCAGGGCAGGGGTTGCCAGAGAATCGTTGGCAACGGTGATGAGCGCGAGGCCAAAGCCCATGAGGAAGAAGCCCCACATATCGCGGTTCATCATAACCTTGAGCAGGACGGCGAAGCCGACGAAGCGCATCATGCCGCCTGCAGCGGAGAGACCGGTCTGCAGCCAGGTCGGGATGGCGGAAGCGATGGTCTGACCGATGGTAGCGCCAGCGATGAAGAACAGGGTGACGACGACAGCGAAGATCAGGCCGAGCAGAGCCATGGCGAAGTAGTTCAGACGCTCGATACCCTTGGTGTCAGCGTTGTGAGCCATGTTGTCCGCGGAGGACATGAGCGGCGACATAAGCGTGAAGACCAGGGTAACGCCGAGCTGACCAAGCAGAGCGAACGGAATGGCAAGGCCGACTGCCGCGTTGGGCTCGAGGCCCGTAGCGATAGCGAGAATGGCTGCCATGATGCCGCCGATAACGGCGTTAGGCGGCTGAGCACCTCCGATCGGCATGTTGCCGATCGTCATGAGCTGATAAGTACCACCCACGAGAAGACCGGTGTTGAGGTCGCCAAGGATAAGACCGATGACGGCGCCGGTGACGATGGGCTGATAGAGAGACTCGAGGAAGTTAAACTGGTCGATTGCCGCGACGAACGTGACGATGAAGACCAGAGCGACCTGGAAGATCGTGTATTCCATCTTGCTCCTCCTTTCAAAATGTATGTACGCACTTTGGATATCACGTACAGAATGTCAGGGTTTCACTCCTGACAACGTGGATCACGAGGATTACGAGAAGAGCTTGCTCGTGTCCTCAACAGGCGTGCTCGGAACGCGCCTGATCTCCAACTCCACCCCCAATTCCTGCAGCTCTTTAAACGCAGCGACATCCTCGTCGTTAACTGCGACGGAGGTGGCGACTTGGCGCTTTCCTTCCGACATGTGCATGTTGCCGATGTTTACCTTCTTTATAGGCACACCGCCCTTGACGAGCGTAAGCACGTCTTCCGGTGTTTCGGCCACGATGAAGATCTTCTGGCGCGGGCTCGCCTTGCCGATGACGTCGATGGTCTTCTGCAGGGAGAAGAAACGCGTAGCGACGCCGGTGGGAGCGGCCATCTTCATGAGGTTCTGGCGCATGGTGTTGGTCGACACGTCGTCGTTGGCGACGAGGATGAGGTTGGAGCCCAGGGTGGAGTTCCACTGGGTGGCAACCTGACCATGAACCAGTCGGTTATCGATGCGGGTAAGAAGAATGTTGGGTTCTGCCATGTTGATCAGCTTCCTTTCGTTGATTGCTGACGACAGTTACTTGATCTCCTGAATCGCGTAACGCGAAACATCTACGACGGCACCGGATCGGACTTTGATTTGGACCTTATCGCCTTCGATGCCCTTGACGGTTCCGTAGATACCGCCGGCGAAAAGGACCTCCTGACCCGGCTTGAGCTCGGTGTGCAGCTCTTTGAAGTACTTCTGCTTCTTCTTCATGTTGATCTGAGACCAAATGGTGTAAATCAAGCCCATGATGACAAGCAGGCCTAAAAGGGCGACCGAGGAGCTCAGGACGTTGGCTCCGAAATCGGCCATTAGATGCCGTCCTCGTCGCCGAAGATATCCTCTTCCTCGGCTCCAGCAACAGAAGCGACCGTCTGGGCGGTGATGCCCGTCTGGCCAACGGTCACGGCCTGCTCGCCAAGCTCGGCGAGCGTGGCGTTACCGCGGAGGAACAGAAGCTCAATAACCATGGGGAGGTTAGTACCGGTCAGAACCTCGACGTTGTCGACATCCTGGGCAATCATCATCGACTGATTGAACGGAGTACCACCGAGCAGGTCGGTAAAGACGAGCACGCCATCGCACTCCTCGCGCATGGCGGTAATAGCGGCGCGGAGATCCTCACCGTAGGAAGCAGCCTGGTCGCCCTCGAAAGGAACGACGGTAAAAGCGGGCTGGTCGCCGGCAACCATAGCGATAGCGCTTGCAAGGCCGGGTGCGAACTGTCCATGACCGGTAAGAATAAAGCCAACCATTCAAATTTCCCTTCCGAAGGTGTGTACGATCTGAGTCCGATGATTTTCGGAAGCCAGCGGGCAATCGCCCTTAAAGCTTCTTGGAAAGCGTTCTTTAAAGACCAGTGGTTTCTAAACTGGTAGTAACCACGTGACGTGTTGTTGCCACTATATCACCACAGAAGAGGTCGCTTTCGTTGATTCATACGGTAAAACGTTTTTGCACCGCTCACGGTGATAAATCGACCGTTTACCGCTCGTTAACACTTCTACCTGCGGTTTTGAAACCGTTTCGAAATGATTCGGCGTTAGATCGAGTCTCGCCCCGCGTCTAAACAACGCAGGGCGGCTAAAATAGCGTGTAGAAAAATTGCAGGTCATTATGAAGATTTGTGAATTGGTCTTTTTGACTTAATACCAGTTAGAACCAGTTTTGAGATTATCGGTGAACGGTAGTTTTTGACCGTTCACCGGTTACTTGCAATCGTTTGCAGTTGTTTTCCCTGATGAATTAGGGGAACCCGATGGAGCGCTTGCGCGATCACGGGAAGTTTTGGCATTTGTCCTCATCCCCCGAACGCCAACTCCGGCACCCAAAATGGGCTAATAGCTCACGCTAATCGTTTTCAATCATTACTTACTCAGTATCCGTAATTATTTATCGTTTATCGTTAATTCTGATATGATACAAGTATCATCCGAATCGCCGATTGGAGGGGTTATGGCCCATCGAAACGCATCTATATCGAATGAAACCATCAGCCGCGAACAGACGATAGCCAAACTGAGGAAGCTCGCTCGCATCTGCAAATGGGCCACTATCTGCATCACCACCGCGCTCGCTCTGGGACTCCTCGCAGTCATTGCGATTGACCTTCTACTCATATTGCCTGGCCTCTCCCAAGGGTCGTGTCTCCAATCCGTAGAACTTCAAGCCGGCGAAGGACCGTGCCTCGCTATCGTCGGTACTAATGCACAGGCCCCACTTATGCTCGTCGCACACGATGGTCACACTGCCATAGGGAGTCTCTTGATGACATGCCTCGCGCTCACCATCGCGCTAAGCGTGCGCAGGCTTTTCTTCAACATTGAGAAGGAAGGTAGGCCCTTTGACCTTGAATGCAACCACACACTTCGTCGAGTAGGACATTTATTCCTTATCGGCGGCGCTGCCGTGAGGCTTCTTGGTGCCGTAATCACGGGAATGATACTCTCAGGATTTGGCGGCAGCTTTACGGATGCGTTCGCCGGCCAGTTATTCGAGCCCTCCATGCTCTTTGCAGGCCTGATTATTTGCCTGATTGCCAGCATCTTCCGCTACGGGTATATCCTGCAAAAACAAGATGACGAGTTGCTCTAGGGGGAATCCATGATTATTCTGCGGCTTGACCGCATGCTCGCCGAACGCAAGATCTCATCCAAAGAGCTTGCGGAACGTGTGGGCATCTCCCAGGTCAATATGTCACGCATTAAGACGGGCAAGGTTTCTGCCATACGTTTTTCAACTCTTGACGCGATATGCCGGGCACTCGACTGCCAACCGGGCGATGTGCTGGAATATATATCCGACGATGAAGCCGATAGCCTTTTTGGGCTTAAAGATGAATAGCCATAATTAAGCCGCCAATCACGCCCTCAACGCAACAAGCCCCCTAGAACGATGTCCGTTCTAGGGGGCTACATCAGATATTTCGGCTTCGTACTCGAAAGCTCAGGCAAACCTTACGCAAACAGGCCGTAGATGCTGATGTTGGCCTTGGCGTAGAGGCCGTTAGCATACTCGGTCCACTTGGAGCTAGCGCTCGAAGCCTGCGAGGAATACTGCTGGTAGGCGGTGTAATAGGCGGTCATGGCCTGCTTATAGGTAGCGCTATCGGCCGTAAAGGCATCGTCGGCGAAGGCCTTAGCGTAGGTGCTATCGGCGTCCTTCCAGGTGCCCTTTTCGCTATCCCACTCGTCGCCGGCAAGTTTGATGATGTAGTCGGCGTAGTCCTTGCTCGCGGTCTCCTCGTTGCCGTCAGCAGGCTCGGTCGGGGCGGTCGGCATGCTTGCGGAGCTATCGCCCACCTTCTTCTTGTAGAGCTTCTGCAGCGTCGCGGACTGGCGGACAATCTGCTTGGCCTGGTCCTTGGACACGCCATACTGCGTGGCCATGGTCTTGTAGTCCGAAGTGCCGATGGAATCCTCGGCGTACTTCTTCATCTCCTTAGAGGAGACGGTAATGCCCTCGTCCTCGGCAGCATCGAGCAGGATCTTGTTGCGCACGTAGGACAGGATGACGTCGGCAGAGGGAGCGGTGTAGTTGCCATCGCCATCCTTGACGGTGTCGAGACTGTACTGGCTCTCGATGGCCTCACGCGCGGTGATGTCGCTCTTCTTGCCGTTGTAGCTGTAGCTTGCCACGGTCGAATCGAGCTGGTCCTCGGTGAGGGTCGCCGAGCCGACGCCCTTGCCGCCAAAACCACCGTTGCCGATAAAGAAACCGACCACAGCAGCAATCACGATAGCGACCACAAAGGCGGCAATCATCGTCTTCTTGTGCTTGGATGCATGGTCGTCCGCGTCGGAGTCGTCGTCCTCGTCCTGTTCCTCGGGCATGAGGTTCTCGTCGGCGGCGTCCGCGGCGATCTTTGCCTCCAGGTGAGCGTCCTCCTCCTCGGCCGTCGTACCGGCAGCAATGTGCTCGGCAGACGTACCGGCGACCAGATCGATCTTCTCCTCCTCGTCACCGTCGGGGCCTTCGCCGCGCTCGATGATCTGGATACCGTCGATCTCGTCCTTCTCGTCCTTCTTTTGAATCAGACCCATATCAGTTACTCCTTGTTAGGAAACATAGTCCGCAATAGAATACGCCCGACAGAGCGCCGGGCGTATTGATTCTCAGGTTATACGCAAACCCTTAAGTACTATTTAGGCGTTTGCAGTCTGCATGCCTTAGGCCAGGTGCGCGATAACGGCATCGGCAAAGGCCTGTGTACCCACAGCGCCCTCGACGGAGCCGGTCTGGGCGCGGCGCACGTCGCCGGTAACCTGCTTGCCCTCGTCGAGCGTGGCAGAGACGGCAGCGCGGATGCGGTTGGCCGCGTCGTTCTCGCCCAGGTGGTCGAGCATCATGGCAGCGGAGAGGATCTCGGCCGTGGGGTTGGCGATATCCTGGCCCGCGATATCGGGCGCAGAGCCGTGCGTGGCCTCGAAGATGGCGCAGTCGGCACCGATATTGGAGCCGGGAGCCATGCCAAGACCGCCCACCAGGCCGGCGCACAGGTCGCTGACGATGTCGCCGTACAGGTTGGGCAGCACCAGGACATCGAAGTCGTTGGGGTTCTGGACCAGGCCCATGCAGGTGGCGTCGACGATCTTGTCGTTGAACTCGATATCGGGATAGTTGGCGGCAACCTCGCGCGCAACACGCAGGAACAGGCCGTCGGTCGCCTTCATGATGTTGGCCTTGTGCACGGCCGTCACCTTTTTGCGGCCGCAGCGGCGGGCGTACTCAAAGGCGTACTCCACAATGCGGCGGCTTTTGGCGATAGAGATCGGCTTGATCGAGATGGCGGAATCGGCAGCGAAGGTCTTCTGGCCCGAGCGCTCGACGAGCTGCGAGAGCTCCTCGACCTCGGCAGCGCCCTCGTCGAACTCAATGCCCGCGTAGAGGTCCTCGGTGTTCTCGCGCACGATGACCAGGTCGACGTCGCGGAAGCGAGAGCCGTCGCCCGGCTGCGACAGGCAGGGGCGCACGCAAGCGTACAGGTCGAAGTGCTTGCGCAGGGCCACGTTGACGCTGCGGAAGCCCGTGCCGACCGGCGTGGTGATGGGGCCCTTGATGGCAACCTTGGTCTCGGCGACCGCATCGAGCACGTGCTGGGGCAGCGGCGTGCCAAACTCGTCCATGACGCCGGCACCGGCCTCCTGGACGTTCCAGTTGATCTGGACACCGGTGGCCTCGACCACGCGGCGCATGGCCTGCGTAATCTCGGGACCGATACCGTCACCGGGAATCAGGACTACATCGTGCGCCATAATCTGTTACTCCTCGTCTTCGGCGTCGTCAGATTTTTTAACGCTAGCACGCTTCTTCTTTTTGGAGAGATCCAGGCCAAAACGTTTAACAAGCATTTCGCAAATCTCACTCGAACGGGCCTTGAGATAGCTGCCCTTGCCGTTCTCGGCGTCGAACTTAAGGCGCAGCGCGAGCTTCTCGGCGACCTCGGCGTCAATCTCGCCCTGGCCAAACTCGTACAGGCAACCGAGCATGTCGCGATACTCAAGGTCGCCGTGGTAGCACTGGATAGCCTCGTCCAGGATGGGCCAAGCCTCGCGCGAACGCTCGACGCTCGTGGCGCCCCACACGCACAGCAGGCGGAAGGCGGCATAGCGCAGCGTGGAGGAAATCTCGTCGAACAGCGCAGTCTCGGCGCCCTCAAAGGCATCGCCCAGCTGCTCGGGGCAGGTGGTGGCGAGCGCCGTAAGGGCGTCGAGGGCCTCCCAGCGGGTCTGAGCCTCGGGGCGGTCGAGCGCCTCGATCAGCGCGGGCACGCAGGGCACGACGCGCTGCGGATCGCGCTCGGCAAGCAGGTGCAGCACGCGGGCGGCAAACTGACGGATGCGGCGCGTGGGGCAGCCGAGCTCCTTGACCAGACGGTCGACGGCGTTCTCGTTCTCCTCTGCCAGCTGAAGCTGTGCCAGCTCCTCGTCGGTGAGCTGTTCTTCCTTGTTTTCTGCCATAGTTACCTCTTCTTACTATTTCTTAGCGTGCTTGCCAGCACCCTTGCTGTCATCGGTGACCGAGATGAGCTGTCGGTCGGCCGCGCCATTGCGACGTGCGCGGCGACGCTCCTCGGCGTCGCCCGCATCGGCGGCGGCGCGATGAGCCTTGTTGACGTTAAAGACCTCGTCGTGCTTGCGCCACGGACCGACGGACTCGCCAAAGCTCATCTTAAGGCCGGCGATAAAGCCGCCGAGCCAGCCGATCGGCGCAAACTGCACCAGCGGGAACAGCGAAAACACCCAGGTCAGTAGAACGACTGCCGCCGCGCCTGCAAAATTGGCAATCCAGTAATCGCGCTTGGTAATCACGCGCTTTTCGCACGCCCACTGGCCGCACAAAAAGCCGATGTAAATCGCAAAGAGAAAAAGCACCAGCGCAAGCACCACGAACGTCCAGCTCATGGGCGCTACTCCTCGTGATGGTGGCCGCAGCAGCACTCGTGGCCGTCATCATGGCCGTGGCCGCCGCAGCACTCGTGGTCCTCGCCATGGTGGTGGCCGCAACCGCACTCGTGGTCGTCACCATGCTCGCCGCAACCGCAGCCGTCCTCGTGGGCACCGTGCTCCTCGGGGCGATACTGCGACCAGTCCAGACCGGCGGCAATGGCGTCGGCCTCCTCCTTGTAGAGTACCGTGATGGCCTGGGTACCCAGCTTGGCGCCGCCGATGGCGTCGAGCATGTCATAGAGCGTAAAGGCGACGTCGGCGCCGGGCAGCGCGAGCTCGCGATCATCGGCGTAGGCGAGCGCCAGACGCAGGTCCTTAATGAAGTGCTCGACCATAAAGCCGGGCTTGTAGTCGCCGTCGAGCGCCTTGGGCGCCAGGCTCTCCATGGCGCCGGACTTACCGGTGCCGCCCAGGATCATCTGGCGGGTCTTCTCCAGGTCAAGGCCGCTCAGCTCGGCAAATGCCATGGCGTCTGCCATGCCGACCATGCAGGCGCCCAGCGACACCTGGTTGGCGAGCTTGGCAGCCTGGCCCTTGCCGGCGCCATCGAAGCAGCAGATGTTGGCCGCAAAGGTGGAAAGGATATCGCGGACCGGCGCGATATCGTTCTCGGTGGCGCCCACGATAGCCGTGAGCGTGCCGGCGATAGCGCCCGACTCGCCGCCGGTGACGGGGCAGTCAAACGCCATGCGACCAGAAACCTGGGCGGCCTCGGCAATGTCACGGGCGAGCTCGGGCGAGCTCGTGGTGAGGTCGATCAAGACCGCGCCCGGCTTGGTGCACGCGAGCAGGCCGTCGCCCGCCAGGTAGAGTTCCTCGACCTCGGAGGGATAGCCCACCATGGTAAAGACGACATCGGCGTTAGCCACGGCATCGGCCGGCGTATCGGCCCAGACGGCGCCGCGCTCGATAAGCGCGGCAGCCTTGGACTTGGTGCGATTGTTGACCGTGACGGGATAGCCGGCGTCCAAGATGTGGCCGGCGATGGGGGCACCCATGATTCCGGTGCCGATGAATGCGACGGAGAGCTTGTTTGCCATGAAACCTTTCCTTTTGGGTTGGGTGTTGTTACCAGGTTGAATACTCGGTGCCAGCGTTTCGGCCGTGACTTGAGGGCGCTTGCAACCGCAGCGCCTGCCTACTCGCCTCGCGCACGGCGCGCGATGCGGTCGGAAAGCGAGGCTTTCTCGGCGCGATTCTTGCCCCAAAACGCGCAAGCCACCATGCCGGGGCCCACGTGCGAGCCGATAGTAGGACCGACGGAACTACGGATGATGGTGACGTCGGCGCAGCCTTCCTCCTTGCGGATGGCGGCCTCGAGCCAGTCGCCGTCCTTTTCGGCATCGGCCGTCATGATGGCGATGGGCATGGTGCGGTCGGGCACGTAGTTCTCGCGGAACGACTTGAGGATGGACTTGAGCGCCTTCTTGCGGCCGCGGTTGACGCCAATCAGCGACAGCGAGCCGGCAAGGTCGTAGGAGAGCTCGGGCTTGACATCGAGCTTTGCCGTGAGCTGCGCCGCCGCGGGCGGAATGCGGCCGCCGGCAGCCAGCGCGTCGAAGCTCTCGAGCGTAAAGTAGCCGTGGACGTAGGTCTTTGCCTCGTTTGCCCAGTCGACCAGCTGCTTGGCGGTGAGTCCCGCCGAGCGCTGGCGCACGGCCTCGAGCGCCAGGAGCGCGCCGGTCGCGCAGGGCAGAGCGTTGTCGACCACGTAGAGCTCAAAGTTGGGATACTCGGCGCGCACGGCATCTGCCGCCTGGCACGCGGAGTTGTAGCTCGACGACAGCGCCGAGGTAAAGCACAGGTAGACCGTGGGCGTGCCCTCCTTGGCACACTCGGTAAAGAACTCGATATAGCGACCGAGCGACACGGCGGAGGTAGACACGCGAGCGCCGGCGCGCATGCGGTCGTAGAACTCCTTGGGTGTGATGCTCGACCAGATGTCATCCGTGCGCTCCTCGCCATCGATAATGAAGGGGAAACCCAGGATATCGACATCGAGGTTCGCGGCGACCTCGGGGCTAAAGTCGCAGCAAGTATCGACGACGATGCGGCAACGGTCCGAATGACCGGCGGATGCGGCCTTGTCCATCAAAGCGACTCCTTACGTAAAAAGGCGGCCACCCGCATGGGATGGCCGCCAACCGTTAACTCATGCAAGTTAACGTATTTTACTCGTCAAGTGTTTCGATGCGGGGCTTGATGATGCCATATCCACCATTCTTACGGTGATACACCACATTGATGAGGCCGGTCGTCGCGTTCTCGAACACGTAGAAGTCGTGACCGAGCAGATCGGTCTGCACCAGCGCCTGCTCCTCAGTCATCGGGGTGACGTCGATAACCTTCTCGCGGACGAGCAGGTCGTCCTCCTCCTCGGGCAGCAGCAGGTCGGCCAGATCCTCGACGCGCTCGACCGGCGCGACATCCGCGGCGCTGGCACCGCCCTGGCGATTGTCCACGACCTTGGTCTTGAACTTGCGCAGCTGGCGGGTGACCTTATCGGCGGAGAGGTCGATGGCGGCGTACATATCTGCACCGTGCTCGGCAACGCGAATCACCGAACCGCGGGCACGAACCGTAACCTCGACGATTGCCGGGTTGGGGTTCGAGGGGTTCTTCTCATAGCGAAGTACAACGTCGACCGTCATGGGCTCGATATCGAAAACCTTGAGCGCCTCGCCGATCTTCTCATCCACATGCGCACGCAGAGCATCGGTTACCGTCGTCTTGCGTCCAGAAACCTTGATATCCATACGTGGCTCCAATCTGCCTCGGGGACTTACTGTACTGGCTATGTACCCATTGCCGTGCATTTAATCACGCGGATTCCCAAAGACCCGAATAACGATTGCTTGATACCGCATACCGAAGTCTCGTACTTTTCCATGGCAAAGTGCGCTATAGGAGGGCAACGGCGACTTTGGTTTTGCACCTAAAAAATGTCTTTGACCTGCAGGTTTTACGGAAACGAAAAAGCCGGGCTCCCCTGTTGGGAAAGCCCGGCAATGCGTGTTGAAACCGTGAAGAGGCGTCTCTCTTAGCGCATAGGAGACACCACCCCTAGCAATAACTAGCTATTGAGCTTGTTAATGTCGTCGTCGGTGATGGTGCCTTCCTGGCTGGACGATTTGTCTTCGGAGGATGCGGTCTCATTGTTGGAATCGGAGGACTCGCTGCCGAAGGATGCGGAGCCAGACGACTGAAGGTTGACACCAGATACTGTCTTAGTGGTGAGGTCGTAGGGCATCGTGCCGTACCAGACGGAGTGGACCGCCTCGAGCGTGCCATCGACCGTGATACCGTCGAGGGCATCGCTCACGGCACGGCATAGCTCATCGTTGGCCGCGAGGCCCGCGACGTCGAGCGTCGAGGGTGTCTCGAGCGCGCCGACGTAAGAGATCTGGCTCATCAGGCGCGCAAGGTAGCCGCCGGCCGTGGAATCGCAAATCACGTAGTCGATCTCGCCGGACTCGAGCGCCTCAAAGCACTCGTTGATGTTGGAGAAGGTCTTCTGGTTGGCGGTGATGCTTTGCTTGGCAAGCGCCTCCTGCGAGGCCGAGGACATCTGGACACCCAGGGTGGACGTGTTAAGGGTATCGGTGGAAACGCTTAGCGACCCACCATCGCTGGTTTTACCGAACACGGAAGCGGCATCGTACAGGCAGGTGCCGAGCGAGCTAACGTCCCCGTCTGTGGAGTTGATCTCGCCGATAAAGATATCAGCCTTTTTGTCGCCGAGCGCGGAACCTGCCGAGGACGCATCGACAAAGGCGACCTTAAGGCCCATGCGGCTTGCGAGGGCGCGGGCGGCGTCGACCGCATACCCCGTGAGCTCGCCGTCGGTGCCCTGCATGGCCTGCGGCGCATCGGAGGTATCGAGGGCGACCGTCAGGGTACCGGGAGTGACCAGGGCATCATCCGACACCGTGGGCGTGACGGTCTCGTACTCGATCTGGTCGATCGTGGGAGTCGTGAACGTAGACAGCGGGTTGAACGCGCATCCGCTCAGGCCCAAAACGGCGATGACCGCTGCGGCCCCAGCACCTAACCGAGCCGCGTGCATCAAGCTGCCCCTCACCATGTCCACTACCCTGCCTTCTGTGTCGTATACGATCCGTGCGTTGCGCGGAATATCAGATTGTTCCCACCAGCTGACCTGGTATTTGACCCCACACTTGCGCACCGGGGTGTTTGCTCAGGAGGCCGCAGCCACCTTCACGACTGACCCGCTCGCCCGCGAGGCGGTATTGCCCCAAAGAAAGTAGAACGGACGGTGCGGCTTACATCTAGGACGCGCCATGATCGCGCCGCGCGCACGCGGTCGCTTACGTGGATCCCTTTGACCGCGTCTGTCTTGGACTAGGACGGGCATTTCGTCCGTCCGCAACCACAGCCTGGTAGGAACGTAGCGCATTATAGCTAAGTTCAAGCTGAAGTTTAAGGTTAAGGGCGTCATTCGCATCGCGCGCACAGATTTTGCAGGTCGGAGTGGGCTATTCATGCCCCTATGAAGCCCGGAGCTCCCCTACGGGGAGCTCCGGGGCGCCCTTCTTAGGGTGCCCCGGTCAAAATATGGCAAATATGAGTACTGCCACCAATTTAGTAACAGGCAATTTTGGCCTCTCGGACAGATTTTGCGCTCAGTGTCGCCGACCTGATGCTTAGTAATTCTACATTTGTTTATTATCTTCTTACTTTACGCCGCCTCCGAGTCCTAAATTCCTTGATTTTGCTGTTACTGATTTAGTGACAGTACTCATATTTGCCATATTTTGGCCAGGGTATATGATTAACCCTCTATTTTCGACGCGAATTAGACCGGCTTAAGCCCAAAACACGCCCGCAGCGTGTTAAGCAACGCCTCTTGCTTCTTCCTGCGGGCATCGACACGATTCCGGTACCGCTTTCGCATACGCTGGTGCATGCGCCATGCGAGTGCTTCCATCGCTTCCATGTCACAGAGCATTTCGTTGTTGACCGTCGCGACCTCGATTCCCATAGTAATCAAGCCCGTGTTGCGCTTTTCATCATGGATACGTCCCCTCCGAGAGGAATGGCCCAGCTCACCGTTGTATTCCAGGTCAAACCGGGCTGCTTCCTGATACGCATCGCAAACTGCATGCGGCATCCCCGAGATTGCCTGCGCACGGTCATCGAACTCAATCTTGTAGTCGGTCTTAAAAGGTCCGCAGGCAAACCCGCCATAGGAAAACGGAAGCGAAAACAGGGCGAGCATGATGCACTCCATGGGTGAGCGCAGGTTTTCCGAAAGATAGGGACACAGACGCTGCAGCTGCTTGGCTGCGTTCCCCTTGCATACCGCGAGGTAATCTGCCAGACGATCGGGCGTCAGCACCGGCTCAACCTCAAAGTAGCCCACATCTGCTGGCTGGTCCATATCCTTTGCAAGTTTATTCGTAACAGGCGAGGTGTAGGGAGGCAGATACTTCCCGCGGTCACTCAGCGAAATCTTAGAGCACAGCTCCTGAGCCAGGGCAAATGCCTGGATGCAGCCGACCTCGCGTGCGACGGCTACGCAAAGGGCCTCGGGAGATAGACTGTATACACCCGGCTCCACCTCTAGAATCGAGCCGACAGGCAACCCGGAACACACGGACCAGCCCACGCCAGGCATGCGGCGGCGCTGCGCCGCAGATCCCACCAGCAAGCAAAGATCTTCTTGCACCTCGCCGCTTGCGGCCCCAATCCGCACCAAGTCGGGAAGATAGATGTCCTCGGTCGAGGGCGACGACGTGCGCAGCACACGGCGCTCTTCATCGGGATCGAGGTCCTTCCAGCTTATGTAGCCCATCTGCCGGCGTTCGGCGCGCATCATGCGTAGCGCCGAGGCGCCCGTTAGGATTACGGAAGCCGCTAGCTGTTCGTCTGTCGGCTCGTTGCGCCGCTCAATCTTCACTGCCACAAAACCACCCCTACCAAACGCGTGCGATAGCGAGGCCATCGACCGCTACGGCGCCGGCGCGCTTGAGTTCCGCCGAAGCCGCTGCCATCGTCGCGCCCGTGGTGATAACGTCATCGATAAGCAGCAAGCGGCGGCCGTGCACGTCCTCAACCGTCTCGTACATGCCTTGGGCACGCTCGCGGCGCTCCTCACGACCGAGTTCGCGCTGATCGCCATGCCCGTACTTGACGAGAGCATCGAGCAGGGGAACACCCGACAGCTCGCAAAATGGGCGCGCAATAGCCTCCATATGATCAAAACCACGCCGCCGAAACGCTGCCGCCGTCGCAGGCACAAACACCGCCGCATCCGCACCGGACAGCACGCCTCCGTAGCGATCGGGCGCTACGACCTGGGCATGCAGGGCGGTGTCGTAGAGCAGCTCCGCCAGATACGGAGCCAGACGTCGCTCGCCCGCATCCTTGTACGCTTTAATGATGCGCGGCAGCGGATGCGCATAGACGGCGCACGCCAGGCAGCGGTCGAGCGCCTCCGCCATTGCCGAGGACGTGCCCTCGACCGAACACTCAGTGCACAGCAAATCCCCAAACGGGGCGCCGCATCGGGTGCAGCTATGACGTGGGTCGATGAGCGTGAGCGCGGCCAGGCAGTCTTGGCAAATAAGCGCACCGGCGCGCTCGCAGCCGGTACATCGTGTTGGCGACAATGCCTCGAGCGCCTCGTACGTCGCGTGCTCGGCAAACGGTAGCAATTCGTCCGCAAACGGTAGGGCACCGGCTCCCTGCAGACGGCTCAATATGTTCAGATGGCTCTTCAAGACACAACCCTCCCTACGTTCGGTCGCGGGGAGGGTTGTTGATTCGGCGCTATGATACCCCGATGCGCTCGGGGCAAGGCGGGCTAAATCCGCTCGCGGGCGTTATTCGCCGGCGGGCGGTTGCGGTGCGGACGAAGACGGAGTCGAGCCCTCGCCGCCATCCTGGCGCGGCTTGCGGGAACGGCGACGGCGACGGCGCTTTTGACCCTGGTCGGCCGAGCCCTCGCCACCGCGATCCTCGCGCGGCTCGCGCTCGTCACGAGCGGCGCCACGCGAAGCCTTGGCAGCCGCTCCCCCGCCATCTCCGGGACGACGGCGCGTGACCTTGACCTCGCCATCCGAGACCTGATCGGCCACGGAGGGCACTGAGGGCTTCTGTTGCGCGCCCGAGGAATGGCGACGGCGCGGACGCGGCGCGCGTTCCTCCTCGCCACGCGACTTGCCGCCCTTGTCGGCAGACGCATCGGAGGCCGAGGGGCCCTTGGAAGCGGCACCAGCCTCGCGAGCAGCTGCGGCGCGGAAGGCGTCCTCGCGCTCCTCGCTCGACAGATGACGGCGGCGGCGACGTGTGGGGTTCATGCCACCGCCGCGGTTCTGCTGCTGGGGCTGCTGGACCTCGCGCTCGCGAGAGGCGTTCTTGCCCGCGGCTGCAGCCTCGGTAGCATCGCCCGAGCCCGCGCGCTTGCGGCGGCGACGGGCACCGGCGGCCTCCTCGGCCTCGGGTGCCTCGGCCTTGCCGCGGCCCTTTCCGCGGCCACGGCCCTCGCCCTGACCCTGACCGGCGCGAGCATCGGATTCAGCATCGCGACGACGGCGCTTGGGCATCGACGTGCCGGCCAGACGGTCGGCACTCGACAGGCCATCGCCCACGTCGACGCCGTTCTCGCGATCGAGCTCCATGAGCGCCAGGCGCATCTCGGGCGACTCAATGCGCTCGAGCACGTCGCGCGTCACGCAGTCGGGGCGGCAGTTGCAGCCCTGCTCGGCGGCCTTCTTTTTGCAACCCTCCGAGCACGTCATATCGGCCAGGTTGACCTTAAAGACTTTGCCGTTCTCCAGGCGCAGCACCAGCTGCTCACGCGGCGTGTCATACTCCTGGATACGCGCCTTACCGAGCGGCGTATCGATGAGCGTCTTCTTTTTGGGCGCACGGCTCTTAAAGTCCTTGTACGCCTCGAACTCATAACGCAGGCAGCACATCAGGCGGCCGCACACGCCGCTGATCTTGGACGAGTTGAGCGGCAGGTCCTGCTCTTTTGCCATGCGGATCGAGACGGGCTCAAACTGTCCGCCAAAGCGCGTGCAGCAGAGCTCCTGTCCGCACTGGGCATAGCCGCCCACCAGGCGGGTCTCGTCGCGCACGCCGATCTGGCGCATGTCGACGCGGATGTGCAGCGTCGAGGACAGATCCTTGACGAGCTGGCGAAAATCGACGCGTTCCTCAGCCGCAAAGTAGAACACGGCCTTCTCGCCGCCAAACAGGTACTCGACGCCGACCGGCTTCATCTCGAGGTCGAGCTCCTTGACCAGACGGCGGAAGTCGACCATGGCTTCGTCGCCCTGGATGGCTAGGTCGTCCGCAAGCTGCAGGTCGATGTCGCTCGCTACGCGCAACACGGGCTTGAGCGGCTGACCGATCTCGTCGAGCGGCACCTCGAAGGGATCGGCCGTGACCAGGCCGATCTCGGTTCCGCGCTCGGTAGAACAAATGGCATAATCGGCCTCGAGGATATCCAGATCCTGTGGGTCAAACCACAGGTCGCGCGAGGCGTAGGTAAACTTAACGGGTACGACTAACGGCATTTCAGTGCCTTCCTGATATCGAACAGCATGACCTCGATGGCCAGCTGGGGAGTAACGTTTCTGGCGATGTTGAGCTCAGCGGTGGCAACCGCCTCGAGCGCCTGGGTGGCACCCGCAACATTCGTCGCCGCGGCAAGCCGCCCGATCGCGTCGCGCACGTCCTCGTTCACCACGTCTGCCGCCTCGTCCTGAAGTGTCAGCAGCACGTCGCGCATGAGCGTCCGCGCGCTCGCCAGCGCTTCCATGATACCCGAACGCTCGCGCGCGTTGAGTTCGCGCTTGTTGCGGCCCTCAAGCTGCTTCAATGCTCCACGCGACAGGTAGTCGGCGTTTTGCTCGAGCACCTTTTCCTGCGTGGACTTGACCTCGGCGAGCGGCGCCTTAACGGCGACGATGAGTGACTTGGCGCGGCTGAGCACGTCGGCCTCGTCGGCGACGATAAGCGAATCGATGGCGCGAACCATCTGACGGCGGGCGTCCTGGCGCTCGGCGCTCTTGAGGAACTCGATGCCACGCGTGGGGCTTCCCGCTACGGCGACGGCCATGCGGCAACGCGCAGGGTCCTGCCCGGTGGCGCGGCTCACGGCCTGCGCGGCGACGGCGGGCGATACCAGCCGAAACGGCACGCACTGGCAGCGGCTCACGATGGTGGGCAACATCACGTCTGCCGAGGTGCCCAGCAGGATGAACATAACGCCCTCGGGCGGCTCCTCGAGTGTTTTGAGCAGTGCGTTGGCGGTGTTGGCACGCAGTTGCTCGGCACGGTCGATGATGTAGACCTTGGCCTTGGCACGGATGGGCGCCAGAGGCACGTCGTCGAGCAGCTCGCGGGTCTGGGCGATGAGGTAGCCCGTGGCGCTCTCGGGCGTGTAATAGTGCGCGTCGGGGTGTGTATGGCGGGCGACGCGCACGCAGCTATCGCATGAGCCGCAGCCATCCTGCTCGCACAGGAAGGCTTGGGCGAGCGCCCACGCGGCGTCGAGCTTGCCCGCGCCGGGCGCGCCCAAAAACAGGTAGGCGTGCGATGCGCGACCGCTGGCGACGGCATTGGTCAAAAAGTCGCGCACGCGCTCTTGGGTGTCGAGCTTGGCCAGCAGACTTGCCTGAGCGGGGGCCATGTTACTCGGCCTCCTTGGCAAGCGCGGCGGCGACGGCGTCTTGCGGAATGTCGAGACCGTACGCGCGAACCTGCTCGACCGTCTTCTCGAAGACTTCCTCGATGGTCGCGGTGGCGTCGATGAGCTTTACGCGGTTTGGCTCCTCGGCGGCAATGGCGCAAAATCCCTGGTAGACGCGCTCTTGGAAGGCCATGCCCTTGGCCTCCATGCGATCTGCCGCGCCACGGACTGCCATGCGCAGCGCCGCCTGCTCGGGCGTGATGTGATAGACGAGTGTGAGCGCCGGGTGCGTCCCCGCGACGGCCAGGTTGTTGGCATCGCGCACTATCTGGCGATCAAGGCCGTCGGCAAATGCCTGATAGCAGGTCGTGGAATCGTAGAAGCGGTCGCACAGGACCACCTTGCCGACAGCAAGGGCGGGCGCGATGACCTCGTGCACCAACTGAGCGCGTGCCGCCTCGTAGAGCAACAACTCGCAGGTGTCGCCCATCGCTGTATTGGCGGGGTCGAGCAGCAGAGCACGGATCTTTTCGCTGATGGCGGTACCGCCCGGCTCGCGCAGGGTCACAACCTGGTAGCCGGCAAGGTCGAGCGCACGGGCAAGCAGGCGCGCCTGCGTAGATTTACCGGCGCCATCGACACCCTCGAGCGTAATGAAGCTATGTTGAGCGGGCTCAAAAGCCATGGGCGCAGCCCCTTCCTACAAGGCGCGTAAATGCGAGTTATAGCAACCAAGCCATGATACCCCAGGGGCAGGCGCGTCCCAAACCCCACCTAGTCATTGGGGACGTTCTTGAATGACTAGTCGTTTAAGAACGTCCCCAATGGCTAAAGGTGCCTTTCCAAAGTTGCGGTGAAATAGGGACTGATGAAGCTCTGAGACCGCCAAACAGTCCCTATTTCACCGCAACTTATGATGGGGAATTTTGTGCGCTGGGTATAATCGTCGTATTGCATTGAAATGTGGCGAAAGGAGTGGCAATGTCTCGGTATTGCGCCTCGTGCGGCAAGCTTCTTGCAGATGATGCCAAGTTCTGCACCTCGTGCGGTGCACCCGTTGAGCAAACAGCCGCGAGCGATAGCCAGCCCGCTTTTGAGCAGACCGGCTCCCTTGATACGCCGCAAGCCAAGGCGGACGACTCCCTTGCCTATAGCCCCGACCCCGCCGCAAGGACCGAGGCCGTCGAGACCACGCAGCGCATACCCGTCGCGAGCGGCTCGCCCCAACAGCAGCCGGGTCCCGCATACGTGCCCGCTTCGCCACAGACCCCCGCTCCCAAAAAGAGCGGCACCGGGCCGCTTATCGCCGTTATCGTTGTGCTGGTGGCGATCATCATCGCCCTGGTCATCTTCTTTGCAATCAGACCGTTCGACAACGCCGCCACGCAGACGACTGCCGAGGTAGCTAAGCTGCACCATGACGTCGACGACGATGACCTAAAGCCTCTCGGCGATCCCAACAGCCTGTACGACGATGATGACGATGACGACGAGGATGGCGGCGAAGCAACGCTCTCTGAGCAGAACCTCTACCGCCGACTGAGCGAATACTACGACCTGCTCGAAGATCTCGACAGCCAGGTCCGTGGCTGCGCGCAGAACTTCAACGGCAACTATCTGGAAGAGGATCGAACCACCCGTCAAAATCTCGCCGACGTCGCCGAGCGCACGGAGGACACCATCGAGCAGTATTACGACATCGTCGAGGACCTGGAGGTCCCGACGAGCTCCAAGAACTACAGCTCCTGGAAGGACATCATCGCCCTGTACGACGACCTGGATCACCGCATTGACGCAATCTGTGATGCCTGGGAGATCAGCCTGAAATACGCCAAGCCTGCGGACCACAAGAATGAGATCGTGGCGCCGCTGGCACGCGACAACGTGGCGGGCACCAACGACAACAAGTACCGTCTAGACTTTGAGGACCGCTACCCCGGCGCCAAACCCGTCGAAGTGAACTAAACTCCCCAACCAACAAGAAGTTGCGGTGGAATAGTTCCGGTTTTTGAGCCCTACAAGCTCAAATAAGAACTATTTCACCGCAACTCATGAGCGGGGCCGGGTGCGCGTTTGGATTCGCGCACCCGGCCCCTGTTGCTGTGGCGTGTCGCTGTTCGGCTATTTGTCGGCGGTTGCTTTCTTGGCAGTCGACTTCTTGGTCGTGGTCTTCTTGGCCGTCGTCTTCTTCGCCGCGCTCGCCTTGGTCGTGGTCTTGCGGCCGCGGGCGGGCTTCTTTTCCTTGGTCGGGCAGTCCATGTTCACACAGATGCGCCACGGGCCACGTGCCGTGTTGACCACCACGATGGGAGCACCGCACTCGGGGCAGGTCTCGCCCGTCGCCTCGAGCTTACCGCGCGCCGGCAGAGGATAGCTCACGCCACAGTCATCGTAGTTGGTGCAGCGGATAAAGCGCTTGCCGCTCTTCTCGCTCTTGTGCGCGATCAGGTCGCCATGGCGTCCGGCCTCGGCGCACACCTTGCACTCGCCCACCTTAAGGTCGGGCTCGTAGTTGGTGGGGCACGTCGGGTTCACGCAGATCTCGAAAGCCTTCTGGCGGAACGGCTGGCACTTAATGCGCGGCGCGCCACACTCGGGGCACACGGCCGCCTCGCCCTCGAGCGGGCTTACCTTGACGCCGCTCGGCACCGGATAGGTCACGTCACAGTCGGGCCAACCCATGCAGCCAATGAAGCTGCCACGGGTCTTGGCGCTCGTCTTCATAACCAGGTCCTTGCCGCACTTGGGGCAGGCGCCCACGCGCGCATCGGCCGTGACGGCGTCGCTGATGGCGTCGCCCAGCTCCTGCGTGTGCTTGAGCAGCTCGTCGAGCACGCCAGCCAGCAGCGCGCGCGAGTGCGTCACGACATGCTCTTCGGTATCCTCGCCGCGCTCCACACGGGTCATGTCGCCGTCGAGCTCGCTGGTCATATCGGGGCTCGTGATGCGCGGGGCAAACTGCGTCAGCGCGTCGATGATGGCGATGCCCAGCTGGCTCGGCTCAACGGGATCATTTTTGAGATAGCGCACGGCATACAGGCGCTCGATGATGCTCGCGCGCGTGGACTTGGTACCCAGACCGCGCTTCTCCATCTCCTGCACGAGCTTGCCCTGGCTGTAGCGCGCGGGTGGCTCGGTCTGCTTGGCCTCGAGCTTAATGTCGAATACGTCGACCGCATCGCCCTGCTCCAGCGGCGGCATCTGCTCGTCGCGCTTAAGGCCATACGGGTAGGCCTCGCGGAAACCCGGGGTCACGAGCACATCGCCCGAAGCCACGAACGGCTCGCCGTTGATGTCGAGCTCGAGCTTGGTGTTCTCTATGGTCGCGGGCCCCATAAGCGTCGCCAGGAAGCGGCGGGCGATGAGGTCATAGAGCTTGCGCTGGCCGCCATCGAGCGTGGACGGATCGCCCTCGCCCGTGGGGTAGATAGGCGGGTGGTCGGTGGTCTCGACTTTGCCGCGCGTGGGCTTCATAGGACCGGCGAGCACCTTTTTGCACACGGGTGCCAGCGCCGGATTAATCTTTGCCAGGTCGCTTACCACGGCGCCCAGATCGAGCGTCGCGGGGTATACGGTGTTGTCGACACGCGGATAGCTGATGAGGCCCGCCATGTAGAGAGACTCGGCGATGCGCATGGTACGCGCAGGCGAGATGCCCTCGGCCGCGGCGGCGGCCTGTAGCGAGGTCGTCGCAAACGGCGTGGGCGGCTGCTGCTTGCGGGAGCGCTTGGTCACCGCGGCGACGGTTGCCGTCTCGGCGCCGTCAACGTGACCGTACGCCGTCTCGGCAGCATCCTTGTCGGTAAAGCGCGCTGTCTTGTGCGCGATCTTAAAGCGATCGTCCTCGGCAGCGCCTTGCGCGGCGCCCATGCCGCGAATCTGCCAATAGTCCTCGGGCACAAACGCCATGCGCTCGCGCTCGCGCTCGACCACCAGGGCAAGCGTCGGGGTCTGCACGCGGCCGGCGGAGCGCACGTTACCAAAGCCGCCAAACTTGGCGAGCGTCAGGTAACGCGTGAGCACCGCACCCCAGATAAGGTCGATGTGCTGACGGCTCTCGCCGGCGTCGGCCAGGTTCTGGTCGAGCGAGACGAGATTATCGAAGGCGTGCGTAATCTCGGCCTTGGTAAACGAAGAGTACTGGGCGCGGGCGACCGGCAAGTCGGGCGCAACCTCGCGCACCTTGTTGAGGGCGTCCGAACCGATCAGCTCGCCCTCGCGATCGAAGTCCGTAGCGATGATGACGCTGTCGGACTTCTTGGCAAGGTTCTTGAGCGAGCGAATGAGCTCCTTCTCGGCCGGCAGCTTAATGACGGGCGCCCAGGTGAGGTAAGGCAGGCTCTCGAGCTTCCAACCCTTGATGGAGATGCCATCGGCAAGGAACGGCTTACGCTTGGTGTCATAGGGCGGACGCGCCAGGCCATCGGGCATATCGGCCGGCAACATCTCACCGTCCTCGGTCACCGAATACCAACCCAGCTTTTTATCGAACAGCACGCTGTCGCAAAAATCGGGCGCAAGGATGTGACCGGCAAGGCCGATGGTCACGCACTCCTCGCCCTTCCACTCAAAACGGTAGATGGCGGTGTTGTACACCTTGTCCTTTTTAGGCTTACCCGTGGACAGCCGCTCGGCGATCTGACGCGCGGCGTCGTTTTTCTCGGCGATGATGAGCTTCAAAAGAGGCTCCTATCTCATGTCTCTGCGGCTACGCCCGCCCGTATGGCGGCCGACTTACGCCCTTGCTTGCTCAATCTGCCCGATGAGCCAATCGCACCAGGCATCCATGCCCTCGCCCTTGCGCGCGCTCACGGCAAACCGCGGCGCCTGCGGATTGAGGTCATCGAGTGTCTTAGTATACCTATCCATGTCAAAATCGAAAGCCGGAGCCACGTCGACCTTGTTGAGCAGCTGTGCGCCGGCGTGTTGGAAGATGCCCGGGTACTTGACGGGTTTGTCGTCGCCCTCGGGCACCGAGAGGATCATGATGGACAGGTTCTCGCCCAGGTCAAAGTCAACTGGGCAGACCAGGTTACCCACGTTTTCGATAAAGATGACGTCAATGTTTTCCAGACCCACAGCCTGGTCGAACGCGTCAACGGCCTCCATGATCATGTTGCCCTCGAGGTGGCACAGGCCGCCCGTGTTGATCTGGATGGCGGGCATGCCGGCTTCCTTCATGGTGATGGCGTCGACGTCCGAGGCGATATCGCCCTCGATGACGGCGCAACGCAGGCCGGCCTTGTCGCGTAGGCGCTCGTTGGTGCCCAAAATCGTGGTGGTCTTACCCGAGCCGGGGCTCGACAGCACATTGATCACATAGGTGTTTGTCTCTTTAAATCGCTGACGCAGCTGATCTGCCAGACGCTCATTGCGCGACAGAATCGGCGACGCGATATCAATCGTTTTCTCGGCCATACTCGGCACTCCTTACTTTGGCCCCTTTATACCCCATCACCAGATGGCTAGCGGGCTAATCGTCGGGGGTTTCGATTTCGATACTGGCGATGTCGAGCTCGCGGCCGTGCAGCAGGCGCACGTTGGCGCCGCCGCACTGAGGACAGCGGCAGTGGAAGCGGTCGTGGTCGAAGACCTCGCCGCAGTCTAGGCATTCGCTTTGCGGATGAATCTCCTCTACGGCAAGCTCGCAGCCTTGTGTGAGCGGGTCCTCGTCGCGAAACGTCTCCCAGGCAAAATCGAGCGCCTCGCGCACGACCTCGGTCATATCCCCGATACGCAGCGTTACCAAAACGGCGCGTGAGGCCCCCGCCCCACGCGCCGCGCGAATCACTGTATCGAGTATGCCGTTGACAATGCCAACCTCGTGCATACCGATTTACTCCTCGTCGTCCTCATCGTCCGAGAACAGGTCCAGACGGCTCACGAACAAGCCCTGCTTGCCCTCGCGCGCAGTAATGACCACGCGGGCGATGGCGAGCGAGATCTCGTAGAGCGAGAGCAGGGCGCCGTACATAAGGCCCAGGGTGACGGGCGAGCCGTCGGGCGTGATCACAGCCGAGCCCACGAGCAGGCCCACGTACACGTAACGCCAAGCGCTGCGGAACGCCGCGTAGGACACGATGTGGAAAACGGACAGGTAGAAGATGATGAGCGGCAGCTCAAACGCCACGCCAAAGCCGATCATAAAGAGCAGCTCCATGTTGACGTAGTCCTCCAGATTGGGCAGCGCCGTGGCGACGGCCGAGGTCTCGCCGATGAGCCACTCAAAGCCCGCAGGAATGATGATGAAGTAGCAAAAGATAGCGCCCAGGAAGAACAGCACCGTCGAGGCGAGCACCGTGGGCACGACCCACTTGCGCTCGTTGGGGCGAAGCGCCGGCAGGAAAAATGCCAGAATCTGCCAGATGATCATGGGCGTGCACATGACCACGGCCATCTTGATGGCCAGCGAGAAGCGCAAGCCAAAGCCGCCGAGCGTGGTGGTGATGTAGAACTTACCGTCCGGCACAAAGGAGCGGATGGGATCTTCCAGGATGTCGAGCACAACAGGCGTGGCGAAATACAGCACGATGGCGGCGGCAAACACCGACACGACCACGATGGTCAGGCGGCGACGGAGTTCTCCCAGGTGATCGAAGAGCGGCATTCGCGCAGGTCCGATAGGCATTACTCATCGCCTCCCTTCGGAGCGTCGGCAGCAGCGGTGTCATCCTCGGCCTCGAGCTCGCGAGCGAGCTGGTCGACGACGGCCTTGCGCTTGCGGGGACGACGGGCGTAGAGGTCAGCCGTCGTGGGCTCTGCCGGCTCGGGCTCGGGCTCCGGCTCTGCAGCAGGCTCGGACTCGACGGTGGCAGTGGCAGGCTCGGCCTCGGTGGACTCGGCGCCCTCGGCCTCCTCAGCAGCACCTTCGCCCTCAGCAGCGCCCTCGCTTGCGGCCTTCTCGGCAGCAAGGCGGGCGCGACGCTCGGCAAAGGTCTCCTTCTTGGCGGGCGCTGCCGTCTCGGCGGCATCCTCGTCCGCATCGGAATCGTCGTCGGTCGCAGCAGCCTTCTTGGGCTTGACCGGTGCCGACGCGGCCTCGCTCACCGGATCGATAATCTCGGACTGAACAACGGCCGTCATCTTTTCCTGCGTCTCGCGGAACTGACGGATGGCACGGCCGATCGTGCGGCCCATCTGCGGGAGCTTATCCGGGCCAAACAGCAAAAAGCCGAAGACCACGATGATCGCGAGCTCACCCTCTCCAATACCAAACACACATACCTCCAAGGCTCGATGTGAGTCGAGCCCGCACCGCGCCATTCGGCCGGAACTCGTCTATTCATTCGGTCAAGTATAGCGCCCGGACGCCAAAACGTCCGAGCGCATCACAAACATATGCCAAACGGCATGCCCTTTTGGGGGCAAAGACTATGCAGCGGTGATCGAAATCTCCTGGTCGACGCCCAACAGCTGAACCACGCGCATCACCGGGGGCTGCACATTGGTGCAGCTAAAGCGCTTGCCGTGGTCGACCGCGTGGTGCGCGGCGCCCACAAGCACGCCAATGCCCGTCGAGTCGATGTAGCTCACCTGGGCAAAATCGAGCTCAACGGCCTCAGTGGGCTGCTCGAGCGCCAGGTCGATAGCATTGCGCAGGCTGTCGGCGTTAGAGATATCGATCTCGCCGGTTACCTTAATGGTGTAGAGCTCTGGCGTGGGGTTGGTGGAAATACCCAAATCCATGTATACGCTCCTTTACGTATCGAAAGTGCGGATAGTACGGGAAGCCGCGCGTTAGGCGCGCTCGGCGCGCGCAAGCTCGGCAGCGACGAGCTTCACAGCCAGCACCAGCACATCGAGCGCGGCCTCCAGGTCCTCGACCGTGGGATAGCTCGGCGCGATGCGGATGTTGGTGTCGCGCGGGTCCTTGCCATAGGGCCAGGTGGCACCAGCCGGCGTGAGCTTGACGCCCAGGTCGGCGCAAAGCGCGGCGACCTTCTGGGCCGAGCCCTCGGGACCATCGAAGCTTACAAAGTAGCCGCCGCGGGGGTGCGTCCAGGTGGCGCAGCCCGTGTCGCCCAAGCCCTCGGTGAGCTTGCGCTCGACGGCCTCAAAGCGCGGACGCAGGAACTCAGCATGCTTTTTCATGTGCTCCTTGACCGCCTCGATGGTGGGAAGGAAGCGCACGTGACGCAGCTGGTTGAGCTTGTCGGCGCTGATGAGGCCGGCCTTCAGGCACTTGGAGAACTCGGCGATGACCGCGGGGCTCGCACCGATAAAGCCGATGCCGGCGCCCGGGAAGGTGATCTTGGACGTCGAGGCAAAGGCCACCACGCGGTCCTCGGTGCCCGCCGCGCGGGCGAGGTCAAAGATGTTTGCGAGCTCGTCGGTCTCGTCGTACAGGTCGTGCACGCAGTAGGCGTTGTCCCAGAAGATGCGGAAATCGGGCGCGGCCGTGGGCATCTCGACCAGACGGCGCACAGTGTCCTCGCTAAAGGTGATGCCCGTGGGGTTGGAATACTTGGGCACGCACCAGATGCCCTTAATGGAGTCGTCAGCGGCAACGAGGCGCTCGATCTCGTCCATGTCGGGGCCGTTGTCGGTCATCGCGACGGGGACGTTCTCGATGCCCAAGTCGGCGGTGATGCCAAAGTGGCGATCGTAGCCGGGAACGGGGCACAGGAACTTGACCTTCTTGCCGTCGTGCGCGGCCTCGTAAGCCTCCCAAGGCTCGCTGCCGCACGAGCCGCAACGCCAGAACATGCCGGCGATGTCGTGCTCAATCAGCAGGCTCGACGAACCCAGTACGAGCGTCTGCTCGGCGGGACAGCCCAGGAACTCCCCTGCCAACTTGCGTGCCGAGGGAATACCCTCAAAACAGCCGTAGTTGGAACAATCGACGTTGCCGTCGTGCAGATCGGCGTCGGCATTGAGGATATCGAGCATGGGGCGCGAGATGTCCACCTGGGAGGGCGACGGCTTGCCGCGCGCCATGTCGAGCGCCAGGCCCTTGGCCTTGACCTCGGCGACCTCGGCTTTGAGCGCCTCGATGGCGGCATCGAGTTCGGTGGTTTCCATCTTCTGGTAGATCGTCTGCATGGGGTGCGACCTTTCGCGAAGCGGTACGTTGCAGTTCGTCTAAGTATAGACCGCCACCGCCGCAACGTTATGAAGCCGTGATAGATTAAGTACATCGCAATAAATTACGAATCGCCGCGCATGCCGGCGTGGGGCGCCCAAGGAGGCACTATGGAGTACGGATCGTTCCAGGCCGAGGAATTCGGCGACCTGCAGCGCCTGGTCGACGGGCTGTTTTACGACCGCCACGCCATCGACCGCCTGGATCTGATCGTACAGGCCGAGATCTTGGACCTGGCGCCCGATCTCATGGAAATCGTCAACCTGCTGCCGCCCGGCTATTACGACCGCCAGTCACTTTGCGACCAGCTCAACTCCGCCTTGGCCGCCCACGGCTGGGGCGCCATCTACGGAACGGTGGAATAAGCCTCGAGGCCGACGATTTGGCCCGTTTCCCGACCCTGGCGAGGCTTGTTTTAGGGCTTGTGGCCAAAAAAGGGCAAATATGAGTACTGTTACCTTTTTAGTAGCAGCGTTTCTTGGTCGAAATCGGCAAAACTCGACTTGAAACTGGTAGCGCGCAGAGATGTGGTGTAAGAGGCGGGGCATGCCCCGCCTCTTCTCTTTCTTGAAAGGGAGGGGACACCGCCTAGAATTCGTCGTTGGAGTAA
>JAGZUC010000019.1 GCA_018380195.1 Collinsella sp. | reverse complement strand
TCGGTCGGAGGGGTGGCTTTGTAAAGCCGTTTGTCTCCACCCGCGTAGCGGGTGGTTTAAAGCTGGCCGCTGCGCGGCCAGCAGACTAAAGTCTTGAACAAAAAGGCGCGGCAAAGGACCATCCTTTACCGCGCCCTATCATGCCTAGAGCGAGAGATTTCTGATCGATGTGACACAGGAGGC
Organism: Collinsella sp.; assembly: GCA_018380195.1. GTDB lineage: Bacteria > Actinomycetota > Coriobacteriia > Coriobacteriales > Coriobacteriaceae > Collinsella. Next base: position 37,575 of record JAGZUC010000019.1, on the reverse strand, counting down.
CTCATCCACGCCCGAAACACGAAAGACGACGTTCTCTCCGCACTCACCATAGAGGGCCATGAGCCCCATGACATCGCGGCCATCCGTGTGGCGGTCGCCGATACTGACTGACACGTCACTACGATGCTTGGCAATGATGTCATAGAGCAGCGCAACCGGGCGGGCATGTAGTCCCAACGGATCTTTAATCGTCTTTGTAAACTCGACCATGTCCCCTCCCACGACATCGCACATTCGGCCGGCAAAACCCAGCCACGTGGTAGTTATTGTACGTTACCGGCGCACCCCCGTTCCACAAAAAACGAGGGAAGGCACATGTCCTTCCCTCGTTACGGGCAATATGTAGCCGGTCGCCTACATCAGGCGCAGGCTGACGTCCTTGAGCTGGGCGCCACTAACGGCACTCGGGGCGCCCGACATAAGGTCGGAGCCGCTGGCCGTCTTGGGGAACGCCATGACGTCGCGGATGGAGTCGGAACCGGTGAGCAGCATGCACACGCGATCCAGGCCCAGAGCGAAACCGCCCATCGGGGGTGCACCAAACTTGAGCGCCTCCATGAGGAAGCCAAACTGAGACTCGGCGCGCTCCTCGGTAAAGCCCAGAAGCTTGAGCATGGACATCTGCATCTCGGCGTTGTGGATACGCATACCGCCGCCACCGGCCTCAAAGCCGTCCATGACAAAGTCGTAGGTGCAGGAGCCGGCTGCCAACGGGTCGGCCTCGATCTTGGCGATGTCGGTCTCGGTCGGCAGAGTGAAGGGCTGGTGCTCGGCAGCGTAAGCCTTGCGGTCCTCATCCCAGTGGAACAGCGGGAAGTTGACGACCCACAGGAAGTCGTGGCCCTCGCGCTTGATCTCGAGCGCGTTGGCCATGTGGGAACGCATGCCGCCCAGGATCTCGTCAGAGAGCAGGCGCGGGCCGGCGGCGAACATCACAAGGTCGCCAGGCTCGACGTCCATGCGCTCGCGCAGAGCCGCCATCTCCTCGTCCGAGAAGAACTTGACGATGGGGCTGTTGATGGAGCCGTCCTCGCGGAAGGCGATCCAGGCCAGGCCCTTGGCGCCAAACGTGGAGGCCACGCCGGCGAGCTTGTCGATCTTGGCACGTGCCCAGGCACCGGCGCCCTTGGCGTTGATGGCCTTGACGACAGAGCCCTCCTCGTTTGCGGCAGTCGCAAAGACCTTGAACTTGGAGTTGGCAAAGATGTCGGTCAGGTCGACCAGGTGCATGCCATAGCGAGTATCGGGCTTGTCGGAGCCATAGGTGTCCATGGCCTCCCAGTAGTCCATGCGGCGCAGCGGCGTGGGCATCTCGACGCCCATGCGGCCGAAGGCGTCGGCCAGGACCTCTTCGAGCGCGCTCATGACATCGTTCTGGTCCACGAAGGACATCTCGATATCGACCTGGGTGAACTCGGGCTGACGGTCGGCACGCAGGTCCTCGTCGCGGAAGCACTTGGCAACCTGGTAGTAACGCTCGACGCCACCGACCATGAGCAGCTGCTTCAGGAGCTGCGGGGACTGCGGCAGGGCGTAGAAGTTGCCCGGCTGAATACGGCTGGGAACGATGAAGTCGCGAGCGCCCTCGGGCGTGGACTTGAACAGGGAGGGCGTCTCGACCTCCATGAACTCACGGTTGTGCAGCGCCTCGCGAATGGCAAAGGTAAAGTCGGAGCGCAGCTTGAGGTTGGCCATCATCTCGGGACGACGGAGGTCCAGATAGCGATAGCGCAGACGGGTGTCCTCGCTGGTCTCGATGCCGTCCTCGATCTGGAACGGCGGAGTGACGGACGTGTTGAGCACCTCGGCGTGATCGGTCAGGACCTCGATCTCGCCGGTCGCGAGCTTGGTGTTGGTGGTCTCCTCGCCACGGGCGCGCACGACGCCGTGGATCTTGATGGGCCACTCGGGACGCATGGTCTCGGCGATCTTAAAGGCATCGCCGTCGGAGTGCTCGGGGTCGAAGGTGAGCTGCGTGATGCCCTCGCGGTCGCGAAGGTCGCAGAAGATAAGGCCGCCGTGGTCGCGGCGACGGCTCACCCAACCGGTGAGGGTGACCTCTTCGCCCACGTTCTCGAAGCGAAGCTCGCCGCAAGTACGGGTGTGCATGGAATGCTCGTCAATGGGACGGGTCTGGCTCATACCAGTGATCCTCCTTTATGGATCTGTGCCGCCCCGTGTCGTTCCGGGCGGCGTCGTACAGATTTGCCCAGCCTGCGTAAACCGCGCAGCCGGACATGGCGTTCTATCTTATCTCACCCGCGTCGATGTGCCGCGAAAAAGTAGCTCTTGCCCAAAGACTTGACGGAGACGAAACAATTGACGCACCGCGGCCGTCGCCAAGGCGCGCCACGTGCGACAATGTGCCCCAATACAACTGCACTCGGAAAGGCCCGCCATGACTGCACGCCTCATCGTTATGGATATCGACTCCACGCTCATCAACCAGGAGGTCATCGACCTGTTGGGCGAGGAGGCCGGCGTAGGCGAGCAAGTGGCGAAGATCACTGAGCGCGCCATGCGCGGCGAACTGGACTTTAAGCAGGCGCTCGAGGAGCGCGTGGGGCTGCTTGCCGGCTTGGACGAGAGTGTGTTCGAGCGTACCTTTGAGCGCGTGACGTTTACTCCTGGCGCGCTGGAGCTTGTGCGCTCAGCGCACAGCAAGGGCTGGAAGGTCGGCGTGGTAAGCGGCGGCTTCCATGAGGTGGCCGACAAGATCGTGGCCGCCGCGGGCATCGATTTTTGCCTGGCTAACCGCCTAGAGGTCGTGGACGGCAAGCTCACCGGTAAGCTGGCGGCAGACATCGTGACCAAGGAATCCAAGCTCATCCGGCTGCTGGATTGGGCAGTCGAGTGCGGTGTCGATATGGCCCACACCGTCGCGATCGGCGACGGGGCAAACGATATCCCTATGATTCAGGCCGCGGGCACGGGCATCGCGTTTTGTGCCAAGCCCAAGACGCGCGAAGCCGCCCCGTTTGCCATCGACGAGCGCAACCTGATGCTCGCCATGGACATCATCCTGCGCGACTAGTCAGTTTGCCTCACAACTTCATCTAATCTGACATGTCAGATTTCCGAACAATTATGCTCTAATGTTCGGAAACAACCCTTCGCGTGCTAAACTTTTCTGCGTCGAAGGGAACTTATATGGACAAACGAGATCTTGAGCAATTGCTAAGTGACGTGGCAGACGGAAGCATTATGCCAGCCGATGCCCTCACGCGCATCCAGACGGCGCCAACCGCCGATCTGGGTTTTGCGCAGCTCGATCTTTCACGCGGGGTACGCCAGGGAGCCGGCGAGGTTGTCTACGGTGCCGGTAAAACCGCCGAGCAGATTGCCGCCATTATCGAGGCGCTGCGCGATGCCGGCCAGGAGCGCATCCTGGTCACGCGCCTGGACAGCGAAAAAGCGGCCCGTACCTCGGAGCTCCTCGACAACGGCATCGACCTGGGATATGTCCCGGACGCACAGCTCGCCCTCGTGGGCGGCAAGCCCTCCCCTACCGGCAACGGACGCATCGTCGTCGCCTGCGCCGGCACGAGCGACCTGCCCGTCGCCGAAGAGGCGGCACTGACGGCCGAGTTCTATGGCAACGAGGTCGACCGCCTCTACGACGTAGGTGTCGCCGGCCTGCACCGCCTGCTCGCGCATGCCGAGGAACTTGCTCAGGCGCAGGTGGTCATCGCCATCGCCGGCATGGAGGGCGCATTGGCGAGCGTTATCGGCGGTCTGGTGAGCTGTCCGGTCATCGCCGTTCCCACCAGCGTGGGCTACGGCGCGAGTTTTGGTGGCGTAGCCGCGCTGCTCGCCATGCTCAACTCCTGCGCCAGCGGCGTTTCGGTCGTCAATATCGACAACGGCTTCGGTGCCGCCTACCAGGCAAGTCTTATCAATCATCTGAGCGCCGGCACACCCCGCGCCCGCTAAGGAGCATTCCATGTCCAATCATCAGCACACGCTTATCATCGACGGCACTTCAGGCATCAGCGGCGATATGACCGTCGCGGCCCTGCTCGATCTGGGCGCCAGCGAGGAGCACCTGCGCGAACAGCTCGCCACACTGCCGGTCGACGGCTTTACGATCGCCGTCACGCGTGCAAACAAGCATGGCATCGACGCCTGCGATTTCGACGTCCAGCTTGCAGAGGGACTCGAGAACCACGACCACGATATGGCCTGGCTCTACGGCAACGAAACAGCTGTCGAGCACACGCACGAGCACGGGCACGGGCATGAGCATGAGCATCACCATCATGATCATGGCGGGCACGAACACGAGCACTGCCATGAGCACGACCATGAGGGCCACGCCCATGAGCACGAAGATCATCACCACACCCACCACCATCACCACCGTTCTTTGGCGGATGTCACCGCCATCATCGATGGCTCGCAGTTAAGCGATGGCGCCAAGCGCCGCGCGCTCGCCATCTTTACCGCGCTCGCCGCCGCCGAGGCCAAGGCCCACGGCAAAACGCCCGAGACCGTCATGTTCCACGAGGTAGGCGCCATCGACTCCATCGTCGACATCTGCTCGGTCGCCATCTGTCTCGATGACCTGGGTATCGAGGACATTGTCGTCGAGTCGCTCTCCGAGGGTCACGGCACCATCCACTGTGCCCACGGCCTTATGCCCATCCCGGTGCCCGCCGTCGTCAACCTATGCCAAGCAGGCAATATCGCCCTCACGCCCGCACCGGTCGCCGGCGAGCTCGTGACGCCCACGGGCGCCGCCATCGTCGCCGCACTGCACACGTCCGAGCACCTACCGGCCCGCTACCGCATCAAAGCCGTCGGCTACGGCGCCGGCAAACGCCCCTACGAGGGTTGCTCCGGTACGCTCCGCTGCCTGCTTGTTCACGCGGACGCATAGCCATGGACGCCCGCAAGACAAAAAGCCGCGCCGCCATCGTCGCGGCGTTCTCCGAACTCCTACGCGAAGAGGACTACGGCAAGATTACCGTCGGCGACATCATCGCGCGCGCTCACGTAGGCCGCGCGACATTCTACGGCCTCTTTAAGAGCAAAGACGACCTACTGTCCGAGCTCGTGAGCGACATCTGCACCCACGCCCTCGACGACGATGGTACGCCGCTCGACGACTCACTCGTGCAGGTCGAGCATATCCTCAACAACCTCTGGGAGCGCCGCCAAGGCGTTCGAGCCCTCGTAGCCGGCGCCGGCTCACGCGTCTTCGCCGACTGCCTCCGCAAGACCATCATGTCGCGCGCAGCCGAAACCGTCCCCGTCGACCCCGCAGGCCCCGCCGGCACCATGGACCGCAGCTTTTTACTACACCACATAGCCTCAAGCTTCGTAGGAATGGTCCAATGGTGGGCCTGGCACAACTTCCAAGCCCCAAAAGAGGACGTAGCCAAAGACTACCTATCAGCCATAAAACCCCTCTTCAACTAAGTAAGAAACTCATCCCAAAGCATCGCCCCAACCCAGGCCGCCACGCATCCCAAAGTGTCACTCGCACCTCAAAGCGCCTAACAACAAAGTGCCCACCACATCCAAATTCAGATATATATGTTGGTTGCTTGTTCGAACGCAACTGGATTCCCGCAGGGTCCGGCATAGGTTAACTTTCCGCCGCACTCCGCAGGACGCAAGAAGCTCCCGCCGCACGAAGTGCGCAGCGGGAGCTTCTTGCATGTCCGAGGACGCGGCGGAAAGTTAACCTATGCCGGACCCGGGCGTTATATCAATTGTTTTGGACTAGAACATGCCCAAGAAACCGTGCACAAACAGCGCAGCCAGAGCGGCACCGACAAACGGAGCGATGCCAGGAACGAGCAGGCCGTACTTCCAGTTGTTGTCGGCCTTGTTCTTAATCGGCAGCACCTGATAGGCCATGCGAGGACCAAGGTCACGGGCCTGGTTCATGGCGAAGCCGGTGATGCCGCCCATGCCCATGCCAACAGCCCAAACGATCAGGCCGACGCAGATAGCGAGCATCAGGACGTTCTCGCCGGCGCGGCTAGCGGCAGCGAGAATGGCGCTGATGAACACAAAGGTGCAGATAGCCTCACAGAAGAAGTTGCGGGCATAGTTCGTGCCCTCGGTGGTGGGGTTGGTCGAGAAGATGTTGCGCTGGGCAATGGGATCGACGACGCCCTCGGAAGCCTTGAACTCATCGGCATACATCAACCACGCGATCACGGCGCCCACAAAGCCGCCGAGCATATCGGCAATCATGAAGGGGATGCAGCTGCTCCACGGCACCAGGCCGACGATGCACTGGGCAAGCACCATAGCCGGGTTCATGCACACGGCGCCGCCAAAGACAAACAGGCAGACCGAGATGCCAAAAGACCAAGTGGTAATGGCAAACATATGGCCGGAGCCCTGATACTTGGTGCCCTTGAGCACGGTATCGCAGTGCACTCCCACGCCAAAGATGATCATGAGGGCCGTTGCGCCGAATTCGCAGAGGAGTTTGGTAAGCATAAAACCTTATCTTTCTTGTCGGTTATAAACGATTCGTTTAGGCCGCGTACTAGTGCTGTGCGACGACAACGCCCAGGCCATCGGGAATGACGGCCACCTTGGCATCGGCACCCTTCATCTCAAAGGCGAGCTTGAGCGCCTCATCGAGGGTGTTGACCGGCGTCATGTGCATATCCTTGATCATCTGGTGATCGCACAGGTCGGTGACCATGATCACAGGGTGATGCGCCAGGATGCGGGCAAAGATCTGGCTCGTCCACTGGTCGGGCAGGGTCTCGTCCTTAGGACGGTCGATGCAGGCACGCTCAAACTCCGCCGGATCGTTGTCGGCGATGTTGTGATAGAAGCCCTCGCCACCGTGACCGTCGGCACAGCCGGCGACGTCGATGATCACGCCGCCCTCGGGAAGCGTAGCCTCGGCAGAGCACATGCCCTTCACGGCCTGATAGATGTTCTGGTCGAGCGGGTAGCCGCCGTTGGTGGTAATGGCAATCTCGCACTCGACGGGCTCAACGCCGGCAAGGCTCTTCACGAACTCGCAGCCAGCCTCGTGCGCCTTGTGGATGTCGCCGGCAAAGGAGCCGATGACCTCGTGCTTGCCGTTGAGCACCACGTTGAGCACAAAGGCAAGGTGAGCCATCTCGGCAGCGGCAAACATGTCCTCGCTCACGTGGTTGTGGCACAGGTTGCCGGCACGCGAATGGGAATCGTTCACAAACTGACCGTTGTGGTTGTACATGATGGTCTTGTAGCTGGCGATACCAGGCAGGACGGACTTGCGGCTGCCAGAGAAACCGGCAAAGAAGTGCGGCTCAATAAAGCCCTCGGCAAGCAGCAGATCGCAATCGGCAGCAATCTTGTTGATGATGCACTCGCCGCCAGAAGGCAGGGTGCCGATCTTTTTCATCATGCTGTCATCGGTCGCGACGTGCATAACGATTTCCTCGTTGGCAACGATCTCCTCGCCGTACTTGTTGACGAGCTCCTCGTGCGTCGACGGACGATGCATACCCGTAGCAACCAGAATACGCACGCGAGCCTCGGGCGCAGCAGAATGGATGTGATGCAGCAGAATAGGCATCGTCACACGCGAGGGAACGGGACGCGTATGATCGGAGCTAATGATGACAATATCCTTCTTGCCAGCACAAAGCTCCTCGAGCGAAGGCGAGCCATAAGGGTTGGCAAGCGACTCCTCCACCAGCTCTTCCTGCGATTTTGTAGTCTTAAACTCGTTTTGATGACCTTCCATCACACCCGAAAAGTTCTTATCCTCGAGCTCCAGATGCAACGTCTTGTGGTCAAACGGCAGTTCACATTCAAACAATGACGAGCGCCCTCTTCCTTTTCAACTGACACACTAGATAAACCGTTGGAAGGATACGCCGCTCACCGAAAAACACCACCGTCCACCGACTCATTAACACAACGTTCATATTTGACCCACAACAAAACGGCCGCGACCCCAAACGGGACCGCGACCGCCTGTCAAAGACACTATAGACAGGATGATTTACGCAGCGCCGAGGCAAACATCTAGCCCGAGACGTACGCACGTAAGCCATTTTGCATAAATGCGTTAATTAATTGCATAAAATGGCGCATGGATTTCTAGCCGTAACAGGGTAGTGCCCTCCGGAGCGTGCATTTTTGCGAGTATTCAGCATCGCGGGATAAGATTTTGGTGCCAAAAGTATTTCAAAAGGTAGATAGTCCTCATGGCTCGTCCCATCTGGATGGCATGCGGCGAGAAACCAGCCATATATGAACATCGACAAAGCCCAATCGTCATGCAAAAGCATCAACAGGAGCCGCGAACGTCACCCATAGCCTTATGCACCAATCTTTGGCTGCTGAAAACTCCGTTTTTTGCACGTCGCCCCAAGCACCACCCTCACCCAGCGGCTGATCCGCCGAAGACCGGACATCGCAGGGCCCGCCATTAGTCTACTTTTAGGCACACTCCGCAGGACGCAAGAAGCCCTCGCCGCACGAAGTGCGCAGCGAGGGCTTCCTGCATGTCCGAGGACGTGCCTAAAAGTAGACTAATGGCGGGCCCGGACGACTACAGGGCTATCGATTACCCCGTGTTCTGCAAACCTGCCGAGACGCCGGTCACAGTCGAAAGAATCAGGCTCATGTACTCGGCCTTCTTCTCCTCGGCCATCTCGTCCTGGTTCATACGCACCTCGCGAAGGGCGCGGACCTGGGCGATGGACAGGGCGTCGACGTAGGGGTTACGTACACGGACGGCGCAGCCGAGCACGCGACGGCGCTGCAGCGGCCACTCGTCACCGACGATGGCAAGGACCCACTTACGCGTGAGCTGCATCTCGGTAAAGACCTTCTCGGACAGATCCTGGCGGTCGCCCAGGTGCAGATACATCTTGGCGATGCGCTGGTCGGTCTTGGCGATCGACATCTCGATGTTGTCGATAAAGGTGCGGAAGAACGGCCACTCCTGGTAGGCAGCCTTGAGCTGGTCAAGATCGCCAAGCTGCTCGCAGGCGGTGCCCAGACCGTACCAAGCGGCCAGGTTAATGCGCGCCTGGCTCCAGCTGAAGATCCACGGGATGGTACGCAGGTCATCGAGCGACTTGGCGCCCAGACCGCGCTTGGCGGGACGCGAGCCGATCGGCAGCAGACCGACCTCGGTCAGCGGCGTCACGGTCGAGAACCACGGTGTAAAGTCCTCGGTGTTCAGCAGGTCCAGATAGCGTTCGTGGCTTGCAGTGTTGAGCTTCTCGGCCATATCCCAGAACTTCTGCGTGGTCTCGGTGTTGGTCTTCTCGACACTCGGGGCCGACTGCAAAAGCGTTGCGGCGGCAACGGACTCAACATGGCGCTGAGCCAGCGTGCGGTTGCCGTAACGGGCAAAGATGACTTCGCCCTGCTCGGTGAGCTTAAAGAAGCAGTTGACCGAACCCTTGGGCTGCGCCAGCACGGCCTTGTTGGCCGGGCCGCCGCCACGGCCCACGGCACCGCCGCGACCGTGCATGAGCACCAGGTCGATATCGTTCTTCTCTGCCCACTTGGCGATGCGCTCCTGCGCGGAGTGCAGCGCGAGCATGGCCGTGGTAGGACCGGCATCCTTGGAAGAGTCGGAATAGCCCAGCATGACCTCCATGCGGCGGTTGGTCTGGGCAAGGCGCTTTTGCACCACGGGCAGCGTAAGCATCTGGTCGAGCACGTCAACGCAGCCCTCGAGGTCCTCGAGCTGCTCGAACAGCGGGATCACGTCGAGCTCGGGAACGTCTTCCTCGTGTGCGAAGGACAGGTGGGCCAGCTCAAAGACGTCGGCCACATGCTGGGCACTCTTGGTAAACGAGATGATGTAGCGGTGTGCCATCTTCTTGCCGTAGCGCTTTTGGATGGAACCGATGGCACGGAAGGTGTCGATGACCTCGCGCGTCATGGGCTGCAGGTCACCATGGATACCGTTCTCGTGGATATCCTTGAGGGCGCGGGCGTGCACCACGGAGTGCTGACGGAACTCCATCTCGACCATATGGAAGCCGAAGGACTCGACCTGCCAGATGATGGTTTGGACCGGACCGTAGGCGGCACGGACGGCACCGCAGGCAGCAAGCGAACGCTGGACGACGCGCAGGTCATCCAGGAACTCGTCGGCGCTGTGGTACATGGTGTCGGTGATACGGCGCACAGTGGCGTTCAGACGGTCGGCCATGACGAGCATGACGGCACGATGCGGCTCGTGCTCGGAGATCAGCTCGGCACGGGCCGTGTACTGGGTGCTCATCTCGACCTGATGGTTCCACAGGTTGATGAGCTCGTCCGACGGCTTGCTGTAGGTAGCCTCGAGCGTGAGGTTGCGGCCGATGCGGCGGCACTTGTCTTCGAGCTTGAGCACCATGTGGGTAAAGTACTTGGCGGCGACCTCACGGCTCACCTTGGCGGTGACGTTGGGGTTACCGTCGCGGTCGGAACCGATCCAGCTGCCGGGATGGAAGAACGCCGGGCACAGCGGCGGCACGGTACCGGCCTTGTCGCCCAGCACCCAGTCGTCAAAACGACGATAGATGACGGGGATAACGTCGAACAGCGTGTTATCGAAGATGTCGATGATGGTATCGGCTTCCTCGACCGGCGTGGGCTTCTTGAGCGCGATGGGGCTCGTACGCACCAGGGCGTCGATCTCCTGCAGCATATGACGCTCGTTCTCCACCAGGTCGGAGCCGCCCAAACGCGGACGCTCCTCCAGCAGGTTGGAGATACGGCGAATCTTGCCCTCGACGGCCTTACGACGGGCCTCGGTGGGATGTGCGGTAAAGACAGGGTGGAACTCGAGCTTGCCGAGCAGCTCGTTGGCACCCTCGACGCCCATCTCGTTTACCAACTGGTGATAGGCGACGGTGAGTTCGTTGGCGGGATCGACCTCGGTATCGGTCGATGCGCCGGCCTCGCGCTCGCGCAGCTGCGCCACACGGTAGTTCTCCTCCGACAGGTTTGCCAAGTGGAAGAAGCTCGTAAAGGCGCGAACGATGACCTGCTGCTTATCAAGCGGCAGGCTGTCAATCAAATCGACGACTTCGCGAAACGCCACGGCGGTGGGCTCGTCGGCAGTGGGCACGCCCTGTTCGTCAACGGACTCGTCGGCAGCGCGGCTACCGGGGTTGCCAGCATTGGCCACAATCTCGGCTGTCAAAATCTTGTCGAACAGGTCCGCGATCTCGGGATCATACTCGCTAAGCACACGACGTTCCAGGCGCAGGAACAGCGCAAGATTATCGCGCAGCTCCTCGCGGATCTCGATCTCGGCGAGACGCTCCCTGGACTCGGCATTCGAGCCGATTCGGTTAACGAGGCGGTTGACCACGGCAGCGACGCGCGCCGCGGCTTCGGGTACAGACTGGTTGCTTAGGTTCTCAGCCACGTTTCCTCCCATTCCTCCTTCTATGCACGTAACATGCGGTATTCATTATAGGCGCTTGAGAAATACTTTCGACACTGATTGCGCTTTACCACACAAAAGTATTTTCTGCATTGCAAGGGTTTTTGCTCTAAATGGTCGTATTTCTCGGTGGGCGGCATATGCAAACGAGGGCATTCCGCATAAATGCGAAACACCCCCGTAACAATAGCTCTCCATGAGCAGGGCACGTTGGCAGGCCCGCAGCTCAAAAAGATGCGCTACAGGCGCTCGCGAACCGCCTCGACGACGTTGGCCAGATCGGCAAGGACCTCTTCGTGGCTCTCCATGTCGCGCACCTTGACCTTGCCGGCGGCAAGCTCGTCGCCGCCCAGGACCAGGATGAGCTTGGCGCCCACCTTATCGGCCTGCTTAAACTGGGCTTTGAGCGAACGGCCCTGATAGTCGGCCTCGGTCACGATGCCTGCGGCGCGAAGCTCCTGCGTAATGGCAAAGACGTTCTGGCGCAGCTCCTTGCCGGCGTTGGCGACATAGACGCACGGGGCCTCCTCGGCACCCAGATCGCTGCCAAAGGCCTGCAGGGCCAGCAGGGCGCGCTCAAAACCGACGGCAAAGCCGACGCCCGCCGTGGGCTTGCCACCCTCGAGCTCGACCAGGCCGTCATAGCGGCCGCCGCCGCCGATAGAGCCGACGCCGGCGCCAGGGGCCTCGACCTCAAAGACAGTACGGGTGTAGTAGTCCAGGCCGCGCACCAAGGTGGGATCCTCGACATACTCGATACCCGCGGCATCCAGATAGCGCTTGACCTGCTCGTAGTGCTCGCGGCACTCGTCGCACAGGTTGTCGCCCATCAGCGGGGCGTCGGCCATGATCTCGCGGCAATGGTCGTTCTTGCAGTCGAAGGCACGCAGCGGGTTGAGCTCGGCGCGCTCGCGGCACTCATCGCACATCTCGTCTGCGTGATCGAGGATGAACTGCTTGACCTGCTCGCGGTAAGCCGGACGGCACTGGGCGTCACCCATCGAGTTGATGAGCAGACGAAGCTTGGAAAGGTCGAAGCCCAGGCGCTTGTAGAACTCCATGAGCATGATGATGCACTCGGCGTCTGCCGCCGGATCGGGAGCGCCGAGCCACTCGATGCCCACCTGGTGGAACTGGCGCAGGCGGCCCTTCTGGGGACGCTCGCCGCGGAACATGGCCTCGGCGTAGTACGCCTTAAACGGCGTGGAGCCCTGGGGCACCAGGTTGTTCTCGACGACGGCGCGCACCACGCCGGCCGTGCCCTCGGGGCGAAGTGCCAGGCGCTGCTTGGGCTTGAGTTTGATGTCGGTGCCCTCGGTAAAGACGCGCTCCAGGTTGGCACCGCTGAACACGCGGAACATTTCCTTGCGCACGACGTCGGTCGACTGGCCGATACCGTGGACAAACACGTCCACCTGCTCGATTGCGGGCGTCTCGATGGGTTTAAAACCAAACGGCTCGAACACGCCGGCCGCAATCTGCTGCATCTTTTGCCAGGCGCGCATCTCGGCGCCGATAAGGTCGCGGGTTCCCTCCGCCTTCTGTGCCTGCATGGGCAAACACCTTTCTTTTGTATCGCGTCATAGGTAACGGTCATTATACGGCACAAATACAAACAGCGGCGGCGCGTCTGACCGAACGAGGGTATGGGGACTCGTTCGGCCAGACGCGCCGCCGCTGTTTGTGATCCCTTTTCCTCCGTCCCCTTCGGATCACGTGATCCCTTGGGGACGGAGGAATAGGGATCATTTCGTAGGCCCGTGGCCGCCTTGGAAACCGAATGATGGTACGAGCATCCATTCGGCTTCCAAGGCGGCCACGGACAGAACGGGACGAACAGAAAAGAGCGACGAACGCCTACTCCCCCGCCACGCTCGCGCGCAGCTTGGCAGCGATGGGCTCGGACGCCAACAGGAACACGAGCATAATCGCAGAGCACACCAGGCACACGATCCAGGTGCTCGCAAAGGAGCCCGTGGCATCGAACAGCACGCCCGAGACAATGGCGCCCACGGTGCCGCCGACCATCTCGAGCGAGGTAATGGTGCCCGTGACCTTGCCCAGATCGGCCATACCAAACTGCTTGGACGCGGCGATGGTAGGCGTTATGGTGCCCATGCACGTTCCGATACCAAAGCTCACAGCGGCGACAATGGGGCCAAGATCCGTCGTTGGGAAGCACAGTGCCACGCAGGCGATAATGCACGCAGCGGAGCCAAGGATATTGCCAAAACGCAGGCCAAAGCGGTCATAGATCGCACCGAGCGAAATCTTGGCAATAACGACCGTAACCATGTAGGCCGAAAGTACGGTGCCTGCCCACATGGGATCGTGGCCGCCCGTGACGATCTTGGCACCGTTGACGGTAACGCTCGTCATGTTCGTAACTTGGTTGGGCAGGATGGCGCCGTTGACCAGACCCATAAAGAGGAAAGCGACGACGAGCAGCCAAAATGCCGGGCTCTTCTTGATACGCGACCAACCCACGCTGACCTCGGGGGCTGCCTTCTCGTTTTTATTGCCCGCGGGCGAGGCAGACGGATCGCCCGGGTTCTCGCCGAGCGGCTTAAGGCCGATCTCGGAAGGCTTGGTGCGGAAGGAATAGGCCGTGATGGGCAGTGCCGCCACCATGCAGACGGCAGCGAGTACCAGGAACGCAGAGCGCCAGCCCACACTCACGATAAGCGAGCTCACGATCGGCGAGAGAATAGCGCCGCCAAAGCCCGAGCCCGAAAGTGCGATGGAGATGGCAAGGCCTCGCTTGGCGGTAAACCAGTTGGCGGTCACCAGGCTAATGAGCAGGCGGGTCGAGGCCACAGCGAAGCAGCCCGAAACGGCAAAGAGCACGTAGACCTGCCACAGCTCACCGACAAAGCTCATGCCGGCAAGCACCGCCGAGGTAGCGATAACGGTGAGCGAGCCCAATATGCGGCCACTCACCTTATCGGCAACATGGCCGATAACGAGCGAACCCACGACGCTCACCACGGTGGAGATAGCGTTGGAGATGTTGTACTGGGCAAGCGTAATCCCGAGGTCGCTGACGATGAGCGGCTGGAACAGGCTCATGCAGTTGACGAAAATCGTGTAGCACGTGGCCATAATCACGAAGCCGGAGGTCACCACGAGCCAGCCGGGGAAGAACTTACGTTGCTGGGACATACTGCTCCTTATTTAACAGACGAATAGCCGGCGCCGGGCGCCGGTAGTGCCCAAGATTGCCTTGAAAGACAAGGACATAGGCCTTATGGCCATGCCCGCAGACTTGAAAGGCAAGGTTGGGTGCTACCGGTGGTCGGCGATATAGCCCAAAGCGACGGCGGCATAGGCCGCGGCGCCAAGGGGAAGCTCGGCATCGCTAAAACGTGCCTTGGGATGGTGCTGGGCAAAGTGTTCGTCCGTGTCGGTTACGGCCGCGCCCACGGTAAAGTACGCACTCGGGATCTCGCTCGAGATCAACGCGAAGTCCTCGCTCGCCATGGCGTGGAACAGCGGCAGGAAGGCGGCCTTGGGCAGCACCGCGCCCACGTAGCCAAGCGACGCCTGCGTCATATCGTCATCGAGTACGAGCGGGGGAACATCCGAGAGTGTCTCGAGGGTCGCCGGCGTGCGATACGTTGCGGCCACGCCGTTGACGACCTCGGCGATGCGGGTCTTGAGGTGCTCCATGAGCTCGACGTCGAAGCCACGCAGCGTTCCCTCAAGCACACAAGTGTCGGGGATGACATTTGCGGCCTGACCGCCGGCGAACTTGCCAACGGTAAGCGCGACCTCCTTGGCCGCCGGCACCTCGCGGGAGATGAGCTCCTGAAGTGCCAGATGCACATGGACGCCGGCCGTGATGGGGTCGATGCAGATTTCGGGGCTCGAGCCATGACCGCCCTTGCCCTGCAGCGTGATGCGGAAACCGTACACGCCCGAGAGCGCCGGACTGCCGTAAAGCACCAGGCCAAGCGGCGACTGGCTATTGACATGCATGGCAAAGGCGACCTGAGGACGCGGGTTCTGCAGCAGACCGTCGGCGATGGCGGCGCGGGCACCCTCAAAGGTTTCCTCGCCCGGCTGGAACAGCAACTTAACCGTGGCGTTGGCATCAACAAGCTCTGCCTCGCGTGCTTTGAGCATACGAGCCGCACCAAGCAGCGCCGTCGCGTGCATATCGTGTCCGCATGCGTGCATGCAGCCGTTAGTGGATGCAAAGGGCTCGCCGGATTCCTCGGTAACGGGCAGGGCATCCATGTCGCCACGCAGCATAACGACCGTACCGGCCTGTTCGTCCGTGCAAACGCCATTGCCCCGGGCCGCGGCGGCACCGGCGCCGACAAGGCCCACAACGCAGGAACCATCGACGAGCGTGGCAAATGGGATGTCCATCTCGGTCAGGCGTGCTTGGATATACGCAGAGGTCTGTGGGAGGCTATTGCCCAGCTCGGGCATCTGGTGTAGATCGTGTCGCCATGCAGCGAGCTCGTCTGCAAAAGCCTGAGCTTCTGCGACAAGACCGTCACCGATAGCGGCCTGCGCCGCCGCGGTGGCCTGGGGCGCTGGTTGCGGTTGAAAATCGGACAGAGCTGATGCCATAGAAGCCCTCCAGTAACGTTTTTGCAGCACGCACTTTGATAGCGTAAAGTGCAAGGTACAACTGTAAGGGCATGACATAAAAATGCCGCCCTGGGAGGGCAGCGCAACAAGTTGTTTACAATTGCGGGCGCGGCTTTCGACGCAAAAAATCAAAATGCGTCTCGCTCAAAATAATCGATAGGAAGATGAGGGCGAAGCCGGCGAGCAGGCGCGAGGTGAGCGCCTCCCCCATCAGCAGCACCGAGAACAGCGCACCCGAAGGCGACTCCATGGAAAGGAGCAGCGAGCCCGTCGAGGCCGGGACATGCGCCAGGCCGACGTTTTGGATGAGCAGGGCCACGCACGTACAGCCCACCGAGAGAAACGCCATCGCACCGATAAAGCTCGGCGTCCACACGGACAGAGGCGCTTGGGTCTCGAATAGCAGCGACGAGACCAGGCTCAGCACGCCGTTGCCCATAAACATCCAAAACGTGATGACGTTGATGTCCATTTTGCGACCGTACTTGGCGGTCACCGCCATCTGGATGGCGAAAAAGACCGCACCCGCCAGCGTAATGACGTCACCGATGTTGAACTCGACGCTATCGAGCGCCACCAGGCCAATGCCCGCCAAGCACAGCAGTGCTGCACCCAGGTTGTAGCGGGTGAGCTTTTCGCCGCTCAGAAAATAGCTCGCGAACGGCACAAGGATGCAATACGTGCCCGTCAAAAAAGCATTCTTGCCTGCCGTGGTCTGCGCCAGGCCGACCGTCTGCAAACCGTAGGCACCCCACATGAGCGCGCCCATGCCAAGCCCGACGATCAGGTTGCGGGCATTGAAATGAGCGACGATGCGCTTATGGAAAATGGCAAACATTACCAGTGATGCCGGGAGAAAGCGAACGTAGACCAGCTCGAACGCCGGAATGGTGTCGAGCGCGCCCTTCATAGTGGTAAAGGAGTAACCCCAAACGACCGCCACCGAAAGTAGCAGGACCTTCCAGAACAGCGGCGAGCGTGCGCCAGCGCCGCGAGAGGCGCCACCGGCACCCAGGTCTTCGCGGGCTACAGGGCTATCGGGCAAGTTTTCGATTTCGTTGGCAGCGTATTGGGCCATGGAACATCCTCACACTCAATCTGGGCGTGGTGTCCGCACGCGTATGGCTGCGTGCCGCCTCATGGTCAAATAAAAACGGGGCGCACCGGACCCCCGGCACGCCCCGCTACTGTAGCAACAACCAAGCAACCCACGCAATCCAGCCCGCTAAAGCGTTTTGTTCCGCCGTTCTACCGAACGGCGGACCGGCCGACGCTGCATCAGCGTTAACGCTGCCGCATTAAATTAGCTTTGTCGACTCCAGCTTTTCGATAATCCAGTCGTTGGCCTTGATGACCGGACGGCGGAAGACGACGCCCAGTGCCAGCGACGGAATCAGATAGCTCGCCAGAATGCCCAGCTCAACCCAGTACTCCATATGGTAGGCGCCAGCCATGGCGGCATGCATGGCGTTAATGCCATGGGTAAACGGCAGGAACGGATAGATCGCCTGGAACACAGGGCCGGTCATCTCGATGGGGAACGTACCGCCCGAACCGCCGACCTGCATGACCAGCAGCACAACGGCCAAAGCCTTGCCGATATCGCCAAACGAAACCGTAAGCGTGTAGACGATATTGGAGAACACGAGACTCGCGACCCAGCCCGCCAGCACAAACTGCAGCGGGTTGTCGCATTGGATGCCAAAGAACAGGATGTCGCCCGCGCACACGAGTGTCGCCTGCAGCAGGGCCAGACCTCCAAAGAACAGGTAGCGGCCCAGGTAGATCTCGTGCAGGCGCACGGGGATGAGCTCGTTGATGAGCTCATCGTCAACCGAGACCTTCATCATGGCTGCCAGCACGATCGAGCCCACCCACAGCGACAGGATCGTATAGAACGGCGCCATGGCCGAACCGTAATTGCGGATCGGATAGACCGGCTTGCGATCGAGCGCGACGGGACCGGAAAGCGACACGGCCAGACCCTCGGGATCATTGCCAATCATCGTCTTGATCGTGGCCAGATCGTCCGACATAAGGGCACCGTCGAGCTCGTCCTTAAAGGCACTGATCTTATCGGACGCTTCACCCAGCTGATCGGAAGCCTTGTTGACCAGCTTTGCAGCCTTGGAGAGGCCCTTTGCCAGCGAACCGGATGCATCGGTTAGACCGGCAACAGCGCTATCAAGATCGCCCGAGATGCCATCAAGCGAGTCCAAAATGCCCGAAACCGTCTTCTTGAGCTCCTTGGCCTTAACCGAGAACGTGGAATCGTAATCGGATTTGGCACCCGCGATGCCGGCCTTGGCATCGGCGATGGCCTGATCGACCTCGGCACGCGAGTTGTTGACCTCGGCCATGCTATCGAAGAGAGACTTCGCGGTGGCCGCCAGATCCTTGGCATTGTTGCGGTACTCAACGGCGATTCTGCCCAGCGACGTCGCGGCGGACTTGAGGCCGTCCTTCAAATTCTCATCGCTCACCTGGTCGGCAAGGCTGCGGAGCTGATCGGCCACCGTATCGATATCCTTGGCGCGCGCATTGAGGGCCGCAGCGGCATCGTTGAGTTGGGACACCGTAAGGTCGACATGCTGGTTTGCGGTGTCGAACGCCTTCGCGAACTCGGCAGACACATTGTCGAACGAACCCGCACTTCCATCGATTGCGGCATCGATGGCATCGTTTGCCGCCTTAAGCGCTTCTTTGGAATCATCGATGCCGCTTTTGGCATGTTCCATGAGCTGCTTTGTCGACTCATCGACCGTACCCGTCTGCTGGAGCATACCGCTCGCCGACGTCAGCGAATCGGACGTGGAGCTCAAAATGCCCGCAAGCGACGTTGCGCTGGCCTGAACGTCCTGCAGGTCCTGGACCGAATCGCCGAGCGTCGAGGACAGGTTGGCGATAAAGTTGCTGACCTGGTCGGTGCTCATGTAATCGAGCAGGCTGGACACCGTCTTAAGACCGATGCTCGTAATGGTCTCGGTAAAAGTTTCGTTAACCTGGCTTTGAACGGCGCTCGAACCCTTCTCGGTCACGATCTGCGCGATGGCGTTGGCTTTCTGGTTCTCATAGAACTCGATATCAGCGTGTTTCACGTCGGTCGAGAAAAGCGTCATCATGTCAGCGCTAAACGTTTTGGGGATAACGACGGCAGCATAGTACGCGCCCGACTTAACGCCCTCGATAGCCTTTTCGCGATTGTTGAGCACAACCCAATCGAAGCTCTCGTTGCCGCGCAGGGTGGCGGTTACGTTTTCGCCCACGTTGACCTCGACGGGAATCAAATCGCTCTCGTAGCCCTCGTCGGTGTTGACCACGGCGATCTTAAGATTGCCGGTGTTGCCGTACGGATCCCAGCTGCCGGCGATGTTAAACCACGCGTACAGACACGGTACGATAATGAGGCCCATCACGACAACCAAGCCGATCACGGAGCGAGACACGTTTTGGACATCGCGCTTAAACAGATGCAGGATGTTCTTCATTTATGCCTCACCTCCTTTGGAGTGCTTGCCAAGCGCGGTGGTATCTCCATCATTTGTGGCTGTGCTGTCGCTGCCCTGAGATTTATGGTGCGAGCCGATATGCGGCAAGCGGCCCGTGGACTGATCGCCGCCCTTGGCACCACGCTCGCTGGCGTTGAGGCCAAACATGTGGCGGGCGGCAGGAATGGCGGCCGTGTGTTCGCGCATCTCGCGACGCAGGTCCTCATCCGAAAGCGCCGAGATGCGCATCTGGGTATTGAGGCTCGCGCGGATATATTCGATATTGATAAGCCAGCCGCAGATGGCAATAACCGAGATGATCCAAATGACAAGCAGGATGATCTTGCCGTTATTGTCGATATCGAGAACCGTCGACAGGACAAAGAGCAGGACCTGAACGCCCACCACGGCGGCAAAACCGCCCTTGATGTAGTACGGGTAGCGATGTTCAAAGGCGACCGCATGATCGAGCAGTTCGCGACGGTACGAATCGGAATCGAGCATGACACGCATGGCCGTGCGCAGCGAGTAGCGCTGGCGCGGCAGGTCGTTGGACTCGCAAATCATCATACCGGTCGTGGAAAGCTGTTTATCAAAGAGCAGGTTAAGGTTGAGCAGCAGCGGACGCAGCTGCAGACCGATAAAGAGCGCCACGATCAAGAACACGCCCAGAATGCACAGGTTAAACAGGTAGTTGAACGAATACATGCCGCCGACCGTCTCGCGCAGCAGATTGATGCCGTAGGTAAAGGGCAGCAGCGGGTGCAGCCACTGGAAGAAGCCTGGCATCATCTCGATGGGGTACATGCCCGACGAACCCGGGATCTGCACGATAACCAGAATGACGCCGATAGCCTTGCCGATATGCTTAAACGTGGTGGACAGCGCATAGATGATATTGACGTAGGTGAACGAGATGGCGATGCCGCCCAGCACGAACAGCAGCGGGCTGACGCACTGCACGCCGATCACCAGATCGCCTACCGTAACGATGATGGCCTGCAACGCGCCCAGGATCACCAGGAGCAACCAGCGGCCAAAGTAGCCCTGACGCGCGGTAAAGCTGCCGATGCCTTCGCGGTCGACCTCGAGCTTGTAGATAGCGATAAGCACGTAGCCGCCCACCCACAGCGCCAGATTGGTATAGAACGGGGCAATGCCCGAACCAAAGCTCTTGACCGGGTAAATTGACTTTGAGGTCAGCTCGACCGGAGATGCCATGAAGTCTGCAACATCATCGACGTCGACGCCCATCAGGCCGGCCAGCTCGCCCATGGACTCGGAGGTCTGTAGCGCCGCGATGTCGTTGGCGGCGGTTGCGAGCTTGTCCTGAACCTTGGCAAGGGAGGCATCGGTTTGGGACAGCGTGGTCTTGGCCTGGCCGAGCGTAGCGCTAAGCTGCGCCAACGTGCCGCGCGCATTTGCAAGTGTAGGTGTCATACCCGAGACGATACCGGTCAGGTCGCCCGAAACGGCAGCAAAAGAGTCGAGCGCGCTCGAGGCCTTCGGCAGCGCGTTTTGGCCCAAGTCCGTCTGGGCTTGGCCAAGGTTGGTCGCACCGGTATGAATTGCGTTATTGATAGCGTCACTGGCACCCGAAACAGCCGCTGCGTCATTCGCCATGGCGCTCGACTGCGCGGACAGACCGTCCTTGATGCTCTGAAGCTTTTCATTCTGCTCTCGAAGCAAATCGATGGTCGATACAATGCGCGCGTCAATTTCCTCGGAACCTGTCGACGTGTCATTGGCGAGAATCTCTAAGTGCCCGATAACGGCCTTATTGTGGTCGATCGTCGCTTGGAGAGACTCGAGCGAGTTGTCGATACGGGTGGTCGTAGATGTGACCGTGCCCGTCAGCTTGCCGATGGCAGCGTTCGCAGAGGCTGACGTCTTGGTGAGCGCAAGGCTGCCTTCCGAGAGCGCCTTGGAGAGCGAGGCGACAGAGTTGCCCGCCGTGGCGCGAGCCTCGCCCAGCAGGTCATTGCCCTGGGAGATCGCCTGCGTCAGCGACGGCGCCTGACCCTGCAGACCGGCAAGTGCCGCATCTGCCGAGGCAATGGAACCACTCGTCTTATCGATGGCGGCATTCATGTCGCCAATCGAATCACGCACTTCGCCCAACGTATCGGAAGCCTCTGATACCGAACCGGCCAACGAATCCTGAGTCTGGGTTGCCTTGTCCTTTAAATCGACTCCGGCATCCTTGGCAATACTGGCAACGGTCTCGCCCACCGTGGAGACAAATTCCGAGTTGATCTGCTCCTCGATGGTATTGGCGCCAGTGTCGGTGACCTTGGGCGCAATAGCGCTCTTCTTCTCGTTGACGTAGTACGTAAGCTTGGGCTGATGGTAATTGCCGTCGAGCATTGAGACAAGATTGTCAGAGAAGTTCTTGGGGATCACGATGGCAGCGTAATATTCACCGCTCTCGACGCCCTCTTTAGCATCGGCGGCCGAATCGACGAAGGTCCAGCCCAGCTGATCGTTCTCTTTGAGCTGGTCGACAACCTTGTCGCCCGCATTGAGCTCGCCCACCAGGTCGTTTTGAGTTCCTTGGTCATTGTTGGCGATGGCAATCTTGATGCCCTGGGTGTTTCCGTACGGATCCCAGTTGGCCACGATGTTGTACCAGGCATATAGCGAGGGAATGACACACACGCCCAGGGTAACCACCAAGGCGACGGGGTTCATAAGCAATCGCTTAATGTCGCGCTTAAATATCGCAAAGGAGACCTTTGCGTTGGATAGTTTGCTGCCGAGACTCACGCTTGGACCATCCATCCTGTCGTTGAATCGAATCGTACTATCGACAACCATTGTACGTAGGCGCTTTAACGTCTCAAAGCACAATGGTGTTGAGTTTTGCGGGTAGCAATATACTACGAAGATGAGTTAACGTACAGTTGTACAGTATCTTAAATTTCAGCAGGTCACAAAACCACAACCCGCACAAATAAATGATCCCTTGGGGACGGAGGGATCATTCAAAAGGAAACGAGAGTGGAAAATCTCTCACTTCAAGCCCGCATTCGAGCCAAAAGTGGGAGATTATCCACTCTCGTTCTAATCTAGTTACGGTGCCGTATCCCCGAACTACATCAAGTTGCAAACAGCCGCCGCGAAGGCTACGGGATCCTCGGGGAGGATGCCCTCGACCAGCAGAGCCTGGTCATAGAGCAGACCGGAGTACTGCTTGATCTTGTCGGCGTCGCCTGCCTTCTGGGCAGCGACAAGCTTGGCAAAGACCGGGTGCTTGGCGTTGAGCTCGAGCACGCGCTGGCTCTTGGGCATACCATCGGGCGCTCCCTCGGGACCCTTCTGGAGCACCTTCTCCATCTCGAGCGAAAGCGGGCCCTCGGTGGTGATGCACGCGGGAGCATCGGTCAGGCGCGCAGAGACGGCGACCTTCTCGACCTTGTCGCCGAGCGCCTCCTTCATGGCGCTAAAGAGGTCCTCGTTCTCCTTGGTGGCGTCCTCGGCCTCCTTCTTTTCGTCCTCGGTCGCCAGGTCAAGATCACCGGTCGCGACGTTCTTGAGCTCCAGATGACGATCCTCGACCTCGGGCTCGGCACCGTCGGCCACAGCCTTCTCGGCAGCCTCGCGGGCAGCGTCGTCCTCGTAAATCTTGGGCATATCGGCGGCAATGTACTCACGCATGGCCTGGAAGGTGAACTCATCCACATCCTGCGTCAGTAGCAGCACGTCATAGCCGCGGTCGAGCACGCCCTTTACCACGGGCATCTTGGCCAAGCGCTCACGCGAGTCGCCGGCGGCGTAGTAGATGGCCTTCTGATCCTCGGGCATGCCCTTGGCATACTCGGCTAGGGTAATCATCTTCTGCTCCTTGGCAGACCAGAACAGCAGCAGGTCGGCGAGCTCATCGGCCTTCATGCCATAGCTCGAGTAGATGCCGTACTTAAGGCCGCGGCCAAAGTTCTCAAAGAACTTCTCGTAGGCCTCGCGGTCGTTGTCACGCATATCCTCAAGGTCAGCGGTGATCTTCTTTTCCACACGCTTGGCGATGGCCTTGAGCTGACGGTTCTGCTGCAGCGTCTCACGCGAGATGTTGAGCGACACGTCGGCGGAATCCACGACACCGCGCACAAAGTTGTAGTAGTCGGGCAGCAGGTCGTCGCACTTCTCCATAATCAGCACGTTGGAGCTGTAGAGCGCCAGACCCTTCTCGTAGTCCTTGCTGTACAGATCGAACGGCGCGCGTCCCGGCACAAACAGCAGGGCGTCATACTCGAGCGTGCCCTCGGCGTGGAAGCTGATGGTGCGCGCAGGATCGTCAAAGTCGTGGAACGTGGACTTGTAGAACTCGTCGTAGTCCTTCTGCTCGACATCGGAGCTGCGCTTCTTCCAGATCGGTGTCATGGAATTGACGGTCTCGAGCTCCTGGTAGTCCTCGTACTCGGGCTTGTAATCGTCGCCGGCGTCCTCGGGCTTGGGTTTCTGGCGACTCTTGGACACCATCATCTGGATCGGGTAGCGCACATAGTTACTGTACTGCTGAATCAGGCTCTTGAGACCCCACTCGGTCAGGAAGCGATCGTAGGTCTCGGCCTCGCCGTCGGCATCGAGCTTCTCGTTCTCGCGCAGCGTCAGGATGACATCGGTACCGTGCTCGGCGCGCTCGCCGTCCTCGATGGTGTAGCCCTCAAGACCGTCGGATTCCCACACATGGGCGACATCCTCGCCATAGGCGCGGCTGACGACCTTCACATGGCTGGCGACCATAAAAGCCGAGTAGAAGCCCACGCCAAACTGGCCGATGATGTCGACATCCGAACCCTGCTGCTCGGCGTTCTCGGTCTTAAACTCCTCGGAGCCGGAATGGGCGATGGTGCCCAGATTGCGCTCGAGCTCCTCGGCGGTCATGCCAATGCCGTTATCCGAGATGGTAATGGTGCGGGCGTCTTTATCAAAGGAAACGCGAATAGCCAGGTCGCCCTGGTCGATCTTGACGCTCGGATCCTGCAGGCTCTTAAAGTTGAGCTTGTCGACGGCGTCGCTCGCGTTAGAGATAAGCTCGCGCAGGAAGATTTCCTTATTGGTGTAGATGGAGTTGATCATGAGGTCGAGCAGTTTTTTGCTCTCGGTCTTAAATTGACGCATGTGCAGTCCTTTCGCGCTACCCCCGTCCGCAAAAACGGCCCGGTCGCCCGAGCCGAATCGCAGACCTGCTATGTTCAGACTTAGATTTTATAACCCATTAGCGCGCATATATACATACGGAATCGAAAAACTGTATGTCTAAGCGCTCCGATGCGCCAATTGCCAAGGAGCGTCCCCAACTGCCGGCAGAAAAGGAACGTCCCTATCTGCCATCTACGCGCTTGGCCATCCAGACATGGGGCTGGCCCTCGTCTTCGTAATCTACCGGGGCAATTTGCGTGTAGCCCGCCTTTGCATAGAGCGGCAACACGTATTCCTGCGCATGCAGCTTAATAAGCTTAGCGCCGGCATCGCGTGCACACGAAGCACTGGCCTCGACGATCGCACTCGCCAGTCCGCGACGACGCATAGCCGGCAGCACGGCGACGCGCCCCATAATATAGGTCTCCCCCGCCGCAACGCCTTCGTCCAAGTCGCACGCCGGCGAAACCGGAGCCTCTGCATCTGCCGCGCGCTCCAGTTCCTCGGGAAACACGCGCGAGCAACCGGCAAGCTCGCCGTCTGCATAGAGCGTCACATGAATGCAGTTTGGATCCTCGTCGATAGCGTCGAACTCATTCTCGTAGCCTTGCTCGTCCATAAAAACGACGCGGCGCACCAACGCCGCGTCATCAAAGCATCCCGTCTTAAGTTGGATATCCATGGCTGCCCTTTCATTCAATGCGAACGTTAGGGACAGATATTAGCGAAAATGAGCTCCGCGCACGCTAAACTTCGCGCGAGCCTTCGCCAGGCAATCGTAATGACCCACGTTATGGGCATCGCTCGCGATGAAGCTGTACAGGTTCTGATCGAACAGGCGCTGTGCCGGCTTTTTCTCGCGACCAAAGCGACCGCCGGCAATAAAGTCCGCCGAAGCCTGCAGCTTGCAGCCCATATCGACCAGGCGCTCCGCCACGCTTACATCCTTTTGAACCGCACGATAGCGCTCAGGATGAGCGATGATCACCTGGTAGCCACGGCACTGCAAATCGTAAATCGTGTTCTCGTACTCTCTAAACGCATACGCATCGGCATGCGTCGAAAGCTCGAGAAGAAACTCGTTGGTCCCATCGAAATGCAAGTGCTCCGCGGCATCGATACCAAGCTCAACGAGCTTTCGATGGTTGACCTCGAAGCCCATCTGGAGCGGAAAACCGTCAGCGTTATCACGCAGCAGCTCAAAGGCATCCCACATCTTGTCGTAATCAAAATAGGGATCACGGCAGTGAGGAGTGCAAACAATTCTGGTTACACCAGCCCGCTTGGCAGCCTCGAGCATCGCCAAGCTCTCATCGAGATCGGCGGCGCCGTCGTCTACACCCGGCAAGATATGGCAATGAATGTCACGCATAGGTCAGCCTTAATCAACTAAACGTTTGCTCGGTTGGTGAAGATGCCCTTTTTGGAAGTCCCCTGATCGTCGGAGCCCTTCTTCACCTTCTTACCGTCCTTGGTGTAGTAGGAGTAGTAGTACTCGCTGGTCTCGGTCTCGCAGTAGTTCATAACGGTACCGATGAGCTTGACCTTTTCGGACTTCTTAAGCTGGCCGATAGCGTTGAGTGCCTCCTCGCGCTTGGTGAAGTCCTCGCGCACCACGAACAGCGTGCCGTCGGTCAGACTGGCGATCTCGGCAGCATCGATGAAGGTGCCGACCGGGGGAGCATCAAAGATGACGTACTGGAACTTGGCGGACAGTGCCTTTACCAGCTTGGCAAAGCGGTGAGAGACGATGATGTCGGCAGGATTGGGAATATGCGGCTCGGCATCGAGGAAGTAGAAGTTCTTCTGACCCGTCTCGACAATCGCCTGGTCAATAGAAACCTGCTCGGAAAGGACTGCATAGAGTCCGCCGCGGGAGCGGACGCCGAGCATATCGGCAAGGGACCTGCGACGCATATCAGCCTCGACCAGCAGGACGCTCTTGCCGCTGGTGGCGATAGCCTGGGCAAGGTTGATGGAAACCGTAGACTTGCCCTCGTTGGGAATCGAGGACGTAACGGTGATGGTGCGAATGGGGTCGTCCACGCTCGCAAAGCGGATGTTGGCCAGAAGGGTCTTGGCGGCATTCTGTACAACGAGCTTATCGGTGTTCTTTGCCTTAGCCATGCCTATTTACCACCTTTCATAGCCGGAATTCGGCCAACAACGGGAATGCCCAGGAGCTCTTCCGCCTCTTCGGCACCGCGGATGCGGGTATTGAGCATGTCTGCCAAAACGACATAGGCGACTGCGATAAAGATACCGGCGAGGAACGCGACGGCAATATACAGCGTGCGCTTGGGGCCGCTGGGGGCTTCGGGGGTCTTAGCCTCGTCGATAACGTTGATGCTCTGGGCAGCGCCGACGTTCTGAGCGACCGTACTCACCGAGCTAGCTATGGCCTTTGCGACCTCAGCCGTCTCCTTGGCATCGGTGCCGGTAACCGAAAGCGTAATGACACGCGTGGTGGTCTCGGAGGAAACAGACACCTTGTAGTCATCCAGATCGGTGAGGCCCAGTTCCTTGGCGGCGCCGCTCTTAACGCTATCGCTATCCAGCAGCGTGGCGATATCGTTGGAAAGCATCTGGCTCGCCGAGAGATCGTTGTAGCTCATCTGGCCGCTATCGTCGGTCTTGGCGAGAATGTACATGCTCGTCGTCGCGGTATAGGTGTTGTCCATCGCGGCGAAGGACACGATGCCCATGGCGATCGCGCAGACCACCGGAAGGGTGATGACCAGCTGAAGGTGCTTCTTCAGCAGCTGGAACAGTTCGAGAAGGGTCATGCAGCTTGCCTTTCATTTCCCCAGTTCGGATTGACAAAACTGTCCGTACTTTATCGCATCTTTTTACCGAGACCAAACTCTATACATAAGAAACAGGCTCTCCTGTAAAAATGTCGGAAGCAATCGTAAAATTGCACAACAACGCCGCACCCGAAAGTCAAATGCGGCGTCTACATCAATATCTATGTTGTATCGCTATGCGAATGGCTCGTCCTGCTGTATGGGAAACGTCACCGTAATGGTGGTTCCCACGCCCAACTCGCTCGACAGATCGAGCGTGGCGTGATGATACAGGGCCGCATGCTTGACAATGGCAAGCCCCAGACCGGTTCCGCCGCGTGCCTTGGACCTACTCTTGTCCACGCGATAGAACCGCTCAAATACCTTGCCCTGTTCTTCAGGCGCGATACCGATTCCCGTGTCGGCGACCGCAAGGAACGGATGGCCTTCGTCGTTGGTGCCGCACTGCAGCGTAACCGTACCGCCGGGTCGATTGTAGCGGATGGCGTTGCTTGCCAGATTATAGATGAGCTCGTCAATCAAGCGCGACACGCCCTCGATGACCACAGGCTTGGTCTCATGACTTATCGTCACATTCGCCTGACGGGAGACCTGTTCAAGACGCTGCTCGACCGCGTAGATGGCACGCGAGAGCTCAATAGGCTCCGTGGACCCAATGGGCACCGCCTCGCCCTCAGCTGCACGCTCGGCCTCGTCCAAGTTAGACAGCGTAAGGATATCGTTGACAAGCGCTGCCAAGCGGCCCGCCTCACGATAGATGCGACCGCCAAAGTTGCGCAGGTCGCCCTCGCCCTCGACCATGCCGTTTGCGATGAGCTCGGCATAGCCCGAAATCGCCGTAAGCGGCGTCTTGAGCTCATGGGTGATATTCGCCGTGAACTCGCGGCGCATACGGTCGTTGTCCGCTAGCACCGCCATTTGGCGCTTGAGTTCCTGGCGCTGCGACTCGATACGCTCAAGCATGGGGACCATCTCGGCATAGGCGTGCTCATAGCTACGGCGTGGGTGGTCCAAATCCACCTCTTGCAACGGCGCGATGATGGCACGGGACTCGCGGCGCGCCATAAAAAACGAGAGTACCGCACCCGCTGCTGCGATAAGCAGCATCGGCGCCACCATCGACAGCAAAATCGCCGCAACGCCAGGCTGGGCCTGCGCCAAGCGGACAACCTGGCCGTTATCAAGGGCGACGGCGCGATACAGCATAATCTCGTCGAGCGTAGAGCTTGCGCGCTCCGCGGAACCCAAACCACTCTCAAAGGCCTCGATGACCTCGGGGCGATCGCCATGGTTGGGCAGTGTGGAAGGCGACGCCTCGTTGTCGTAGGCAACCGATCCATCCTTGTTAATCAGCGTGATGCGCAAGTCCTCGCGATCGAGACTACGCAAGAACGGGATGGGCTCCTGCTGTTCGTCGAGAGCGGCAGCAATGAGCTCGGTTTCCTGCGCCAGATTGGCACTCGTGGCATCCGCCAAGGTGTTTTGCACAAAGAACGCACCCAGCACCGTAAACGCCACGATAACCGCCATGGCGCAGACAAAGATCGTCACAAAAACGCGGTGCGACAGCGTATGTTTTCCCTGGGGGGCGAAGACCACGGGTTACTCCTCCGATGCGGTGGCCGCGGTGTCGTCGCCTTTGGCACCATCGCCGGCAGAAGGCTCGGCCAAGCGGTAGCCCACGCCGCGCACGGTCTCGATGGCGCTGGCATGCTCGCCCAGTTTTTGGCGAAGCGTCTGCACGTGCACGTCAACGGTGCGCGAACCGCCGTCGAAGTCCCAGCCCCACACGCTCTGCAGCAACGACTCGCGGGTAAAAACCACGCCGGGCTTGCGCATGAGGTACTCGAGCAGGTCGAACTCGCGCAGGGTGAGCTTAAGCGGCTCGCCGGCAACGGTCACCTCGCGATGGCTGGGCGAGAGCACGATGTCGCCCACGCTGAGCACATCGCTCGCCTGCTTGACCATGCCGCCGCGACGCAGCAGTGCGCGGCAGCGGCTCGCAAGCTCCATGAGCGAAAACGGCTTAGTCAGGTAATCGTCGGCACCGCCATCGAGCGCCATCACCTTGTCGAGCTCGGTATCCTTGGCGGTAAGCATCATGATGGGCACCGTCGCCGTCAGGCGATCGGCACGCAGTCGACGCATAATCGCCAAGCCATCGGTATCGGGCAGCATGATGTCGAGCAGGACGGCATCGGGTACCCGTCGCGCCACGGCAGCCTTAAACTCACCGTCGCACGAAAAGCCTTCGGCCTCAATCCCCTGCTTGCGCAGCGCATAGACCGTCAAATCCCTGATGTTGTCATCGTCCTCGACGTAATAGATCATGTTGAACCCCTTTGCGGCCGGCATGACCGCATCTTAACCCTAAAGGTACCTTTACTAGATGGTATCAGCCAAAACGCCCCGTCAAATAATCCGCCGTGCGCGGATCGGTCGGATTCTTGAAGAGTTGCGCGGTGGGCGCGTGCTCCACCAGCTCACCCAGCAAAAAGAATGCGACCGAATCGGAGATACGCGCCGCCTGCTGCATATTGTGCGTAACGACCACGAGCGTGCAGGTCTCTTTGAGCTCACAGGCCAGCTGCTCCACCACGAGCGTCGACACAGGGTCGAGTGCCGAGGTCGGCTCGTCCATCAGCAGAATGTCGGGCTGCACGGCCAGCGCGCGGGCGATGCACAGACGCTGCTGCTGGCCGCCCGAAAGACCCAGACCCGACTCTTTGAGCTTGTCCTTGACCTCATCCCATAGCGCAGCGCGACGAAGGGAGTCCTCGACCAGCTCGTCGAGCACGACGCGGTCGCGCACACCCATACCGCGCGGCCCATAGGCGACGTTGTCGTAGATGCTCATGGGAAACGGGTTGGGGCGCTGGAACACCATGCCCACGCGCTGGCGCAAACGGCAGATGTCGTAATCGCCCAGGATATCTTGACCATCGAGCGCAATCTTGCCCTCGATACGGCAATCCTTGATGCCGTCGTTCATGCGGTTAAAGCAGCGCAGCAACGTAGACTTTCCGCAGCCCGAAGGCCCGATAAATGAG
This sequence comes from Collinsella sp., assembly GCA_018380195.1. Classification (GTDB taxonomy): domain Bacteria; phylum Actinomycetota; class Coriobacteriia; order Coriobacteriales; family Coriobacteriaceae; genus Collinsella. The sequence continues at coordinate 7,118 of JAGZUC010000019.1, read as the reverse complement.
GTGATCTGCTTGTCGCGGATCTTGATATTCACGTCCTTGAGCGCATGATGGTCGCCATAGAACAGGTCGAGGCCCTCGACGTCGATGCGCGTCGGCGAGGCGGCAAGATCCTCTGCCGTGGGGCGAGTCGCATCCCCAACCTCGCGCTCGTGCGCGGCCTCGGCCTGCGCTTCCATGAGTTCTTCAAGCTCCGTGGGCTCCACAGCCGCAGCAGCCGTCATACCGCATACCTCCACATCGATATCAATTCAGCAGTATCGATAGTAGAAATCGCGGCTCATATGCACGTGAGCGCATTGTCAAGTGTTTGTAAGGGCACGCTGGCTATGCGGCGGGCAGCTCGATGGTGAATATCGTGTGTTCGGGCGTCGATTCACATGCAACGGTACCGCCGTGTGCCGCGATGATCTCCTTGGCAATAGCAAGGCCCAGACCGGCACCACCGCGATTGGTCGCACGCGCCGCATCCAGGCGATAGAACTTCTCAAAGATCACCTTGAGCTTAGCCGCAGGGATAGGATCGCCCTGATTGATAAAGCGAACGCGCACGCCACCGCCGTCCCGGCGTCTGGCCTCGATCGTGATGGTCGAGCCCTCATAGCTATAGGCAATAGCGTTTTTCATGATGTTGTTGAACACGCGAGCCATCTTGTCGCCATCCACGAGCACCGTCAGGTCCTCGTGGATATCAACTTGGGCTTCCTTATGCTGCTCGTTGAGGATGGGATAGAACTCGTCAGCCACCTGAGCCAGCAGCAACCCCAGATCAACATAGCCGCGCGTGAGCACGATATCGTGGAAGTCAAAGCGTGTGATATCGAAGAACTCTTCGATGAGTGCATCGAGCCGGTGCGCCTTGTCGAGAGCCACGCCCGTAAAGTGCGCACGTTGCTCAACCGGCAGCTCAGGAGCCTCTTGCAGCAGCGAAAGATAGCCCACCACACTGGCAAGCGGGGTGCGTAGGTCATGTGCCAAGTACGTGACCAGATCGTCCTTGCGATGCGACTCGTCACGCAGAGCTTGCTGCACCTTGCGCTCACGGTCACGCACGCGGTTAAGGGCGCCCTCGACCTCCAAGAAGTCGCCGTCGATGTTGTCCCAGGTGTCGGGGTGATCGATCAGGCGGTCCTGGATGCGAGCCGCGAGCACGCGGTCGGCATGCTGCTCGCCCTGTTCGTAGCCCTGGTAGTACAGGGCGCGACCGCACAAGAACAGCACGCACGCGGCAAGCGCCAGCACAAAGCCAAGCATGTTGAATACAAAGCCGGCATCGAACAGCACCGGCCCTTCGATGCCGCCGAGCGCCATGGCGCCAATCGCCAACGTCATGGCCCACGCGGCGCCGCCAATCACCATGCAGCGGCGCACGATCTCAAATCGATCGATCAGCAAAAAGCCAATGAGCAGCACCGCCAAGATTCCGACGATGTTGTCGATGCCAATCAGCAGCAGGCTCAGCAAAAAGAGCAGCACCGTTGCAAGCGCGCGGTTGTCGACGACCGACCTCACGTATTCAAAGAGCCGATCGGGCACCTCGAACGCTTGCCTATCGTCTTTTGTCATATCAAAATCCTCACAAGCGAAAGGCGTTATTCGATGATGTAGCCGACGCCCCAGACGTTTTTGATAAAGCGTGGCTTTTGTGCGTCGTCGCCGATCTTTTCGCGCAAGTGGCGAATGTGCACCATCACCGTATTGTTGGAGCCGGGCATAAAGTCCTCGTTCCACACCGCGCGAAACAGGTCCTCCACGGCCACCACGCTGCCGCGATGCTCGACCAGATACAGCAAGATTGAATACTCGGTGGGCGTGAGGCGAACCGGCGAACCGTCCACTGTCACGGAACGAGCATCGCGGTTGATCTCCAAGCCGTCGAGCTGAATGGTCGGCGACTCAGCCACCTGTGCACGGCTACCGTAGCTGGTGTAGCGGCGAAGCTGAGCGTGCACGCGCGCGATGAGCTCCAGCGGACGGAACGGCTTAACCACGTAATCGTCCGCGCCAAGCGAAAGGCCCCCGATCTTGTCTTGCTGGGCATCGCGCGCCGTCAGCATGATCACGGGATAGGTATGGCTGGAACGGATCGTACGCAGCAGCTCAAACCCATCGATATCGGGCAGCATGACGTCCAGCAGCGCCAGATCGAACTCCTGCTCCAAGATTGCCTTGGCGGCATCGGCCCCGCTATAGGCAATCTGGACGTCAAAGCCTTCTTTTGTAAGGTAGATGCCCACTAGGTCGGCAATAGCCTTCTCGTCATCAACTACCAGTATGCGCTCGTTCATGCGTGCTCCTCTCGCGCCCCATTATGCCCGAGGGGGCGCCCGCCACACACAACAAGCGTGGGTGATTAAGTCGGCCTTAAGCACCCTTGTGCCCGTTCGGGCGCGGATGTGGGCCACGCACGCACGCGATGATCGCCGACACCGGCAAACGATATACTCTTGTTCCAGAAGAGACCATCCCGTCGAAAGCGAAACCTGTGAAGTCCCTCACCTCTTTTGCAAAGCGCTCAGCCCAGCTTGCCGCCGGCTTTGTCTGCGCTATCGCCCTTGCCGCTGGCGTGCCCACCGTCGCCGGCGCCCAAGTGCTCACGACCGACAATGTTTGCGGCAAAACCGCTGATGCGCGCGGCATCACGGCCGAAAACCTGCCCGATATCGATGCGACCAATGCCCTCGTCATGGGCAAAGACGGCACCGTCTACTATGCCCGCGGCGCCGATGAGCAGGTCAAGATTGCCTCGATCACCAAGGTCATGACCGCAATCCTAACCGTCGAGAATTGCAAGATGGACGAGAAGGTCACGGTGAGCAACGCCGCAGCCACCGTGGGTAATTCGACCGCCGGCTTGCTCGAAGGCGACGAGCTTACCGTGGAGCAGGCACTGCGCGGCCTGATGATTCCCTCGGGCAACGACGCCGCCATCGTACTCGCCGAATATGTGGGCAAGAAGATCGACCCTAAGACCAAAGACGCCGAGGCCACATTTGTGAAGGCCATGAACGAGCGCGCTAAGAAGCTCGGCTGCACCGGTACGCTTTTTGAAAACCCGCATGGTCTGGACTTTGATGAGTGGGCTGGCGATATGCACTCGACCGCACACGACGTAGCGCTGATGATGCAGGAGGCCATGAAAAACGACACGATCCGTGAGGTCGTAGCGAGCGAGGATTCCTGGATCGAGGTCACGGGCGCCGACGGCACCGACCATTCGCATTCCATGGACACGCATAACTATTTGCTGGGCCAAGATGGCAACATCGGCGGCAAGACCGGCACCACCGACGACGCGGGCTATTGCTTTACGAGCGCCTACAACCGTGACGGCGACGAGATCTACACCGTCGTTTTGAACTCCACCACCACCGACCAGCGCTTTACCGATACCGCCACCCTTGCCAATTGGCACTACGGTCACAAGGTGACGGTCGCAATCGCCAACACGCAGGAAAAGACCGCCAACGGCAACCCGCTCATGGCACGCATTAGCCAGACAGATTGGACGGACAAGACGATTGACGCCACGCTCGCCGACCCCACGGCGCAAGCGACCGTGTTTTCCCTTGCCGGCGAGGTGACCGAAAAGGTTAGCTACGACGATCTTTCGGGCACGGTGCATGTGGGCGACAAGGTGGGCAGCGTTACGCTCAAGCAGGACGGCACCAAGGTCGCCGTCATGGACCTGGTTGCCGACGAGGAAGGCGCAGGGCCCAATCCCATCGAGTGGCTGCTCGTGAAGCTCGACCGCCTGGGCCGCCGCATCGACAACCGCCCACTTGCGGCAGAGAGCGAGACCGTAGCCAAGGCACCCGAGGTGTAGGGCCGGAGCGATATCACATCGAACCAAATGAGGCGTCCAACGGGGCGCCTCATTTTTGAGGGTTCGAATCCCCAGCTAACGTGGTTCAGCTAAAAAAAGGGCCCCAAATGGGACCCTTCTTTCAAATCATACTGGCGGAGAGCTGGGGATGTCCGGGCATGCTACGCATGCCCTCCGGCTTCAAAGCCTGGCGGCTTTTCGCCCACGGGCTACAAACGCTTTCGCGTTTGCTTAACGCCCGCGCCCTCTCGGGTTCGAATCCCCAGCCTCCTTTCTCCGCACAAAAAAGGGCCCCAAATGGAACCCTTCCTCAAATTCGTACTGGCGGAGAGCTGGGGATTCGAACCCCAGATGCCCTTTTGGGGCATACTCGCTTAGCAGGCGAGCACCTTCGGCCTCTCGGTCAGCTCTCCGTAACAGCCGTTCTATAGTAACCAAACAGCCGAAGTTGAGCAAGAGGGAATTTTCTAATTACCTAGCGGCCTTTCCTCCTTGCAGTCTTCGCCCCTACCCCAGCGAGCGGTTGAGGGAGCCGAGCTCGTCGTTGCCCATGGTGCGCCACATTTGAAAGATGCAACCGCGTGCCAGGAAAAAGAAGCCGTTGTCGACCAGTTGCACAGCGGCATCTGCAAGCTGATTCGTCACGACGGACACTGGCGGCAGCTCGAGTCCAGCCTTGCGGATGGTCTCGACCGCTTCCTCGAACGTCGGAGGCTCGCTGACGCCCATCTCGTTCATAAGGCCCTGCATTTCCTCCAGCGCGTTGGTACCCGACTCCTCGCCGCGCGGCACCAGACGGTAACAAGCCAGCGCCAGGCCGAGCTGATCGCAATTCCAATAGGCAAACGCCAAGCGATAGAACAGGTAGCCGATTGCAGAACGATCGCTGGCAATACGTAGGCCGTGGCGCGCCACCTCGATAATCTCGTCAAAGCGCTCCAGACGCGCAAGCACGTTGATGAGCGCAAAGTGCGATTGCATGGACGAGCGCGCCAGATCGTAAAGATGGCGCACCTCGGGCAGCGCTCGTTCAAAGTCCTCTTGCTCGGCATAAAAGCTGCAGATCTCGTGCTGGGCAAAGTACAGCGCATCGGGCGCACGAAGGATTCGCACAGAGCGGTCTTCTTCCAACACCGGTAGCATCATGCGCACCAGCTGGTTATCGCAAAACTGCGTTTGAACCGGACCTGTCGCCAAAAGCTCGGCGACAGTGCACTTAGCCTCCAACTCCTCGACAAGACGGGAAAAGCCTTCAAAAGCACCTGTACGGTCGACTTTTGCCTGCTCGCGCAATTCAACAACACGGGCCACGTATGGGTCGTCGTCCTCTTCCATGACCTCCAACTCGTCAGCCGTATCGGCAAGCAGCAGATCGCGCAGCGCCGGCGGCAGCGTGCGATGGTCATCACGCGGACGAGCATGAACCTCCGCAGGCTCAATCGTCGCCGGAGCTGTTGACTCATACGCCTCAAGCACACGCTTGCACGGCATATCGTCCATGTCCATGCTCTCAAGATCTTTGGCGACAGGCACGCAATCGGCCAGATAGGCCGCGCGCCCAAAGAAATACGTTGCAACAACGCGCTCGCCCTGCTCACCGTCGGGAACAGCAATCTGCACATAGCAGCGCGTGATGCAGGTGCCCGCGGCAAAGCACGCTGCCGCAAGCGTGAGTGCCACGCGCGCATCGTGCTCCGCGGCCCAGATCGCGCGCGTGTCCTCGTCCAGCTCGCGCCAGGCGTCATCTTGAGCGTCGTATTCACGTTGCGGCATGGCATCAACGACAGACTGCCCAAACCGAACGAGCATAATCCCCTCGGCAACGTTTACTCGATAGGTATAGTCGAGCCGCGTGACCACGTTGAGCGCCTCAACGATTCGCGCAAAACGGGTGCGCACGTCCCACTCGCCGCCCGGCTGGCACGAAACCGTTCCCGGCTTGGCCCACGGGTTATCGCTCGAAGCCGTATCGAGCAGTCGGGGAACATCGTTGGTCGTCTTGGCGATATGCCACGCATCAAAGAGCGCGCAGCCCTCAAGGCTCGGCGAGGATGCCGCAGGGACCAATCCGGCCCCGATGCGCTCAAGGATGCCGGAGAGGCGGTTGAGACGGCACTCTATGGCAAGCAGCATGTCAATCTCGTCCTGGTCCAACAGGCTACGATCAAAATTGAGATAGAAAAGCTTTGAACGATCAATGCGAGCCAGGCTCATCTCGGACTTGGCAGCGATGGTGCGCAGGCGGGGCAAGTCAATTTCACTCATAAGGGCGGCGGCATAGCGCTCGATACCGCTCGGATTCTCAGCATGGTCAACGCGGTAAAGCAGCGTCTCGATAGCATCGGGGAGCGGTGCCGTGCTAAAGCCCAAAAACACCTCGACCGGCTCGGGCATCTTTACGAGCTTGATCTTGTCGACAACGTTTTGCATACCCTCGTCGAGTCCGCCGGCGTCCGCCGTGCTCGCAATGGCATTTTCGGAGTCAGCGAATATCACGTAGCGCAGGAACATCGATGCCATGAACTCGCCGTAAGGAAGGGAGCGGGTTGAATTCCATGTCTCGTAGTCGGACTGCTCGCGCATGGGGCCTTCGGGAGAGCCGACAGTTTGCGCACACGCGCGCATTGCACCGTTGGCTTCCCTTACCATAATCTCACCAATACTGGAATCCGACTCGTCAAGGACCAGTTCCATGTCGGGATCGTTGGGCAGCGGAGCCTCGCTGACGGAGCGGTCCACCTTGTACACCTCACCCGAAACGCTTACGTAGCCCAAAAGCGACACATGACTTTTGCCAACGAATTCGACGACATAACAAGATTCATGCTGATCCTCGCCAAAGAGTTTCCAGACCACGCCATATGAGCGTCCCGCAGGCTGCTCGGGCATCGCCGGAAAGCGCTTCTTGGGATCGAGAAACCTGAGCTTGTATGTCGGACGCTCTGCCACGAAATATCACCCTGATCGGTCGTCTAGAGAAGGAGTGGTCGCGAATAAGTCGCGACACCTACTCGGAATCTTACACGAGTCGATGAGAAATAGTCCCCATTGACCGAGGTTCGAATCCATGCGGTGTTTACGTAAAAGAAAAGCCCCCGTCGCCGGAGGCTTTCAATTTCAATTGGTGCGGCGTATAGGATTCCGCGCATCCGCTGCGCGGATCCGCACCGGCTTCGCCCGCCTGCCGGCGGACTCACCCGCGGGCTAAAAACGCTCCGCGTTTTCTTTACGCCCGCGCCTCGACCGAGGTTCGAATCCATGCGGTGTTTACGTAAAAGAAAAGCCCCCGTTGCCG
>JAGZUC010000018.1 GCA_018380195.1 Collinsella sp. | reverse complement strand
ACGAAGTGATGGCCAGGTGCCGGGAGCTATTTCCGCGTTGCGCTAGCTGCGGAAACGCAGGGTCCGTTCAGGCTGTTGCGTTGAGATTGAAAATCAACCTATTTGTTTAAACGTCTAAGTTTGTTACAAGTTGATTACGTTGCTGGCTTATAGCTCATTGCCTGCTAAAACGTGATTTGGTGATTGTTTTCAAAGACATATAAAGGTGCACCGTTCGTTAAGACCGCTTTTAGGTGAATCCCAATGCGTCTGCGTGCCACCATTTTGTTTAAACAGACATGACTTGACTAACCGAAGCAAATATGTTTAGAACTCTAGCCCATGTAGACATTAGATGTTAGGCGATGTGGAGGGGGTTGGCGGCGTCGACGGCATCGGGGGCGTCGGAGAGGCCGTCGGGGGCAGCGTCTGCCGGGTCCTCGTCGGGGGTCTCGATCTGCTTGATCATGACCTCCTGACCCTGCAGCAGGTATGTCTCGCTGCTGCCGCAATGAGGGCAGGTCTTGCCGTGCTCGACCGTCGCGTAGTCGCGGCCGCACGCCTCGCAATGTGTCACGGCCTCAACGGGCTCCACGATAAGCTCCGAGCCCTCGGTGATGGGCTTTTTATCTGCTGCCCAGCGCCAAGCGTCGAGCAGCAAGTCGGGGACGACGCCCGAGACCTCGCCCAACAGCAACGTCACGCTCGAAACGCGACTCACGCCATTGGCGCGCGCCACGTTCTCAACATCGCGAATGATGTGGTAAACGATCCCCAATTCATGCACTTTTTCTTCCGCCGTTCCCGTTATGGCTACTTACTTGCGACCAAATTTGATCTTGATGGCGCGCTTTAAAGCATACTTGCCCAGGCTTGGGAGCTTTTGCTCGTATTTGACCATCGTGGAGCACTCGGGGCGGTCGCGATCCAGATGGATGGCGTCAAACGCGCACTTGGTGGTGCACAGGCCGCAGCCGATGCACTTGTTGGGGTCGACGATCGAGGCGCCGCAGCCCAGGCAGCGGGCGGTCTCGGCGCGCACCTGCTCCTCGGTAAAGGTCTCAACATACTCGCTAAACGGCGCAGCCTTCTCGCGTTCGCGGTCCACATGCGCAACCTCGCGGCTCGCGTTGTCGTAGCTCTCGAGCACAACGTCGTCGCGGTCGAGCGCGGTGTAGCGGCGCTGATTGCGGCCGATGGTGAGCGTGGATCCCGGCTGCACAAAGCGATGGATGGACACGGCGGCCTCGTGGCCGGCGGCGATAGCGTCGATGGCAAAGCTGGGGCCGGTGTAGACGTCGCCGCCCACAAAGATGTCTGGCTCGGCGGTCTGGTAGGTCTGGGGATCGGCAAGGGCACCCTGGCCGCGGCCAAGCTCCACCTTGGAGCCAGCCAGCAGGTCGCCCCACACAATGGACTGGCCAATCGACATGACTACGCGGTCGGCATCGACACGACGCAGGTCGTTCTCGTCGTACTCGGGCGCAAAACGGCCCTCGTCGTCAAAGACACGCGTGCAGCGCTTGAAGGTGATACCGCACACACGACCGGCCTCGTCCAGGTGAATCTCCTTGGGGCCCCAGCCGCAGCTGATGTGAGCGCCGTCCTCAACGGCCTCGCGACGCTCCTCCTCGCTGGCGGGCATCTGGGCCTCGCTCTCCAAGCAGAACATCTCAACGTACTCGGAACCCAGACGGCAGGCGTTGCGCGCGACATCGATAGCCACGTTGCCACCGCCCACCACGATGGTGCGGCCGGGCAGCGCGTCAATCTTGCCACTGTTGACCTCGCGCAAAAAGTCGACGGCCACGGTCACGTCCTCGGCATCCTCACCCGGAATACCGGCAAGGCGGCCACCCTGGCAGCCGATGGCCACATAAAAGGCCTTAAAGCCCTGCGCGCGCAGCTCGTCGAGCGTCACATCGCGACCGACCTCCACGCCATAGCGGAACTCGGCGCCCATCAGGCGAATGATCTCGACCTCTGCCTCGATAACGTCCTTCTCCAGCTTAAAGCTGGGAATGCCGTAGGTGAGCATGCCGCCCGGGCGCTCGTTCTTCTCGAACACGACGGGCTTGTAGCCCTTCTCGGCCAGATAGAAGGCGCAGGACAGACCGGCCGGGCCGGCACCGATGATGGCGATCTTCTGATCGAAGCCGCCGGCACGCGTCGGCGTCACCACGGGCGGGACATAGCGGGTCGCGGCATCAAGATCGCGCTGGGCGATAAACTTCTTGACCTCGTCGATAGCCACGGCGGCGTCCACACGGCCGCGGGTGCAGGCATCCTCGCAGCGGCGGTTGCACACGCGGCCGCAGATAGCGGGCAGCGGGTTCTCGCGCTTGATGAGCGCCAGCGCCTCGTCATAGCGCCCCTGTGCCGCAAGCTTCAGATAGCCCTGAACGGCAACGTGCGCGGGGCAAGCCGTCTTGCAGGGCGCGGTGCCGGACTCGTGCGTCTCGATGCGGTTATCGTTGCGGTAGTTGGGCGACCACTTGGTGTGGTCCCACTTGGTGGCATCGGGCAGCTCCTGGCGCGGATACTCGGGCACCTGTCCGCCGGCCTTTTTGCTGCAGAGCTTCTGGCCGAGCTTGGCGGCACCGGCGGGGCACACCTCAACGCAGCGACCGCAGGCCACGCACTTGTCCTTCTCGACCTTGGCGACATAGGCCGAGCGCGACAGGTTGGGCGTGTTGAACAGCTGCGAGGTGCGCAGGGCGTAGCACACGTTGACGTTGCAGTTGCAGATGGCGAAGATCTTGTTCTCGCCGTCGATATTGGTGATCTGGTGCACAAAGCCGTTGTCCTCGGCCTGGCGCAGGATGTCGTAGACCTCGTCGCGGGTCACGTAATGGCCACGATCGGTCTCGACCACGTAGTCGGCCATATCGCCCACGGCGATGCACCAATCGGCCGGGTCGTCGGCGCAGCCCTCACCCATCACGCGACGGCTCGCGCGGCAGCTGCAGGTGCTGGCGGCATACTTACCCTCGTATTTGTCGAGCCAGTGCTCGATATGCTCAATAGGCACCGAGGTGCTCGCGGCGTCAATGGCCTTCTCGACCGGAATGACGTGCATGCCGATACCGGCGCCTCCGGGCGGCACCATCGGCGTAGCCTTGGACAGCGGGCCTTTGGATGCCTGCTCAAAGAACTTGGCATAGACCGGATGCTTCTCGAGCTGACTCACGCGCATGTTGAGGAACTCGGCAGAACCCGGCACCAGCATGGGCAGCACCCACTGCTTGGCGCGCTCGGGGTTTTCCCAGTTGTACTCGAGCAGACCCGTGTAGCTCATGTCGTCGAGCATCTTCTCGATATCTGCCTCGGGCATGCCGGTGAGCTTGACCATCTCGGGCAGCGTATAGGGACGGCGCATCTTCATCTTGCAGAGCACTTCGGCCTGCTCGTCAGTTGCGGCCTCGGCAAACGACCAGTACTCGTAGCCCAGCAGCTCGTCGCGATGCAGCAGGCGGTTGGTGCAGTGCTCGCACAGCTTGACGATGGCCTCACGCGGATGCTCCGGCAGCGGCGGCACGAACTCCGCGCCGATATCGGGCTCGGTGTAGCTAATTCCCGGTCCGTTGAGAATCATGGTTGTCCCTTCTCTTGCCACAGCCCGGCGAGACCGCAGCGCCCCTCTTTTTTTGCAGGCCGGGCATGCCCCCATGCCGTTCACCCGCCATTGTTGACATTGTGTCAAAAATAGTATTGACGAACCGTCAACAATATTCAAGACTGTTAGGCGAACGGTCAGGCAAAAGAGGATGAAAGGCGGCAAAACATGGGCAACAACGCAGCAGATACCTCTGTGGTCGATGCCGTTCCCGCATCCGATAGCGCGGCAAAGCGTCTGACGGGCGACGAACGCCGTCGCGAGATCCTCGATGCCGTGCGCACCGTAAGCTCCGAGCTGGGCGTATCCCACCTATCGGTATCGGCCGTGACCAAGCGAGCCGGCTGCACGCGCTCGCTGTTCTACCACTACTTTGCCGACATGGACGCCGCCGTCACCGCCGTTATGGACGAGGCAATCGACGGCTTTATCTCCGAACTCGAGCAGTGGAACGCCGACCGCACCGTCGGCGATATCGAGGGCGCGCTCGACACCGTCGCCCCGCTCTTTAAGCGCCTGGTCGCCAGCGGCCACGAGCTGCCGAGCACGCTCACCTCAAGCAGCGGCGCGCTCTACGGCGGCTTTTTGCACAACGTGGTTCAGCGCGTGGCGCAGTATATCTGCGACACCACCGTGGTGGACTTTGTCGCCCATCATGAGCTACGCATCGACCATGTCTACGAGACGTTCTACACCCTCATCATGGGGTTGTTGATGTATATCCGCACGCACCCCGATGTGCCCGACGAGACGGTCAAGGAAATCATCGCCTCGACACTCCACATCGAGGGCTATACCGCCAAGTATCCGGAGCGCAAGCCCCAGAACTGACGACATTTGGCCAAACTGCCCGCGATCAGAAGAGGGGCCGCGGGCGTGTGAAAGGAGAGCAGCATGCTGTTCGATGTTTGGGGTAGCGATACCCTTATCCACTGGGCCGGCTGGGCCATGGTCTTTATCGGCTTGATCGTGCTCAACGAGGTCGGCCGCCGCACCAAGCTGGGCGCGGCCATCATCTTTGGCGTGGCTCCGCTGGCCATGACCATCTATTGCGTCGCCATCGCCATCGGCGTCTCGCAGGGTGCCGAGTGGGCGCTCACCAACCCCACCCATGTGTACCAGAACAGCTGGTTCCACTACGCTAAGGTATACGCGGCGCTCGCCGGCTGCTGGGGCTTTATTGCCATTAAGTACCAGTGGGGAAAGATCGGCAAGGCGCGTTGGTTCCGCGCATGGCCGTTTGTGATCGTCGCCATCAACATCATGATCGCCGTCGTGTCCGACTTTGAGAGCGCCTATCACTTCTTTGTCCTGGGCGAGTCCACCTGGGTCACCTCCGAAGGTGCTACGCAGCTAGCCGGCTGGAACAACGTGTTCAACGGCATCGCCGGTATCATCAACATCTTCTGCATGACCGGTTGGTGGAGCGTCTATGCCTCCGAGGACAAGACCGACATGCTGTGGCCCGATATGACCTGGGTCTACATCATCGCCTACGACATCTGGAACTTCTGCTACACCTACAACTGCCTGCCCACTCACTCCTGGTTCTGCGGCTTTGCGCTGCTGCTGGCGCCCACTGTGGCCGCCTTTATCTGGAACAAGGGCGGCTGGATCCAGAACCGCGCCTTCACGCTGGCCATTTGGTGCATGTTTGCCCAGGTGTTCCCGTACTTCCAGGAAGAGTCCATCTTTGTGACCCACTCCACGCTCGACCCCACCGCGGCCACCGCGGTCTCGATCGCCGCGCTGATCGCCAACGTCGCCGCGATCATCTACATCGTCTACCGCGCCAAGAAGCTCGGCCGCAACCCCTACAAGCAGGATGTCTTTGAGGGCACCAGCGATTGGGAGAAGGCCACCGCTCGCCGCGCCAAGGTCGATTACGCGCACGCCGAGTAACGTGTTGTTCGTCGTTGGCACCTGGGCGTAGTCCCGCTTGCCAGGCTTTCAACCCAATGCCTCGCGCAGCCCCCGGAACGCAATTTGCTCGCGTTCCGGGGGCTTTTTGTTGTCGCGGCTTTGGGTCGGGCTTGCTCTCAAATTAAATTGAGTTTCAAATTGCGCGGCGGCTCTATATGGCATCGATTTTGGGTACAGTGTTGAGCCGATATTGCATTGGGGGATATATGAGCGATGAGACGATGGGCCGCGAGGATGCGGCCCAAGATGCAGAAGCGTGTGCCGAGGCCCTGGAGAGCCTAGACCAGATCGCGCTGGCCGAGATTGCGTTTGACGATTCGAGCGTTGATATGCAGGATGAGCCGAATATCGAGGCGCAGCCCGATGATCAGAATGCAGAAGACGGTGGTGCCGCGCCCACCGAAGACGAAGCGGGGCACGAAGAATCCGAAAGCGAGGCCGACGACCAGCCCGAATCCGACACGAGCGAGGAAACCATCTTGCTCGACAGCTTGCCGGCCGAAGATTCGCTGACCCGCGAGCTTCCCGGCCTGGGCTCTGCGCCTGCCGTGGACGAGACCATCGCCATGGGCGATATCCCCCTACCGTCCGTTCCCTCGGCACGCGAGGCCGAGGTTCGCCATCGCAAGATGTCGCCCAAGCGCCGCAATCTGATGGTCGCCGGTGTCGTGGCCGTCGCGCTCGTCGCAGGCGGCGCAGGCTATGCCGCCTGGAACGGATATCAGCAAGAGCAGGCTGCCGCTGTCGCCGCCAATGCCCACACGATGATGTCAGTGCAGATTGGCGTGCATGCCGCGGGCCTCGACTGTTCCACCGGCTCCAAGATTCCCGTACAGGTGAGCGGTCAGGACGCTGATGGCTCCTCCGTGAGCGAAACACTCTATGTTGACGAGCGCGGCCGCGGCATCAAACTGCTGCCCGGCGATTACACGTTCTCCATCGCTGCCTCCCCCATCGCGGCCGACGGCACCATCTATACCGTCCCGACCACCAAGACGCAGGTCACCGTTAAGAGCGATGGACAGGATTTAAGTGCCCAGGCCACCTTTAAGCTCAAAGTGCCTTCGGCCAACACGGTGACTGACGACCAGATCGATGCCGCCGCCAAGTATGCCGAGGAAGGCGGCGCGAGCTCCGCCGCGGCTGCCAAAGTGCTCCAGCAGGCAGCAACCGCGCGGCGCGACGCCGCCGTCAATGCCGTGAGCGCGCAAAAGGCACAGGCATCCCGTGATGCTGACGCTCGCCACAAGGCAACCGACCTCTACCAGCTCGATATTCCCGTCGAGTGGTACGGCAAGGTCGCAACTTGGCAAAACGGCAGCACGCTATGCATCTATCTGGGCGACGACGCCAATACGCCGCTCGTGACGCTCGTCGCCGTGCGCGATGGCGAGACCTTTACGCCCGATGACGGCGATACGGTTTTGGGCACGGTCAGCCTGGGCAACGGTTATACCGTCTATGCCAGCGGCCCCGTCTATCCGTACGTGGTGCCCCAGACTATCAACGGGCGCACCCAGAATCCCGTGTCGACCTACCCCATGGACACGGCCATTGAGCTTGTCGAGCTGACGACCGGCAACCGCTATACGTATAGCCAGATCAAGAACGACCTAGTTGGCAAAGACGGCAACGCAGACGCCGCGACCAAACTCGAGACCGACTACCTCGCGCAGATCCTGCTGCCGAGTATCAAAGCCCAGGACTAGCCTGGCGCAGCAAGGTGCTCCCCAACCGTGATGAAGGAGCCAGGAGGTCCTGACCCCACAGACCCATAGATGATTAGGCAAGGAGCCACTTCCATGCGGGCATAACGTGTACCACACCGTGCTCGCATGGAATATCGGTCTGTTCATCCATGGTAACGATTGCCGACTCGCCAAGATCAAACTGGGCCATCGAGGCATCAAGCGCGGCAATTTCGCGCTCGCGCGTTTTCTCACTTGCCATATCCGCACTCACCTGAATCAGGCTATAAGCCCGCATGAGAAGCGCGTCCCCAGCCACAAAGTCTACCTCATGGCTTTTGCTCTTCTCTTTGATTAGCAGGCGGCAGACCGAGCCGGTCCTCACCGCGGGAGTCCTTCTTCTTAGCGCATTGAACACTGCGGTCTCGAGCCTCTGGCCCTGGTCCAATGCCGATGCGGGAGAGAATGCTCCAAACATCGCAGGGTCGACAGCGTAGACCTTAGACGCAGACCGCATGTTATTTGCCAGTGAACGCGTGAACTCCGGCACAGAAAATAACAGGTAGGCGTCCTCATAATACTCAAGTAAATCGCTGAGCGAATTACGACTGACGGGTATCTGTCTGCTCTTGAACTCGTTGTACACTTTGTTCACTGACAGCTCTCGTCCCGAAGATGCCATACACCGCGTCAAGAACAGCGATGCCAGGCGAGGGTTCTTGACGTCGTAACGTTCAACGACGTCCATGGCGACCGTTCGCGAAGCATATTCCTGTAGCAGCTGAATCGCGTCTGCAGGCGTCTGCTCAAGTGTCGCGATGAATCCCCCTTGTTCAAGATACCCGATCAGATGATGTCGAAGCAGCGCTGCATCGCTCGGGGAAAAGGTCGCATCTGGCTCGGGAACGCTCCCCGTCTTATATCGAACGTATTCCGAAAAACTCAACGGAAAAAGCTCTCGCACAAGAGAACGACCCCTGAACTCGCTCTTAAGTTCTGAGGACAGCATCTTGGAAGAAGATCCCGTCACATAGACGGTCGCTTTCTCCGTATCGACTACACGCCGCAGAAACGCACCCCATTCGGGAATTTCCTGGATCTCGTCAAAGAAAATGTAAGCGCCCTCGGTTCGAGCAACAGGATACAGCGCATAGAACGTGTCGAGCACGTCCGCCAGCAGCGATGGCTCATACGGGCGCAAGCGCTCATCCTCAAAATTGAAGTAAAGCATCCGGTCAAGCTCGACGCCCCGGCTCTGAAGCCGCCGCATCTCCTGATACAGGCGATACGTCTTTCCACAACGGCGGGCCCCCACAATCACATTTACGATGTTGTCGCGCTTTGGCTCCTGTGGGTTTCCTAGATCAAGGTCTCGCTCAAAGACCTGCGGAACCCCCTGCTGTTCAAAGTCCTTTATTTTCTGGGCGATCAAGTCGTTGAATGCCATGATTCTCCAATCTTGCTCTCTGGCTAATCAAGATTATACTGTTTCTTGATTAGCTGGAAAACAAGATTTCGTTTAACTTGATTAATGATTAAGCAAGTTTTCTGCTACCGCCCCGAAGGATGTCGAACGGCTGAGGGGCCAAACACAAACGCCTCTAGCCAACAGAAACGCGCGGTTCAGTCAGCTAGAGGACGTTTCCTAGTTCCACGGGTCGGCTTCGAACATCGGCTCGCGCTCGGGGCGGCGATCGCTGTAGGGATCGTAGCCGTCGTCGTCCTCGTTCTCGGCACGAATGAAGGGGTCGCGCGGCTTAGGTGCCGGCTTGGGCGCAGGCTTGGGCGCAGCGGGCACTGCCTCGGTCGCCGGCGCGTTCGTCTTGTTCTCGTCGTTCATCTGCATATCTCCTTACCACGTAATCACGTTCAACATCATCGATTGTCGCATGAAAAAGGGCGGCGGACCCGATTGGATCCGCCGCCCTTGGCGTTTAGAGATGCCTGGTAGATTTTAAGGCATGGCCCAAAATCTACTCGGCGTCGGGGACCTCATAGGTGGCCGCCGGCGTGTTGTCGCAAACGACGGTAAAGCCGCCGTCCTTGTCGACATCGACCGTCACCTGATCGCCCTCGCGCACCGTACCGTCGATGATGGCGGCGGCGATGGCGTCCACGACCTCGCGCTGGACCAGGCGCTTGAGCGGACGGGCACCGAACACGGGGTCCAGGCCACCCACGGCGAGCATCTGCTTGGCCGCCGGGGTGATGGCAAGCGTCATGCGCTCCTTGGCCAGACGCGCGCGGACGTCGGCGAGCTGGATGTCGACGATCTTCTCGATCTGCGCCATACCGAGCGGATGGAACACCACGATATCGTCGATACGGTTGAGGAACTCGGGGCGGAAGGTCTGAGCCATGGCAGCGTCGACCTGATGGCGCATCTCCTCCTCGTCCTTACCGGACAGATCGGCGATGGCCTTGGAGCCCACGTTGGACGTCATGATGATGATCGTGTTCTTGAAGGACACCTGACGACCCTGGCCATCGGTCAGGCGGCCGTCGTCGAGCACCTGCAGCAGCACGTTAAAGACATCCGGATGGGCCTTCTCCATCTCGTCGAGCAAGATCACGGAGTACGGACGACGGCGCACGGCCTCGGTGAGCTGGCCGCCCTCGTCGTAGCCCACGTATCCCGGGGGCGCACCGATCAGACGCTGGACGCTGAACTTCTCCATGTACTCGGACATATCGATACGCACGAGCGCGCGCTCGTCGTCGAACAGGCACTCGGCCAGCGCCTTGGCGAGCTCGGTCTTGCCCACGCCGGTGGGACCCAGGAAGAAGAAGCTACCGATGGGCTTGTCCGGGTCGGAGAGACCCGCACGGCTGCGGCGCACGGCCGCGGCCACGGCGGACACAGCCTCATCCTGGCCGATGACGCGCTTATGCAGCTCGCCCTCCAGGCCCTTGAGCTTGTCGAGCTCGCCCTGCATCATCTTGGACACGGGCACGCCGGTCCAAGCGCTCACGACCTCGGCAATCTCATCGGAGGTCACCTGCTCGTTGAGGCCTTCGCCATCCTGCTCCTTCTGCGCCTCGAGCGCGGCCTCGGACTCCTGAATCTGCTGCTGCAGACCCGGGATCACGGCATAGCGCAGCTCGGACGCACGGCCCAGATCGCCGTTGCGCGTCGCGCGCTCCTCTTCGCTCTTGGCCTCGTCGAGCTGTCCCTTGAGCTCCTGCACGTGGTCGATGGCGTTCTTTTGGTTGAGCCAGCCGGCCTTTTGCACGTTGAGCTTTTCCTGGACCTCGGCGATCTCCTGGCGCAGGGCTTCCAGGCGTTCCTTGGAGGCGTCATCGGTCTCCTTCATGAGCGCCTGCTCCTCAATCTGCAGCTGGGTGAGCTGACGCGTGGTGGCGTCGATCTCGACCGGCATGCTGTCGAGCTCCATGCGCAGGCGGCTTGCGGCCTCATCGACCAGGTCGATGGCCTTGTCGGGCAGGAAGCGGTCGGCGATGTAGCGATCGGAGAGGTCGGCAGCCGCCACGAGCGCGCCATCGGTGATATGCACGCCGTGGAAGATCTCGTACTTCTCCTTGAGGCCACGCAGGATCGAGATGGTGTCCTCGACGGTAGGCTCGGAGACCATCACGGTCTGGAAACGACGGGCGAGCGCCGCGTCCTTCTCGATGTACTTGCGGTATTCGTCAAGCGTAGTCGCGCCGATCGCGTGCAGGTCGCCACGAGCGAGCGCCGGCTTGAGGATGTTACCGGCGTCCATGGAGCCCTCGGTAGCACCCGCGCCCACAATGGTGTGGAGCTCATCGATGAACAGGATGACCTTGCCTTCGGACTTCTGCACTTCCTTGAGCACGGCCTTCAAGCGGTCCTCGAACTCGCCGCGGTACTTGGCGCCGGCGACCAGCGCGCTCATGTCGAGCTCGATGAGGTCACGGTCGCGCAGCGTGCTCGGCACGTCGCCGGCCACGATACGCTGGGCGATGCCCTCGACGATGGCCGTCTTGCCGACGCCCGGCTCGCCAATGAGCACGGGGTTGTTCTTGGTGCGGCGGGACAGGACCTGGATGGTACGACGGATCTCGTCGGTACGGCCGATGACAGGGTCGAGCTTGCCGGCGCGGGCCAGGTCGCAGATGTTGTGTCCGTACTGCTCCAGCGCCTCAAACTGGGTCTTGTCCTCGGCAGACGTCACGCGGTCATCGCCGCGCAGCTCCTCGTAGACTCGCTCGATGCGCTCCTTGGTCACGCCGGCGTCGCGCAGAACGCGGCCGGCCTCGCCCTTGTCCTCGGCAAGCGCCATCAGCAGATGCTCGGTCACCACAAAGCTGTCGCCCATCTTGGTGGCCTTCTTCTCGGCCTTTTCGATGACGCGAACGAGCTCGTTAGACAGGCCCATCTGCTGACCCTCGCCCGAAACCTTGGGCGCGTGGTCGATGGCATCCTGCGTGGAGCGTGCGAGCTGGGCCGGGTCGGCGCCGATACGCTCGATGATCACGGAGATATTGCGCTCGCCGGCACCGAGCAGGGCGGACAGCAGGTGAATCGGCTCCACCGCGCCGGCCTGCGCATCGGCAGCCGTGCTCATGGCGGTCTGCAGCGCCTCGCGCGACGTCATTGCTAGCTTATCGATTCTCATGGAATCACCTCTCTTGGGGCGGCCACCCTACGGGGCGGCTTCACGTTGTTCGAGAAGTATTGTTGCCAGCTTTACGCGTTCTTATACACAAATCTAAGTCTCTATATATAAGATTTTCTGAGTGATTGAAAGATAGGGGGCAGGCGCGCTCACCCGCTGCGGCCTCGTCCCCTCACTATCTCAATCTGTAACATCTAGCGACTGTTTATGGCTCCAGATGTTACAGATTGAGACGAACAGAAAACACCCGGATCAAAAATCTAAATCTGTAACACCAGGCCCACTTTTAGCGGCCAAGATGTTACAGATCGAGACAGACCGAAAACCATCACAAAGAGGACAGGCACCTTTGTGGTGGTCGCGGTCTCTACTCCTTCGCCGAACCCATACTTCCCGATTCGACGGTCCAGGGCATCTCATCCTCGAACAGCCATGTACGGGCAGACCCACTATCGCGTGCAGTCTGCGGGTCAGGCAAGCAGGTCTGTTCATAGGCATCTTGGATACACTGACCCATAAAATCGTTGAGCTCGGTCTGGTCGCCCTCCATGACATAGGCGACATCGCCGTCCATGATGTAGATGCCCGGACCCTCATTGCCCTCGTAGCCCGGATCGTACGAGACATCACATAACTTTGCGCCGTTTGCAGTGTCCAGCTCGATAGAAGAGTGGCATCCGCCAACCATGTCGTTCGCTTTTGCCCGATAGGACGCATATCCGTACCAGCGCTTAAATGTTTTGCCCTTGAGTAGCTCGGACGCCCTATCGATCAGGCTTGTATCCGTGGTATAGCGCATGGCCCCAAGCTGAATACGCGGATAATTGCTAATACCCAGCACAGCCGGCTGCTCATCAAAATCAACGGTAATGGTCTCGGGCTTGTCGTCGCCGGTCAGAAGTTCGACAGATTGAGTCACAGGCTTGACCACCGGCTCCGTCACCGCAGCAGGTAGAAATGCCATACCGACAGCACCCGCGCCAACCACAGCGATCGCAAGCGCCAAGACAATCAATCCAATACGGGCAGAACGGCTCACGGCAAAACACCCCACAATGCAAACCTTCGCCACCTGCACTAATGATACCGCCAGCTAACACTATTACCAAAAGAAGCCGCGCGCTCCTCACCATCACAAAGGGGACAGGCACCTTTGTGGTGGTTTTCGACGCTAACGGTCGACCATCTCACGCCATGAGATTAAACTTAATTTGTTATCTGAATATATCTATTTCTATCTATCCTCAACAGCTTTTGTCTCGAGGAGCGCAAATGAAGCCGTCTCATTCCGCCGGTCGCAACGTCATCGCCATTCTCGCCATACCCATCGTGATGCTCTTTCTTATCGTCGTCACGCCCTTTTCTTTTGGTATCGCCTCGCCCTTCGATCTTTGCGGGATGATCGACGCCGGCTCGCGTGCCACCTCGCTCTCCTTTGTCTGCCGTGGCGTGTTCTACGAAGATGCAATTCCCACCGGAAGTTGGCAGTCAAAGTTGCCACTGCTCGGTCAGATCGACGGATGCTCCCCCTATTTCTGCCTTGAACCTCAGACGCTAAACTATCTGATTGACGACCAGCCACTCGACTCCATCACCCTCGCCTACGACTACGCACCAAACACCGATGAACGCCACATGAACCAGGTCCTCGACAAGATGCTTGAACAGTGCGGGCTCACCGAGGAGGCCGGTCGAACCATCTATAGCGACCAGAAATTAAAGCGAACAGAACTCCGCCGTGTCGGAAAAATCGAAGGACGAAGTGGGACCGCCTACTGGCAGGCCTGGGCAATACGCGACAAGAGCGAATTCGGACACAGCACCTATATGGTCACCGTCTACACCAAAGACGGAATTAAGGACAATGTTGACGATTTCGCGTCGTCCAAACTCGGCATCCCCAAAACAACCAAACCCGCCACCCCAGATGAAATCCTGTAGAGACGCTCATTAGAATGTCGTTCAGCGAGCACGGCGGCATCGAGCTCGCCCCCACCTCCACGAAAGGGACAGGCACCTTTCTGGCGATTTTCGGCTCCGGCACTCAACATCTCGATCTGTAACATCTAGCGGCCGTTTTTGACCCCAGATGTTACAGATCGAGATGAAATGTTCAGCAGCTCCCATTTATCTAAATCTGTAACAACTACTACTCGGCAAATAAGGGTCTACCTGTTACAGATCGAGATAAACAGAAGACACCCGAATCGAAAATCTAAATCTGTAACACCAAGCCCTCTTTTAACGGCCCAGATGTTACAGATCGAGACAGGCCGAGAACCACCACAAAGGGCCCCTTTGTGGTGGTCGCGGTCTCTACTCCTTCGCCGAACCCGTGCTTCCTGATTCGGCGGTCCAGGGCATCTCGTCCTCGAACAGCCATGTACGGGCAGACCCGCTATCGCGTGCAGCCTGCGGGTCGGGCAGACAGGTCTGGTCGTACGCGTCCATCTCGCAACGATCCAAAAAATCGACCACCTGCTGCTGGTCGCCTTCAAGAATGTAGGTCACGCCGCCATCTTGGATATAGACGCCGTCCCCACCTCCGGCTTTTGCGTATTCCGGATTGTAGTTAACGGTGCGCATCAGTTTGCCATCAGATGAATACAGCTTCAGCGTTGTATGGTAGCCACCGTTCACAAAACCACGTCGGCGCTCATAGGCATCCCAACCGTCCCAGCGTTTGAACGAACGCCCGTTTAGCAAGTCCAGCGCCTGTCGGGACAACTTCTCGTCCTTGGTATAGCGAGACGAGCCAAGTTCAATCATGGGGTAGTTGCTTATACTTAGAATGCCCGGCGTTTCCTCGATATCGAGCGTTATCTCATCGGGCTTTGTAACGTCCGAAATCATTTGCCCGGGCATCGATGCAACAAGGGACGCCATCTCGACCGTCTGCTCAACCCCACTCGGCCCATAGAAGATAAGCGAGCCAAATAGGACCACGCCCGCAGCAGCGACGACGCAAGCCACCAACAGCAACAAAACAGAAGTGCAACGCTTCATCTTCAACTCCACAAACGAGAGTGTTTTGAGCTCACTTTAAAGCGCCAACTTCATACTGTCAATTCTAGATAGCATATGAACAAAGGCGCACTCCCCCATAGAGGAGAGTTGCAACCTCGATTTTAGCGCCCTCAAGACCCAACGAGCAGCACTTAACAAGTAGCCCCGGTTATACCTTTCTCTGACGCGACCCTCGCGAAGCGCGTGAGCGGCAGGGAAAGGTATAACCGGGGCGGACAAGTATGTGCGTTACTCGGCAGCGGCCTTGAACTTGTTGTAGTTGATCAGGCAGCCGGCCTTGACGATGGCACGCTCCTCTGCCGTCATATCGGTAATGTAGAGCTCAATCTGCTCGACCGCGCCGTCGGCACGCACCACATAGGCAGCGATGTTCTTCAGATCACCATCGAGCGCAGCACGGATACCCGGCACAAAGACGTAGTCGCCCACCTCAAAGTTGGGCTCGGCCTCCATCTGGAAGGGCACCATGCCCCAGTTCATCACGTTGGAGCGATAGCGCTTGGTGGCGTACTCGTGGACGATGTTGGCCAGGCCGCCAATTACGCGCTGGCAGCTCGCGGCCTGCTCGCGGGCGGAACCGTCACCGGGCTTCTTGGCATAGAGCATGGAGCCGTACTCGGTCGCCTTGGCATCGGCAGCGACACCCGCGCCGGCCAGCGCCTCAAACACACCAGCAAGCTCGGCATCGAGCGCCGCCAGGTCGCCCGCGGCCTCGCCGGCAACGCGGCGCTTCTCCACGGCGTCGACCTCCTTGGAACGGCCCACGTAGGCCGGGTCGCGGCGGCTGAGCGTAAACTCGGCCAGACCCAGCGGGTTGGAGCGGAAGGAGCTCGTCTCGCCCGAGGGAATGAGCTCGTCGGTCGTGGTGACCGGGTCCATGATCTTGGAGCACACCTTGAGCAGGATATCGTCGCCGAGAGGCTCCATCGCGGGCCACGGCTTGATATTGGGACCCTCGACCAGCTCGTCGGCAGGCTCCGCCTTGCCAAAGCCCCAGTACACACGCTTTTTGTACGGCGCGTCGTCAAAGGTGTACTCGCAGGCCTCGTCCCAAGTCTCCTTAGGCAGGTCGGTCGCCGGCGTCAGGACGCCGCCGTTGGCAGCCGTCGCCGCAATGGAGCGAGCGTCCATCAGGGCCACGGCGCTCAGCTGGCCATTGCCCGGCTTGGAACCCTCGCGGTTGGGGAAGTTGCGCGTGGTGTGGCGGATGGACAGGCCGTTGTTGGCGGGTGTGTCGCCGGCGCCGAAGCACGGGCCGCAGAATGCCGTGCGCACGATCGCGCCGGCCTCCATAAGATCGTAGATATAGCCGCGGCGTGTAAGCTCGAGTGCCACGGGCTGGCTCGTGGGGTAGACCGACAGCGAGAACTCGCCGCAGCCGGTGTTGGCGCCCTTGAGCACGCGGGCGGCCTGAACCACGGAGTCGTAGTTACCGCCCGAGCAGCCGGCGATAACGCCCTGCTGCACGTGCAGCTTGCCGTCGACGATCTTGTCGAGCAGGCTAAAGTGCGTCTTGCCCTCGCCGATCTTGGCGGCCTCGAGCTCCACCTCATGCAGGATGTCCTCGAGGTTCTCGTTGAGCTCGTCAATCTCGAAGCCGTTGGAAGGATGGAACGGCAGCGCGATCATGGGCTTGATGCTCGACAGGTCGACCTCGACACAGCCGTCGTAGTAGGCGACATCGGCGGGCTTGAGCTCGCGGTAGTCGTCGCCACGGCCGTGCATGGCCAAAAACGCGTGCGTGTCCTCATCGGTGGCCCAGATGCTCGACAGGCAGGTGGTCTCGGTGGTCATAACGTCGACGCCGTTGCGGTAGTCGGTCGTCATGCTCGCGATGCCGGGGCCCACGAACTCCATGACCTTGTTCTTGACGTAGCCCTTGGCAAAGACGGCGCGGATGATGGCGAGCGCCACGTCGTGTGGGCCGACGCCGGGACGCGGGGCGCCCGTGAGGTAGATGGCGACAACGCCGGGATAGGCAACATCGTAGGTGTCGCGCAGCAGCTGCTTGGCCAACTCGCCGCCGCCCTCGCCCACGGCCATGGTGCCCAGGGCGCCGTAGCGGGTGTGCGAGTCGGAGCCCAGGATCATCTTGCCGCAACCGGCGAAGTTCTCACGCATAAAGGAGTGGATGACGGCGATGTGCGGCGGGACGAAAATGCCGCCGTACTTCTTGGCAGCCGAAAGGCCAAAGACGTGGTCGTCCTCGTTGATGGTGCCGCCCACGGCGCACAGCGAGTTATGGCAGTTGGTGAGCACGTAGGGCAGCGGGAACTGCTCCATGCCCGAGGCGCGCGCCGTCTGGATGATGCCGACAAAGGTGATGTCATGGCTCGCCATGGCGTCGAAGCGAATCTTGAGCGCCTCGGGATCTCCAGACGTATTGTGTGCCTGGAGGATCGAATACGCGATGGTGCCGCGCTTGGCGTCCTCAGGCGTCTGCGTAATGCCGCGCTCGGCAGCCTCGGCCGCAGGCACGACCTCGCTGCCGCCGCGCAGGTAGATGCCGTCCTCGTACAGCTTAACCATACTGTCTCCCACTCTGCCCGAAAGGCTCGGGCGCATAGCATACATTCGTTCAATATCGTGCCATAGAACGGTTGCGAGTGGGTTACGAATCTGCACGTTCACTTTATCTCGGTAAAGTAAAGGACGAGCCCCTTGCATCACTCTCCTAACAAGGAGTGTCCCAAAGTGCCGGCACAAAAGGAACGTCCCCAAGTGCCAAGTGCCGCAAGAATGTCCCCTTTAACTAGTCATTTAAGAACGTCCCCAATGACCACCGCATCCGGAGCAAGGCAACGCCGCAGGTAGAGGACGGACAGCGAGCGACGTCCAAAGCGAACAAGTTGGCATGAAAAAGGCAAGGCATAGACCTTCTGGTCATGCCTTGCCTTTTGAATGACAAATTGTCGCTCTGGACGTCGCGCAGCGTCGAGCCGTTACGCCGTTCGGCAGAACGGCGTAACCTAGAGATCCCCGCCGGCGCCCAGCAGCTTGCGCATGACTTGCTCGGGGTTAACTGAGCCGTCGCGCGGGGCCAGGGCGGTGATCTTCTTTTGCATCTTGTACTCGTGCAGCTCGTCCTCGAGCTGGCGTACGCGGGCGCGGAGCTTCTCGTTCTCGCGCTCGCGCTCCTCGGCACGCTCCTTCATATCGAGGATGCGCACCACGCCGGCAAGGTTGATGCCCTCGTCGGTCAGCTGGTTGATGAGTTCCAGGCGCTCGATATCGGCACGCGAATACAGACGCGTGTTACCGCCCGAGCGCTGGGGGTTCACCAGTCCCTTGGACTCGTAGACGCGCAGAGTCTGCGGATGCATGCCGGTCAGCTCGGCCGCCACGCTGATCATGTACAGCGGTTTGTTCCTATTGTCCTCGGCCATGCTACCTGACCCCTTTCCGTCTCGTTATCGTCCATCATAAGCCCGCGGGCGCGGGCGTGCGCCACGACCGCCCTAGTACGTCGCCTTGTAACGGTTGACCTTCTCGCGATAGTCGCGCGCGTCGGCCTCGCGCAGCTTGGTCATGGCATCGCGCTCGTCATCAGACAGGTTCGTGGGAACCTGCACCTTGATCTCGACAAGCAGTGCACCGGTGCGCCCGCGATGCTTAACGTCGGGCGCACCCATCTCCTTAAAGCGGAACTTCTTGCCCGTCTGGGTGCCAGCGGGCACCTTCAGACGAACCGTCGCGCCGCCGGGCGTCGGCACGTCCACCGTGCAGCCGAGCGCCGCCTCATAGACCGAGACCGGTACCTCCATAGTCACGTCGGCACCTTTACGCTTAAACAGCGGATGCTCCTCCACGTGCGTGGTCACGACCAGGTCGCCGCGCTCGCCGCCGGCAACGCCATACTCGCCGCGACGTTTGTAGCGCAGCTTGCCGCCGTCGACCGCGCCCGCGGGGACCGAGACCGTAATGGTCTGTTGCTCGCCTGTCGAGGGAATGCGATAGGTGACCTTGTGCGTCACGCCGCGGAACGCGTCCTCAGCCGTCACATCGACGGTCAGCGACAGGTCGCCGCCCTTGCGAGCGCGGCTGCGACCCGCGCCGGCACCGGCAGCGCCCGCAGCCCCGGCAAAGCCCGAGCCCCAATCGCTGCCCCAGGCGCCGTTGCCGCTAAAGATGCTGTCGAAGATGTCGCCCCAGCCGCTGGCGCCCGCGCCGGCACCGTAGCCGCCGCCATACGCGCCGCCCGCGCCCGGCATGCCGCCAAACATGAGCATCTGGTCGTACTCTTTGCGCTTCTTCTCGTCCGAAAGCGTTTCGTAGGCCTCGCTGATCTCCTTAAACTTGGCCTCGTCGCCGCCGGCATCGGGGTGATATTTTTGCGCGAGCTTGCGAAACGCGCTCTTGATCTCTTTATCGGAGGCGCTCTTGGATACGCCCAGGATGTCATAGAAGGTTTTGCCTGCAGCCATCGTAGCTCCTCTCCTGTTACGTCCGCCGCCCATGCAGACGACGGCTCATGCTTTCATATGGCACTAGGCCAGAAAGGGCCCCGGGTGTTGCCCCGGGGCCCTTCTCAATTACTCCTCGGTGCTCTCGGCCGTATCGGCCGTAGCATCCTCGGGCGCCGCTTCGGGCTCCGGTGCGGGGCGCTTCTCGCCACCGTAGGTCACCGTCACCATCGCGGAACGCAGGATGCGATCCGCCATGCGGTAGCCCTTCTGGTACACGTCGTTGACGGTCTCGTCGTACTGCGATGCGTCCTCGACGCGACCCACAGCCTGATGCTCGAGCGGATCGAACGCCTCGCCCTTGGGGTCGATGGGCTCAACACCCTCGTGCGCAAACACATCGAGCAGCTTGGCATGCACCGCGTCGACGCCGTCGACGAACTGCTTAAAGTCGTCGGCAAGCTCCTGGCTGCGGGCATGGTCGATCGCACGCTCGATATCGTCGACCACCGGCAGCAGCGCGGTGACGAGCTTCTCGGTCGCGCGCTCGCGCTCGGCGATGCGCTCATTGGCGGTGCGGCGACGGAAGTTCTCCCAGTCGGCCTGCAGACGGGCGGTGCGCTCGGTGGCGTCCTTTGCCTTGTCCTCGGCGGCCTTCTGAGCCTCTGCCGCAGCATCGAGCTCGTTGCGCACGTCGGCAAGCTCTTTCTGAGCCTGCTCGAACTTGAGCTTAAAGTCGTTGTCGGCGGCTTCCTCACCGGCGCGGATAGCGGCTTCCACCATCTCGTCCTCGGTCATCGTCGCCTCCTTGTTGGAATCCTCTACCTGGTTCTCGGCAGCCTCGGCGGCCGCGGCCTCGTTGGCCTCGGTATCGTCGACGGCCTCTACGGGAATCTTCACGTCCTTCTCCTCAGAGTCAACGGGGGCGGCACCAACGGCGGCCGCCTCCGTGCGAGCTTTACGGGCGGACATGATTATTTGTCCTCGTCGTCCACAACCTCGTAGTCGGCGTCGACAACGTCATCGTCGGCAGGCTGGGCGCCGGCGGCACCGTCGGTCTGCTGCTGAGCGTCGGCGTAGACAACCTGGGCCAGCTCGTAGGCCACGGACTGCAGGGACTCGCCGGCGGCCTTGATGGCCTCGACGTCAGAGCCCTCGAGCGCCTTCTTGGCGTCGGCGATAGCGGCCTCGGCCTTGGACTTCACGTCGGCGGAAACCTTGTCGCCCAGCTCGTTGAGGGTCTGCTCGGTGGAGTAGCACAGGCTGTCGGTCTGGTTGCGGACCTCGACCTCTTCCTTCTGCTTCTTGTCCTCCTCGGCATGAGCCTCGGCGTCCTTGACCATGCGATCGACTTCGTCGTCGGAAAGCGCGGTAGAGCCGGAGATGGTGATCTGCTGCTCCTTGCCGGTGCCCTTGTCCTTAGCGGAGACCTTGACGATGCCGTTGGCGTCGATGTCGAAGGTGACCTCGATCTGCGGCACGCCGCGGCGGGCAGCCGGGATGCCAGTCAGCTGGAACTTACCGAGCGACTTGTTGTCGCGGGCAAGCTCGCGCTCGCCCTGGAGCACGTTGATCTCGACGCTGGTCTGGTTGTCGGCAGCGGTGGAGTAGACCTCGGTCTTGGAGGTCGGGATCGTGGTGTTGCGGTCGATCATCTTGGTCATGATGCCGCCCATGGTCTCGACGCCCAGCGACAGCGGGGTAACGTCGAGCAGCAGGATGCCCTCGACGTCGCCGGTGAGCACGCCGCCCTGGACGGCAGCGCCGTCGGCAACGACCTCGTCGGGGTTCACGGACATGTTGGGCTGCTTGCCGGTCATGGTCTTGACGAGCTCCTGGACGGCGGGCATACGGGTGGAGCCGCCGACGAGGATGACCTCGGTCAGATCGGAGAGCTTAAGCTTGGCGTCGCGCAGGGCGTTGGTGACAGGCTGCTTGCAGCGCTCGAGCAGGTCGCGGGTGATCTTCTCGAACTCGGCGCGGGTCAGCGTGTAGTTGAGGTGCAGCGGGCCGGACTGGTTCATGGTAATGAACGGCAGGTTGATGGTGGTCTGCTGGGCGGCGGAGAGCTCCTTCTTGGCGTTCTCGGCGGCCTCCTTCAGACGCTGCAGGGCCATGGGGTCCTGACGCAGGTCGACACCGTTCTCCTGCTGGAACTTATCGGCCATCCAATCGATGACGCGCTGATCCCAGTCGTCGCCGCCCAGGTGGTTGTCGCCCGAGGTGGACAGAACCTCAAACACGCCGTCAGCGAGGTCGAGGATGGAGACGTCGAAGGTGCCGCCGCCCAGGTCGAAGACCAGGATGCGCTGGTCGGTGCCCTGCTTGTCCAGGCCATAGGCAAGAGCAGCAGCGGTCGGCTCGTTGACGATACGCTTGACGTTGAGGCCGGCGATCTTACCGGCGTCCTTGGTGGCCTGACGCTGGGCGTCGTTGAAGTAGGCCGGGACGGTAATGACGGCGTCGGTGACGGTCTCGCCCAGATACTTCTCGGCGTCAGCCTTCATCTTGGCGAGCACCATGGCGCTCACCTGCTCGGCGGTGTAGTCCTTGCCCTCGATATCGACGACGGCGCGGCCACCCTGGCCCTCCTTGACCTCATACGGCACGGTCTTGATCTCGGAGGTGCACTCGGAGTACTTGCGGCCCATGAAGCGCTTGATGGAAAACACGGTGTTCTTGGGGTTGGTTACCGCCTGGTTCTTCGCGGCCTTACCCACGACGCGGTCGCCGTCGGCACGGAAGCCAACAACGGACGGGGTGGTGCGGTCGCCCTCGGCGTTCACGATAATGGTCGGAGAACCGCCCTCGAGAACGGCCATTGCGGAGTTAGTAGTACCAAGGTCGATACCAAGAATCTTGCCCATTAGAAATTCCCTCTCTCTTGTGCGTTTGCACCGACTCGGCGGTCTGTCGAGCGGTGTTTCGGCTTGTCTTTCAGGATGTAGTGTATCCCCTTATGGGCCGGAATATACAAAATCTAAGTCAATTCATATAAGATTTCTTGTTGCTGAGAGTTTAGGTTCTCAAATACGCAGGTAGATGCGCTGATTGAGTTCTCAGCAAATCTATTGAGATCTATGTAGAGATGGCTAAGGTTTGCATCCGGGAGCGCCTGGGGCTGCCTTATGGAAAGCTCGTCCCGGTTTGAGCGTGGATTCCGGGTCGCAGTTTCCATCTGAAGGCCCAACCGGAAACTGCGACCCGGTTTTCGGCTAAATAACGGGATGCCCTTTCCGCAGGCGCGCGCAATAGCTCAATATTTCAAGTCACCTTTAGCTAACATTTGCGCAGCTCAACGGCCCCACCTGCGCGTTTTTTAGTAAACCTTGGCATACTCGGCGAACGGTATGAAGATGCCGGTCAGAGGGTATTGCAAACGGTCGCTCCCGTGGTATGTTTTTGCCCGAATCAAACCGGCGCGCATCGCCTGTAGCGTCGGTCAACAGAGAGGAAACTACCATGGCTCATCCCGTAATTGATGCCGACGAGTGCATCGCTTGTGGCGTTTGCGTCGACTCCTGCCCCGCTGGCGTTCTGGAGCTCCAGGACGTCGCTACCGTCGCTGACGAGGACTCCTGCGTCGCCTGTGGCGCTTGCCAGGACGCTTGCCCCGCTGGCGCGATCACCGAGATCGTCGAGGAGTAACCACTCCCCCACCTGCACACTCAAAAGTACACCGTGCACAAAAAAGAGGCCTCCGCATCGCCGCGGAGGCCTCTTTTTTTGTGTGATAACTAATTTGGCACCGTCGCAGGTTGAGCTCACGTCAGCGAAAACGCCCCTAAGCGAGCAAGGTGACGCGAAAGAGGAGGGAAGCGTACTTTGGTACGCGACCGACGATTGAACGTCAGATTGCCGCTTAGGGGCGTTTGCAGCGTCGGCTACGAAAGGTCGTCCTCGTAGGGCATCAGATCGGCTAGGTAGCCCTTCTCTTTGAGAATCGCCTCGATCTCGTCGAGGGTTTGCTCGTCTTCCGCCGCAATGCGATGGAAGTGATAGCCGCTGGTCACCGTGAGCAGCGGAAAGCTCTTGCCGCTGGCGATGTCATGCAGATAGCGCTCGATATCGCGACGGTTGCGAATGTCCAGGTCGGCCGTGATCTTGCCGTACACGCGATGGTTGACGATCACGTTGAGCACGGCACCGCCGGCATCGACGATGCTCGTAAGCTCGTCGCCCGCCTGCTCCACGCTGTGGCGAACCTTAACCAGGCGCGTGGGAACGGCGGGGCTGCTGGGGGCCTCCTGCAGCACGTAGCCGCGATTGGTTGCCACGACATCGTGCCCATCGGCACGCAGCAGGGCGATGTCCTGCACCACGACCTGGCGGCTCACGCCCACCTCGCGAGCAAGCGCGCTGCCCGAAACGGGATCTTTGGCCCCCTCGAGCACGGCCATGATGGCACGGCGACGCTCGCGGGCGTTCATTATTTACCGTCCAGCAGACGCAGGTGCTTAAGCGAGAGGTCGAGGATCGGCGCGGAGTGCGTCAGGGCGCCCGAGCTAATAAAGTCGACGCCCAGATCGGCCAGGGTGCGAATGTTGTCGGCATCCACGTTGCCCGAGCACTCGGTCTTGGCGCGGCCGGCGATAAGCTCAATCGCGGCAGCCATATCGTCGTGGGTCATGTTGTCGAACATGATGATGTCGGCGCCGGCCTCCACGGCCTCGCGCACCATGTCCAGGTTCTCGCACTCGATCTCGACCGTCGTGGTAAACGACGCATGGGCGCGCGCCATCTCGATCGCACGCGTCACGCCACCGGCGGCGTCGATGTGGTTGTCCTTGAGCATGACGGCCGTCGACAGGTTGTAACGGTGGTTGCTGCCGCCGCCGATCTCGACCGCGGCCTTCTCGAAGACACGCATGCCCGGCGTAGTCTTGCGCGTGTCGACAAGCACGGTCTTGGTACCCTCGAGCGCCGCTGCCATGTTGTGTGTGTAGGTGGCGATGCCGCTCATGCGCTGCAGGTAGTTGAGCGCCACACGCTCGCCCGAAAGCAACACGCGTGCATCGCCGCGCACCTGGCCCACATGGTCGCCAGCGTGCACCTCGTCACCATCGGCAACATCAAACAGCACCGAGCTCTGCGAATCCAGCAGCTCAAAGGTGCGAGCGAACACATCCAAGCCTGCGATGATGCCATCGGCTTTGGCGATGAGCTCCACCGTGGCGGGACGTGCCGTGGGGCAAACGCTCGCCGTGCTCACGTCCTCAAACGTAATGTCCTCGCGCAGAGCCTGCAGAATCAGATCATCGACGACGAGCTTCATGGTAATGGGATTCATGGTCTACTCCTCCACGGCCTGCGTGCCGGCGGCACGGGCCAAATCATCGATTGCCAGGGCATCGGCGCTCAGGGCGCGATGACGGCCATCGAGCGCGGGATCGCCCGCCTGCTCCACGGCAAGCGACTCGCCGGTGCGCATACGCCAAGCGGCGCGACGACCCCAGACGAGGGACTCGAGCAGGCTGTTGGAGGCCAGACGGTTCTTGCCGTGCACGCCGTTGCAAGCCGTCTCGCCGGCGGCGTAGAGCTCGGGCATCGAGGTGCGGCCGTCCTTGTCAACCCACACGCCGCCCATAAAGTAGTGCTGCGTGGGCGTGACGGGGATGGGCTCGTCCAAGATGTCGCGGCCGTCCTCCAGGCAGCGTGCGCGAATGTTGGCAAAGTGTCCGGTCACCACGTCGCGCTCGACGGGGGCAAAGCTCAGCCACTCGTGCTCGGTGCCGTCCTGCTTCATCTGCTCGCGAATGGCGGCGGCGACCACATCGCGCGGCTGAAGCTCGTCGGTAAAGCGCTCGCCGGCGGCGTTGAGCAAAATCGCGCCCTCGCCGCGGCAGCTCTCGCTGATCAGGAAGGTGCGGCCCGGCTGCGGCGAGAACAGACCCGTGGGGTGAATCTGCACGTAGTCCAGGTGCTCCATCTTAATGCCATGCTCCTGAGCAATGTAGCAGGCATCGCCCGTGAGCTGCGGGTAGTTGGTCGAATGGTCGTATACGCCGCCGATACCGCCCGTCGCCCACAGCGTGTGGCGGGCATGGATCTTAAACGGCTCGCCGGCATGCACGCCCTCGGCGGTATTTGCCAGCTCGTCGGCGGGACGAACCGAGTTGTCCTCGTCCACGGGAACGGCGACGACGCCGGTGCACACTGTGGCGCCGTCACGCTCGCCCGTCAGGATGTCGGTCATGGCCACGTGCTCCAAAATCTGCACGTTATCAAGCTTGCGAACGGCCTGGAGCAGCTTGGTCGTGATCTCCTTGCCCGTAATGTCGGCATGGAAGGCAATGCGGGGGCGGCTGTGCGCACCCTCGCGGGTAAAGTCGAGGCTGCCGTCGGCCTTGCGCTCAAAGTCCACGCCCATCGCCAGCAGGTCGTTGATGACCGAGCGGCTCGAGCGGATCATGATGTCGACGCTCTCGCGGCGGTTCTCGTAGTGGCCGGCGTGCATGGTGTCCTCAAAGAAGGCATCGTAGTCCGAGCCCTCGGGCAGCACGCAAATGCCGCCCTGCGCGAGCATCGAATCGCACTCATCGACAGCGCCCTTGGAGAGCATGATCACGCGCATGCTCGTCGGCAGGTTGAGAGCCGCATACAGGCCCGCTACGCCGCAGCCGGCAATAACGACGTCGCACTCCATATCGGGGTATTGCTTGGTTTCCACAGGAATCCTCTCCCTTGAATGTGGCATAAGGGACCGTCCCTCATGCCGCATTGTTCTAGCGCGCTGCGTACTCGAGCATGCGGTCGAGCGTGAGCTTGGCCTGATCGGCGGCCTCGTCCGACACGCCAATCTGCACCTCGCCCTCGCCCGTCTCCAGGCAGCGCACGAGCTTTTCGAGCGTGATGAGATCCATGTTGACGCAGGTGGGCTGCACCGCGGGGAAGTAGAACTTCTTGCCGGTGCCCTGGCAGCGGCGCTCGAGCTCGTAGAGCACGCCACGGACCGTCACAATAATGAACTCGCTCGCGTCGGACTCCTCGGCGTACTTGATAATGCCGGCGGTGGAGCCGATGTAGTCGGCCTCGGCCAAGACGTCGGCCTTACACTCAGGATGCGCCAGCACGAGCGCGTCGGGGTGGGCCTCCGTCGCGTCGACGATCTGCTCGACGGTGATGATGTGGTGGCGCGGGCAGTAGCCCTTGTTAAGTAGGACGTGCTTTTGCGGCACCTGCTCGGCTACGAAGCGACCGAGGTTTTGGTCGGGAATGAACAGGACGTGCTGCTGCGGCAGCTCGGACACGATCTTGACGGCGTTGGAGCTGGTGACGCACACGTCACTCCAGCTCTTAATCTCGACCGTCGAGTTGACGTAGCAGACCACGGCCAGGTCGTCGCCGTACTCGGCGCGGGCCGCGTCGACTGTCTCGCGTTTGACCATGTGCGCCATGGGGCAGTCCGCACCCGGCTCGGGCAGCAGCACGGTCTTGGTGGGATTGAGTAGCTTGGCGCTCTCGCCCATAAACTCCACGCCGCACAGCACGATGGTCTGCTGCGGCAGGCTCTTGGCGAGCTTTGCCAGGTAGAAGCTGTCGCCGACGTAATCGGCAACGGCCTGGACCTCGGGCGCCACGTAATAGTGAGCCAGAATCACCGCGTCACGTTGGGTTTTTAGTTGCTGAATGGCCTCGACGAGCTCTGCGGGCACCAGTGCCGCGCGCTCCGTTGCCGTCGCTGCCGATGCCAGGCCGGCCGCGATATCGCGTGCAAGCTCCGACGCATCCATGTTCGCGCTCTGTGCCATCAAGGCCCCTCTCTTTTGGCGAATCTTGGGGCTTTAGTATGACACCTAGGTTTACAGCTGACAAGACAGCTGTAAACCTAGGTGTAAAGTTGAAATAAAGATTCAATCATGCGGCAGGTCCATTTTCGAACTGGCAAGCTGAGGATAGCCGAGCTCTCGATAGCGCAGGAGGCATCTTTCGCCACCGCAATACCGCTCGGCGCGAGTTGCGCACCATGAGGCACGAACGGGCGCTCCCCCGCGAGTGGTCCGCGCCCAATGTGGCAAAATCGAACTACTAAGGGGGCTCAGAATGCTCAAGATTATTGCCTGCGACGATGACGTCGCTTTTCTAGATAGACTGCACCGGATGATCGACCGTTGGTCGACCGAGACGGGCACGGCGGTCGATGTTGCGCTCGTTACGCGCGGCGAGGACCTGCTGGCGCGCCATGCCGCGTCGCGCGCCGACATCATTCTGCTCGACATGATCATGCCGCTCGTCAACGGCATGGACACCGCGCGCGAATTGCGCCGGGCCGATACCGCTGTGCGTCTGGTGTTTCTCACCTCATCGCCCGAGTTTGCACTGGAGTCCTACGAGGTCCGAGCCTTCGACTATCTGCTCAAGCCCGTGACTTACGGACGCCTGGCGCAGCTACTCGACGAGCTTTCGAGCATGCGCCCGGCGGTAACCGACGAGCTCGTGATCAAAACGTCCTTTGGCTACCACGCCCTGCGCCTGTCCGACATCGAATATGCCGAGGCGCGCAACAAGCACGTGGTCTTCCACCTGCGCGACGGACGCGATATCGAGGCACTCGAGTCGTTCCGCAGCGTCGAGGACCGCTTGGCGCAAAATGCCACCTTCTTTAAATGCCACCGTAGCTACCAGGTCAACTTGCGCAACATCGACCACTTCGATCGCACGGACATCGTCATGCGCTCCGGCGTGTGCATTCCGCTGTCGCGTAGCAGCAAGCAGGGGTTCCAAGACGCCTACTTTGCGATGCGCTTTGAGGGCGGGAGGCGCTGATGATCTCCTCGGTCGAAATGGTCCTTTGGGCAATCCACCACGCCACAACGCTACTCTTTGGCGTCTTTGCTTC
Source organism: Collinsella sp. (assembly GCA_018380195.1). Classification (GTDB taxonomy): domain Bacteria; phylum Actinomycetota; class Coriobacteriia; order Coriobacteriales; family Coriobacteriaceae; genus Collinsella. The sequence continues at coordinate 12,051 of JAGZUC010000018.1, read as the reverse complement.
GGCGGCGCTGTGCGGTATCGAAATCAATCGACGCCATGCACTCGAGTTGGTGGGGGTCGGAGCCGCAACCGGCGCTGCCTTTTCGATCGCCAATGTCGTTGGCGGAGAGCTTTTTGCCCGTCAGGTCTATCCGCTCGTCGTGCACCTGCCGCTTACCGTCTACCTATGCGCGCGCTACCACTTGAGTCCGCTGCTCGCGGCGTTGGGCGTCACCAGCGCCTATCTGAGCTGCCAGTTCAGCAATTGGATGGGTATCGCCGCATTTGCCGCAACCGATTCTCAGATCGCGTACTATCTGGCACGCATCGCTACCACGCTCGCCGTCTTTGCCGTCCTGTTGCATTGGGCCGGCGACATCGGTCCGCGCTTAGCGATTAAAAGCACCACCGAGCTGGGCATCCTTTTAATCCTGCCGCTCGTCTATTACATCTTTGACTACGCCACCAACGTCTACACCACGCTGTTCCACTCGGGCTCGGTGGTGACGGTTGAGTTTTTGGCATTTGCGCTCTGTGCCTTCTATCTTATGTTTCTTGCCGTTTACCTGCGCGAATACGAAGAAAAGGAAACCGCCGAGCGAGAGCGTTGGATGCTCGAAACCCGCGACAGCGCCGCCATCAAAGAGCTCGAGGCTTGGCGTCAATCTGGGCGCGAGCTGTCGATTCTTCGCCACGATATGCGCCACTTCCTACGCGGCCTGGCCGCTTTAATTGAGGAGGGCCACACCGACGAGGCGCTCAAACGCATCGACGAACTCTGCGAAGCCGGCGACCGAACCGCCGTACGCCGCTTCTGTGCCAACGAGACCGTAAACATTGCGCTTTCGTCATTTAACTCGGATATCAATAGAAACGGCATTACCGCCAACCTGCGCGCCTCCGTACCCGAAACCATCCACGTAGGTGACGCCGACCTGTTTAGCGTGCTCTCAAATGCCTTGGAAAACGCTATCACCGCCGCAAGCGCTGCACCCCAAGGAAAGCGATTCGTCGACTTTGACCTACGATTGGAGGACGGCCAGCTGCTGCTGTTAGTTTCCAACACGTTTGACCGCGCACCGCGCATGGTCGACGGCATGCCCGTGACCCGGCATGCGGGCCACGGCTTTGGCACCAAGAGCATCAAACTTGCCGTGGAGCGTATGAACGGCAACTGCCAGTTCCGCATTAACGGCGATCGGTTTGAGCTGCGCGCTGTGATGTAAGGGCGCGGGCGCGACGGATTTGCGTTCCGCGGGTACGGCTCGCCCGCTCGGGGTCGTTTGTCGACGCGGGCTCGCTACAGCGGCGCGGCCGCCGGGGTCAGCTGCTTGATGTAGGCCCACATGCGCTGCTTAGCGGCCTTGTCGGTGAGTGCCGCCTCAAAGCCGTCGAGCGCGAGCACGCGGCGGCCCTGCACATGGGCGACCAGGCCGGGCTTGAGCATGGCGGTGTCGAAGTCATCGATCGCCACGAGCATATCGGCGTAGGTCTCGCGCATGGCGTCAGCCGCGTTGTTGTCGAGCAGTAGCACCGCCTCGGGGTCCAAGGCCTCAAGTGCCTCGCGGAACAGCTCGCACGGCAAAGTCTCGCCCGCCGCGACCGCTCCGTCGCCTGCGCCGGCGACGCTTGCCAGCACGCAAAAATCCTCGGGCGCGTAGCCGATGGCCCCAAGCGCCTTGCGCAACGCCGCGCCATCCGGGCCGGCGGCAAGCTCGCCACCCGAACGCTCGGCTTCGTCCAAATCGCCTTTGACCAGCACGATCGGCGAGCACGCGTTGCCCACGATGCGCACGCCACGACCCGCAAGCGATGCGAGCTCCTGCTCGGCCGCCTGGGCGATGGCTTCTTTTTTCTGGCTTTGTGACATAGGTATGCGCTCTCCAATCGTTTGCGTGCCCACCATTATTTGACACTCCCCATGGCTAAAGCCAGGGGATTCTTGCTTCACCGAGAATTGCCTAGACTGCGCATGCAGCCGTAGGTCTTACGCCCTCTCCACAAGCGTTTGCGGCGTCTGCCGCGGTTCCCGCATGCCCTGCGGTACCTTCCAGGATTCTCCTTCCCTCGCGGGCGATGTTGACGGCGGCGTTCAGGTCGCGGTCGTGACGCATGCCGCACGCGGGGCAGTCCCATACCCGTTCGGCCAGCGTCAGTCCCCTGTAGACGTAACCGCATGCGGAACACGTCTTGCTGGACGGATAGAACCTGCCCACCCTTACGAAGCCGCGCCCCGACCATGCGCATTTGTACTCGAGCTGGCGCGCCAGCTCCGACATGGCGGCATCGCCCACGGCCTTGGCGAGGCGGCGGTTCCTCTGCATGCCCCTGACGTTCAGGTCCTCGACCGCGATGTTTTGGCTTTCTCCCACCGCATGCGTCGTGAACTTGTGCAGGGCGTCCTTCCGCCGGTTGGCAACCTTCTCGTGCGCCCGCGCGACCCTGACACGCTGCCTGGCGCGATTTGCGGAGCCCTTCCGCTTGCGCGAGAGCCGCCGCTGCTCCCGCGCCAGCCTCCTCTCGCTCCTTTGCAGGTTTTTGGGGTTGGGCAGGCGCTCCCCCGTGGAGCAGGTGGCTATGTCGTGTATTCCCGCATCGACTCCCAGGAACCCGACGGTCGGGGCCGGCGCGTCCGTGGCGGGGACGTCCGCGCAGCATATCGCCACGTAGTACTTGCCGCTCGGCACCTGCTTGACCGTCGCGGACAGGACGCGCCCCTCCACGGGACGGCTCACCCGCGCCCTGACGGTCCCCAGCTTTGGCAGCCTCACGTGCCTGGCGTCGATTATCCCGACGCCGTTCGTGCGGTAGCTCTTCCTCCCCGCGCGTTTGGACTTGAACTTCGGAAAGCCCACCTTGCCTGGTGCGCGGAAGAAGTTCTTAAATGCCTTGTCCAGGTCGCGCAGGGACTGCTGCAGTGCCATGGAGTCCACCTCGGAGAGCCACGGCGCGTCCGCCCTCTTCCAGGCGGGGATCTGGGTGATGTAGGAGTTGATGTGCCTCGATTTGCCCGTCCACGCGTACTCGTCCCGCCTCATCGCCAGCACCCTGTTGTAGACCCAGCGGCAGCAGCCGAAGGTCTTCTGCAGGAGGGCCTCCTGCTCGGCGCTCGGGTATATGCGGTACTCGAAGGTCTTGTCCATGGCCCTCACGCGTTCCTCTGGTCCTCGATATACTGCCTGACGGCCTCGGGCGTCGCCCCGCCGACGGTCGAGACGAAGTAGCTGTTCGTCCAGAGCGTCGGCAGCTTGCGCTTCAGCTGCGGGAACTCGGCGCGCAGGTCGTGGCTGGTCCTGCCCTTGATGCGCTTCACGGCCCGGTGGATGCCGAACTGGGGGTCGACTGAGACGAGCATGTGCACGCGGTCGGGCATGACCTTGATTTCCCTTATCTCGAAATCGAGTTCCTCCGCGACCTCGTGCGCGATCTCCTCGAAGCGGGAGCCGATGCCGTCCACGAGCACCTTCCTGCGGTATTTCGGGCAGAAGACCACATGGTAGTCGCAGTCCCAGACTATGTTGTCGTTGCTCCTGTATCTATCCATGAAAACAGTATACCACTTGCAGCCGTATATGTATATCGGCTGACGCCGATGCGCCTTATATCCCCATATCTGAAGAAAGGGGTTTTGCGGCGCTTTTGATAAAAGAGCCGCCCGCGAGTGGTTGCTTTGCGGGCCGCTGGGTATAAGCACGGTCGTACTGAGTTTTACGCGGCTGAGCCGCGTCACATTATGGAGGTCACCATGGCTGACATTAAGCAGATTACCCCCGAGAACTTCGATTCCATCGTTAACGGCAGCCTGCCCGTGCTGGTCGATTTTTGGGCACCGTGGTGCGGGCCCTGCCGATCGCTCTCGCCCATCGTTGACGAGGTTGCCGATGAGCTGGCGGGCAAGCTTGCCGTTGCCAAATGCAACGTCGATGATAACCAGGACCTGGCCATGAAGTATGGCGTCATGAGCATCCCCACGCTGATTGTGTTTAAGAACGGCGAGGAGATTGACCGCTCGGTTGGCGCTCTGCCCAAGGCGAGGCTGCAGGCGCTGCTGGAGAAGCACCTGTAATACGCTTGTTACTTACCCGCCGTCCATGAGCGGTTTTGCACCGCTCGCCGGACTGCCGGGTGCGGCGCGTGCGACCACGGATAGTATGGTAGTTACAAACAGCCCCCAGTGAACGGGTGCGAGTCGCACAGACTCGCACCCGTTTTCTTATGCAGCTGCGCACAGAGTGGGCGTAGTAAAATCTGAACCACTGAACTGCCCCATACAAAAGGAGATTTCCCATGCATGATGTTGGAATGAACATGAGCCAGCTTGCCATGAGCGTCAAGCAGGTCGACGACACCATCGAGCTCGCTCACGAGTGGAGCCATCAGCTGCTGCATGCGACCGAGAATTTTGACATGGAGCGCATCGGCGCCAAGCTCGAGGCAGCCATGGCCGCGCTGCACGAGGCCCACGACGCACTCGAGGGCTACGAAGAGGCCATCGAGGCCGACCACAACTCCGTCGGCTCCGTGAAGCTGGTGTAACGTGGCCGAACACGAGCACGACTGCGGGTACGAGCACGAGCATCCGCACGGGGCGGACGGTGACGCGGGCTGCCACTGTAGTGGTTCCGGCTCCGAGCTGGTCCGTTTTTCGGTTACCGCACCGGACGACCTGCTGCGCCGTTTTGACGAACAGATCGCGCGCCGCGGTGACGTGGCCAACCGCTCCGAGGCCGTACGCGACCTGATTCGCGCCTCGATCGCCAAGGAGCAGATGCGCACGCCCGATGAGCATGTTATCGGGTCGCTCACCATGATCTACGACCACCATACCGGCGACCTGACGCGCCGTCTGGACGAAGTGCAGCACGACTACACCGACGAGATCGTATCGACCATGCACGTGCATCTGGATCACCACAACTGCTTGGAGATTCTGGCGCTCAAGGGTCGCGGCGAGCGCGTCTACGAACTAGCCGACCGTCTGCTGGGCCTGCGCGGCGTTAAGCACGGCGAGCTCACGTGCGCCGCCACCAAGCAGAGCCTGGGGCTGTAGCGCACCTGTCCCTATTTGGTCGGTTTTGATGAGGGGTGTCGCATGCGGCATGTGCATATTCATGTAACGGGCATTGTGCAGGGCGTTGGCATGCGGCCGTTTGTGTATCGCGAGGCCATGGCGCATGGCATTTGCGGATGGGTGCTCAACGCGGGCGACGGCGTGCATATCGAAGCGCATGCTTCGGTCGAGGCACTCGACGGCTTTGTCGCCACGCTGTCGGAGCACGCACCTGCCGCGGCCCGTGTTGAGCATGTCGCTGTCGCAGACCTGGAGCCCGACGCTTGGGATGCCGACGATGAGCAGGTCTTTCGTATCGTAGCGTCGCGGGATCAGACCATGCACACGACGCTCGTCTCGCCCGATATCGCCACCTGCGACGATTGCCTGCGCGAGCTGTTCGATCCCGCCGACCGACGCTATCACTACCCCTTTATCAACTGCACTAACTGCGGCCCACGCTTTACCATCATCCGATCGCTGCCTTATGACCGAGCGGCTACCTCGATGGACCGTTTTCCCATGTGCCCTGAGTGTGCCGCGGAGTATGCCAATCCGCTCGACCGTCGCTTTCACGCGCAGCCCGATGCCTGCTTTAATTGCGGGCCGCATATCATGTGGCGCGAAGCGAGCGTGGGCGATGAGCCGGGCGAAGCCGCCGCGCCGCTGGCCGTCGGCACCACGCGCGAGACCAGCGACGCCATTATCGACCGCTGCGTTGAGCTGCTGGCCCTTGGTGGCATCGTCGCCATCAAGGGCCTGGGCGGATTCCATCTATCCTGTGACGCCTCCAACGAGCAGGCGGTAGCCGAGCTTCGCCGCCGTAAACGCCGCAGCAACAAGCCACTTGCCGTTATGGTGCGCAGCCTTGCCGACGCTGAACGCCTGTGCCATATCAGCGACGTTGAGCGCGGCTTGCTGGCCGGCAGCATTCGCCCCATTGTGCTGCTGCGCCGACGTGCTGTTTGCGAGAGCGGTGATTCTCCCGACGCCCTCGCGCTCGCACCGTCCGTCGCGCGCGACCTGCCCGAGCTCGGCGTTATGCTCCCCTACACCCCGCTTCAGCATCTGCTGCTTGCCGCGGCAGAAACGCATGGCATGCACGCGCTGGTTATGACCAGCGGAAACTTGAGCGAAGAGCCCATCGAGACCGATGACGATCTTGCCTGGGAGCATCTCGTTGCCGCCGGCATCGCCGACGCGCTGCTCGGCAATGACCGCGCGATCCTCTCGCGCTACGACGACTCCGTGGTACGTGTGGTCGACGGGGTCGTTATGCCCGTGCGCCGCGCTCGCGGGTACGCCCCGCAGCCGTTGCCGCTGCCGGCACTCGCCAGCGCCGCGCCCTGCGTGCTCGCCTGTGGCCCGCAGCAAAAGGCCACGATCGCACTCACGCGCGAAGACGCGAATGGAACGTCGGCCTGTTTTGTGTCGCAGCATATCGGCGATGTCGAAAACGGTGCGACTTTCGATGCGTGGAATGCGGCACGCACGCGACTGGAAGACCTTTTTGACCTAGCGCCCGCCGCGCTGGCCTGCGACTTGCACCCCAGCTACCTATCGAGTCAGTGGGCACGCGAACAGGCGCGCGAGCGCAATCTGCCGCTTATCAAAGTCCAGCACCATCATGCGCACATCGCGAGCGTGATGGCTGAGGCTATCGCCACAGGACAGCTTGCACCCAATGCGCGCGTACTTGGCATCGCCTTCGATGGAACGGGCGCTGGCACCGACGGAACCATTTGGGGCGGCGAGTTTCTTGTTGCCAGCCTTGGCGGCTTTGAGCGCGCCGCGCATTTGCGCACCTGGGCGCTCCCCGGCGGGGCGGCCTCCGTGCGCGACGCCCGCCGCAACGCCTTTGCCCTGCTCAGTGAGCTCGGCCTGCTCGAGCACCCAGGCGCCGCTCGGCTTTTGGACAGCCTCGACGAGCAAACGCGCAGCGTGACAGCCACCATGATCGAGCGCGGCATCAACAGCCCGCGTACCAGCAGCATGGGGCGTCTCTTTGATGCCGCGGCAGCAATTCTGGGCATCTGCGACAAGGCAACCTACGAGGGCGAACCCGCCATAGAATTCGAAGCCGCCGCCTGGCGCGCGCTCAGCAGTGAAAGTGCCTGCCCCACCGGCAATATGGCCAGCTTTTCCGTAACCGAATCATCCCGTCCGGACGACTGCCATGTTCTGAACTCCAGACCGCTTTTTGAGGCGCTTTTGGAGGGAATCAGGACCGGCGTGCCCGCCGGCAAGCTCGCGCTCGACTTCCATGTCACCATCGCACGCGCGTCGGCCCGCATCGCAAGCGAGATCTGCGTCCGTGAAGGCATCGACACCGTCGTGCTCTCGGGCGGCGTGTTCATGAACCGACTCCTGCTTCAGTTCCTCACCCGCGAGCTCAAAAGCGCAGGCCTTACTGTCCTTGTCCCCCACACCGCACCCGTCAATGACGGCTGCATCGCCTACGGCCAGGCGGCGGTCGCAAGCGCTCGTCTTGCGCAGACAACATCGCGATAGGCTGTTTTGCCAGTCTGCGCGCCGCCGTCTCACAGGTGTAACGCGTTTGCTCGTGACTCCCGCGAGCGCTACCATCAACTGATGGGTAATTAGGCGCCTATCCAGCGCAAAACGTATAAAAGGGGAACATTATGTGCCTTGCCGTTCCCGGTAAAGTGGTCAAACGCGACGACGACCTTAAGGCGACCGTCGACATGATGGGCATCGAGCGCCCCGTTTCGCTGCGCCTCGTGCCGACGGCACAGGTAGGCGACTATATTCTCGTGCACGCCGGCTTTGGCATTCAGATTGTCGACGAGCAGGAGGCGCAGGAGACGCTCGACCTGGTCAACACCATGACCGAACTGGTCGAAGAAGACCAGCTCGCCACCAACCCGGCCGAGGCATACTAGTGGCGGCGGCGCAACCGGTTCACTCCGGTATCGACTTTTCGGCATTTCGCGACCCACGGCTCGCTCGCGAGCTCATCGACCGCATTCATGAGCTTGTCGGCGACCGCACCATCAACCTGATGGAGGTCTGCGGTACGCATACCGTGAGCATTGGCCGCTATGGTTTTCGCTCCATTATGCCGGCGGGGCTCAAGCTGTTGAGCGGCCCGGGCTGCCCCGTCTGCGTTACCGCAAACCGCGACATCGACCACGCAATCGCACTCGCCAAGATGGACGGCGCCATCATCACTACCTTTGGTGACATGATGCGCGTGCCCGGATCGTCCACCTCGCTTGCCGCGCAAAAGGCAGCCGGACGCGACATCCGTATCGTCTACTCGCCGCTCGACGCGCTCGATATCGCCAAACACAGCCCCGACCGCCCGGTCATCTTTATGGGCGTGGGCTTTGAGACTACGACGCCCACCATCGCCGCCGCCATCCTGGAGGCCGATGCACGCGGACTCCAGAACTTCTCGGTCTATTGCGCCCACAAGACCACGCCACCGGCGCTGCGCGCGATTGCCAACGACCCCGAGACCACTATCGACGGCTTTATCCTGCCGGGCCACGTCGCCACCATCACAGGCCTGGTACCCTTTGGCTTTTTGGTCGATGAGTTTAGGACCCCAGGCGTGGTCACGGGATTTGAGCCGGTCGATATTCTGCAGGGTATCTGCATGCTGGTGCAGATGGTCGTTGAGGGGCGGCCCGCGATCGACAACGCGTACCGTCGCGGCGTCAACGTGGACGGCAACCCCGTGGCGCGCCAACTGGTCGAGCAGGTGTTTGAGCCGTGCGATACCACATGGCGCGGGCTGGGACCGATTGCCGCCTCGGGCCTTTCCATCCGTCCCGAGTTCTCGCGTTTTGACGCCGGCACCCGCTATGACGTGCCCGTTGAACCGACGGTCGAGCCGCGCGGATGCCGTTGCGGCGACGTACTGCGCGGGGCCATAGCGCCGAGCGACTGTCCGCTGTTCGGCCACGTCTGCACGCCCGAGCATCCTGTTGGCCCGTGCATGGTGAGCTCGGAAGGCAGCTGCGCGGCACATTATCGTTATCATGACTAGCCCAAACACCCTCGATTGGAGTTTTCGATATGTCCCATAGCGTCACCGATAGCACTGTCCTGCTGGGCCACGGCTCCGGCGGGCAGATGATGAAGCGCATTATCGACGAGGTCTTTCTGGATGCCTTTGGGTCGCCCGAGCTGCTCGAAGGCAACGATGCCGGTGTCGCCGCCCTGCCCGCGAGCGGGCACATCGCCATGTCGACCGACAGCTTTGTGGTGACGCCGCAGTTCTTTCCCGGCGGCAATATCGGCAGGCTCGCCGTGTGCGGAACCGTCAACGATGTTGCGACCTCGGGTGCCAACGTGCGCTTCCTTTCGTGCGGCTTTATCCTCGAAGAGGGCTATCCCATGGATAAACTGCGTCAGATTGTGCAGACCATGGCCGAGACGGCGCGCGAGGCAGGCGTCAAAATCATCACCGGCGACACCAAGGTGGTCGAGCGCGGCGGGGCCGACGGCGTCTACATCAACACCGCCGGCGTGGGCGAGGTTCCTACGGGCGTGACGCTCAGCGGCGCCAACTGCCAGCCCGGCGACGTCATCCTGGTCTCGGGCACGCTAGGCGACCACGGTATCGCCATCATGAGCCAGCGCGAGGGCCTGGCGTTCTCGAGCAGCATCGAGAGCGACGCCGCGCCGCTCAACCACCTGATTGCCGATGTGCTTGCCGCAGCACCCGACACACGCTGCTTCCGCGACCCCACTCGCGGTGGCCTGGCGTCCACGCTCAACGAGTTTGCCCAGGCCAGCGGCGTTGCCATGGAGGTCGACGAGGATGCCGTGCCCGTACGCCCCGACGTGCAGGCAGCCTGCGAGATGCTCGGCTATGATGTGTTGCAGGTGGCAAACGAGGGCAAGATGGTCGCCGTGGTGCCGGCCGAACAGGCAGATGCGGCACTGGCCGCCATGCGCGCCGCCCGCTACGGCGAGAATGCCGCCATCATCGGTCGCGTGCTGCCGCTTGCCGAAGGCGCTCGACCCGCCGTTCGCGTGCGCACCGGTTGGGGATCGACCCGCATCCTCGACATGCTCGTGGGAGAGCAACTGCCCAGGATCTGCTAGCGGCAAAGGCTTGCGCTGGCGCGATGCGCCCCGATGCCGTTAAAGATGTTCAGATTCCAAACGCGCCCGACACGCAAGCCCAGTATCATGGGGTGCGCTTTACAACTCAAACGGCAGGAGCACCCATGGCAGCAGCCTATTCCCATGTGATTTTTGATCTGGACGGCACCATCCTCAATACGCTCGAGGACCTGGCGGCAGCCGGCAACCATACCTGCGAGATGCACGGCTGGCCCACGTTTGCCGTGGACGAGTACCGCTACAAGGTGGGAAACGGCATGCTCAAGCTGGTCGAGCGCTTTATGCCCGCCGAGTACGCGGGCGACGGCCGCATGTTTGAGCAGACGCTCGCCGAGTTTAGGGCTTATTACGGCGAGCACAAGGAGGACCACACCGCCCCCTATGCCGGCACGGTCGAGATGCTCGACCGTCTGCGCGCCGCGGGCGTTGAGCTTGCCGTGCTCACCAACAAGGACCATGTCTCGGCCGCTCCGCTTATCGAGAAGTATTTTGGTTCCGAGCGCTTTGCGCTGGTGCAGGGCCGCGTCGACGCGTTTCCTCCCAAGCCCGAGGCGCCTGTTACGCTGCATGTGATGAAAGAGCTAGGCGCCGACCCGGCAACCACACTCTATGTGGGCGATTCCAATGTCGATATCCTGACCGGTCACAACGCCGGCCTCAAGAGCGCCGGCGTCGCCTGGGGCTTCCGTGGCCGCGCAGAGCTAGAAGCCGCCGGCGCCGACTACGTGGTGGACACCCAGGATGAGCTCGCGGCGCTGATTCTGGGCGAGTAGCGAGCCGCCCACCAATAAGTTGCGGTGAAATAGGGACTGATTACCGGCCTACTGCCCCCAAACAGTCCCTATTTCACCGCAACTTAGATGGGCACGGGGTAGCTAAAAGAGCCCCGTCCCAAATTAGCTGCCCCTCAACAATGGCAACACCGCAGGTAGAGGACGGACAGCGAGCGCCGCCCAAGCCGAACAAGTTGGCATGAAAAGAGGACGGCATAGACCTTCTGGTCATGCCGTCCTCTTTGAATGCCAAGTTGTCGCTCTGGTGCCCGCGCAGCGTCGAGCAGTTACGGCGTTTGGTAAAACGCCGTAACGAACTAGCTCAGCATTGCATCCATCATCTCGGAGTTGACGGAGTCGTCGGCAGACCACTCGCCGTCATCGTTGCAGGTGTACTTGAAGATAACCGTGGTCTTCCTGGGCTCGGTGGCCTTGGTCACATCGACCATCACCTGGCCGGCCATCTTGTACAGCTCGTCATCGGAAGGAACCGTGTCAAGTGCAGCGACCTTCTCCTGATACTGGGTGGAGAAGTCCTCGACGATCTTGTTCATAGACTTGCAGGTGATGGAGACCTCGGCGGTTGCAACGCCCTTGTCCTCGTCGACCGTCACGTCGCCGATCTCGTAATCAAAGCCCTCGAGATAGGTCTTGGCATACTCCTTGGGATCGATGCCCAGCTGCTCGAACTCGTCGCCCGAAGCCTCTTCCAGACCAGAGAGGAAATCGTCGCCACCGTTTTTGACCTCATCGAACTGAGTCGTAAGGTCCTCGGTGATGAGCTCTTCGATCGAGGGGCCTCCGCAGCCGGAAAGCACGACCACACATGCAACCAAAACGGCCATGAGGGGCGCAAGCAGCAGCTTCTTTTTCATGATGTTCCTCCCAATGAGCGGCACCGCGCTTCCCAGACACGGCGCACGTTGTGATAGTAAGCACATACTATCCACTTATGAACACCCTCGGCAGCACGAAGGCGCGGTCGGTTCGTTTTAACGTCCGAACGGTCTGCGAGTCCGCTCAGCGTGCAATAAAACGCATCCGTACCGTGCAATCAAAACCACCCCTAAAAGGGGTGGTTTGCTCTTAGGGTATAACCCTTGGATTTCCGGCACGCGTCTAAAGGCGCCGGCCCTCACGGGGTTCGGGC
>JAGZUC010000017.1 GCA_018380195.1 Collinsella sp. | reverse complement strand
GGCCTGGACGAAGTCCGGGCCCGCGCCTTTAGACGCGAGCCCGGGGCCCGTGGGTTATACCCTAAGAGCAAACCACCCTTTTTAAGGGTGGTTCTGATTCTGGAGGTCTGCGGCATCGAATTCATCGAGACGATGCAATTTGATGAAACGTCGGTAATCGGCTATGCAATACGTGATGGTTCCTCTTACGGCGACCGGAATCCCGAACTCTGGGTATTGAGAATCGAAGACGTCGAAGTACCTGACTGCAAATTTAGATTGCAGCACTTTTGCAAGGTTGATGAAATAGACTTCAGCTTGGAAAGGTGTCCCACCGCCGTATGCTAGCGCGACAAGGTTGGCGATTATCGGCAGGTTCGATGTTTCAAGGGTCTTGTCAAATGGGCCTTCGATATATTCCTGAATGAGTTCGCCACCCCTTTGTCGATAGACGAAAACGGCAACGGATCCCTCTCTTACGCGGAGCGACGATCCCCATCGAATCGCATTCTCGCGATGAGCGTTGTTGTCAGGCCGCCATTTCCAAATCAGATAATCCTTTTGATCACATCTGATTTGGTCCATCATTCCTGCGCCTATTGGTTTTGACGACATGTTGACCTCCGGGTTAGATGCTAGCCGATACTAATCCAACGGATTCGTTGGTGAATTAGTTTGCTCCACAGGCACGTAGGGCAAATAGGACGCCCAATAAGCCTAGGAAAAGTGCAATTAAGATAATGAAGGGAATCGCCGTTGAGATTGCATCGGTTTTTTCGCGATCTTGAAGTTCCTTTTCTTTGCTGTCCCGCATCAGTTTGAACTGCTCAAAGTCCCTGGTATTTCCGAATAGTCGTTCGGCTTTCGCATATGCTTGGTCAAACTGCGACTTCCACGCTTTGGAAATAAGCCGCTCTGATTCGCTGATTTTCGAGGCGTCGTGAACATCTGTGTAGGGGTCGATGTTCGAATTGGCAACAGAAAGGAATTCAATAAGATCCTCTTTTTCAGAGGGGATGGGAAACGATTTGATTGCACTTGCAATTTTCTTGTCGGTGGGACTAATGTCTGTCGATGTGGCTTTTTCCTTCTTTGGACGCTTCTCTTCAATCGAGTTGATGGTTTGATAGAGCCGTCCGATGGCTCCTTCGGAAGCTTCTTTGAGTTTGTAGCCGCATGACGGGCACGTGTTCTCATGGGGCGAGAGGAGCTCGCCGCATGCCGGGCATTTGAGGGGCCCTTTATGTTTCTCCTCTGCCTCCTGCTTATTATTGCCAGACTTGTGCTGCGGCTGATTTGGCTCAGAGGATTGTTTGGCACTGTGCGGAACGGATTTTTGGGCCTCATTGGGTAGGCTCTCTTCCTCGCCTGGGATTTTGCGCATCCATTCCGGTACTGCCGCACCGCAGTGACCGCAGTAGATATCGCCATCGAGCAGTATATTTCCGCAGGTTATGCAATAACGCATTGTCAGATTCCGTATCAGTAGGGGATTGATTTAAAACAGAAAGAACAGTCTGCGAAGCATGGACCAGATGAACAAGGCGGCGATAGCGGCTGCGATTTTTCCCTTGGTGTTAAGGGTTTTCCATTTTTTGAATCCCAATGTGGCCAGGTTTGCGAGTTCGCGAAAGGTCGAATTCACCGCTGTGGACAATTCGCTGGAATCGGGAGACTGGTTTATCTCGACATTGTGGTCCTTATTTGATTCATCTGTCCGTAATTTATCGTCTGCGTCTTTGCTGGTTTGCGCCTGCTGATTGGAGTCGAGATACACGGTCTCCGTCTTAACGGCCCCTGGGGCTTTGGTGGAATTCGAGTTCGGCTGGGCTGGAGAGGGCACCGCTTTGCCGCATTTTGTGCAGAAGGAGAGTCCTTCGCGCATTTCGGCTCCGCAGTAATAGCAATACTTCATTTTTTAGGCCTTATTCTAATAGGGTAGATATAATGCGAAAGCAAACAAAAGGGCAATCTCTCGATGGGACTGCTTGTCGAACAGCACGACGATGGTTTTGTCGTCTTTTGGCTTGACAGCTGCAACAAGGCTTCCATCCCGGTATATCTCGGTTTTCGTTGGTTTTTTGCACCCGAAAGGTTTGCTGCTCTTAGCGATGTATGGACCGGCCACGTGTTGCTGTTCACCCGAAACGAAGCCGAGCGGGTTGAAGCTCTCCTCAAATCGATAGCTTTCATCTTGAGTGAGCCTTGGCTTGGGCGTTACGAGGCGTTCAAGCAGGGAATTGGGGCGCTCAGGCATTTCTTTTCGCTCCCTATCACGAACGTCCTCATGAGAGATGTGCATCTGGACCGAGCTGTCATAGCTGCCCAAGTCGTCAGGATTAAACATATCTCCATCTATGGCCTCATGCATAAACGTGAGTGATGCTTGGGGATATCCACCTTCAGTTAAAAACGAGTAGACGGATCTGTCTTCGCTTCGTCTTCCTTTGACGTGATATACAAGGTCTTTGGTTGCATTAATTACTTTGTAAGAGCGAGTTTTATTAAACGCGTCAAAAGGAGATAGATCGGTATTGCCTTTAATGAACAGCTTGTTGTCGTCCTTAGTCTTATTCTTTCTAGATTTGGGCGATTTCGGTTGTTTAGGTTGGACTGGCTCGATTGGTATAGGGCCCCCGCAATAGCTGCAATATGATTCCGAACCATGGAGCGGCTTGCCGCAATGAGTGCAGAAGGGCATCGGTAACCTCGCTAAAAGAAATCAAGCGGCTTGACGGTACCGTCAAGCTTCACTAAACAAGTTAGTGAAGCTTATTGCTTCCTCTTTGATTTAATCATTCCATCATGGAAAGGTTGATAGATGTTTAAGTATTGCCTGGCTGCTGAGTTAACTGTATTTTGAAATGCTATTCGGAATGTCGCTCGTACGATACTGGAGGCAATCATGGCACCGCTAGTTTTGGAAAAACCGGTTTCCAAGAAGGATCAGGCCCTCTCGGCTATCGAGGCAAACGAATTGCTCTCTACAATTCGCAAGTGCTCTAAACGGGCGCCGCAGCTTATCGCCGATCATAGCGATATCGATACCGTGATTATCGACTATGCTGCGTATGAGGAAATGTGCGGTGCGTTGCGGTATCTGCGCGAGCTTGAGATTGATCGCATCGCGGCGGACCGAATCAAGAATGGTCCGAACGAGTTTATTTCGTTTGAGGACGTCTTGACTCCTGAAGAACTTGCAGAGTTTGAGTCAATGGATCCCGATGCGATTTCCGACGAGGATCTTTTCGAATGAGTGGGCATTTTATCGTTGATTTTTGAATCATTGAATACGATGGAACCCTGAGATGAAGAAGGCCGGAGCCCCTTGGGGCTTCGGCCTTCTTGGTAAAACCGCGTAACTATTAAAGCTGGCGCAGGCCTTCCTCGAGGCCGGTCTTGCTGTCGGTCTTCTCGTCGCGCATCTTGATAACGCGGGCGGGGACACCGGCCACGACGGCGCCGGCGGGGACGTCCTCGACGCATACGGCACCGGCAGCCACGACGGCGCCCTTGCCCACGCGCACGCCCTCCAGGACCACGGCGTTGGCGCCGATCATGACATCATCCTCGATGATGACGGGCGTGGCGCTCGCGGGCTCAACGACACCTGCCAGTACGGTGCCGGCGCCGATGTGGCAGTTCTTGCCCACGGTTGCGCGGCCGCCCAGGACGGCGCCCATATCAATCATAGAGCCCTCGCCGATAACGGAGCCGATGTTGATGATGGCACCCATCATGATGACGGCGCGGTCGCCGATCTCGACGCGGTCGCGGATGATTGCGCCCGGCTCGATGCGGGCGTTGATGCCCTTAAGGTCGAGCATGGGGACGGCGGAGTTGCGGCAGTCATTCTCGACGTCGTAGTAGTCGATGGAGTCGGCATTGGCATCGAGGATGGCCTTGAGCTCGTCCCAGTCGCCAAAGACGGTCTTGCCACGACGGCCGCCGTAGACGTGCGCATCGCCCCAGGCAACCTTCATGCCGGGCTTCTCGCGCACATACAGTTTGACGGGCGTCTTTTTAGGCGCGGTGGCGATGTAATTGATGATCTCCTGTGCATCCATTTCGGCTGCGTTGCTCATTTGCTATCTCTCCTTTGGGTGGATTCGGTTGATACCCGGTTAGGCAAACATGACCTGGTCGAACGTATAGAAGCCGGGTTCGCGGGTGACGAGCTTCTGCGCGGCTGCCAAGGCGCCGTTGACAAAGATCTGACGGCTCGTGGCGCGGTGGGTGAGCGTGACCTCCTCGTCCTGGCCAAAGAAACTCACCTCGTGCACGCCGGCGACGGTGCCGCCGCGCAGCGAGTGCATACCGATCTCCTTGGGGTCACGCGCGCCGCACGTGCCCTCGCGACCGTAGACAGGATGATAACCAGCCTCGGGCTCGGCCTCGACCACGGCGTCGAGTAGCAGCTTGGCGGTGCCGCTGGGGGCATCGACCTTTTGGTTATGGTGTGTCTCGACGATTTCGCAGTCAAAGCCGGGCAGTTCGCGCGTGGCCTGTGCAACCAGATGGCGCAGGGCGGCGATGCCGATAGAGTAGTTGCCCGAGTGCATGACACGGGCATTCTGGCCCAGCTCGCGCAGGCGGTCCATCTGCTCAGGCGAATAGCCCGTGGTGCCGGAAACGAGTGCGGCGCCCGTGCGCTCGACATAGGCGACGACGGCATCGAAGGTCACGACGTTCGAGAAGTCGATGATGACGTCGGCTGCCGGGGCGCTCTCGAGATCGGACAGATCAAAACCGATCTGGGCGACGATATCAAAAACGGGCTGACCGGCGGCGTCGACAACGCCCTCGGCGGTGGTGCGGATGAGCGAGCCCATGCGGCCCGTTCCCATAATGACGGTCTTAATCAAGCAGACCAGCTCCCTTCAGAGCATCGGTAAGTGCAGCGCGCGCGTCGTCTGCCATGGGGCAAAGCGGCATGCGGTAGTTGGCTTCGATCATACCCATCTGGGCGAGTGCCTCCTTGACGGGGATGGGGTTGACCTCGCTAAAGAGGGCGTTGATGAGCGGCTGGCCGGCAATCTGGATGTCGCGGGCACGTGCCACGTCGCCGTCCAGGTAGGCGCGGCACATGTCGTGCACGAGCTGCGGCTGAACATCGGCCCACACGCTGATGGTGCCCGAGGCCCCCAAGCTCATGAGCGGTACGGTGAGCGCGTCCTCGCCCGAGTACATGCGGAAGTCGTCGGACAGCAGGTGGGCGATCTTGGCCGCGTAGGCGACGTTGCCCGAGGCTTCCTTAATACCCATGATGTTGGGGTGCGCGGCCAGGCGCTCTACGTTGCGCTCGCTGATGCCGCAGCCGCATCGGCCGGGGATGTTGTACAGGATGCAGGGGATGTCCACGGCATCCGCTACGGTCTTAAAGTGCTGGTAGATACCCTCTTCGTTAGACTTGTTGTAGTAGGGGGTAATGAGCAGCAGACCGTCGGCGCCCAGGCCTTGGTAGGTGAGCGACTTGGTGAGCATGGTCTGCGTGGAGTTAGAGCCCGAGCCTGCAATGACGGGGACGCGTCCTGCAACCTGCTTGACCACGGCGGCGACGACGGAGTTGTCCTCGTCATCGGTCATCGTGGCGCTCTCGCCGGTGGTGCCCAGGGTGAGGATGGCGTCGGTGCCGTTTTGCAGGTGGAAATCGATAAGGCGCTCGAGTGCATCAAAGTCGACGCTGCCGTCCTTTTTAAACGGTGTAACAAGGGCGACGATTGAGCCCTCGAGATTGCGGATGTCCATGTTCTTCTCCTTCGCGTCCGCGATCTGGATGCGTTTGTTCCATTGGGCGGCGACTGCCAGGCGCTCGTCTTGGGCGCGACGACGAGCACTTTCGGCGCGCGACTTTGCCAGCAGCTCGCGGCCGCACGGCAGCACGTCGAGCGTGGCAAAGTAATCACCCGGGCGCTCGGCGCGACGAATGAGATCTGCCGAGCCGTCGGGGCGCAGCAATACCTCGGCGGAGCGCAGACGGCCGTTGTAGTTGTAGCCCATGGAGTAGCCATGCGCGCCGGTATCGTGGATCACGAGTACATCACCCATGTCGATCTGCGGCAGCTCGCGGTCGATAGCGAACTTATCGTTGTTCTCGCACAAGTTGCCCGTGATGTCATACGTGTTCGTGACCGGTGCTGCGGTCTTGTCAGGGCCACCCGGCTGACCCATCACCGTAATGTGGTGGTAGGCACCATACATAGCGGGACGAATGAGATCGACGGCGCTTGCGTCCACGCCGATATAGTCCTTGTAAATCTGCTTCTCGTGGATGGCCTTGGTGATCAGGCAGCCGTAGGGGCCCATCATAAAGCGGCCCATCTCGGTGCAGATGGCCACATCGCCCATGCCGGCGGGGACCAGAATCTCGTCGTAGGCTGCGTGTACGCCCTCGCCGATGGCGTGGATGTCGTTAGCCTGCTGCTCGGGCAGGTAGGGGATACCCACACCGCCGGACAGATTGATAAAGGCGACATGTGCGCCGGTCTCGCGCTCCAGGCGCACGGCAAGTTCAAAGAGGATGCGTGCGAGCTTGGGGTAGTAGTCGTTGGTGACGGTGTTACTGGCAAGGAAGGCATGGATGCCAAAATTCTCGGCGCCTTTGGCCTTGAGCATACGGAAGGCCTCAAAGAGCTGCTCGGTGGTCATGCCGTACTTGGAGTCGCCGGGGTTATCCATAATGCCGTTAGAGAGCTGGAACAGGCCGCCCGGATTAAAGCGGCAGCTGACCGTCTTGGGGATGGGGCCCGCGACGCGCTCAAAGAACTCGATGTGGCTGATGTCGTCAAAGTTGACGATGGCGCCCAGCTTGTCGGCGAGCTCAAAGTCCGCCGCCGGCGTGTCGTTGGACGAGAACATGATGTCGTGGCCGGTGATACCCAGCGAGCGGGCAATCATGAGCTCGGTATAGCTCGAGCAATCGCAGCCGCAGCCGTATTCGTTGAGAATGGAGATGAGCGCCGGGTTGGGATTGGCCTTGACGGCAAAGTATTCCTTAAAGCCCGGGTTCCATGCGAAGGCATCGCGCACCTCTTGCATGTTGCGGCGGATGCCCGCCTCGTCGTATAGATGAAACGGCGTGGGGAACTGCTCGACGATATGCTCGAGCGTCTCCTTGTCCACAAACGGCTGCTTGGCCGCATACGCCTCGTTGGGGGTCAATGCCATGTCCCGTAAACCTCGCTATCCAGACGGCGCCATCTGCGCATCGAATCCGCATAGCGTGGACCCAATGTCCGGATAGCGCTCCCGCATTGCTGCAGACAGTCCTGTGGGTGTTTCCCACAGGCCCACCAGGTTGTTCGTGCCCGTAAAACCCAGTTCGGCGGGTTTCGCCTCCCCACGGGGTCAAAGCCTGCCGGCTCGCCCGCGGTTCTTCGTGCCCGCGCCTCTATCAAGTGTTAACGACCCTACCACGTTGCACTTTACCAAACAAGAGTATTCGTATATAACGTTTAAAAAATGCAGGGATATGCTAGAAACAAGGGCGTCACAATTCTGCATCACAATATTGTGGGAATGGATATGCCCCATGAAAGGATCCTTTATGACCGAGCTCCAAGAACTTCGTCGCTATCGTCGCGACCTGCATCGTATTCCGGAGCTCGATTTCGATCTTCCGCAGACTATCGCCTATATTGAGGGCGTGTTGGCGCCGCTCGCTTGCGAGGTGACCCATCCGTGTCCGAGCTGCGTCTGTGCCTTCTTCGATGCCGGTGTGGGCGCTACGCATGCCACGGCGATTCGCGCCGATATGGACGCCCTGCCCATCGCGGAGGTAACGGGCGTTGCCTTTGCCTCGACGCATCCCGGTAAGATGCATGCGTGCGGTCACGACGGTCACATGGCCATGGCGCTCGCGGCGGCGACTTTTGTCGACCGAGCGATTTGTGAGCAGCCGGGCGCCATCAAGCGCAACGTACTTTTTGTGTTTCAGCCGGCCGAGGAAACGACCGGTGGCGCCAAGACGGTGTGTGAGAGCGGCGTATTCGAGCGCTATGGGGCAGATCGCATCTTTGGCTTCCACGTATGGCCCGATCTGCCTGCCGGCACGTTGGCGAGTTGTTCCGGTCCGCTGCTGGCGCGTTCGAGCGAGACGCATATCCATATTCACGGTACGAGCATCCACATCGCTAAGACCTATGGTGTGCCGGTTGGGGAGTCGCACGATGCCGCGTTGGCGGCAGCGAAGTTTTTGGTTGCCGAGCGCGAGCTGATGGACGAGCTGGGCACCGACGAGCCCTGTATCGGTAAGTTTGGTCTGCTGCAGGCCGGTGCCGTCTGCAACGCGGTGGCGGGGGAGGCCCATGTTGCCGGCAGCCTACGTGTGTTTACGGACGACATGTTCGACCGTGCGCGCGAAGGCGTACGCCGTGTGCTCGACGAGGCGTGCACCGCAACGGGCTGCACGTATGATCTTGACTTTGCCGAGGGCTATCCACCGGTCGATAACGACCCTGAGTTGTTTGCCCGAATCGCGCCCGCTCTGCCCGAATTGCAGCTCGTGGACGAGCCGCTGCTAATCGCCGAGGATTTCGCGTTCTATCAGCGCCATCTGCCGGGCGTGTTTTTCCTGCTGGGCACGGGTATGCCAGAGGACCAAGACAACCCGAGTGATTCGGATGGCTGCCCCGCCTATGCCACAAGCGCTCTGCATACCGATAGCATGCTCTTTGACGAGGAAATTCTACTCAAGGGCCTCGATGTCTACAAACGATTGCTTTTGCTTGACTAAGGTGTGAAGGACTATTTGTTCTAGAAAACACGAACAAACGTACGATATAATAGAGATGTAAGTCTATAGAAACGTTTGACGTTACTAACGTAAGGCGATACTATGATTGCATCGTAATGAGCGCTATCGGGTCTGTTTTGAGTGGAGACAGGAGATGGCTTGGAATGTCGAAATCGTCGATTATCACAAGTGATGAGACTTCGGCCGATTTGCTGTCGCCGGTGACTCCTGGTGAGCTTCTCAAAGAGGAGTTTCTTGTTCCCATGGGCATTTCTCAATATCGCCTTGCGAAAGAGACTGGGATTCCGGCTCAGCGTATCGGGCAGATTGTCTTGGGAAAACGTCGCGTGACGGCCGACACCGACCTCCGTCTTTGCCGTTATTTTGGCCTGACGGATGGTTGTTGGCTGCGCGCTCAGGTGGCGTTTGACCTTGAGGCCGAGAAAAGGCGGATCGAACCGGAACTCGACAAGATCGTTCCTGTTCAGCAGGCTATCGCACTGTAGTGCTCAAAGATGATGGGGGTGGCGCGGCGATGAGGCGACGCCGACAGTCTGCCGTATATAGTCCGGGTGGATGCGGGTGCGGTTTGCTGCTGCTTCCGGTTATTGCCGTGAGCATTGGCGTGATGTTTGCGCTTGCCGGGCTTGCCGCGGCGGCGCTCGTGCTGTTTATCACTGCCATCGGCGTGACGATTTGGCTCTGCCGCAATCGCGAGCAACGCCGTGTCGACGGTAAAACCAATGTCGGCTGGGTCGTCTTTCTGATCATTGCGTACCTGCTGAGTGCCAGCTACCTTGTTTTCTTTGTCCTGTTGATGATCAGTGCCTTTACCGGGGAATCCGTCACGGTGGGTTGATGCACTGCCAGCAGACGGTCGCGCGCAGTGCGTTTGCTCGGCGTTTGGATAACTGCATTGGTCGTTTACCGCAGCCTTAGCTCTCAGCTAATGAATTCAAGTTCAATCCTTCCTACGATGTGCTGTGTACCGGCACGGTAGCCGGATCGTAGGAAGGATGAATAATGGCAAAAGAGGGAAAGAAGCCAATCGGCAAGATTGTCCTAGGCATCATCGTGGTGCTGGTTATTGTCGGTGCCGTGGGCTCTATGGGCGGCAACTCAACCGATTCGTCTGCGAGCGATTCGGCAAAACCTGCCGAGACGACACGGCAGGCTGAGGAGCAAAAAGAACCGCAAGAACCGTATACCATTGCTGACGAGGCTGAAGACACTTCCAATCAGTTTACCTATAAGATCACGGGCACCCTGACCAATAACACGGACAAGGAAAAGAGCTACATTCAGATTGAATATGTTCTGTATGATGCCGATGGCAACCAGGTTGGAACGGCTCTTGCAAACACCAATCATCTGAAGGCGGGCGGCTCCTGGAAGTTCGAGGCGCTGGGTACGGTGTCTCCCGACCAGGTTGCTAGCTGGGAGCGTTCGGACGTAAGCGGTTTTTAGCATGTTGCATGCACTGGGGGAGGTGAAGTCGTATGTCCGATAAAAAGCTGACCGAGGAGTTGCTCAATGAGCTTCTCGATGCGCCGAACATCGATGGCTATATCAGGGAGCACGACTTTGCCGCCCCGTCGCTTTCGGACTACCTGAAGCAGCTACTGCAGGAAAAGGGCTTGGAGCGCTCGCGCGTGGTCCGTATGGCTGATCTCAATGAGACCTTTGGCTATCAGATCTTTACCGGTGCGCGTCATCCGAGTCGCAATAAGGTGCTGCAGATTGCCTTTGCGATGGCGCTGACGCTCAAAGAGACCAACCGTGCGCTGACGGCTGCCGGGGTAAGCGTCCTTAACTGCAAGGACCGCCGCGATGCGATTATCATCTTTTGCATCGATCGCGGGTGCAGTCTCCAAAAGGTCAACGAGGAACTGTATCGCTTTGGCGAGGAGACGGTGAGTTAGCGGCTGATATCTGAGCCGGTAGAGCTGTCGAACAACGATGCAAACGAACGGGGCGCGGATGCCATGGGGTGTCTGCGCCCTGCGCTATGATGGAGGCTATGGATACTCAGAGCCCAACATATTCCGATGACGAGCTGACCGCAGCGCTTGCCGAGCACCTGGCGTCGCTCGATCGCGACGACAGCTATCGCGTGGAGCGTGTACTTAAGCGCTCGTCCGTTGAAGCAACCGAGCTCGTGTACTTTGAAGGAACCGGCGGTGGTTCGCTCGGCCCCTTTGTCCGTAAACGCATCGATGCTTCGGCTCAAATCGGCGGGGCATACGAGCGTCTGTTTGCCGCTCAGCGGGCAGGCAGGCGTTTTGAGCACCTGCCCAGAATCGTCGATTGTCGTCGTGTGGGCGACGAGCTCAACGTGGTTATGGAATACATCGAAGGGGAGACGCTCGGGGCGCTGGTGGACCGTCTGGGAGCCACCCCCGATTATGCGCGTGAATTGTATCCTGCCCTATGCGATGCCGTGGGCGAGCTCCACGCCGGTTTTGCAATAGCGGGGGAGACGTCGGCGCCGGTGATCCATCGTGACCTCAAGCCGTCGAATATCATCGTGACAGGTGCCAACTATACGCCTGATGACGGCCTGACATTTTCATCGCTGGTGATTATCGACTTGGGGATCGCTCGCGTATGGCGCGACGGCGCCGATGCCGATACCGTCAAGTTTGGGACGCGACCCTATGCGCCGCCCGAGCAGTATGGGTTTGGGCAGACGAGTGTGCGCAGCGACGTCTACGCGCTTGGCGCCCTGTTGTTCTTCTGCTTGACGGGAGTCGACCCTAAACCAGGGCTCGACATGCGCGAGCAATGCGAGGCGCGCGGCATTCCCACTCCACTTGCCGATGTCGTCTGCATGTCGATGGCGCTCGACCCGGTCAAGCGTTTTGCGAGTGCGGAAGCGTTGGGACGGGCGACGCGCGCGGCATACGATCTGAGTCGCCCCGTGCGGCCTCCTGCGCCTGTCCGTACTCCGGCCTCGGAGACGGTGTTGACGCCCCAAGGGCCCCGAAACCCCGCAGGGCTTCCTAGGCCCGCCGCCTCCGCTGCATGTGGTCTGCTCTCTCGCGTTCCGGAGTCTCTGGGGCGCATTTGGAATACGCTCGTCTGCTTCTCGCTGCTTGTGTTCTTTGTCGGAAGTCACTTTGCCGTCTTTCACCCCACCGGAGCAAACCAAAGCTACCCGACGTGGCTTCTCATCATCGAGTATTTTTTCTTTGTCGATAGCCTTATGGTGCTTATGCATTTTGCGCTGCTCGACAAGCGTTGCCTTCGTCGGCGATTCGCGCTGCTCGACAGCTATCGCGGCAAGAAGCTCGCGAAGCTCTGGCTCAAGGCATTGGGCGTGCTGCTCCTATGCATGATCGTCATAGTTGCGGTTGCCAATGCGACCGGTGTCGTTGACACCTCCACTGCCTAAAAGAAAAGGGCCCGTCGGGGCCCTTTACAGTTGCGCTTAGATGCGGTTCATCTGAGCGGCGACCTTGTTGTACCAGTCCTGCCATGTGGGCGGGCAGTACTTTTTGGCCGCTGCAGGGGTAAGGGTGGAGCCGTAGTTGGCGCCCAGATAGGCAACATGAGCGGAGATGCCCTCGCTCCAGCTGCCAAAGCTGCGCCAACCGCCGCCACGAGCGCTCCAGCCCCAGGCGTTGTAGGAATTGGCGCAATAAGTGCCCTTGGTGCTCTCGATGCAGGCGATGGCGGGGGACCAACGGGGGTCGACACCGGTATTCCAAGCGGCGACGGCAAAGTTATAGCCCTGGCCTGCCATGGGGGACCCGGCAAGATAATTATCGATGCGGCTCGTCCACTCATTAATGAACGAATCGTAATCGGAATTACCGGTATTGGCGTTGTTCACCGTGGTGTCGATGGTGGTGTTGGTGTTGGTGGCCTGACTGCTGGAATTGCTGCCGCTTACGCCCTCGCCCGAGAGCTTCTCGGCGGCAGCGGCCTTATCGGCCTCAAGCTTGGCGAGCTCGGCGGCATTTTCCTGCTCGGCTTTTGCCTGCGCCTCGCTGCGGAGCTGCTGGGCCTGCGCCAGCGAATCCTCGGCGTTTTTCTGTTCTGCCTCAAGCTGGGACTTGGCCTGCTGGAGCTTGGCCTTGTTCTGCTCGAGTTCGGTTTGCATGTTGTTGAGCTCTTCGATCTCATCGACGCTCGAGCTCGTGATCTGGTTGGTGTATTTGCAGGTGGTGATGAACTCACCCAGGCTCTGCGCGTTGACCAGGAAGCTCACGATGGGATTGGTGCCCTTCTGGTACTTGTACAGATCGCGCATGGCGGAGCTTGCCTTGGCCTGCTGCTCGGGAAGCTTGGCCTCGATTTCCTCGATGCTCGCCTCATTGGAGTCGATCTGCTTTTGCAGGTCGTCGAGTTTGGTGCGGGCATCGTTGTAGGCGCTCGTGGCGGCTTCGATTTTTTGCTGCGCGGCGGAAAGCTGATCCTGCGTTGCCTGCGAGGCGGCATATGCCGCAACGGGGGAGAGCATCGGCGTGGCAGTCAGTGCGACAGCGAGTGCGGCGCTCGTGATGATACGAGCTGGCTTCGACGCGATGAGCGCTGCGACGCGATGATTCGAATGCTGCATCCAATCCCTCTGCAATCAATCGTAGGTTATGGTTCGAACGGTATTCTACTACTGCTTTCGACCTCAACTTGAACCTTAAAGGTTCCAAAGGGTCAAGTTGAACTTGAGGCTTTGGCTTTGACCTGCAGTTATGATGAATTGTTGAGAAACCATAGAGTTCAACTTTAACGTTACGGGGCCTGTTTGAGAGGAGTTTTGGGCTGTAAAAGCTATCTCAACGTGGGGTTTTACAACTACAGTGTGCCCTTCTGGCGAGCCTGCTCAATCTCTTCGAGGGCCTCGGCGGGGGTGAACGAACAGGTGCCGTCGCCGAGTTTGACTACCTGGATTTCGTCGCCGGTATGGACCTCTCCGCCCTTTAGTACCACGCCGAAAACGCCCTCGTGGGGAAAGATGCAGTCGCCAGCGAGATAGTAGATGGCGCAACGGGTGTGGCAGACCTTGCCGATTTGGCTGATTTCGACCAGGACATCGTTGCCAATCTTGAGCTGCGTTCCCAGGGGGAGCGAGAGTAGATTGATGCCTTGCGTGGTGAAGTTCTCTCCAAAGTCACCCTCGTGTACGTCGAGCCCGAGTGCCTGCGCCGTCTGGATGGACTCCGCGGCTAAAAAAGAGACCTGGCGGTGCCAATGTCCGGCGTGCGCATCGGTAGCGAGGCCAAATTGCTTGATGACGGTGTCGTGCCCGTCGGCGACGGGTGACTTACGCGTGCCTTTGTGCTCCGACGTGTTGATTGAGACGATACGGGCAGGCCCATTGTAAGCATCGTTTGCGGTGCGTAGGGGAGCTGCCGTTTGTGTGCGTTCCGCCAGCTCGCGCCTCGCGGCATTGAGAATGGGATTATCGGTCGGATGGTCTTGGGGCACGTGCGCGCCTTTCGCTCGAGGATGTCAATACACTGAATCCTACAACAACGGTAGGTTCATTGCCCATTGTCATACAACGGTGAGCGCCGTCTTCGTGCTGGCCTTCGTGCTGGACCATTACGTCGATTGCCATAGATACGGTGGAGCTTTGGGCGCTGGCGGCTTGGCACGCTAGAATAAATCAGTTGCGCAAAGACCGCCCATTGTGTGGGCAGTTCATGATAGGAAGTTTCCATGGCATTGCAATTTACAGAGCGCGAGTTCATTCCCGTGCTGCTCGGTGGCGACATCAACGCCTATTCGGTGGCGCGCGCCTTCTACGAGGAGTACCAGGTCAAGAGTCTGGTCTTTGGCAAGTATCAGACGGGTCCCGCGTACCGCAGCCAGATTATCGACTACACGCCCAACGTGGATATCGACACCATGCCCGTGATGCTCAAAACCGTCAACGGCATTGCCCAAGCGCATGCCGACAAGACGATTGTCCTTGTGGGCTGTGGCGACAACTATGTTGCCCTCGTGGCTCAGGCCAAGGATGCCCATGAGTTGGCGGATAACATCGTCGCGCCTTACGCTCCCTATAGCATGCTCGAGCAGTGCCAGAAGAAGGAGATCTTCTACGAGCTGTGCGAGAAGCATGGCGTGCCCTATCCGCACACGTTTACCTTTACCAAGGCGATGCTCAATGCCCAGGGTGAGGCGCCTGCCGAAGTGCTCGACCAGATCGATTTTCCTTACCCGATGATTCTGAAGCCTTCTGACGGCATCATGTGGTGGCAGCACGAGTTCGAGGGCCAGAAAAAGGCCTATGAGATTGCCGACCGTGCCGAGCTGGAACAGGTCATTCGCGACTCGTATGCCAGCGGCTACACCGACGACCTGATCTTGCAGGATCGCGTGCCCGGCAACGACGAGTACATGCGCGTGCTCACCAGCTATTCCGACCGCAACGGCAAGGTGCGCATGATGTGCCTGGGCCATGTGCTGCTCGAGGAGCATCAGCCCCATGGCGTTGGCAACCATGCCTGTATCATTACCGAGCCCAACGACGAGCTCATGGGCGGCGTGCGCAAGCTGCTCGAGGACCTTCACTTTGTGGGCTATTCCAACTTTGACGTTAAGTACGACGAGCGCGACGGCTCGTTTAAGTTCTTCGATTTCAACACGCGCCAGGGTCGCAGCAACTACTACGTCACCAACAGCGGCTTTAACGTTGCCAAGTATGTGGTGGACGAGTATGTGTTCAACCGCCCGTTTGAGCCGGAGTTTGTGACGGCGCAGGACGAGGCGCTGTGGATGGTCGTCCCCATGGGCGTCGTCGACAAGTACGTCAAGGATCCCGAGCTGCGCGCTAAGGTGCATCGCCTGGACAAGGAAGGCAAGGGCGCCGACCCTTCGTTTATGAAGGGCGACTTTGTCTTTAACCGCTGGCTGCGCATGTGGCACACCAAGCTGCGCCACTTTAAGCTGTTCAAGACGTATTACAAGTAGATGAGTGCGGCGTCCGTCCGGTTTACATCGGGCGGGCGCGGGTATGATACGCGCAATTGCGCAAGCGTCACCAAGGAGGCGGCGATGGAAAAGCTGGGAGTTATCGGCGGCATGGGCGCCGAGGCCACGTCGTATTACTACGACCAGGTAGTGCGTCATACGGCTGCTGTCTGCGATCAGGAACATATCGACATGGTGGTGCTCTCCAAGTCGACCATGCCCGACCGCACGCTGGCCATTAAGACCGGCGAGCACGCCAAGCTGCTGGCGACCATGAAAGAGTGTGCCCAGGCACTCGAGTCGCTGGGCTGTGCGCACATTGCCATTCCCTGCAACACGTCGCACTACTTTTACGACCAGATCCAGTCGTTTACGAAGGTGCCGATTATCCACATGCCGCGTGAGTCGGTGCGCTATGCCCTTGCGGGTGCGGTGATGGGGGAGTGCGAGTTCGACCCCAACCTGAGTATGCCGGCCGAGCCGGTGCGCAAGATTGGCATCATGGGCACCGACGGAACCGTGGGCGCGGGCGTCTACGGCCGCGAATGCGAGGCTGCGGGCGTCGAGGTCGTCTACCCCAGCGAGAAGCGTCAGGCCGACGTGATGTCGCTCATCTACGACGACGTGAAGGCCGGACGCGAGCCCGATATGGACAAGTTCGACCGCGTGATGTGGGAGTTCGCCCGCAGCGGCTGCGACCGCGTTATTCTGGCCTGCACCGAGCTCTCGGTGCTGCAGAAGTACCGCGAGATGCCCGAGATCACCCTCGACGCCATGGACGTCTTGGTACGCGAATCCATCATTCGCAGCGGCGCCCCCTACCGCCAATAGCCCTTAACCTGCCAAAAAGGGACAGGTATATTTTGGTAGGTTTTTATCTGGGGAAACAGTAAAGGCCTCGGCTCGTTTGGTGCGAGCCGAGGCCTTTTGCATTAGGCGGTTGGTGCTGACGATGAGCTAGAACAGGAATCCCAGGATGATGAGGGCGGCGCTGATGGCGAGCACGGCGATATCCAGACCCTTGATGGGGTAACGCTTATACGAGCTGGCGCGCGTGCGCAGATAAAAGCCGCGCTGCTCGGCGGCAAGCGCGGTGGCGTCGGTCTTGCCCACGCTCGAGATAAGCAGCGGCACGCACAACGGCAGCATGAGTTTGAGCTTCTTGATGGGGTTCTTGGTGTCGTACTCGACGCCGCGCGCGGTCTGCGCCTCCATGATGGCATTCATCTCTTGGCCAAACACCGGCACAAAACGCAGTGCCGTGGTAAAGGTGAAGGCGTAGCGATACGGTACGTGCAGTACCTCGACGCAGGCGTTGGCAAGGTCGTTGAGCTTGGTCACCATAAGCATGAGTATGAGTGGCAACGCTACGCCCAGCAGGCGCAGGCAGGCCTTAGATCCGGTGATGAGGCCGGTATCGGTAACGAAACCCCACACCACGTTGCCGTCACGCATAAATGCCAACTGCAGCACCAGCATGATAAGTGCGAGCGGAATCAGCAGCTTGAGCAGCGAGAACAGGCGATCGACGACGCCGGCGTAGGCGCCCAGCGCAAGGGTGAGTGCCAAAAAGCCCAACAGCGCAACATAGGTGTCGGACAAAAAGATGCCGATGATGATGGCGGCGGCAAGGCCCAGTTTGACGACCGGGTTCAGGCGATGCAGCAGCGTATCGCCCGGCATATAGTCGATGACGTTAACCACGGCGGACCATCTCCTTGGTAATGCGAACGATATCGGTGACCTCGCTCACCTGCGCAAAAGCGGGGGAGACGGAGGATGCCAAGCGGCGCGAGAGTTCAATGACCTGGGGCGGCTCCACGTAGGCACGCTGCATGAGCTTAATATTCGAGAACAGCTCGTGTGTGCGTCCGCGGTCGAGGATACGGCCGTCGGCCATCACAACGATGCGCTCGGCAAAGTCGGAAACGACTTCCATATCGTGGCAGACCATGATCACGGCGCAGCCGCGCTCTGCCATGGTGCGCACCGTTTCCATGACGGTCATGCACTCGCGGTAGTCAAGGCCGCTCGTGGGCTCGTCGAGCACTACGATCTTGGGCTCAACCACTACGACGGAGGCGAGCGCCACCATTTGTCGCTGGCCGCGCGAAAGCGAGAAAGGCGCCTCGTCGGCGGGCAGGCCAAAGCGGTCGATGACGAGCTGGGCACGACGCAGGGCCTCGGCGCGGTCGATGCCGGCAAGCTCCAGGCCAAAAGCGACCTCGTCGAGCACGGTATCCTTGCAGATCTGGCGGTCGGGGTTTTGGAAGAGCGTTGCGACCTCGCGGGCGATGCGGCTCGTGGGGACCGCAGCGGTGTCCAGGCCCGTAACGCGCACGCTGCCCGAGGCAGGCTTAAGCAAGCCCGTGAGCAACTTGGTGAGCGTAGTCTTGCCGGCGCCGTTTTGGCCGACGATGCCCACGAGCTCGCCGGGGTAGAGGGTCAGGTTGAGGTCGTGGACGGCAGCGCCGCCGTTGGGGTAGGCAAACTCAACGTGATCGAAGGTGAGCACGGGCTCGGCGTCCTTGGCGTGCGGGCGCAGCGACGGTGCGTGCGGTGAGCCGGCGGGCGCTTGGGCGTCGCTAGCAGCGCGTGCGGGGTCGACGATGCCCGAAATCAGACGCTCTGCTTCGTCGACATCCAAGCAAGGGGTTCCGTTTGCCAGGCCATCGGCCTCGAGACTATTGAAGATGCGTGTGACGCGGGGGCAGTCGACGCCGATGGTGCGGAGCTCATCGGTATGCGCAAAGACCTCGTGCGGCTCGCCCTGCAGCGCGATTTCGCCATGGTTGAGCACGAGCACGCGGTTGCAGTACTCCGAGAGCAGGGCGACCTTTTGCTCAACGACGACGATGGTGATGCCGAGTGCGCGGTTTGCCTCACGCAGGGTCTCGAAGACCAGCGTGGAGCTGGCTGGGTCGAGTGCTGCGGTGGGCTCGTCGAGCACCAGTACGCGGGGGCGCATGGCGAGGATGGCGGCGATGGCCACCTTTTGCTTCTGTCCGCCCGAGAGGGTGGCGATCTCGCGGTCGCGCAGGTCGCTGATGCCGACCGTCTCGAGTGTCTCGCTTACGCGCTGTTCAATCTGATCATGGGGGACGCCAAAGTTCTCCAGACCAAAGAGCATCTCGTCCTCGACAACCGAGGCGACCATCTGCGTGTCGATGTCCTGCAACACGCTGCCGACGATCTGTGACACATCGGTGAGCGAGACCTCGCAGGTGTCGTGGCCGTCAACCATGACGGAGCCAAAGAACGTGCCGGTGTAGTGGTGGGGCACGGCGCCCGATAGGCAGGCGGCAAGCGTAGATTTGCCGGCGCCCGAAGGCCCGATGATGCCGATAAAGTCTCCCCTGTTCACGTCGAGCGAGATGTGCTTAAGCGCCTGCTCGGTCTGCGTACCATAGGAGAACGAGACATCGTCGACGTTGATGATCGTTTTCATGGATACCTTTCATGGTCATTGGGGACGTTCTTAAATGACGAGTCGTTTAAGAACGTCCCCAAATGCTAGCTGTTTGGGACAGTCTTTGGTGATGGGGCCGCTAACGCGCGGCCCGTCCATCATATCAGGCTATTTGTTGAGCACCTTGCGCAGGGGGAAGAAGAGAGCCTGGACCACGACGGCGTTGAAGACGGCGGTGCCGAGCACGATGGGCACCTTGGCGAGCGCGGTGGGCAGCGCGGCACCCATTATGACGGTGCCCAGGACGGCGAAGAGGGCACCCGAGACCAGGGTGGTGAGCAGGCCGGCGATGAAGGGGTTGACCTTGTTGCCGCCGATGTTGGACTTGACGAGCGCCGCCATCGTCAGCGCGCCAGCAAGCTCGGTCACAAAGTTGAGGCCGGGGATTGACGTGGTGATCTGGATGACGGCGGCTGACAGGATGCCAAAGATGGCTGCCTGGGCAAAGCTCGCCTGCGT
This sequence comes from Collinsella sp., assembly GCA_018380195.1. Taxonomy (GTDB): domain Bacteria; phylum Actinomycetota; class Coriobacteriia; order Coriobacteriales; family Coriobacteriaceae; genus Collinsella. Next base: position 20,572 of record JAGZUC010000017.1, on the reverse strand, counting down.
GAGTGCGATGGCCAGGGCGTAGGCGGCAATGATGAATTGCGGCTTGATACCCGTTGCGGCAAGCGCGTTGCCCACGGTCATGTTGAGGATAAAGCCGGCGGCAAGGAGGACGGCGAGCAGGACGAGCGAGGTGATATCGAGGATGCCTTTGTCGGAAGCGGCGTTGGCAGAAATAGTACGAGCCTGAGTGTCGGTGGCCATGATGTTCTCCTTAAGGTGGGATTTGAGATAAGAGTGTCCTAGACCCCCACGAAAGGGGTTAAATCGAAAAGGGGATTAATTTTGAATAATGGAGCACGGAGACGGCTTTACGAGGGGCCCAGGTTGGCACGAAAGAGGAGCGAAGCGTACTTGGGTACGCGAGCGACGAATGAACGCCAAGATGGGGTGGCTCGTAAAGCCGAGCGGGTTAGTTGAGCCTAAGGGCCTTCTGGATGGGCAAGTAGAGGGCACCGACCAGAATGGCGTTAAAGACGGCGGTCATGGCGACCACGGGCAGCATAGCGGCAGCGAGCTCGCCCACCACGCCGAGCATAGCCATCTTGATAACCATGAAGATAACGCCCGAGACAAAGGTGGTCACGAAGGTTGCGACGATGGCGATGGCAGGCTTAACCTGCCCGTTCTTGCCAGCGGCGTTGACGATGGCGGCCATGAGCATAGCGGCGATGCCCTCGGCGGCAAAATCGACGAACGGCGAGGTGGTGGTGATCTGAATCACGGCGGCCGAGATGAGGCCGATGACGAGCGCCTGGCCAATATTGGGGCGAACGACCAGGATAGTGAGGCAGAAGGCCGAGATGATGAACTCGGGGCTGATCATGCCGCCCGAGATGCCCGAGATGGCCTTGCCAACAGTGAAGTTGAGGATGAAGCCGGCGGCAAGCAGGATGGCGAGCAGGACAAGGGCGCGGACATCGAGCTTGCCGCGGTCGGCGGTCTGGACGGTACGGGGCTGGGTGGCGGTGGTGTTCTGGGACATGGTGAAAATCCTTTCGGAAGGGGGTGTAAGAGAAAAGCGGAGGCGCGTGATGCGAATGCGATCGGGCTCGAGATAGAAAAAGGCCCCCGGTCGAAACCGGAGGCCTTCCAATCACCTAGAGCGCAAAAACAGGCGTGAGGGACTCACCGTCGACCGATCGTATTCGCATCACGCCACCACCAGTTGTTGAGAGACTTCATCGTGTTCTTCATATCGGTGGCTCCTTTCGTGATGCCGTGGCGCAGTAGCACCTGATTGCTGTTGCGCTGCACTATAGCACAGCAAAGTGTTTGCGGGGAAATCTTTTTTGAAAAGATTTCAGCGGTGTTTCCCACTGGTCAAAAAGGCAGGCGGGACGAACCGTGCCATCCCGCCCGCACCAGTGAGGGATTACTCCTTGTTGCGGCGATAGAGGATATAACCGCCTGCGGAGATGACGGCAACGCCAGCGATGGCGAATGCGGCCACCATGCGGCCATCAAAACGATCGCCAGTGGTGGGCAGGCCGCCCTTGGTGTTCGTCTTGTTGGTGGTTACCGTGGTCGTGGTGTTGTCCGACTTGCCAGGCTTCTCAGGCTTGACAGCGGGCTGCTCGGGCTTAGTGGGCTGCTCAGGCTGCTCGGGGGTGCTGGGCTGTTCGGGCTTACCGGGCTGCTCGGGAGTGCCGGGCTGATCCGGGGTGACCGGGTCGGTGGCAAGGGCGTCCTTGGCGTAGGTGATGGACTCCTTGAGGCCCTTGGTCTCGGTGTTCAGGTCGCTCGGGGTGAAGCGCTCGTCAAAGTTTCCGGCCTTCTGATAAGCGCGCATCTCCTGGAGCAGGGCCTTGCACTTCTTGTAGGTGTTCTCGGTGGCAGCCTTGCCTGCCTTGTTGGCCAGAGCGGTGCGACCCTCGGTGGTCGTCTCGGCCAGCATAGCGGCGTCAACTTCCTTGTTCTGCTCGATGAGCTCGTTCTGGAGCGCGTCGAGGTAGGTGCGGACACTGGTACCAAGGGTGTCAGGGTTCTCAAAGCAGAGCGAGCTGATGTCCATGAGGACGTAGTTAATGGAGTTCTCGGGCTCCTCGTTGTACACGACGTCTTTCGCATTGCAGTGGTCGAAGGAGACGGTCTGATCGCTGAAGTAGGGGCTAACTTCAGTTATCAGAGCGGAGTACAGCGGGATGGCGACAGAGTACGCGGCACGGGAGAGCATTTCCCACTGGATGGTAGCGACTTCGGGATCATACCCGCGACGAATCTGGAAGAGATTGATCTCGGTGTTGCGCTCGCTGCCGATGCAATAAACGCCATCAGTGTTCGCGTTGAGACCAGGGACGTTCTCTCCGCGGTTGCCGAAGGCACGAATCAGCTCAAAGGTGCTCCAACCAGACTTGCCAGGCTTGAAGAACAGAGGCTGGATTTCGCTGACCATAGCTCCCTTTTGGACGGGTTTTCCATCCTTATCGGTGATAGTTTTAATTTCGTAATCCGTGCCTTCGGTCAGCTGACTAGCAAAATAATGGCGGCCTTGCACATAGCGGGACCATTGGTTAACGCCAGAATCGGCGAGGCTTTCGCCATACGTTTGGGCGACATCGAATTTACCGTCAGCGGAGTATTTGGCGAAACCCTTCTCCACGGGCATGGACTCGATGTCCTTGGAGTGCAGGCAGTTCTCAGTATCGTTCAGGTCGACATCGTAGTTGAGGCTGCCGATGTTGGGGTTGAGTGAGGCGACGTCGTCGGCCAGCTTCATGGCAATCCATTGATGGGCAGAAAGCGTGGCGAACAGCCAGGTCTCGTTGTTGTCGGCGATAATGATCTGGTCGTTAGTGCAAGTGCCCTGCTCGTCGATCAGGCTGCCGAGGAGCTCGACGCCCTCGCGGGCATTGGCGCTCTGGCCCAGGATGACGCTGCCGTAGCTGTACTCGCCGATGCCGGTAGCCTCATCGATTGGGTCTGCTGCTTTGGCATCCTCGTTATAGGAGGTGCTCAGCGTAGCGGAGCAAGAGACACCCTTCTCGTTGATACCGGCTTCGGAGTAGGCGTCGGTGTGGCCCTCCCAATTGGAGGGATGGTCACGTACGTAGCTGTAGCGATATGTAGGCTTATTCGAAGTGTATTCGAAAGCAGACTCATTCGAGCTGTACGTAAAGCCGGCTTCGTGGGCGGGTTCGATGCCATAGTGCTTGAGATAGCGCTTGCCAAAGTCCTCGGCACGGCCATAGTACGTGTTGCCGTCGGCCGTTAGATCTTTGCCCATGTACATCTGCGTGCAGGCGAGCGCAGAGGTCGGCATGGACATGATGGTTGCAGCTCCAAAGGCGAGGCCTATGCCCAGCTTTTTGAGCGCGTTGACGGGGTGAGTTTTCCTCATAATCCCTCCCAGCGTGCGAAAGCCCTCTGTCGCCAGAGGGCTTCAGCCAATAAAGACACTCCCTTAGCGTAACGAATCGGAAACAATATTCATCTATGAAAAATACTTACTCGATAAGCGTAATGAAATATACGATGAGCGGTTAATTATACTCAGTCTGTAGCTTTAGCCAAATAAAGACGCTCTGCAATTACTGTATCTGGATAAAGCGTCTGGAAATACCGAAATGAAAAATCCCCCGCTGTTTGGCAAATGCATAAACAGCAGGGGAGACGATAATTGGATGAATATCATACCAATGTGGAATTACTTCTTCCGGCGGTGGATCACGTTGATCGCATAGCCGACGAGCATGGCCAAAACGATGATGATAAAGCCGATCAGGGGATTGTCGTTCATGGGGTCCTCCTATTTACCAAGCGGTGAGAATTCGTCGACGATGAGGTCGAGGCATTGCGGAAGCGCGCGGGCTCCAAAGACGCCCGAATTGCTGGAGATAATCTCGCCATCGAACTGCATGCCCAGCGACGGGGTGCAGGTAATCTTGGCTTCCTTGGTCTGGATGATCTTGAACTGCGGGCGCCCGAGTACCTTACCGGCGGGGTCAAGCGCAGCGGTGATCACAGTAGGCAACAGCTGCACGGTGCGCACGGGTTCGATGACCGCAATGTCGACCATGCCATCGTTCATGCGGCAGTCGGGGAACAGGTTGATGTCGTTTTGGATGACCGAGGTATTGCCGGCCATGCAGCAGATGCCGTCGAGCTCCTCGACAATGCCGTCGTGCTCAATCGTAAAGTGCGCCACCGTGGGGTTGGGCGTGGCGAGCGCAGAGAGGAAGTAGGCGATCTCGCCGATGTCGTTTTTGGTGGGAGCGGCCTTCATCATGATCTCGGCGTCGAAGCCTGAGCCAGCGATGATGATAAAGCCATGGCGCTTCTCGTTGCCGTTCTCGTCGAGCCAAAAGAGCTCGCCCATGTCGACTTTGACCGTGCGGCCGGCGCGGCATGCCTTGGCGAGCGCCGCCGCCTCGGGGGCATTGCCGATGTTGTTGAAGAACAGGCAAGCCGTGCCGGAGGGGAAGACGAGCGTGGGGACGCCGCACCCGCGCATCTGGTCGAGCACGTTGGAAACGGTGCCGTCGCCGCCCGAGACAACCACGCGATCGAATTCGCGCACGTCTGCCACGGCGTCCTCGGGCTCCATGCCATCGCCGATAAAACGCATCACGACCTCGTCGCCGCCCTGCGCAAGGGCGTGTGTGAATGCGTAGATTTCATCTGAGCTGGGACCCGATGCCGGATTGTGGATGATAAGGCAGCGCATACTTACGTTCCCGTTCTGTGACTAACCGAGTATAGTTGTAGGGCAATGCCGATATCCTACCCGTGTTTTTCGGGCCTAACCTTATTCGATGGGTTGATATGTACATTTCCACACATCAGGCTCTGCTCGACTTTTGCCAGCGCGCCCGCGAGTTCGACGCGATTGCCGTCGATACCGAGTTTTTGCGCGAGCGCACGTTTCATCCGCGCCTTTGCCTGGTCCAGATTGCGACCCCCGCCGAGAGTGTCGCAATTGACCCCTTGGTGATCGATGATCTTTCTCCGCTGGCCGAGCTTATGGCCGACGAGAGCGTGACCAAGGTCTTTCATGCTTGCTCCCAGGACATGGAGGTTATGCTCCATACCGTGGGCGCACTGCCGCGACCGATTTTTGACACGCAGGTTGCCGCCGCTTTTTTGGGTGAGCGCCAACAGATTTCGTATGGCGCGCTCGTGCAGGCATTCTGTGGTGTTTCGCTGCCCAAGACCGAGTCTCTGACCGACTGGTCGCGCCGCCCGCTGACCGACAAGCAGATTGAGTACGCGATCGATGACGTTAAGTACCTGATCGTCGCCTATACCGAGATGATGAGCCGTCTGCGCGAGCTGGGCCGTGTGGATTGGGTGCTCGATGAGCTGCGCCCGCTGGCCGACGAGTCGCACTACCGTGCCGATCGTCATGAGGCGTTCCGCAAGGTCAAGCGCATCAACTCGTGTAGCCGTCATCAGCTGGGTATCGCGCGCGAGCTCGCCGCCTGGCGCGAGGACCGCGCCGAGCGCCGCAACATCCCGCGCAAGTGGGTCATGTCCGACGATACGCTGCTGGCGCTCGTCAAGCGCAATCCCGTGCGTGTCGAGGAGTTCCGCAGTATCCGCGGTACCGACCAGCTGGGGGAGCGCGACGTGGACGGCGCGCTCATGGCCATCAAGCGCGGCGCGAGCTGCCCTCACGATCGCCTGCCGCTCATGGTACGCGGGCATCGCCAGATCTCGCCGGAGCTGGAGAGCGTGACGGACCTGATGTATGCGCTCATTCGCCTGGTTGCCGAGCGCTCGGGCGTGGCGACCTCGGTTATCGCCTCGCGCGATGACCTCGCCGACTATATTGAGCATCCCGAGCAGAGCCCTCTGCGCGAAGGCTGGCGTTTTGAGCTCGTGGGCTCACGCCTGGACGATCTGCTTTCGGGCAACATGGGGCTGACGGTCAAAGATGGCAAAATAGAATTGCTATAGGGAAGTCTAACCGCCTGAATGGGTAAAATGCCTCCAACGTGTAACTCGATTCGGAGGAATTCGCATGCCTTATTACTATGGATACGGCTTTGGTATCGATCCGCTGTACCTGCTGGTTGTTCTTGTCTGTACGGTGCTTGGTCTTGCCGCACAGAGCTATATCAACTCGACGTACAAGACGTGGTCCAAGGTACGATCGGACGGCGACACGGGCGCTACGGTCGCTCGCCGCATGCTCGATGCCAACGGTTGCAACGCCGTGGGCATCAAGGGCGTTGCCGGCGAGCTCACCGACCATTACAACCCGCAGGACAATAACCTGTATCTGTCGGACGCCAACCGTTCGGGCGGGTCGGTCGCAAGCGTTGCCGTCGCCTGCCACGAGGCGGGTCATGCCGCCCAGCGTCAAAGCGGCTACGCCATGATGAAGGTTCGCAGCGCCCTCGTGCCGGTCGTTAACTTTACCCAGAACACCTGGACGCTCGTGCTGCTCATGGGCTTGTTTATGAACATCGCGGGACTCACGACCCTCGCGCTGATCTTCTTCTCGTTTAGCGTGCTGTTCCAGCTGGTTACGCTGCCGGTCGAGATCGATGCCAGCCGCCGCGCCGTGGCGTATATCGAGCAGTCGGGTATGAGCTCCAAGCAGGTCAACGGTGCCAAGAAGGTGCTGACGGCAGCTGCGCTCACCTATGTGGCTGCGGCGCTCACCTCGATTATTCAGCTGCTCTACCTGATGGCTCGCTACAACAGAAACTCCAACCGATAACAAATAGGACAGGCAGGCGCCGCGGGGATTCGTGTCCACGCGGCGCTGTACTATGTGTTGGACTTGAATTTGCGCAGGGCCGGAGCCCATGTGCACGATGACGAAAGGAGGCTGCGTGGCAGGCTGGAATCTGACCGGCAATACCGTTTCCGCCGAGTTCGACGGATCGGACGAGCAGGAGCGCAAAGAGCTCAGCGTGAGCCAAGCGGTGGAGATCGCCGCCGGCGCGCTCGATGCCATTCCGCAGCTGAGCGTTTTGGGCGAGGTCACGGGTTTTCGTGGTCCCAACGCCCGAAGCGGCCACTGTTACTTCCAAATCAAGGACGACTCGGCGGCCGTCGATTGCATCATCTGGAAGGGCGCCTACCTTAAGCGCACCTTCGATCTGCGCGACGGCATGCAGGTGAGCTTTAAGGGCAGCTTCAATCTCTACAAGCCCACGGGCCGCATGAGCTTCGTCGCTCGCTCGTTTTCGCTGGCGGGGGAGGGCCTGCTGCGTCAACAAGTGGCTCAGTTGGCCGAAAAGCTCCGCCGCGAGGGCCTGATGGACGAAGCGCGCAAACGTCGCATTCCGGTTTTTTGCTCGCGTGTGGCGGTCGTCACCTCGCTTTCGGGTGCCGTGATCGACGACGTTAAGCGCACATTGCGCCGTCGCAACCCGCTCGTCGAGCTCGTCTGCGTGGGCGCAAAGGTCCAAGGCGAGGGTGCGCCGGAAGAGCTTATTGAAGGCTTGCGCCGCGCCGCTGCCATTACGCCGGCGCCCGATTGCATCTTGCTGGTGCGCGGCGGCGGTTCCTTCGAGGACCTCATGACCTTTAACGACGAGGAGCTTGCCCGTGCGGTGGCAGCCTGTCCCGTGCCCGTGGTGACGGGCATTGGACATGAGCCCGATACCTCGATCTGCGACATGGTGAGCGACCGTCGCGCCTCCACGCCAACGGCAGCGGCGGAATCGGTGGCACCGGCTATGACGGAGTTGGCCGACGTGCTCGAGACGCGCCATCAGCGTCTGGGCGCCGCGATGGGATCGATGATTGGGTCGAATCAGGTCGATTTGGAGATGCTCGATCAGCGCGGTCGCCGTGCCTGGGATGCCTATACGGCTCGCTTGGGCGATGCCCTCGATGCCGCCGCATGCCGCCCGTGCCTCAACGAACCAACGTTTATGGTCGAGCGTCGCGAATCGGAGCTTGCGCTGACTGCCGATCGCCTGTCCGGCGCCATAGTACGCTCGGTCGGGACATTCCGCTTCAACTTTGAGCGCCTGCCCGAGCGCCTGGTTGCAAGCACCTCGGGGCTCGATGGCAAACGCCATGCGCTCGCGCTCGCGAGCTCTCGCCTGGAGCATCAGGGGCGCACGATGCTCAGCAAACCCGCGTCCGACCTCGGCCGAGCTGCCGCGTCGCTCGATGCCTTGTCGCCGCTCAAGGTGCTTGCCCGCGGTTACTCCATCGCGTACAGCGATGACGGTGTGGCCACGAGCGCCAAGACCTTTAAGCCCGGCGACGCCATCCGCGTGCGCATGGCAGACGGCAACGTGGCGGCAACGGTCGATACGGTCGAGTAGGCCGCGTTTCATAGCGATAAACCTTTAGGAAAGGAAACAGATATGGCAGAGAAGACCCCGGTCGAGCAGCTTACGTACAAGCAGGCCTCGCAGGAGTTGGAGCTCATCATCCGCAGCTTGGAGTCGGGCGATATGGAGCTCGAGGAGTCGCTCGAGAGCTACACCCGCGGCGTCGAGCTCCTCAAGAGCCTGCGCACCCGCCTGTCCGATGCCGAGCAGAAGGTCTCGGTGCTCCTTAAGGACGTCGACGGCAACGACGTGCTCGCCTACGGCGAAGCCGCCAACACCAACGACAGTCTCTCGTTCTAATCATCTCGACCAAATATAATTACCTTGGTCTGTGAGAAAGGAACCAACCATGTGTGATTGCATCTTCTGCAAAATCGCCAACCACGAGATCCCCTCGACCGTTGTCTATGAGGACGATCAGGTCATCGCGTTCGACGACCTCAATCCCCAGGCGCCGGTCCACACGCTCGTGATCCCTAAGAAGCACTACAGCGACATCGCCGACAACGTGCCTGCCGAGACCATGGGCGCCATGGCCCACGCCGTCCAGGAGGTCGCCAAGGCCAAGGGCCTAGAGGACGGTTTCCGCGTCATCTCCAACAAGGGCGTCAACGCCGGCCAGACCGTCATGCACTTCCACATGCACGTTCTCGGCGGCAAGAACCTGGGCGAGAACCTCATCTGAGGGCGCGTAGCCCGTCGACTTGGCTGCCTTTGGAGTAACCTATGCAGCTTTCTCAACTCGAATACCTTCAAGCGGTAGCGAACCATGGCGGCGTGCGCAAAGCAGCTCGCGCGGTTCATGCGAGTCCGCAGGCCGTTTCGTCGGCAATCAAAAAGTTGGAATCTGAGTATCAGATTGTTTTGCTCGACCGATCGGCGGGGGAGGCTGTTTTGTCTCCGGCGGGCAGAGAATTTGCGCGTCGTGCACGCGTGATCCTGGCACAAGTCGACGATCTCAAAAAGTACGCCCAATCGAGGGACGACGGCGTCTCGCCCGACGGCCACTTCCGTCTTTACGCCCCCTGCCTTCATGGGCGGGGGCGTCTTTTTGCCGAAAACTGGTATGACTCGTTTGAACGCTCGCACCCTCAGATTCATCTTGATGTGTGGCATCAGCCAACGGCAACATGCTTTGAATCACTTATACTTGGAATTTCGGACGCGGCTATCTCGTTCGAGGAACCACGGGATAGCGTTCTTTCTTCAAAATATTTGGGTGAAAAGGAGCTCAAGGTTCTTTCATGCCCAGCGGGTCATCTATCTGTGGGCGCCATGACCATTCGCGAGTTACTGGGCGGCAGGCTCGCTGTTCCCATTAATTTGTCACCCTGTCTCAATGCAATCAATCAATGCCCTGAAGCCCAGCTCGTCAATTTTCACTTCCGTGATGTTGAATACGGAAGCAGGGCTCAGACCGAGTTTCTTCAAGCCGGGGGATTGATATTGAGTTTGTCTGGGTCCTCTCTTGCGTCGGATGGATCAGAAGTGAGTGAGTGCTCCATTGAAGGCTCGCGTGATGTAACCTTGCCTATCTACTTTTGCTATCGGCAAAATTCCTGGACTGATCGACACCAGACGGTTTTTCTGCACCTATTGCGTCATCTTGCTTCGTGAGATTAATTGGCTTCGAGACGTCAAGTGATTATTGACGCCTTGTAACACATAGCTGACAGCTTTGCCCTCATGCTTTTCCAAGAATCCGATTTAGATTGCTGGTTCTTGGAGGGCGGAGCATGAAAAACCGTACGGTTTTGCTTTATATGACATTCGTTTTTCTGTCGAACTTCAGCACCATCTTGTATTTTCTAACTGTCTACCTTGAGTTCGTCGGGCTTTCGATGGTAGCGATTTCTAGCATGATGATTGCATACCAAGTGAGCAAGTTCATCCTAGAAGTTCCCACTGGCTATATTGCTGATAGGTTTGGACGAAAGACAAGCGGCCTCGTTGGCATTGTGGGAATGCTTGGGTACTACGCCGCCCTGCTCATCGTCCGATCTCCTCTGCTTTTAATCGGTGCGTTTGCTCTCAAGGGTTTTGCCGTTGCATGTGTGAGCGGATCCATCGAAGCGATTTACATTGACAGCGTCTCTCAGGACCAGCTCGTAAGACTTAATGTCGTTGAGCGACTTGTTTTCTATGCCTCTTATGCCCTCTCCGCTTGCGTGGGCGGTTTCATTTCGTCTGTCGGTGCATATCTCATTGGTCTTTCGGCAGATATCATCGCAATGGTGTTGACGTTGGTTGTTGTTGTCTGCATTCCTGAGATGCGAAGAGGGGGCACTTCGGCGACACCTGAACGTGGAATTAGCCCGAAGATGATCGGTGCCGCTATTGCGTGTAATGGCATTCTTCGTTCGGCGTTCATCATGGACTGTTCTCAGGCATTTGCTTTTGTCGCCCTGGAAGACTTGTTCTCGCTGCTGCTTGCGGGTCGCGGAATGAATGCCGTCGCTTCGGGCGTGACCATTGCGATCCAGCTCCTTGCCTCCGCCTCCATAGGGTTTATCGTGCCCAGTGTGATTGCTCGTGTCGACAAGGGCTGTTTTGCGCGTATTTGCGGCATCATTCGCTTAGCATTGACAGCTTTGTTTTTGATTCCCCTTACTCCGGCTAATTTGCTGCCCGTGTTCTATGTGCTGCAGACGGTTGCGTACTCGTTGTTTGCCCCAATCAAATACTCGGTTTTCCAAAATGCTGCCGATTCATCGACGCGCTGTTCGCTGATTTCGGTTCAAAGCCAGATGGTGGCGGTTGGTGCCGTCCTTTTCTATCTGCTCAACGCTGTGTTGAGTAGCGTTGCGGGCATTCGAGTCGTATTGCTTGTTGCGCTCGGGATTTCTGCCCTGGTGTATATCCCTGCGCTATTTCGTCTTACAAGTCAAAGGCCGTGAGTATTTGGGCACCGATAACTTATATATCAACGCAATAAACCCGAGCGCGAGGGCGTTTGGGTTTATTATTGAAGCGTATGTAACCTGGCGGCGCCACACCGCCTGTTAGTAGGGAGACACATGAACGTTCTGGTCGTCAACGCAGGATCTTCGACCCTTAAGTATCAGGTCATCGATACCAAGTCCCACAAGGTGTCCGCAAAGGGCTCCTGCGAGCGCGTCTGCTTTACCGGCGGTACCTTCACCCACGCTGCCAACGGTTCCAAGAAGGTGACCGAGAACATCGAGTTCCCCGACCACAAGGTCGCCATCGAGGTCGTCCTGAAGGACCTCGAGGCCAACGGCGTCAAGATCGAGGGCATCGGCCACCGTATCGTTCAGGGCGGTTGGTACTTTGGCGATTCCTCCCTCGTCGACGAGGACGTTCTCGCCAAGATCCGCGAGGTCGCTCCGCTCGCCCCGCTGCACAACAACCCCGAGGCCAACGTTATCGAGTACTGCCTGGAGCAGTATCCCGACCTGCCCAATGTCACGGTCTACGACACCGCTTTCCACTTCAATATGCCCGAGGTCGCCAAGACCTACGCCCTGCCCAAGGACGTCTGCGACAAGCTGCACATCCGTAAGTACGGCGCCCACGGCACCAGCTACCGCTACATCTCCAAGAAGGTCGCCGAGATGACCAACGGCGAGGCCCGCAAGGTCGTCGTGTGCCACATCGGTTCCGGTGCTTCCCTGTGCGCCATCGAGGACGGCAAGTGCATGGATACAACCATGGGTCTCACCCCTCTCGACGGCGTCATGATGGGCACCCGCTGCGGCTCCATCGACCCGGCTACCGTGTGCTATCTGCAGCGCGAGGGTGGCTACACCTTCGACGAGGTCGACGAGATGATGAACAAGAAGTCCGGCCTTTTGGCTGTGACCGGCGGCAAGACCAACGACTGCCGCAACGTCGAGGAGCTCGCCGCCGCTGGTGACCCCGATGCTCAGCTCGCCTTCGACATGTTTGTCTACAAGATTGCCGCCAAGGCTGCCGAGATGGCTACTTCTATGTGCGGTATGGACACCCTGGTCTTTACTGCCGGCATCGGCGAGCACGCTCCGGCTGTCCGCGCTGGCGTGGCCGACCGTCTGGCCTTTATGGGCGTCAAGATGGATCATGCCCGCAACGCCCTGCGTGGCGACGGCGCTTGGTGCCTGTCCGCCAAGGATTCCAAGGTCAAGATTTTCGTCATCCCCACGGACGAGGAGTTCATGATCGCTTCCGACGTCGAGCGCATCGTAAACGGCAAGTAATTGCAAGAGGGGAGGGGCTGGACGACCGAGCGCCGTTCGGCCCCTCTTTTGCGCTCGTTGGGCGATATGCCTGATAGCTATTTATCAAGTTGTGATAACTTCTTATTAACATGCGGCGGCCTTAAGGGGTCTGCGTCGACCGTATTGCACTGCAAAGGAGTCTCATGAACGTACTTGTTGTCAACGCCGGCAGCTCAAGCCTTAAATATCAGCTTTTGGATACCGATACCCGCAAGGTTTTCGCCAAGGGCAACTGCGAACGCATCGGTTCGGACATGGGCATCTTTGGCCACTCCGAGAACGGTGGCGCCAAGCAGACCGAGGAGGTTCCCTTCCCCGATCATCGCTCTGCTATCGCTCGCGTGCTCGAGGAGCTCGAGAAGACCGACTTTACGATCGATGGCATCGGCCACCGTATCGTTCAGGGCGGCTGGCACTTCGATGATTCCGCGGTCGTCGACGATGAGGTCATGGCTAAGATTCTTGAGGTGGCCCCGCTCGCCCCGCTGCACAACTACGGCGAGGCCGCGGCAATCGAATACTGCCGCGAGAAGTATCCGGAGCTGCCCAACGTGGCCGTCTTCGACACCTCGTTCCACATGACCATGCCCGAGGTCGCCTACACCTACGCGCTGCCCAAGGACGTGTGCGACAAGTACCACGTGCGCAAGTACGGCGCGCACGGTACGAGCCACCGTTACGAGTGGATGATGGCCAAGGAGATCCTGGGTACGCGCTGCCACCGTCTGCTTTCATGCCATCTGGGCAACGGTGCTTCGCTTGCCGCCATTGAGGACGGCGTTTGCCGCGACACCACGATGGGCCTCACGCCGCTTGACGGTCTGATGATGGGTACCCGCTGCGGTTCCATTGACCCGGCTACCGTGTGCTACCTGCAGCGCGAGGGCGGCTACAGCTACCAGGAAGTCGACGACATGATGAACAAGCAGTCCGGTCTGCTTGCCATCTCGGGCATCTCCAACGACGCCCGCGACATCCGAACGCGCGCCTCCGAGGGCGACGAGCGCTGCCTGCTCGCCTTCGATATGTTCGCCTACAAGGCTATGCAGCAGGCCGGCTCCATGATTGCTTCTATGGCGGGCGTGGATACCATCACCTTTACCGCTGGCATCGGCGAGAACGACTGGTCAATCCGCAAGGCCTTCTGCGACTGCTTTGAGTGGCTGGGCGTGCGCATCGATAACAACAAGAACCGCGAGGCCGTGGGCAACGGCCCGCAGGTCATCAGCGCCGCCGGCTCTTCCGTCACGGTCATGGTCATCCCCACCGACGAGGAATACATGATCGCCCACGACGTCGAGCGTCTGACCAAGAGCAACTAACACATTCGTCTGCAATTGACAAAAAGGCCTCCAGAGCAACAGCTCCGGAGGCCTTTTTTATTAGCAGAAGGACGGCGGAAACTCCATCCCATTTCGAGCACAAATTCTGGGATACGCTTTCCGGTTGAGGCACGTTGCGGAAAGTGCGACCCACAATAAAGCAAAATTCCGTCCCACAGTTTCCCAAACAAGCCCCAAGCGGAAGCTGCATCCCACAATCCGCCCCCAAACCGGTTCACACTTTCCGGTGGGTCATGTATCGAACCGCAGCCAACATTTCGGTCCCAAAGTGATCGCCACCAGCAACGCCTGCGCTCCCAGCAACGACACCCGACCATTCAGATCCTCAGCCCCAGCTCGTAGCCAAGCCGCCGTCCATTCCAGATGCCCTGAATGCTACGTGGCGGTAGAAGGCCGTACGGGCTAACCCCTGAAAACAATCCGCAGACCAGAAACGCCCCCGTTCGTAGCTCCGGAGGAGCAGAACGGGGGCGTTTCATTGGTCGAGGACGTTTTCAGGGGTTAGCCCGTACGGCCTTCGGGCGAGTGCGTCCGCTACTCAGCCATCTGAGCCTGGACGGCGGTGATGGCCACGACACCCACGATGTCGTCGGCAGAGCAGCCGCGCGACAGGTCGTTGACCGGCTTGGCGATGCCCTGCAGGATGGGGCCGTAAGCGTCAGCGCCGGCGAAGCGCTGGACCAGCTTGTAGCCGATGTTGCCGGCCTCGAGGTCGGGGAACACGAGCACGTTGGCCTTACCGGCAACGGAGGAGCCGGGAGCCTTGAGCTGGGCGACGGTGGGGACGATAGCGGCGTCGAGCTGCAGATCGCCATCGATGGCGAGCTCGGGAGCCTTCTCCTTGCAGAACTTCACGGCCTCCTGGACCTTCTTGGCGACCTCGCCACCGGCGGAGCCCATGGTGGAGTAGGAGAGCATAGCCACGTGCGGCTCAACGTTGCCCATAAAGGTGGACCAGGAGTGCGCGGAGGCGATTGCAATCTCGGAGAGCTCGTCAGAGGACGGGTTGATGTTGAGGCCGCAGTCGGCGAAGATCAGCGTGCCGTCGGTACCGAACTGCGGGGTGTCGGTGCACATCACGAAGAAGGCCGAGACCAGCTTGGTGCCCGGGGCGGTCTTGAGGATCTGAAGCGCGGGGCGCAGGGTGTCGGCCGTGGAGTGGCAGGCGCCGGAGACCAGGCCGTCGGCGTCGCCCATCTTGACCATCATGGTGCCAAAGTAGGTGGCGTCCATCACCTGGGCGCGAGCCTGCTCGATGGTGACACCCTTCTTGGCGCGGAGCTCGGCAAACTTCTGCGCGTACTCCTCGTGCTTTTCGGCGTTGCGCGGGTCGATGACGGTGGCGCCGGGAACGTCGATCTCGTCAGGGTTGCCCAGGATGACGAGCTTTGCCAGGCCCTCCTCGATGATTTTGTTTGCCGCGACAATGGTACGCGGATCCTCGCCCTCGGGCAGGACGATGGTCTTAAGGTCGGCCTTGGCGGCAGACTTCATACGGTTTAGGAAATCGCTCATGTTACTCCTTACAAGCGTTTTGCTAAGCTCCAGGCCCTCGGCTGTACACGAATAAACCCGCTGCTAGCGGGTTTACCTTTCAATTATGTACGCCGCGGTGCTTGAGCTTTCCTTGTGTGGCAAGCTCATTATAGGACGCATTAGCGCTATAATCGCTCTGATAAATATGTCTCGACGTATGTTCGAGAAAAAGCCCAGTTAAAAAGCGTGTGGCTTTTGACAAGGAGTATCGATGCAGATTACCTCAGGCCTGCCTGAAGGCTTTAACGCCGGCGCGTACGACATGATCGTCGTCGGCGCCGGTTATGCCGGTGCCGTTTGCGCCCGCCGTCTCGCCGAGACCATCGGCTATCGCGTTGCCGTTCTGGAGCGCCGTAGCCACATTGCGGGTAACGCCTACGACTGCACTGACGAGGCGGGAATCCTGGTCCACGAGTATGGTCCGCACATCTACCATACCTTTAACGAGCGCGTCCACAATTTCCTGTCGCGCTTTACCAAGTGGACGGACTACCAGCACAAGGTGCTCGCCAACATCAACGGTACCCTTATGCCCGTGCCCTTTAACCATGCGAGCCTTAAGCTTGCCTTTGGCGATGAGCGCGGCGAGGAGCTGTATCAGAAGCTCGTGGAGACCTTTGGCAAGGACGTCAAGGTGCCCATCATGGAGCTGCGCAAGAAGAACGACCCGGATCTTGCCGAGGTCGCCGATTACGTCTACGAGAACGTCTTTTTGCATTACACCATGAAGCAGTGGGGCCAGACGCCCGACCAGATCGACCCCTCGATCACCGGCCGCGTTCCCGTCTTTGTGGGCGATGACGATCGCTACTTCCCGCAGGCTCCTTTCCAGGGCATGCCGCAGGACGGCTATACCGCGCTGTTCGAGCATATGCTCGATCACGATTTGATCGACGTGTTCTGTGACGTAGACGCCCGTGACCTTTTCGAGATTGACGAGACCACCGTCAAGATTGACGGCAAGGTCTATGGTGGTGAGATCGTCTACACCGGTCCACTCGACGAGCTGTTCAACCTCGACCTGGGCGCCCTGCCGTACCGCACGCTCGATATGAAGTTCGAGACGCTCGATATGGACCAGTTCCAGCCCGTGGGCACCGTCAACTACACTACGAGCGAGGACTACACGCGTATCACCGAGTTCAAGAACATGACCGGCCAGGTCCTGCCCGGCAAGACCACCATCATGAAGGAGTACTCCAAAGCCTATACGCCCGGCTCGGGTGAGACGCCGTACTACGCCATTCTTGAGCCCGAGAACCGTGAGCTCTACGAGCGCTATCTTGAGCGCGTCCAGAACCTTACGAACTTCCACCCGGTGGGTCGTCTGGCCGAGTATCGTTACTACGATATGGACGCCGTGACCAATTCCGCCCTCGATCTTTCGGATGAGATTATCGCCTGCCATGCATAAAGTCATAACATTCGGTATTCCCTCGTATAACGCCGCCAAGGACATGGACCATTGCATCACCTCCATCTTGGAGGGGAGCAATTACGCCACCGATATCGAGATTATCGTGGTGGACGACGGCTCCAAGGACGAGACGGCCGCCAAGGCCGACGAGTGGGAGGCTCGTTATCCTGGAATCATCCGCGCGGTGCACCAGGAGAATGGTGGCCACGGTATCGCCGTCCTCTCGGGCCTGCGCGAGGCGCAGGGCACCTACTACAAGGTCGTTGACTCGGACGACTGGCTCGACGGTGCGGCGCTTTCGACCATGCTGTCGATTCTGCGCGGCTTTGAGGAGCGCGACCAGCGCGTCGACCTGTTTATCTCGAACTACGTGTACGAGAAGGTTTACGAGGGCACGCATACCGCTATTGGCTACAAGTTTGCCCTGCCGCGCAAAAAGATTTTCTCTTGGGACCAGATTGGACACTTCCGTCCCGATCAGAACCTGCTTATGCACAGCCTGTGCTATCGCACCGATGTGCTGCGCGAGTCCAATCTGCCTATGCCGGCACACACGTTCTACGTGGATAATATCTATGCATACGTGCCGCTGCCGCGCTGCAAGACCATGTACTACGCCGACATCGACCTCTATCGCTACTTTATCGGTCGCGAGGGCCAGAGCGTCAATGAGGCCACGATGGTCAAGCGCCTGGGTCAGCAGTTCCGCGTTACTCGCATCATGATGGAATCGTTCCACCTGTACCAGGACGTTGAGTCCTCGCGTCTGCGTTCGTACATGATGGGCTACTTCACCATGATGATGGCGATTTGCTCGGTGCTCACCAAGCTTTCCGAGGAAGATTGCGCCGACGAGCGCCTAAAGACGCTGTGGAATGATTTGAAGGCCTATGACGAGCGTATGTATCGTCGTGCACGTTACGGTGTGGTCGGCTTCTTCACTAACCTCCGCGGTCGTGCCGGAGACAAAACCACACTCGGCCTATACCGTCTTGCCTCAAAGATCTTCAAATTCAACTAGCTGCTGAGTAATCGCTGCTGATAGGTTGACTGGGCCCCTTGGCCTTTAGTTTGCTACTGCGAACAGTCCTGCTCGCACGGAAAGCACATTAAGTGCTTTCCGGCTCGTGCGGAACTTGTAGCAAACTAAAGGCCAAGGGGCCTCTGCTATAAGAATCGATTGTCAGGTTAATTGAATTTGAAGATCTTAGACGCGCGGTACACAGGGGCCTGGGCTGAAAAGATTTTGGTTGGTAGGTTGCCCGGTGGGTCTTGGTTATGTTTGTCGCGAGTTCCGCACGAGCCGAAGAGCACTTAATGTGCTCTTCGTGCGAGCCAGGACTGTAGAGCAGCAAACATAACCAAGACCCACCGGGCAACCGGACGAGCTAGTTTACTTCGCGGCGCCGGGGATGCCGTGGGAGGTTTTGGCGGTTTTGGCTCCGTTTACGATGGCGGTTTGCAAAGCCCTTACGGCGAGCATGCCCAACAGGTCCAAGGGAACGGCGGCGCTTGCCTGGGCACCCAGTTTGCCGCTGGCGAGGGTGTAGATGGTGTCGCCGTCGTTGGTGGTGTGCGTGGGGCGGATGGCGTGCGCATAGGCGTCTGCTGCCATCTGGGAGACCTTGGTGGCCTGAGCTTTGGTGAGCTCAACGTTGGTGACGATGCAGCTGATGGTGGTGTTGGTGCGGTCGAGCGGCATCTGCATGGAGCCGGCGGCGGCAAGGGCGGCGAGCTCCATGTCGACGATCTGGTCGCTATCGGCTGCGGCGCGCATGCCGGCAACCCACTCGCCGGTGAAGGGGTCGACAACGTTGCCGCAGGCGTTGACCGAAACCACGGCGCCTACCTTAACGGGACCGAGCGCCACGGCGGCAGCGCCAAGGCCGGCCTTCATGCAGGTGGCGGGGCCCATGAGCTTGCCCACGGTGGCACCAGTGCCGGCACCTACATTGCCCTGCTCGAGCGTGGTGGGGGTGTTGTCGAGCGCCTCGCGCACGGCGGAGATGCCAGCCTCAATGTCGGGGCGTACGGTGGGGTCGCCAAACGCGAGGTCGAAGATGCAGCTAGAGCACACGATGGGCACCTGCGTGGGGCCGACGGGAAGGCCGATGCCGCGGCTCTCAAGCTCGCGGGCGACGCCGCTTGCAGCCTCGAGGCCAAAGGCCGATCCACCCGAAAGGCAGACGGCGTGTACCTTGTCCACGGTGTTCTCGGGTCGCAGCAGGTCGGTCTCGCGCGATGCCGGCGCACCGCCGCGAACGTCAACGCCGCCCGTTGCGCCTTCGGTTGCCACAATTACGGTGCAACCGGTGCCGGCCTCCTCGTCCGTATAGTTGCCAAAACAAAAGCCATCGACATCGCAAACGTCAATGGCCTCAAGCAGGGTGTCCATGTTTTACTCCTATCGGTTTTCCGCCGGGCCTCATGCCCGGTCGGGATCCGTACGGTACGCCAAAATTGTAGGCGCTGGGGGATACCCAGCGCCAGATGCAATTACGATAGTTTTTGAATCGCGCGCGCGACGCGAGCGATGGGCAGGCCCACCACGTTGTAGAAGTCGCCCGAAATATCATGCACGAGCATGCGCCCGCCGACGCCCTGGATGCCGTAGGCGCCGGCTTTGTCCATGGGCTCGCCCGAGGCGACGTAGCGCTCAATCTGCTCGTCGGTGAGCTCATAGAACGTCACGTCGGTCACATCGACAAACGACAGGCTCTCGGCGGCGTGCGGGGCTGTGACGTCTCCGGCTCTAACGATGCAGACGCCGGTTGCGACCTGGTGCGTGCGCCCCGAGAGCTCGTGGAGCATGGTGCGAGCTTCCTCCTCGTTTGCCGGCTTGCCCAAAAGCTTGCCATCGAAGGTGACGATGGTGTCGGCCGCGATGGTCAGCTCATTGGGCTCGGCGTGCTCGGCGGCAACGGCGGCAGCCTTAGCGCGAGCTAAGCGCTCGACAAGCGTAAGCGGGGTTTCGTCATCAAAAGGAGTCTCGTCGATGTCAGCGGGAATGACGCGGATGTCGTAGCCCGCTTCGCGCATCAACTCGATGCGGCGCGGTGATTGCGAAGCCAAAATCATAGTTGAATGCCCTCGGCAACCTTCTCGACAGCCTTGTCGCCGGCGAGCGTACGCAGCAGCTCAAGCGCAAAGGGGAGCGACTGGGCCATGCCGCTGGCGGTGATGATGTTGCCGTCGTGCGTGACCTTGTCGCCGGTATAGGCGCCCTCGGGGAAACTCTTCTCAAAGCCGGGGAAGCACGTGGCGTGGCGTCCCTCGAGCAGGTCAAGCTCGCCCAGGATAAACGGGGCGGCGCAGATGGCGGCGACGTGCTTGGTCGCGGCGAACTCGCAGACCACGTCGCAGACGCGCTGATCGGCGCGCAGGTTGGTGGCACCGGGCAGGCCGCCGGGCAGCACGACGCAGTCGTACTCGTCAAAGTTGATCTCATCAAAGAGCGCATCGCAGGTCACGGGAATCTGCAGCGAGCTTACGACCTCGCGCGTGGGCATAATCGAGACGAGCGTGGCGCGCACGCCGCCGCGACGCATGACATCGACCATGGTCAGGCATTCAATCGTTTCAAAGCCATCGGCGGCAAGAACGGCAACGCTGGGCATAAGGGTTCCTTTCATAGGGCGGCATACAATTAGCCGTCTTATACCCCGAAGACCCCCGCTTGCCACGCTCGATTTCCCAATGTTTAAAAGGGACGGGGATTAAATAAGGCTCTGTTAGACCAGGATTGACATGCCGACCTGCCGGCTAACTCGCCGTCTCCCCATCGGGCGCCGGCGTCTTGACCCTCATCTCGAACGGCAT
>JAGZUC010000003.1 GCA_018380195.1 Collinsella sp. | reverse complement strand
GGGCCGGCCGGTCCGGCCCTCAGGGTATCGGGTTCCCATATTCATCCGTACATGTGCGGATGAATATGGGAGGTGTTCGGATGAAGTTGATATTCAAGGTAATGAAAAAACTTTTCAGAAATTTGAATTTGTCGCTTGTGCTGCGGGCACTTTAGCGTAATATAGCGACCATCGAAAACGGAGACGGAAAAACAACCGCTTACCGAGTAAAAGGTACCGTTTACGATATTTGAATTGCGCCCGGCGATACGTGAAAGGAGAGGCAGATGCAGTTCGTAAAGATCATCACCACTGCAGACAATGCCATCCGACGCCAGCGCGCAATTTCCCGACGACGATAACAATCGTCTCTGTCCGCATGGGGCGAATTGCCTCAACAGAGTCATTTTGAGGTCGTTGGGTTTTAGCACGACATTGCTGCATGTTTCTAGGGCATGTATGTGCTGATTTTTGCTATTTAACCTGATATTGCACGGTATATGACCTTGAAATGACTTGCAACTGACCGATGTTCTAACTAGCTACCAAGGGCGAAAGGAAACAGCCATGAGCAAGGAAAAAGTCGTTCTCGCATATTCCGGCGGTCTTGATACATCTGTATGTGTCAAGTGGCTCCAGGACGAGAAGAATCTCGATGTCGTTTGCGTTTGCGGCAATGTGGGCCAGGAGGAGACCGGCCTGGACGCCAAGAAGCAGAAGGCCCTCGACCTGGGCGTTCTCGATTGCCAGGTGCTCGACCTGCGCGACGAGTTCTCCGATGAGTTCCTGATTAAGGCCATCGCCGCAAACTCCATGTACGAGAACAAGTACCCGCTGCTCTCCGCCCTGTCTCGCCCGCTGCTTGCCAAGAAGCTTGTCGAGGTCGCCCACGAGTTTGGCGCGACCTACGTCGCCCACGGCTGCACCGGCAAGGGTAACGACCAGGTTCGTTTTGAGGCTGCCGTCAAGGCCCTTGATCCCGAGCTTAAGGTCATCGCCCCGGTTCGCGAGTGGGATCTGAAGTGCCGTCCCGACGAGGTCGCCTATGCCCACGCCCACAACGTGCCGGTTCCCGAGGGCGCCAACGATAACCCCTATTCCATTGACGACAACCTGTGGGGTCGTGCCATTGAGTGCGGCCACCTGGAGGATCCCTGGAACGAGCCGCTCGACGACGCCTGGGTTATGACCAAGAATCCCGAGGACACGCCCGATACCCCGACTTACACCGAGATTGAGTTTGAGGCGGGCAAGCCCGTCGCCGTCGACGGCAAGAAGATGAAGCTCTCCGAGATTGTCATCGCCCTCAACAAGATTTCCGGCGACAACGGCTTTGGCCGTCTCGACCTGGTCGAGGATCGTCTGGTGGGCCTCAAGAGCCGCGAGTGCTATGAGGTTCCCGGCGCCCTGACGCTCATCACCGCCCACAAGGCACTCGAGGACATCTGCGTCGAGGGCGACCTGCTCAAGACCAAGATCAAACTCGAGCAGGATTGGGCCACCGCCGTGTACAACGGCCAGTGGTACAGCCCGCTCAAGAACGCGCTCGACGCCTTTATGGCCGACACCCAGAAGTTCGTGACCGGCACCGTCCGCCTGAAGTTCTTCAAGGGCAACTGCCACGTCGTCGGCCGCAAGAGCCCCTTCAGCCTCTACGACTACGGTCTGGCTACCTACGACCGCGACACCACGTTTGACGAGAAGGCCAGCGCCGGCTTTATCGAGATCGATACGCTGTCGCTCAAGACGTGGGCCAAGGTCCAGGGTCCCAGCTCTGCCGCTGCCCAGGCTTAGGTCTTCCTTTCCTTGGTATCCGCGCGGCCCATCCGCGTGATACATAACGGGCGCATGGG
Organism: Collinsella sp.; assembly: GCA_018380195.1. Classification (GTDB taxonomy): domain Bacteria; phylum Actinomycetota; class Coriobacteriia; order Coriobacteriales; family Coriobacteriaceae; genus Collinsella. The sequence goes on along the minus strand of JAGZUC010000003.1, from coordinate 132,724 downwards.
GTCCCTACCTTTCGTTATGCTTGCTGACACTTCTTAACATCGGTGGCCCCTACGTTCCGCCCGCATATATGACGCCGCGACTGCGGCTGAGTCCGAGCCCCGCCGGGGTTGTCCGGCGGGGCTCCTTCTATCAATTTGGCGGCTCTGCGCCTATATATATGAGGAGTATCCATTATGTTCAATGCTGTCGTGCATGCTTTACTTGCCCTCGCGCCCGAGCTCGATGCTGCAAAGGTCGAGGACGTCCCCATGAGCCTGAAGGCTTGGATTGACGGTTCGCAGGGTAACCTCAGGAGGGAGTCCGTGGGCGCCAAGTGCATGGTGCGTCACTTCTTTGCAAATTAGCTACATGGTCCCGCACGCAGTGGGGAATGTGCAAAACTAGCTGTTGGTAAATCGCTTTAGCGACAGGGCACATTGCTTTGGGCGCTTGTTTCGGTATTTGGAGGAAGGAGACGGTTCCATGGCTCTTTGGGGCGGTCGTTTTGAGGCGGGCGTGGCCGAGGTCACGCAGGAGTTTGGTGCGTCGTTGCCGGTCGACAAGCATCTCTATAAGCAGGATATCGCCGGCTCTAAGGCACATGCCAAGATGCTGGCCGCCCAGGGCATCATCAGTGCCGAGGACGAGCAGGCGATCGCCGAGGGCCTGACCGGAATCGAACAGGATATCGATGCCGGCAACTTTACCTTCGATATCAACGACGAGGACATCCATATGTCCATCGAGAGCGAGCTGACGCGTCGCATCGGCGAGGCCGGTAAGCGCTTGCATACTGGACGTTCGCGCAACGACCAGGTGGCGACCGACACGCGCCTGGGCGTCAAGGCACTGGCCAAGGAGCTCATGGAGGCCAATCTTGAGCTGCGCCATGTGCTGGTGGATGCGGCTAAGAAGTACGACAAGGTGATTCTGCCGGGTTACACGCATATGCAGCACGCTCAGCCCGTGCTGCTGTCGCATCATCTGCTGGCATATTCCTGGATGTTCGCGCGTGACTTTACGCGCCTGAAGGCCGCCTATGATGCCGCCGACAACTGCCCGCTGGGTGCCGCCGCGCTTGCCGGTACGAGCTATCCGCTCGATCGCCAGATGACGGCTGCTGAACTTGGCTTTGCGGGCGTGATTCCCAACTCGCTCGATGCGGTTTCCGACCGTGATTTCCTGCTCGATCTGCATTACGCCGGCTCCGTCATGGCGATGCACCTGTCGCGTCTTTCCGAGGAGATCGTGCTGTGGTCGAGCTCCGAATTTGGCTTTATCACGCTCTCAGACTCCTACTCCACCGGCTCGTCTATCATGCCGCAGAAGAAGAACCCCGACTTTGCCGAGCTTATCCGCGGCAAGAGTGGCCGAGTCTATGGCAACCTGGTGCAGCTACTCGTGACCATGAAGGGCCTGCCCCTTGCTTATAACAAGGATTTGCAGGAGGACAAGGAGGGCGCTCTTGATACCGCTCACACGCTCATGCAGTGCCTGTCCGTTATGGCCGGAATGATTTCGACCTGGACCGTCAACGAGGATGCCATGGCGCGCGAGTGTGGCGTGGGACACCTTGCCGCTACCGATGTTGCCGATTACCTGGCTAAGCGTGGCCTGCCGTTCCGCGAGGCACACGCCGTGGTGGGCCATCTGGTCCTGATGTGCGAGAAGCGCGGCTGCAATCTTGAGGACCTGCCGTTTGAGGTGTTCCAGGAGGCAAGCCCGCTCTTTGAGCGCGACATTACCGAGGCGCTCGACATCCCGTCGATTGTCGCCGCGCGCACGACCGAGGGCGGTACCGCCCCTGCCGCCGTTGCCGTGCAGCTGCAGCGTGCCGAGGCGCAGCTCGTGGCCGATGAGGGCGTGTTTGGATCGCTGACCAAGGTCGTCGAGATGGGTCACGGGGCAAAGTAAGGGTTTGGCTGAAGCGGTTTTGGCCATTTATTGATAAATCGTTTTCGCTTTACGGGCGTCTGCTGTTGCGGGCGCCCGTATTTTGTTGCTATGGGGGAGGGGCTTGTCGAGAACTTCTGTAGGACCTTTGGGTAGGTTGTGAAGGGGGTGCGTTCACGGGCGACAACCGACCGTCCGCTCGGTTCGATGCGGTTGATGGGCGGTCGGATGGTACTCTAATCGGGCTTCGAAACAGAAGTGACACATATGGAGCGTTTTAATAAATTGCAGCGTTTCAATAAACAGCTTTTTGTTTAACTGCAGCTAAAACTCTGTTACGATGCAGTCCAGGCGGGTGCCGGAATGGGACTTGGGCACGCGCGAACCTACTTGAAAGGCTACCTTATGGCTATCGAGAAGACTTTCATCATGATTAAGCCCGACGCCGTGCGCGACCGCAAGATCGGCGAGATCGTTGCTCGCATTGAGCGCAGCGGCCTTGTCATCGAGCGCATGGAGATGACCACGCTCGAGCGCGCTACCGTCGAGGAGCACTACGCCCATCTGGCCGACAAGCCCTTCTTTGGCGGTCTCTGCGACTTTATGACGAGCGGTCCGGTCGTCAAGATGGTCGTTTCCGGTCTCTCCGCTGTCTCCAAGATGCGCACCCTTATGGGCGCTACTAACCCGCTTGATGCTGCGCCCGGCACCATTCGCGGCGACTTTGCTGTCGATGTCAACGCCAACGTGATTCACGGCTCCGACTGCCTGGAGAACGCCGAGATCGAGATCAAGCGCTTTTTTGGCTAAACCAGCTTTGACTCCTTAAAGCTGTTAGCGTGTGGCTTGGGCGCTGCGGAATTCCATCCGCGGCGCCCTTTTTATTCCAAAATCTATGAAGGGGCCCGCTCGGACTTGAGTTCCGAGCGGGCCCCTGCTGTTAGCTTGTGGCACTGAGTAGTTTAGGCCTCGTCGACGACCTTGAGGCCGCGCGTGTGGTCGATCTCGTTGAGGAGGTTAACGCGACGCTCGTGACGACCGCCCTCAAACTCGGCGTCGAGCCACTCGTCGACAATCATCTTGGCGAGCTCGGAGCCCACGACGCGGGCGCCAAAGGCGAGCACGTTGGTGTTGTTGTGCATGCGCGAGAGCTTGGCGCTGAAGGGCTCGGAGCATACGACGGCGCGAACACCTTCGACCTTGTTGGCGGCCAGGCTGATGCCGACGCCGGTACCGCAGATCAGGATACCCAGGTCGACGTCACCGTTGGCCACGGCCTTACCCACCTTGTAGCCGGCGATGGGGTAATCGAAGCTCTCGGAGGTGTCGGTGCCAAAGTTCACGACCTCGCAGCCGCGCTCCTTCAGGTGCTCGGAGATGATGTTCTTGAGCTCGACGGCGGCGTGGTCGTTACCGATACCGATCTTCATGAGTGGTTCCTCTCTGGTCCGTGCGGCGGAATTGCTAAAGGTTTTACCGCGTTCGACTGCATGATAGCGCGACTTTTGTGTAAACGCTCGGGCGTTTTTTGGTCAAACGCTTTAGCATGCAACAAGACTAGCTTTTCATGTATTAACGCTGTCAGTTTGCGCTTGAACGCCGTCCGCCGGAACTTGGGTTGCGGTTTTTGATGCATTGTTATCAAATAAAAGAGCTAACTATTATCGAGAGCCCAGCCCGTTATACAAGTAGGAGATATCTATGCCTGCCGATTCCATCCGTGATGCCGCGTTTTGCGATGTCTTGAACCGCGAACTTGTCTGTGCACTCGGCTGCACCGAGCCCATTGCCGTTGCCTATGCGGCGGCGCTGGCGAGTCAGACGCTCGGTTGCGAACCCGATCATATGGATGTTGCCTGCTCGGGCAACATCATCAAGAACGTCAAGAGCGTGACCGTGCCCAACTCGGGCGGTATGCACGGTATTGAGGCCGCGGCCGTGCTGGGTGCCGTGGGCGGCGACGCTAAGAGCGCGCTCGAGGTTCTCGAGAGCGTTAACGATGAAGATCGCGCTCGCGTGGCCGAGCTCCTCGCTGACGCCGGCTACTGCGATGTGTCGCTTGTCGAGGGAGTGCCCAACCTCTACATCAAGGTGACTGCGACGGCTGGGGGCCATACCGCGGTCGTCGAGATTACCGACCACCACACCAATGTTACGTGCCATACGCTCGACGGTATTCCGGTGTGCGGCAAGTCGGCGGGGGAGTGTGCCGCCTGCGCCGAGCGCGTCGTGGCCGAGCGTGCGGCAGATAGCGCCGATACGCCCATGTCGATTGAGTCCATCGTCGACTTTATCGAGGACGGTGACATTGAGGACGCCCGCGCTGCCGTTGAGCGTCAGATTGAGCTGAACGGTGCGATCAGTGCCGAGGGCCTGGCGCACGCTTGGGGCGCCGAGGTTGGCCGTACGCTGTTGGGCGCTCGTGCCGATGACGTCGCCTGCCGTGCCCGTGCCCGTGCAGCCGCCGGGTCCGACGCCCGCATGAACGGCTGCGCGCTGCCGGTCGCCATCGTGTGCGGCTCGGGCAATCAGGGCATTACCTGTGCCTTGCCCGTTATGGAGTATGCCGAGTATTTGCGCTGCGACCATGATCGCCTGGTGCGCGCCGTGATGCTGTCTGATCTGATCGCCGTGCATATCAAGAGCTATATTGGTGCGCTCTCGGCGTTTTGCGGTGCTATTTGCGCCGCGTGCGGCGCCGGCGCCGCGATTACCTGGCTGTGCGGTGGCACGCGCGAGCAGATTGGCGCGACGGTCTCGAATACGCTCGGTAACGTGGGCGGCATCGTGTGCGACGGCGCCAAAGCGAGCTGTGCCGCCAAGATCTCGGCTGCCGTCGATGCGGCGATTCTGGGCCATGATATGGCCATGCAGGGTCGCGGCTTCCGCGCCGGCGAGGGCCTGATCCAGGATACCGTTGAGCAGACAATCGCCAGCATGGGCTACGTGGGCCGTGTGGGTATGAAAGATACTGACGTCGAGATCCTCAACATCATGATCGGCAAAACCCAGGTCTGTTAAGACAGTTCGTCGGCTACTTGGTGTTCGTAGAAGGCTTCAACTACGGCGTTGAAATCGCGGGCGAAGTCTTCCATGGTGCCGCGCCAGGTGGCGCGTCCGGGCTTTCCCTGGCCGACGTAGGCGGTCTGGATGCCGCAATCGGGGCTGGGGAAATCGCGTTTGGGGTCGTTGCCCACCATAAGGACCTCGTGTGGCTCGAGTCCCATCACCTGAAGCTGCTCTAGATAGTAGGTGGCATCGGGCTTGCAGCGGGTGGTGTTTCCCATGTGCGTGACGAGCTCAAAGGGGGCGTCGGCCAGGTCGCCCCAGCCCATGCGGCACTCGATGGCCCCCTGGGGAAAGCTGGGGTTGGTAAAGAGCGCGCAACGCAGCCCTGCGTCCTGTACGGCCTGGAGCGCGGCGTGTGCGCCCGGCATGGCGTGGGCGTTAATGACATCGTCGTTCTTGTACGGAAGAACTTCGCGGTCATAGTAGGTAAACGCCTCGTAGATGAGGGGATCGGAGAGGCGGATCCCGCATCGGCGCTCGACCTCTTCTTGGTAAAACTCAAGATTGGTGCGGTTGTCCGTGCCGCTGCGGCGATTGGCGTTGAGGTCGACCAGGATGGTGCCGAGGCGTGCCATCGTGCCACCGCGGCTGCGTCGCCCGATGTCCGCGAGCATCGAAGAGACATCCTTAAAATAGCGAAGGATGAACGCGTTGAGGTTGATGCTGAGAAGCGTCTCGTCCATATCGAAAACGACTGCTTTGAGCACGCGGGCACCTTTCTCGAAAAATCGATCTAGAATCGTTGGCTCCGGATACTTTACCCCAAAGCCGAATGCCTGGCTGGATATCGTCAAGTTGCGGAGACGTGTGTTCATAAGATTACGAAAAAGTCTCCACACGAGTAAAAAATCGCAGTTCACGCTTGAAATCGAACTCATTTCCCCGTAACCTATACGAACGTGATTGCATAAGCGTCACGTTAGTATCTGTCGGCTCCCGAGTGTTCCTAAACGTTGTGTGCTTGTAGCACCCTTCTGTAGGTCCTAGCAATCGGGGCCCCGTAGTTCGAAAGGGGTCCACCTTTGAGTGAGATTCAGAACTCGTCCATTTTCTCTCTTGACGATGTCAACGAGGAGGAGATGAACAACCTCATCGACGGTACGATTACCGACTTTGATGAGGGCGATCTCGTTAACGGCACTGTCGTTAAGATCGAGCATGACGAGGTGCTCGTTGACATCGGATTCAAGTCCGAGGGCGTTATCCCGGTCCGCGAGCTGTCCATCCGCAAGGACGCTAACCCTGCAGACATCGTTGCACTCGGTGATCCCATCGAGGCTCTGGTTCTCCAGAAGGAGGACAAGGACGGTCGTCTGGTCCTGTCCAAGAAGCGTGCCGAGTACGAGCGTGCTTGGAACCGCATCGAGGAGAAGTTCAACTCCGGCGAGAACGTCGAGGGCGAGGTTATCGAGGTTGTCAAGGGCGGCCTGATCCTCGACATCGGCCTGCGTGGCTTCCTGCCTGCTTCCCTCGTCGACCTCCGTCGCGTCAAGGACCTCACCTCTTACATGGGCACCCGCATCGAGGCCCGCGTCATCGAGATGGACCGCAACCGCAACAACGTCGTCCTCTCCCGTCGCGTCGTGCTCGAGGAGTCCCGTAAGGCCGAGCGCTCCGAGATCCTGTCCAAGCTCAAGTCTGGTATGCGTCTCCAGGGCACCGTTTCCTCCATCGTCGACTTCGGCGCCTTCGTCGACCTCGGCGGTATCGACGGCCTCATCCACATCTCCGAGCTCTCCTGGAACCACGTCAACCATCCTTCCGAGGTTGTCAAGGTCGGCCAGGAGGTCGAGGTCGAGGTTCTCGACGTCGATCTCAACCGCGAGCGCATCTCCCTGGGTCTCAAGCAGACCACCGAGGATCCGTGGCGCGCACTTGTCAAGAAGTACCCCGTCGGCGCTATCGTCGAGGGCACTGTGACCAAGCTTGTCCCGTTTGGCGCTTTTGTCGACCTGGGCGAGGGCATCGAGGGCCTGGTGCACATCTCCGAGATGGCCAACAAGCACGTCGACCAGCCTTCTCAGGTCACCCACGTGGGCGACAAGGTTCAGGTCAAGGTCATGGAGATCGACCTCGACCGTCGTCGTATCTCTCTGTCCATGAAGTCCGCTGCTGAGACTCTGGGCGTCGAGATCGAGGTTACCCCGCTGCCTTCCGAGAAGAAGGACGAGGAGACCGACGCCGAGTAAATCGGTTTGACGATCACTTGTTTTAAGGGATCCGTCCGCAATGGACGGGTCCCTTTTTGCATTTGTTGCTGAGGTGCGCGATGCTGCCCGGGCTGTCCACGGGCTATTGGGTTGTCGGTGCATGAAAAAATGCCGACATCCCGCCTCGGGGAGGAGGCGGGAACGCACCGAGTAGACGGAGGGGTGCGGAGCGCGGTCGCGTCTCGACTGACGACGTTGCCCATCGACGACCCTATTGTACTGCATAGCGTGGTTCTTGGTTTATCGTGTCGAACGCTTGCGTTGTGCCATTGCCTGCGGCAACGGTGTGTTACACTCTTGCACTGCTGAGTGGGCCAGACGGTCGCGCGATGTGCTGCTTGCAGCACGCGTGAGGAAAGTCCGGGCTCCAGAGGGCGGGATGCCGGCTAACGGCCGGGCGGAGTGATCCGACGGAAAGCGCCGCAGAAAAGAAGACTCCCACCTGCGCCGCAAGGCGTAAAGGGAAAAGCTGAAACGGTGGTGTAAGAGACCACCAGCGTCGTGGCAACACGGCGGCTTGGCAAGCCCCATCCGGAGCAAGCGCGAATAGGAACGCTATGGGCCGGCCCGGTCCGCGTTCGGGTAGCGTGCGTGGAGCTGCATGGTAACGTGCAGACAAGATAAATGACCGTTCACGACAGAACCCGGCTTATAGGCCCACTCGGCAACTATGTTGACGCTGCGACGGCGTCAGCTGGCCGATTTGGCGCTCATTCGTCGGTCGCCGCCATAAGGCGTGCTCCCTCCTTTTTCGGGCCAAATCGACTCAGCTGACGCCGTCTCGCTGTTTTTGCCTGGTCATCGGCGTTGCCGTTCTATTTACCGGGGTTATCGGTACGGCTTTTGCCGTATTATTGAGGCTGTTTGTTGCTTTGCTTGTGTTTGAGGGGCTTTGTTGGACAGCTATTTTACTCTGCAATCGAATATTGAGGCTTCGGGCGAGTTTGTGGACCGCAAGAGTCGGTTTATTGCCCAGCTGGTCCATATTGAGTCCGAGGATGAGGCGAATGCCTTTATCGAGATGGTTCGCAAGCGTCATTACGACGCTCGACACAATGTTCCCGCGTGGATTTTGGTCGATGGGCGCGAGCGCCAGAGCGATGATGGTGAGCCGAGCCGCACGAGCGGCATGCCGACGCTCGAGGTGCTGCGCGGTGCGGGGCTCAAAAATGTTTGCTGCGTAGTGACGCGCTATTTTGGTGGCACGCTGTTGGGGCCTGGTGGCTTGGTGCGCGCCTATACCGCGGCGACGCAGGCGGCGGTGGCCGCGGCTCAGGAGGCCGGGCAGATCGTCGAGATGACAAGCGTCGTGCCGGTTGACGTGTATGTGGCCTATCCACAGTATGAGCAGGTGCTCCGCTTGGCGCAGGATTCGGGTGCCAAGGTTTCGGATACCGATTACGCGGATACCGTTACACTTCACTTGGTGTTTAAGGCGGGGGAGCAGGAGCCATTTTGCGCCAAGATGCGCGAGCTTATGGCGGGACGCGAGGAGATCGAGGTCGGCGCTCCCGAATTTGCCGAGTTCTAATGGCGACGGCCGGCGTGCTTTTGGATGGATCCCAAGCGCGCCGGCCGTCGTTTTATGTTGATGCCGTCTACTCGGCGAGCTGCTTTAGCACATCGCAGGCGATCTCGATGGCATCGTCGATGCAACCGGGGCAGCTGCGGAGCGGACCCTTGTCCGATCCGATGCCCTTGAGCGTACCGCAGACGGTCGTCGTGTTCTTCTCGCCAAAACGCTTGGCGATTTCGCGCGACAGCTTGTAGGTCTGGCCCTTGGTCTTGGGATTTTCCATGCCGTCGCTCATTACAAAGCCCATGATGGCCACGGCGCCCGAGATGGCGCCGCAGGTTTCGGTCATGCCGCCCATGCCGGCGCCAAAGCCCTCGGTGAGGGTAAAGGCGACCTGGGGGTCGAGCCCGACGGCGGGCGCGAGCGTGCAGGCGACGGCCTGTGCGCAGTTAAAACCACGGGCGTGGTATTCGGCAGTCTGTGCCTGACAGGCGTTGATGTCGAGCTGGGCCGTATCGATTTGCTTCATCGTTGTCTCCTTGGTCACGGTGTACCCGCCTATGGTACCCGTGCCGGTACATGTAACCATCGAGAGCTCCATCTATGCCTCATTTCTATCTATCGAACAAATGCCTAAGGTTGAGACAAACACCCTTGATGCATTTGTCTCATAACCTACCTTGGGGATGGGTTGAGAGGGGTGCAGGGTAGCGGTATCGTGAACCGAATAAGACGTAACCCAGGCAAGGGAGCTAGATATGAGCGAGCAGACTATCGGTACCACATGTGTTCAGGGCGGCTATCGCCCGGGCGACGCGGAGCCGCGCCAGGTGCCCATCTACCAGTCCACCACGTGGAAGTACGACACGTCGGAGCACATGGGCAAGCTGTTTGACCTAGAGGAGTCGGGCTATTTCTACAGCCGTCTGCAGAACCCCACGTGCGATTTGGTTGCCGCCAAGATCTGCGAGATGGAGGGCGGCACCGCTGCGATGCTCACGAGCTCGGGCATGGCGGCGAATTTCCTTGCGATCTTTAACGTGGCCGGTGCCGGCGATCACGTGGTCGCGAGCTCTGCCATCTACGGCGGTACCTACAACCTGCTGGCTCACACTATGGGCCGCATGGGCCTGACCTGCACGTTCGTCGCACCCGACTGCACCGATGAGGAGCTGGAGGCCGCTTTCCAGCCCAACACCAAGCTCGTCTTTGGCGAGACCATCGCCAACCCCGCGCTTGCCGTGCTCGATATTGAGCGCTTTGCCAAGGCCGCGCACGACCACGGCGTGCCGCTGATGGTCGACAACACCTTCCCGACGCCCGTGATGTGCCGTCCCTTTGAGTGGGGCGCCGACATCGTCACGCATTCCACCACCAAGTACATGGATGGTCACGCGGCCTACCTGGGCGGCGTCATCGTCGATCACGGTCAGTTTGACTGGATGGCCCATGCGGACAAGTTCCCGGGTCTCACCACGCCCGACGAGAGCTACCACGGCGTGACCTATGCCGAGAAGTTCGGCCGCGAGGGCGCCTTTATTACCAAGGCTACCGCGCAGCTCATGCGCGACCTCGGCCCCATGCAGAACCCGCAGGCGGCGTTCTTCCTGAACAGCTCGCTCGAGAGCCTGCACGTGCGTATGCCGCGCCATTGCGAGAACGGTCTGGCGGTCGCCAAGTTCCTGCAGGGCCACCCCAAAGTGCGCTTCGTGAGCTATCCGGGCCTGGAGGGCGACAAGTACTACGACATGGCTCAGAAGTACATGCCCAACGGTACCTGCGGCGTCGTGAGCTTTGGCTTTACCGGTGGTCGTGCGGCGGCCGAGACCTTTATGAAGAGTCTTAAGCTCGCCCAGATTGCCACGCACGTGGCCGATGCCCGCACCTGCTGCCTGCACCCGGCAAACGCCACCCATCGCCAGATGAACGACGAGGAGCTCATCGCCTGCGGCATCTCCGCCGACATGGTGCGCCTGTCGTGCGGCCTTGAGGACACGGCCGATCTGACTGCCGACCTTGAGCAGGCGCTCGAGCAGTGCTAGGCTAGCGTGCGTGCGAGGCGTGGAACGGCTTTTCGGCTGACGACGTCCTCATAGTTCCGATTCCGTAGGCGGGACCCCGATCGTGTCCGTTTGTAGGCGATTGGGGTCCCGTTTTTGCGTTGCACGATAGAAAGGATATACATGGAGAAAACTGCCGAGCAGCTGCGCCGCGAACACATTGCCCTAGAGGGCGACACCCACGGTAAGAATAAATGGGCGATTCTGTTCACCGTGCTCGTCATGACTTTTATGGCGTGTCTGGATGCGAGCATCGTGACGGTGGCGCTCCCAGTGATGCAAAAGGAGCTGGGGGTGGGTCTCGACCGCATTCAGCTCGTGAGCTCGGTGTATCTGCTCGCGACGTGCGTCGCCATGCTGCCGTTTGGCCGCTTGGGCGATGTGCGCGGCAAGGTGAATGTGTTCCAGCTTGGTGTAATCGTCTTTACGGGTGGCTCGTTGCTTTGCGGGCTTTCGGCTTCGCTCGAGGTGCTTATCTTGGCGCGTTCCGTGCAGGGCATTGGCTGTGCCGCCGCGATGGCCAACAATATGGGCATCATCACCGAGTCGTTTCCGGCGCGTGAGCGCGGCCGTGCCATGGGCATTCTGGCGACCTTTGTGGCTCTTGGCATGATGTGCGGCCCCGTGCTCGGCGGCGTGCTGGTGGCGAGCTTTCCCTGGGAGAGCATCTTCCTTATCAATCTGCCCATTGGCGTAATCTCGTTTATCGTGGGACTCTATACGCTGCCGCATGTGAAGCCGGAGGCTGGCGAACGCCCTATGCCGTTGACAGAGGCGGCGCGTCGCTGCTTTGCGAGCTCGGCTTTCACGATTAACCTGGCTTGCATGCTTATCGTGTTCGTGGGTATCGGTGCCTCCGAGTTTGTGCTGCCGTTCTACTTTCAGGATGCCCACGGCTTTAGCTCCGATATCTCCGGCCTGTTGTTTTTGGCGATGCCGGTCGTGAATGCCTTTGTGGGCCCGCTTTCGGGCTCGGTGTCCGACCGTGTTGGTTGTGAAGCGCCCACGGCCGTTGGCCTGGGCGTGTACGTGTGCGGTCTCTTTGCGGTGAGCACGCTTGACGAGCACTCTTCCATCTTGATGATTGTGTGCTGCGTCGCGTTTATGTCGTGCGGCACGTCGATCTTCCAGAGTCCCAATAATTCGCTGTATATGGGTTCGGCTCCGCGTGAGGCGCTTGGCTTTGCGGGCAGCTTGAGCAGCTTGGCGCGCTATGCGGGCATAGCGCTGGGTATTACGGCGGCGTCGCGCATCCTGTATGGACAGACGAGCGCGGCGATGGGCAAGACGGTCACGAGCTATGTGGCGGGTCGTCCGGACGTGTTCCTCTTTGGCTTCCGTTTGGTATTCTACGTGCTGATGGCCGTTGCTACCGTGGGCTTTGCGCTCACATTGGTACGTTTGGTGAGGACGCGCACCCGGCATTAGCGTGTTGGGAGGCTGTCTGCCACGAATCGGGCCTATCTACTGGTCTTGCAGCTTTATGGTGCGATGTGGCTTGTGGGGCGGGCGGGGGTCGGTCCGTGGTAGACTATCGAACAACGTTTATTAATCGCGCGGTATCGTTGCCGCGAGAAGGGGTTGCGCCATGCAGGAGCTTGAGGATCGTATTCGCCATGACGGCATCGTAAAGGCCGGTAACGTCCTTAAGGTTGATGCCTTCCTCAACCACCAGTGCGACGTTGAGCTGTTCGACCACATGGGTGCCGAGTGGGCCCGTCTGTTCGAGGGTGTCGAGATCAACAAGATCCTGACGATCGAGGCTTCGGGCATTGGTATGGCCTGCATCGCGGCTCAGCATTTTGGCGGCGTGCCGGTGGTCTTTGCCAAGAAGGCCCAGTCCATCAACCTTGACGGCGAGCAGTATGCCACGACCATCTATTCCTTTACCAAGCAGAAGGAGTACCCGGTTATCGTGGGTAAGCGTTTCCTGTCCGAGGGCGATAAGGTCCTGATTATCGACGACTTCCTGGCCAACGGCTGCGCACTTGAGGGCCTTATTAAGATCTGCGAGGCTGCGGGCGCCGAGGTTGCCGGCATCGGTATTGCGGTGGAGAAGGGCTTCCAGGGCGGCGGCGATAAGCTCCGCGAGCGCGGCTTCCGCGTTGAGAGCCTGGCCCGTATCGCCGAAATGGACTGCGAGAACGGCGAGATCACGTTCGCCTAGGCGCGCAGCACAAGCGATTGGTATGCGATGTGACAAAGGGACTGTCCCTTTGTCACATTTTTTGTATGAGGGGAGGTATTGATATGGATGAGAACAAGATGGGATGGCGCGAGTATGCGCGCTATGCCGAGATGTCGGTCGAGGAGCTGGCACGCGATTGCGAGGTGCAGGTGTTTCGCGCGACGGGTCCGGGCGGACAGGGCGTGAACACGACGGACTCGGCGGTGCGCATGAAGCATGGGCCCACGGGGATTGTCGTGACGGCGCGTGAGAGCCGCAGTCAGTTTCAGAATCGCAGCTGCTGTCTGCGTAAGCTGAGGGCAGAGCTTGAGCGTCGCGGGCGTCCACCGCGCCGACGCGTAAAGACCAAGGTGCCTCAGCGATCGCGCCAGCGCAGGCTCAACGACAAGCACTTCAACGCTATCAAAAAGGCCAACCGTCGCAAACTGGGCAGCGACGAATGATCTTCTCAATACGTTGCGGTGAAATAGGGACTGTTTTGCGGCTTTTGCTGCATAAACAGTCCCTATTTCACCGCAACTTAGGTGGGGTTAGCGGGTGGGGTGCCAGACGTGGAGGGCGCCGGCGAGGATGTCGACCTCGATGCGCGAGGCGACAACGGGCTCGCCGTCGGCCTGAATGGGGTAGTCGGGCTCCTCAAAGGTAAGCTCGGCATGGCGACAGCGGCGCATGCGAACCGGTGGCAGCTTGGTATGGTGGCCATCTTTGGCCGAAAGGAACATGGGAAGCGCGACCGCGCGCGGAACGGGGCCGCAGGCGTAGCAGACGTCGAGTATGCCGTCGCACGGGTCGGCGTTGGGACAGATGCGATAGCCCGAACCATAGGTGGGTCCCAGCTGGATGGCCATGATAATCGCCCGCACGCGCTCGGCGGGCGCGCCATCAAAGCTGATGGTCATGGGGTAGTTGCGATAGCGTAGGCCAAACTGCTCAAGTCCCGAGAGAGTGTAGAGCGGAGCGCCCGTCAAGCCCGTCTTTTTGCGCAGCTTGGTGGTGCCCAGGCCGATGGCGGCATCGATGCCGACCGAAAGTGTCTGGTCGTAGTACTCAACGGTAGCCTCGCCGCTGCCGCTCGCAGGGCTCCACGAGCGAATGCGCCCGATGTCCTGACGCTGCAGCTCGCAGGTGAGCAGCGCGCCAAAATCCTTGCCGGAGAAATCGTCGATGCCGAGCGTTTGGGCAAAATCGTTGCCGGAGCCCACGGGCAGGACGGCAAGGGCGGGGCGGGTGCCCTCCTCTTGCGTCATAAGCCCGTTGACGACCTCGTGAATCACGCCGTCGCCGCCAAGGGCGATAACGGTGCGATAGCCCTGAGCCTGTGCGGCCAGCTCCTTGGCGTGTCCCATGCGCTCGGTCAGCACCAGGTCAAACTGGGATGCGCGCGCGGTCATATCCAAAAAGCGTTGCAGGCGCTCGGCAACTTCGCGCGCCGCACCCGACTGGGCGGCTGGGTTGGCGATGATGAGCGTGCGGGCAAAATCAGTTGCATGCATGGGGCGACTCCCGGCGTATGACGTGACGGTGCGGTCGCGCTCAGGTCGAATTGCCCCCGATTGTGGCTGCACGGCGAATACTAACGTCTACTCTATCAGGTCGTTGTGGCGCTCGATGGCATCCGCTACCGTACCGCCCTCATCCACAATAAGCGAACGGCGCTTGGGTGAGATGATGCGCTGGGCGGGGTACACGCCGCGGTGTCCGCCGGTTAGGTAGCTGATAAAGGCCACGATGACAAAGAACCCGGCGGCCGTGCCGTGGAACAGGTCGATGGCCATCATGCAGGTGGTGATGGGCACGTTGAGGCCGGCGCAGAACACGCCGAGCATGCCGAGAGCCGCCAGAAAACTGGGGTCGAGCCCGGTAAGGCAACCTATCCAGCCACCGAGTGCCGCACCGATGCCAAACAGGGGCGTGACCTCGCCGCCTTGGAAGCCAGCGCCCAAGGTGAGCGCTGTGACGACCAACTTGATGACTGCGTCCGCCAGGGTGGTGTTGCCGGCAAATCCGGCGCCGGAAAGCCACGTGGAAAGGCCGGCGTAGTCCCAGGCGTCGAGGAGGGCATAGGCGGCCAAAACCACGAGTGCGCCTATGAGTGCGCGAACGAGGTAATTGGTGATAAAGCGACCGTACAGGCTCTTGACGGTTCGAACTGACCAGGCAAAGAGGCGTGCCGTCAGACCGAAGATAATGGCACTGATAACAACGATGACAACCGTCCGTGGTGTCATGTTGGGAACGCTGGCGATAACATTCGCCTCGTACTCGGTTCCCAAGGCAAGCGACGTAAAGTAGCCGGTAAACGAAGCGACCAGGCAGTAGATGCCCGCGGTGTAGTCGATCTTGCCGATGAAGCACATCTCCATGCCAAAGAAAGCCCCGGCAAGGGGCGAGCCGAACACGGCGCCAAAGGCCGACGAGATGCCGGCGAGCATGAGGTCGTGGTGGTCATGCTTTTTGAGGTGGGCGAGGCTCGAGATGTTGCTGGCGATGGTGCCGCCAATCTGCACCGCAGCTCCCTCGCGACCGGCCGAGCCGCCGGTGAGGTGCGTGAGCGTGGAGCAGACGAAGGTGAGGATGGCCATGCGCATATGGATGAGGCGTGTGCCCAGAGCGGAGTCGATGACCAGGTTGTTGCCACGCTTGGCGGCGAGACCGTGGTTTTTGTACACCCATGCGGTGGCAACGCCCACAACGGGAAGCAGCGCGTAAATCCACGCATGGTGCTCGCGATAGTCGGTCGCGATATTTAATGAGGCCAAAAACGCCCAAGCGGCAACGCCCATGGCGAGCGAGACGGTGACGACGAGTACGAGCAACTTAGTGCTCGCTAGTAGGTTGCGGGCGTTGCGGCGCGTGTCGGCAGCCAAGAGATGCTCGGAGCGGGTAAGTTGATGCCTGCCTGCCGTGATGACGTCATTAAGGGAGAAAAAACCGCCGTCGTCGAGCGGTTGGAAATGATCCTGCGCTTTGTTTGCGCTTTCGGGTTTGTCGTTATGAGCCATACGTTCCTCTTTTAGGTTGCAACGCAAGCAATTATAAAACGCGGTAAACGCGACGAGCCGGTGGGTTGGTTTCCATTCTGTTTCGCGGCCTGCAACCGACAGGTGTATTTGCGGGTACAGGCCGAGTCGCGGTCGTGCGTCGGGGGATTATACTGAGACAAGCATAAAGAATCGGCGCCCCTGTTGTGCGCCGTGGCATTAAGAGGTGCATATGGCAGAGAAACTCATACCGTTGGAGGATGCGCAGTCGATTGTTTTGTCGCACGTTGCTCCGACGGATCTCATCGAGATTCCCGTGTGGCAGGCGGCTGGTTTTCCCTTGGCCGAGGACGCGGTGGCCGATATCGACATCTCGCCGTTTGCCAACAGCGCTATGGACGGATATGCCGTGCGCTCGGCGGACTTGGCGCAGGCATCTGGCGAGGCGCCGGTGACGCTCGACGTTATCGGACACGAGGCCGCGGGCCATGTGTTTGAGGGCGCAATCGGCGCGGGCGAGACGGTCCGCATCATGACGGGCGCGCCGGTACCCGAAGGTGCCGATGCCGTGGTGAAGTATGAGATCGTTGATGTGCTCGACGGTGACGGCAACGAGGGCTCGCGTGTGAGGTTCTCGGCGCCGGCCAAGGTGGGGGAGAACGTTCGCTCGGCTGCTGAGGAAGCTCATGCCGGCGACGTCGTGATGCGCGCCGGCGAGGTTGTGGCTCCGGCGGGCGCCGGCCTGCTGGCGAGCGCCGGGTATGCGAACGTGAAGGTGCATGCCGCTCCGCGCGTGGGCATTATCTCGCTGGGCACGGAGCTGGTCGCGCCGGGTGAGCTGCCGGCGCGCGGGCAGATTCGCGATTCCAACTCGTCGGCGTTGATGGCCGAAGCACTCGATGCCGGCGCGGAGCCCGTGTTCTACGGCATTGCGCCCGATGATGAGCAAGCGATCGCCGAGCTGGTGCATCGTGCCGTGCAGGAGTGCGACTTTGTCATTACGAGCGGTGGCGCCTCGGCGGGCGATTACGACTATGTGACGGCGCTCGTCCGGCGTGAGGGCGAGGTGCTGTTTGACCGCATCTCGATGCGTCCGGGCAAGGCCATCACGTTTGGTTTGCTCGGGGGTAAGCCCTACCTGGGGCTTTCGGGCAACCCGGCCGCGGCGTATGTGGGCTTTGAGATGCTTGCCCGTCCGGCGATTCGCAAGATGCGCGGTTTTGCCGAGGTTGCGCGTCCCGTGCAGCAGGCGACGCTCACGCACGGCGTGAAAAAGCGACAGCATCGCCGCTTCTTCGATCGCGCCACGGTTTTGCGCGACCCCGAGACCGGTGAGTTGTTGGTGACCGAGGCTAAGACACAGAATTCGGCGCTGCTTGGAACTATGCAGCGTGCGAACTGCCTGCTGCGTATTGACGAAGGACCGTGCGAGCTCAAGGCGGGAGATGCCGTGGACGTTGTTCGCGTCGACCTGCCCGAGGGCGCCGTGTTGTAGGGGGAATGCTATGGAGCTGAAGATATCGATCGTGACGTGCTCGGACACACGCGATCTTTTGCAGGATGAGGCCGGAGCCGCACTCGAGGAACTTATCGAGGCACAGGGCTGGACGGTCGCCTCACATGTGGTCGTGCGCGACGACGTCAGCGAGATCGGTGATGCCATTATGGAAGCCGCCGATGAGTGCCACGCCAATGTCGTGCTCACCTGCGGCGGCACGGGGCTTTCGATGCGCGATGTAACGCCCGAGGCGACGCGTTCCGTCTGCGACCGCGATGTGCCGGGTATTGCCGAGGCAATTCGTGCCTACTCCATGACCAAGACGCGCCGCGCCATGCTCTCGCGCGCTATTTGCATGCAACGAGGTCATACACTTGTCGTAAACTTTCCCGGTTCTACGAAGGCCGCCCGCGAAAGCTGGGAGGCCATAACAGATCAGCTGGAGCATGCGGCTCAGATGACGGCGGGCGGCGGACATACCAACTAAGCGGTTTACCTGCGGCGGGGCGACCTGAACGGCTGCTCCGCCTTTGTTTTCCGCCGAATCGACGCCGAGGTGCACGGTAACTTGAAACTATATTCTCTGACGAGAATAATATCTCACTATCATTATTCGCGCAGAAGTATAATCTGATTGCAGATTAAAGCCCGAGGCGGGGTGCCCGGGCATAGCGTTCGAAAGGGTTGAACATGTTCGATATGGTTTCTCGCCGCGGATTCGTTTCGCTTTCTGCTGTCGCCGCTGCCGGCCTTGGCCTTGCTGGCTGCTCGGGCAACAAGGAGCCTGAGTCGACCGGCTCCGATGCCGGCTCCGCCAAGATTTCGTCCAAGAAGGCTGTTGAGCTGCAAGTCTTTGCTGCCAACTCGCTCGAGAAGGCTCTGCCCGAGGTTCAGGAGCTCTACACCGACCAGACCGGTACCACGTTTACCGACACGCAGTTTAAGGCCTCCGGTGACCTTGTCGAGCAGATGCGTGCCGGTGCCACGGTTGACGTACTCATCACGGCCTCCAAGGGCACCATGGACGACGCCGAGGCCGCCGGACTCGTCGATGCCGACACACGTGAGGATATGTTCGTCAACGACCTCGTGATCATTCGCGCCGAGGGCTCCGACACCAAGGTCGAGGTCATCGACGACGTCGCGAATCTGGACGGCAAGATCGCCATTGGCGACGCCAAGACCGTTCCCGCCGGCAAGTACGCCAACCAGGCCCTGGCCTCCGTGGGCCTCTACACCGGCACCGAGGGCGACGACGGCGAGTACGCCCCCGAGATCGCCGACAAGGTGGCCCTGGCCGACAAGGTCGGCACTGCTGCGTCCTACGTCTCTACAGGCGACTGCGTGGCCGGTTTCGTCTACAGCTCCGATATCTTCCGCTACGACGGTATCGAGGAGGCCTTTGTGTGTCCCGAGGACTCGCACAAGCCCATCGTGTACCCGGGTGCCGTTGCCGAGAGCTCCGAGCACGCCGACGAGGCCAAGGCGTTTATCGACTTTTGCCTGACCAACAAGAAGGCTCAGAAGATTTGGGCTAAGTACGGCTTTGAGCTTTCCGCGTAGTGCGGCTTGGCGCGATAATTCCATCGTTTTGTGTTTCACTCCGTCCTTGTATTCGCTTGGAGCTTTTCGTGCTTAATAGATTCCGCATCCTTGTCGCCTGTGCTTTAACCTTCACGCTTTGCTGGGTGCCGGGATTTGCGTTTGCTGGAGACGCTGAGGATGGAGCTCAGGTTGCTGCGACCGCCCATGGGCTTTCCTATGGGATCGAGGGTTTTGAGCGGTTGGCCAAGGGGACCGCTCGTTCCATGGAGGGCCAGCCTGAGGGCTACCGGTTTCCCGTTGACGAGGACGTGGACCTTGTAGTGGCGCCTGCTGCCGATCGCGTTGTGGTGTGGATATCGCCCAAGGCGGTCGAGAAGTATGGATTGGATCCGCAGGACAACGAGTGCGTATCGGGTCTCAAGGCCCTCGTCTGTGAGCTCGACAGCGTAAACTGCATGGGAGGTGTGCAGCTAGGGGACGTGGATCTTCCTTGGTATGTCACGGCGGAAACAACGTTTGACGCCGGCGGGTATACCTATGGCTTTGACGAGCGCGGTGCGGATGGGGACCGCTATGTGGTGATTGCATCGGCCTCGGGTGATGCCAAGGGCGGCGCGCGTTGGCTTGATAGCGCTCAAATGGTAGAGGCATCGTCTGTCGTGTTGCGGGATGAGCAGGGGCCCTTGACCTCTCTGACTTCCTTTTTGGGCGACATCGACTATCGCCCGTTTTGGGTGTCTATCAAAACGAGCGGCCTCGCCCTAGTGATTGCCTTTGCACTGGGCCTGTTCGCTGCGTGGAAGACTATGGGTACCTCGAGTCGCATCAAGGGCCTGCTCGATTCGGTCTTTACGATTCCTATGGTGCTGCCGCCCACGGTCTGCGGCTTTTTGCTCCTCATGCTGTTTGGCCGCTCGACCGGGGTCGGTCGGTGGCTTATCGCGCACGGCGTCTCGATCGTCTTTACGTGGCCGGCGGCGGTGATCTCTGCCGTGGTAGTGTCGTTTCCGCTGGTCTACCGCACGGCGCTCGGAGCCTTCGAGAGCCTCGACACGCAGATGCTCGATGCGGCGCGCACGCTGGGCTGGTCCGAGCGTCGCATCTTCACCAAGCTTATGATGCCGCTCGGCTGGCCCTCCATCGCCGCCGGCACGGTGCTCGCCTTCGCTCGCGCGATGGGCGAGTTTGGCTGCACCCTGTTCTTTGCGGGTAACTACGCCGGCATTACGCAGACCATCCCCATCGCCATCTACTTTGAGTGGATGGGCGGCAACACGTCGGTGGCCCTCTTTTGGGTCGTGGTCGTAATTGCGTTCAGCTTCCTGGTCATCCTATTCATCAACATGTACACGGCGCATTCGCAAAAATACCGCGAGCGTGGCCTTTCCCGTGCGGAACGTAAGCAGGCCAAAGATCTCGCCGGACAGGGCGATTCGCTCGACCCGGCGGGCGGTGATGCCTTGCGTATCGATCGCGAGGCACTGGCCGAGCTCATGCGCGATGATGCCGCATTACAGGGAGGTCGATAGGCCATGTCGCTCGTTCTGGATATAAAAAAGCACTATCCCGGCTTTACCCTCGACATGCAGCTTGAGGCCGGCGAGGAGCGTGTGGCGCTGCTTGGCGCCTCCGGATGCGGCAAGAGCTGCACCTTGCGCTGCATTGCCGGCGTGGAGACGCCCGACGAGGGCAAGATCGTCGTCAACGGCGTGACCTTTTTTGACTCGACGGCGGGCATCAACCTGTCGCCCCAGGAGCGAAAATGCGCCCTGTTGTTCCAAAACTATCAGCTGTTTCCCAACATGACGGTGGCCGATAACGTATGCGCTGGTGTAAAGGACGCGGGCGACGCCGCGGCGCGCAAAAGGTTGGCCGAGCGCTATCTGGGTATTTTCGGTCTGGCCGATTTTGCCGACCGCTATCCCGCGCGCCTCTCGGGCGGCCAGCAGCAACGTGTGGCGCTTGCGCGCATGGTGGCGGCGCATCCGGGCATTTTTATGTTCGACGAGCCCATGAGCGCACTCGATTCCTATCTTAAGAGCGCCCTCGAACAGAACATGCTTGACCTGTTCGACGTATGCAACCGCACCGTGCTCTACGTGAGTCACGATATCGACGAGGCGTGCCGCCTGTGCGAGCGCATCTGCGTTGTGCATAACGGGCATGTGGAGGAGATCGGCTCCGTCGAGGACGTGGTCCGCCGTCCGCAGACGCTGGCGGCACTGCGCCTGACGGGGTGCAAGAACACAAGCCGCGCACGAAAGATTGGGCCTCAGGAAGTCGAGGCGCTCGACTGGGGCATGACCTTTAACGTGGGTCGCGAGGTTCCCGATAATGTGGCGTATCTGGGCATTCGCGCAAGCTACTTCCATGTTGACAATCGCGCGGAGCGGGGTCGCAACAGCTACGATTTGCACGTGGCCCGAGTGAGCGATTCGCGCTTTGAGCGTCTGGTGCTGCTGGACGTGCCACGCGGCGATGCGCCCACGCGTCTGCAGTGGAAGGTCAACAAAGTGGGCGTGCCTGCCGACGAGCTACCGCAAGCAGGCGAGACGCTGCGCATGCATTTTGATGCCAGCAGGATCCATTTGGTTTGGCGATAGCGCCGGGTAATGCCGTCGGGGATATAAGCCTCGGCGGCTTTGTTTTTGCCGTTCGCCGAATGAGGA
This sequence comes from Collinsella sp., assembly GCA_018380195.1. GTDB lineage: Bacteria > Actinomycetota > Coriobacteriia > Coriobacteriales > Coriobacteriaceae > Collinsella. The sequence continues at coordinate 111,115 of JAGZUC010000003.1, read as the reverse complement.
ATGACAAGCTCTTATCAATCAAGATAATTATTTATTAAACCACGGCACACGATGCTGTCGTACGAATGTCAACGGTGTTCGCATAGTCGATGACCGTTGATATAGTTGACCTCAACTTGTAAAGGAGGGTGCGCACATGCCGCAGACGACATACATTCGCCGCGTTGCCGCGCGCGCCCTGTATATGGCTCGGAGTCGCATATGAGCAGGTATGTTCACGGCTCCGGGAGAGACGACGCACAACTAAATAATCGACCGCAAAGCAGGTTCCCTAAAATTCCGGGTTTGAGCACGGCCGGGCAATCGCCGTCCGTCGTGCATCGATACCGCTGTTATCCGTTTTTGGTTCGAGAGGGGAACCGTCATGGCTGAAGAATTTGATTTCCATCCGATGTGGGAGAGCCTCGGCATGAATCTTGCCGACCACGACATGCTGCTGGGTGCCGTGGGCCAGATGTACGGCGATATGTTCCTGACGCAGAATAATCGCCCTAAGTCCACGTCCTACCTGGATTTTGTCGCCACCAACATCCACAGCGGCCGCATTAAGGAGATGCTCGACAAGAAGGAGGCCGGCGAGGCCACCAAGATTGTTGGCAGCTTCTGCGTCTACGTGCCCGAGGAGATTGTGCTCGCCTGTGACGGCATCCCCGTGGGCCTGTGCTCGGGTGCCGACTGGGCAACGGACAAGGTCGAGGAGCACCTGCCGCGCAACACCTGTCCGCTCATCAAGAGCTTTGCCGGCTTTAAGCTGGGCGAGGTCTGCCCCTACATTGAGTCGAGTGACTTGGTGGTAGGCGAGAACACCTGCGACGGTAAGAAGAAGGCCTACGAGTTCTTTGCCACGCAAAAGAGCATGTACGTCATGGATATTCCCAACGTGCACGACGAGTCGACGCTCGTGACCTGGAAGGCCGAGGTCAAGAAGCTCGCCGCCAAGATCGAGGAAGAGTGCGGCGTCACGATTACGCCTGAGCGTCTGAAGGCCGCCATCCACGCCGTCAATGAGAAGCGTCGCGCCCTGCAGCGCCTCGCTGCCACGCGCACTGCCGACCCAGCGCCCATCAGCGGTCTGGACAGCCTGCTGACCGTTCAGGCCGCCTTTATGGACGACACGCCGCGTCTGACCGGCGCCATTAATGATATGGCGGCTGAGTGCGAGCAACGTGTCGAGGCCGGCGAGGGCGTGGCACCCAAGGGGACCAAGCGCATCCTGTACACCGGTACGCCCATGGCTGTGCCCAACTGGAAGCTGTTCAACCTCATCGAGAAGGCCGGCGGCGTCGTGGTGGGCGAGGAGTCCTGCACGGGTTCGCGCTACTACAAGGATCTGGTCGACGAGTCCGGTGAGACGGTCGACGAGATGCTTGATGCCATCGCCGAGCGCTACTTTAAGATCAACTGCGCCGTCTTTACGCCCAACGACCAGCGTATGAAGGACATTGTCCAGATGGCCAAGGACCTGCATGCCGACGGCATCGTCGACGTGGCCCTGCAGTTCTGCACGCTCTACGAGATGGAGTCGTTTGCCGTGGAGAAGGCCGCCGAGGAGGCGGGCATTCCGTTTATGCATATCACCACCGACTACGCCGGCGAGGACGCAGGCCAGCTGCAAACCAGGATTGAGGCTTTCTTGGAAACCATTTAGGGCTATCCGTCTCGGCGGTTTCCCCAGGCACCCGATCTTGCCGTTCAAACCGTCGCTTGCTACCAAAGTATGCGGCGCTCATCTTTCACGGCAACCTCGGGCACCTGGGAAAGCCGTTTCCTTGGTTGGTTAAAAGGTTTGTTAAGGAGTTATATGTCGGAAAATATTGAGCAGCCGTTGCCGTCCACGTTTGAGGAGTTCAACGAGCAGCGCAAGGCGGCGTTTATTCGCGTCAAGGGTTATAAGCAGGCGGGTAATCGCCTGGTCGGTTTTCTGTGCAGCTACACGCCGCTCGAGATTATCGATGCCGCGGGGGCTGCGAGCGTGGCGCTGTGCGGCACGTCCGATGAGGTGATTCCCGAGGCCGAGAAGGTGCTGCCGGCAAATCTGTGTCCGCTCATCAAGTCGACGTACGGCTTTGCCTGCTCGTAAAAGTGTCCGTTTACGTACTTTAGCGACATGATCATCGGTGAGACCACCTGCGACGGCAAGAAGAAGATGTACGAGCTGCTCAACGAGCTCAAGCGCACGCACATTCTGCATCTTCCGCAGGGTCGCGATCGCGCCTACGAGCGTGAAGGCTGGTACGAGGAGTGCCGCCTGCTCAAGGAGGAGCTCGAGGGCTTCTACGGCATCACGATTGCCGACGATGACCTGCGCGCCGCCGTCCGTCGTCGCAATCGCTTGCGTGCTGCCCAGCTCGAGATGTTCGCGCTGCAGGCCAACCAGCCGGCGGCCATGAGCGGCGTCGATCTGATGAGCACCATGTTTGCCGGTACGTTCAGCTTTGATATCGACGCCTATACGCAGCAGCTGGAGCAAAAGGTTGCCAAGCTGCGCGAGGCCTACGACGCGGGCGAGCGCCCGGTTGCGGCGGATGCCAAGCGCATTCTGATCACCGGTTGCCCGGTGGGCGGTGTGATCAACAAGATAGGTCGCACCATCGAGTCCAACGGCGGCGTGGTCGTGTGCATGGACGATTGCTCGGGCGAGCGTACGGCCGCCATGATGATCGACCCCGACGCTCCCGATATCCTACGCGCCATTGCCGATCGCTACTTGGACATTAATTGCTCGGTCATGACGCCCAACGACGGCCGCATGGACAACACCTTGGCCATGTGCGAGAAGTATCATGTCGATGGCGTGGTAGAGAGCGTGCTACAGGCCTGCCACACCTTCAACGTTGAGAGCGCGCGCATGCAGGAGGCCGTCGAGGGTGCGGGTATTCCGTATATGAAGATCGAGACTGACTACAGCAATGGCGACATGGGCCAGATCGAGACCCGCATCGCCGCTTTTATCGAGACCCTGTAGGACGAACGCGGCAAGGGGACAGCCGCTTTGCCGCATAGAAGGAGGATGCCGTGGTTGGCATTGGTATCGACATAGGCTCGACGGCCGCGAAGGCTGCGGTCGTGGAGACGGATGGCGCCATTGCGTGGACCTGCGTCATGCCGACGGGATATTCGTCGGTCGATGCGGCCGAGCGTCTGCGCGGCGAGCTTGCCGCGGCTGGCTATGACGTGGCTGCCGACGACGTGCGCGTGATCGCGACTGGCTACGGCCGTGTTGCCGTGCCCTATGCGCACAAGGTCGTGACCGAGATCACCTGCCACGGCACCGGTGCCGTGCGTCTGTTTGGTGACCATGGCACCGTGATCGATGTGGGTGGTCAGGACACCAAGGTCATCCAGCTTAAAGGCGGCCGCGTGGCCAAATTTGCCATGAACGACAAGTGCGCCGCCGGCACGGGGCGCTTTTTGGAGATCATGGCCGACCGCCTGGGCATTACCCAGCAGCAGATGGCAGACCTCGCCCGCACCGGCGAGCCTACCAAGATTTCCAGCATGTGCACGGTGTTTGCCGAAAGCGAGGTCATCAGCCTGATCGGTCGCGGCGAGCCGCGCGAGAACATTGCGCGTGGCGTGATCGACAGCGTGGTCTCGCGCGTGGCGACCATGGCCGGGCAGGCCGCGGGCGCTCCATACTACCTGACCGGTGGCCTGTGCGAGAATGCCTTCGTGGTGGAGCGGTTGGGCGAGCTACTGGGGTCGCCGGTGACCACCTCGCCCCAGGCTCGCTTTGCCGGTGCCATCGGTGCGGCGATTCGCGCGCAGGCGCTCAATTAATGCATCCGCCGTAGGCTCGCATTCATGCGTATACTCGGAGAAAATGATTGCCCGATGAGAGGAGGTATCGATGGCTGACCATCAGATTAAGCTCACGTCTATGACGGCCGCGAGCGGTTGAGCCGCTAAGTTGGCTCCTGGAGCCCTCGCCCAGGTCCTGGGCGACTTGCCAAATGTGCATAACGACAACTTGCTCGTGGGGTTCGATACTTCTGACGATGCGAGCGTCTTCCGCGTAGGGGAGAACCTGGGGCTTGTGCAGTCCATCGACTTCTTCCCGCCGATGGTCGACGACCCGTTTCTGTTTGGCCAGATTGCCGCGGCCAACTCGCTGTCGGACATCTACGCCATGGGCGGGCGGCCGAGCCATGCCATGAACCTACTCTGCATACCCAGTTGTCTGGGCATCGAGGTTGCCGGTCAGATTCTGGCGGGCGGCGCCGACAAGTGCGTCGAGGCGGGTTGCTCCATCGCGGGCGGCCATACCATCAACGACGACGAGCCCAAGTACGGCCTGTCCGTGAGCGGCTTTGTCGCGCTCGACCGCATGCTCGCTAACAGCGGCGCACGCGTGGGCGATGTTCTGCTGCTGACCAAGGCGATCGGCTCGGGCATCATCACCACGGCCATTAAGGGCGAGCTTATCGAGCAGGACGAGGCCGCAGCCATGTTTGACTCGATGCGCACCCTCAACGAGGCGCCGATTCGTCTGGCCGAGGGGCTCGAACTTCACGGCTGCACCGACATTACGGGCTTTGGCCTGATCGGGCACGCGTGCGAGATGGCCGAGGGCTCGGGCGTGCAAGTTGAGCTTGCGTCGGGATCGGTGCCGCTCTTTGATCAGGTGCTCGACATGGCGCGTCTGGGCATTATCCCCGCGGGCTCCTACCGCAACCAGGACTTCTTTGGCCCGCGTGTGGCTGCCGACGAGGATCTGGAGCCGGGCATGCTGGATGCGCTGTACGATCCGCAGACGTCTGGTGGCCTACTCATCGCGGCACCTGCTGCCGATGTTGATGAGCTTGCGTGCCGTCTACATGCTGAAGGACGTATCGCCGCCGTCGTCGGTCGCGTGTGCGTGCCGGTGCCAGGTGGTCCTGCCGTTCGCGTTGTCCGTTAACGACACGTTTATTGAGCTCTGTACCGTTCTAAACCGATTTATTCGAAAGGAAAAACTATGTCTACCAAAATTGAAGTCAATGCCATGGGCGATGCCTGCCCGCTGCCCGTCGTCAAGACGCTTAAGGCACTCAAACAGCTTAATGGCGAGGGCGCCGTCGTGACTGCGGTCGATAACGAGACCGCCGTCAAGAACATCTCCAAGATGGCGCAGGAGAAGGGCTGCACGGCCTCGGTCGAGAAGGTCTCGGACGCCGAGTGGCACGTGACTGTCGTGACCGCCGGTGCCGTGGCCGTTGCGGACCCCGAGCAGGACGGTGTTGCTTTTTGCGACGCCAGCGCCGGCAAGGGCAAACTCGTCATTTCCGTCTACACCGATTGCATGGGCCGTGGCGACGACGAGTTGGGCCACAAGCTCATGAAGGCGTTTATCTTTGCCGTGACGCAGCAGGAGGAGCTGCCCGCGACTATGCTGTTCTACAACGGCGGCGCCAAGCTCACCGTCGAGGGCTCGCCGGTGCTCGATGACCTGAAGGGCCTGGCCGAGCAGGGTGTCGAGATTCTTACCTGCGGTACCTGCCTCGACCACTATGGCATTAAAGACCAGCTTGCGGTGGGCGAGGTCACCAACATGTACGTGATCGTGGAGAAGATGGAGCAGGCCGTGCGCGTCGTGCGCCCGTAGCGTATTGGTTGGAGTTGCCATGAGGGAGAAGCGCCCGGCGCTTGTCATCACGTTTCCCACCACGGCGGCCGCCATGGGCTGCGAGTCCCTGTGCATCGAGCGCGGCCTTCCCGGGCGAACGATTCCCGTGCCCGGGGAGGTCGCTGCCGGCTGCGGTCTGGCGTGGAAGGCGTTGCCTGCCGATGAGGAACTGCTGCGCGGCGAACTCGCCGAGGCGGGTGTTCCCACCGAGGGCTATACCGTGATTGATATGTGGGAGGTCGTGCGATGATCTATCTGGATAACGCGGCGACGACCATGCACAAGCCGCAGACGGTCATCGATGCCGTGACGCAGGCGATGTGCTCGCTCGGCAATGCCGGGCGCGGCGCCACGTCGGGTCCCCTCGATGCCGCTCGTACGATTCACGCTTGCCGTGCCAAGCTCGCGCGCCTTTTGGGTTGCCCGAGGGCGGACCATGTGTGTTTTACGCCCAACTCCACCGCGGCGCTCAACACCGTTATCAATGGCGTGGTGCGCCCCGGCGACCGCGTGGTCACGACGGTGCTTGAGCACAACTCGGTGCTACGTCCGCTCAACCGCTTGGCGGCAGAGCAGGGTGTTACCGTTGAGCATACGGGCTGCGACGCGAACGGCGTGCTCGACTATGACGAGCTCGAGCGGTTGGTCACGCCGGCCACGCGTGCTGTGGTGGTGACGCACGCCTCCAATGTGACCGGCAATGAGGTCGACATTGCGCGCGTGGCCGCCATGGCCCATGCGGCCGGCGCGCTTGTGATTGTCGATGCCTCGCAGTCTGCCGGCACGGCGCATATCGATATGCAGGCCATGGGGCTCGACGTGGTGTGCTTTACTGGCCACAAGGGCCTCATGGGTCCGCAGGGGACCGGCGGGCTGGCCGTGGCGGAGGGCATTGACGTGGCGCCGTGGGCCATGGGCGGCACAGGCGTGCACAGCTTCGATGCGCTGCAGCCGCTTGAGTGGCCCACGCGCCTGGAGGCGGGCACGCTCAACGGCCACGGTATCGCCGGCCTTTCTGCCGGCCTCGACTTTATCGAGGCCCAGGGCGGGGTCGAGGCGATTACGGCGCACGAGCGTGCGCTCGCTGAACGCTTCCTTGCCGGCGTGTGCGAGATTCCGGGGATTAAGCTCTACGGTGCGTTTGACCAACCGACGCGCTCTGCGATTGTGTCGCTCAACGTGGGCGATATCGACTCTGCAGAGATCTCGGATGCACTCATGCAAGGGCGGGGGATTGCGACGCGCCCCGGCGCCCATTGCGCCCCGCTCATGCACCGTGCGCTGGGGACCGAGCGCCAGGGTGTCGTTCGCTTCTCGTTTGGGTATTTCAACACGGACGAGGAAGTCGACACCGCGATTGACGCTTTGCGCGATTTAGCCTGCTAGAGCGTATATACTTGCGGGACGGGTCTTTTGCCCGTCCCGTTTTTGTTTCGACCCGAAAGGTGTGTCTATGGCCTCATCCGCTTCGCGTGGTCTGCGCTCCGACCATGTCGTTACCGTCGGCATCGCCCTGTTCTCGATGCTCTTTGGCGCCGGCAACCTTATCATTCCGCCGCTGCTGGCGCTGCAAGCAGGTTCAGCCACGCCGGTCGCCATGTTCGGCTTTCTGATTGCCGCTATCGGTTTGCCCGTCATGGGATTTATCGCCGTCGCGCTCGCCGGCACGGCCCGCGAGCTGGCCGGCCGCGTGCATCCCAAGTTTGGTGAATTCTTCGTTGCGGCGGTCTATCTGGCCATCGGTCCGTGCCTGGCTATTCCTCGCACAAGCTCTACGGCGTTCGAAATGCTGGTGCCGCTGCTGCCCGAGGGTGTTTCGCTCGGCACGGCTCGCCTAGTGTTTGCCGTTGGCTTCTTTGTCGTCGCGTTTGCTCTCACGCTGCGCCCGGGTGTCATCACGCGCGTGCTCGGCCGCATTACGGGCCCCGCGCTCATTGCGCTCATCGTGCTGGTTGTGGGTGCTGCCGTGATCTCGCCGCTGGGACCGGCTGCCGCGCCTCAGGCTCCCTACGATGCAGGCGCTGCCGTGCAGGGCTTTTTGACCGGCTATCAGACCATGGACCTGCTCGCGTCGCTCGCCTTCGGCATCATCATCGCCGAGACCATCCACGAGTTGGGTGTTACCGATGACAAGCGCGTGGCCTTTGAGATTTCGCGTTCCGGTGTAATCGCCGGCGTGCTTATGGCCATCATCTACTGCGGCTTGGGCCTTGCCGGAATGCAGCTCGGCACCGTGATGCCCGACGCCACCAACGGCGCCGCCATCCTTGCCCGCTCTGCCTCCATGCACTTTGGCCTTGCCGGCACAGTCGTGGTCTTCGCCATCTTCTTCCTCGCCTGCATGAACGTGTGCATCGGCCTCATCAGCTGTTGCTCGCGCTACTTCTGCGAGACGTATGTGGTCGAAGGGGGAGCGGAGGCTTCCGAGGAGGCCATGCGCCGCCCCTTCGCGATCCTCGCCTTTGTGTTCGCGGCTTTTTCGTGCGTGCTCTCCAACGTGGGCCTCGATGTGATCCTTATGTTCTCGGTGCCCATGCTCAACGCCTTGTATCCCGTCGCCATCGTGCTGGTCCTCATGGGTTTGGTACACGGCTTTTGCGACGCTCATCCGCAGGTGTGGGTCTGGGTCGGCGGCGTGGTTGCCGTGCAGAGCGTGATCACCTCGGTCCGCGATGCGTTCTTTGCGGGCGCGTGGCTGCCGTTCGATGCGTTGCCGCTGGCAGATATCGGTGCTGCGTGGGCACCGGTTGCCGTGGTGGCATTTGTGATCGGTCTGCTCCATAGTCGTTTTGTCGCACATTCGAGGAGCTAAGGCATCAATGCTTGCACAGGCGGGGAGTCTCCCCTATAATTTCCTTCGCTTTGGGACACGCAAGGTTTAGACCTTAGCTGCTCAACACCTTCGGGACGTGGCGCAGTTTGGTAGCGCGCCTGCTTTGGGAGCAGGATGTCGCAGGTTCAAATCCTGTCGTCCCGACCATATCTTGCGGGCGTAGTTCAATGGCAGAACCCCAGCCTTCCAAGCTGATGACGCGGGTTCGATTCCCGTCGCCCGCTCCATAAGATAGATGAACGGCTCTGGTTCCTTTTAGGAATCAGAGCCGTTTTCGTAAGTGTACGGGTGTCGGGAATCGATGCCGCCCCACGCCCCACCTAAGTTGCGGTGAAATACGGACTGTTTTTCGGCTTTTATGGCCTATGTAGTCCGTATTTCACCGCAACTATTTGTAAGGTTGGATTTTGATGCCGTTGGGAGGGTCGTAGCGACCGTCTACCGAGAGTGGAAATATTTTTTGAAGCCTTGACCTGCGACGTCAAGCTTTTGGCCAGCTTTTGGCAAGGCCTGCGGACGGAAGCATGCGATAGCGTAATGGTATTCTCTCCGCCGTGATGGTTATGGGGTTGGCCATGCTCGATAAAGGCAAACATTTTCCGCAGTCATATGCAAGGATGCTATTCTCGGCCCTTGGAATTCATCAAGATGGACAGCTGCTTATAACAATTGATCCTTGGGAAGAACGCCGTGCGCGCGAGCTTATGCAGGAAGAGCTCATGCTTCGTCTTTACAACCACGTGTATGCGGATCCGGTCTATTGGAATAATCTTGGGGTTGAAGATCGCATCTTTCAGCTGACATCCGCTATTGCGGTCGTTGAACCGGATGCTGTGTTTTGCGGTTCGACGGCAGCGCTGCTCTATGGCATCGGCTCGGCTTATTCGCTTCTGGATAAAGTGCAAGTGCTGCTGCCACGGTCTACAAGGCGTGATACGTATGAGTTCGTTGAATATAAGCGCTGGCGGGCGGGCGAAGTGTGGCGGCTCGGTCTGTTTACGCTGACGGATCCGTATCGAACGGTTGTTGATATCGCCCGAACGAGCGCCTTTCGCTATGCGCTGGGCTATGTCGATGGCTTGGCCCGTGAGTACGATGTCGAACGTGAAGAGCTGCGAGCATATGCGCAGGCAAATTGCCGAGGGTTGCATGGCATCGCGCGTGCTTTTGACGTTTTTGAGCATATGGACGGCAGGTCAGACAATGGTGGCGAGTCCGAGGCGAGAGCAGCGATGATTCTCGCTGGGGTTGCCGCGCCTGAGCTTCAAGTTGAGATAACGCGACCGGGAAACGCTGGTTATTATCTAGCAGATTATGGCTGGCAGATGCCAGACGGCTCATGGACGCTGGCAGAGCTGCATGGGCTGGGTAAGTTTGAAGACGAAGCTCAAGATGATCCAGAGCAAGCGGCGGCAAAAACCTATCGAGCGGCCCTCATGCGCGACGCGAACCTTCGTGCCATGGGCCACAACGTCATTCACTTCAAACTTTCGGACACCTACGACGTAGAATCGTTCGGTGCCATGATGCGCGGTTACGGCATTCCGACAACAAAACCCTACGCCGACTCCCGATAGCGAAATCGTTCGCAGCCAACCTTCAATAAGTTGCGGTGAAATACGGACTGTTGAGGCCTTTAAAGGCATGAAACAGTCCGTATTTCACCGCAACTTAGGAGGGGATGGGGCTGAGGGGCGGGCGATGCCGTTGTCTGTCGGTTAGTGGCGGGATTGGTGGCGGAGCTTGTCGATGGTGGAGTCGGTGCTTCGGCTGCGGGCTTCGGCTGCGGTTTGGCGCTTGTGGCGGTAATCGATCATGCCTTGGATGATGGGCTTGCCAAAGCTCACGACATCATCGTTGTAGATGGCGGTTCGGGCTGCGAGGAGGCAGTCGGTAAAGTCCATATGGGTCTTGCCAAAGAGTTTGACGGCAAGGGCGACAACGGTGGGCTCGTCGACCATGACGTCATCGAGCAACCTCTTCATGGCCGCAGTAATCTCAACGCGGGGAACCTTATAGACGTCGCGCAGTGTGACCACGACGCGCGTGATGATTTCGGGGTAGACGCGAGCGGTGCGCGTGGCGATGACCTTGGCGGCGCGCGGTGACAGAACCTCGTCGTCGTCAAGCAGGTAGCGCAGGATGACGGTCTCGTCGATGATGGTGCTACTCATGGATATCTACTTCCTCGGGACCCAAAATCGAATCGTCGCTTTCTGTGGCAAGGTACTCAATCCAGGCATTGCGCTCTTCGGAGCGGCGATTGGGGTCACCATATGCTTTGAGCGATCCATAGGCGGCGGTGCCGTTCTTTGAGCGCACGGCGACCGGCTGAAAGGGGAGCTTGCGCATCAAAATGCTTTGCGCGACAAATAAGCGGACAGCCTCGGCGAGCGATGTGCCCATGGCATCGTAGAGATGCTCGGCATGCTGCTTGTCTTCCTCGCGAATGCGCACCTGCAGGATGGCTCTTTTTTGAGTCGATGACATCACTGGCCCCCTTAATGAGCGTGCAATATAGTCGGTCAAATGCGGCATGTGCCGATACTTGAGCATCTTATAACGATTACTTTATTTCACTCAAGTTGATAACCATAAACACGAATACAGGCGTAGTGCATCCAAAACGAGAGCGCGTAAAAATCTCTGAGGCGTACGCATGTAATACACTCACCTTTATAGCTATCCGAGAATAGTTCCAACCTGCTAAAACCCCTGCAATACACCCGTATTGCAGGGCGTATGCTCAAGTTTGCCACCTGCAACTGCGTATATTTAACCTGTATATCGTTGGAGGAATTCTATCGAAGTGCCTGTTTCGCCGCATGCACTCGATACGCCGATGCCGGACCACGGGCGGTCCGGGGCAACGTCGGCAGGGTCTCTCCGGCATGGGATTCAGGAGGGAGTGAACAACATGGGCAATAAACGAGTCGTAGCCGATTCCTCACGTTGCATTGGGTGCCAAACCTGTATGGCGGCGTGCATCGAGGCACACGATATTCCCGGCAACATCGCCGCACCTCGCTTGCGCGTAACGCGCACCTACGAGATCTCCGCACCGGTGGCTTGCCATCACTGCGAGGATGCCCCGTGCGCCAAGGCCTGCCCCACGGGTGCCTTGTTCTTTGATCCAAAGAACCATCGCATCGGTGTTAACGAGGACAACTGCATCGGCTGCAAGAGCTGCGTCATGGCCTGCCCCTTTGGCGCCGTGAGCGTGGCGACCACGCAGGTCCCCGTCTTGATGGGCGACGTGCGCGTGGGTTCGCAGACTAAGAGCTTCGTGCTCAAGTGCGACCTGTGCGTGGACCGTCCCGGCGGTCCGGCGTGTGCCGAGGCGTGCCCGACCAAGGGCCTCACCCTGGTAGACGAGGAGCGCCTGGCGGAACTAACCGCCGAGCGTGCCCGCGCCACCATCGAAAACGAGGCGTAGGCGGGCGGCCATACAGGCCCAACGATTGTCAAATACGTACCGATTAATCGGTAGCAGAGAAAGGAAGGAGGGTGTCATGGAGAAGCATAAAGTGATCTGCCCGTATTGTGGCGCCGGTTGCCAGTTTAACCTCCTGGTCCAAAACGGCCAGGTCGTGGGTACCGAACCGCTCAACGGCATCACCAATCAGGGCGAGCTGTGCCTTAAGGGCATGAGCGGCTACGACTTCATCAACGACACCAAGATCTTGACTCCTCGCGTACTGCACCCGATGATCCGCCGCACTAAGGGCGCGGATCTTGAGCGCGTAAGCTGGGACGAGGCACTGGATTTCACCGCATCTAAGATGCAGGCCATAATTGACGAATATGGTCCTAACGCTGTCATGACCACCGGCTCCTCGCGAGGCGGCGGCAATGAGGCGAACTACGTCATGCAGAAGTTTACGCGTGCGTGCATCGGCACCCACAGCGTGGACAACTGCGCCCGTACTTGACACGGCCCTACTGTCCTCGGTCTGATGGACACGGTTGGTTCAGGTTGCATGTCATGCTCCATCCCCGGTATGGAGGATGCGGGCTGCATTTTCCTCTTCGGCTATAACCCTGCCGATTCGCACCCCATCGTCGCAAGGCGTATCGTGCGAGCCAAAGAAAAGGGTTGCAAGATCATCGTCGCCGATCCGCGCCATATCGAAACCGCGCGTATCGCCGATCTCTACCTTCCGATCAAGAACGGTTGCAACGTTGCGTTCCTCAACGCCTTTGCCAACTGCTTGGTCAACGATGGCCTCTACGACAAGGAATTCGTCGCCGAGCACACGAACGGCTTTGACGAGTGGTGGGAGACCATCAAGAACTACACTCCCGAATCTGTACAGGACATCACGGGTGTCGAGCCCGCGCTGATCCACCAAGCTGCCGAGATGTACGCCACGGCGAAGCCCTCTGCCATCATTGGCTGGGGCATGGGCGTATGCCAGCAGAAGCAGAACCTGAAGACGGTGCACACCATCGCCTCCATCGCCTGCGTTGCCGGCCAGATCGGCAAACCCAATTCCGGCCTCGCGCCCGTGCGCGGTCAGAATAACGTCCAGGGCTCCTGCGATATGGGCATGCTGCCCAACCTGTACCCTGGCTACCAGAAAGTCACCGACCCCGCCGCTCGCGCCAAGTTTGCCAAGGCTTGGGGCGTGCCCGAGGAAAAGCTCCCCTTGGAGGAGGGCTACAAGCTCACCGACCTGGGCCACCTGGTCGACGAGGGCAAGGTGCATTGCTTCTACAACTACGGCGAGGACCCGGTGCAGACCGAGCCCGATTCGGCCGGCATGCGCAAGACGCTCTCCGAGCTGGATCTGTTCATTTGCCAGGACATCTTTATGACGCAGACGACTATGCTCGCCGACGTCATCCTGCCCGCTACTTCTTGGGGCGAGCACGAGGGTGTCTTTACCGCATCCGACCGTAGCTTCCAGCACTTTGACGCGGCTGTTCCGCCCAAGGGCGAGTGCCGCCACGACTGGGAGATCTTCGCGGACCTGTCTACGCGCATGGGCTACCCCATGCACTACGACAACACCGAGCAGATCTGGAACGAGTGCATTAGCCTGTGCCCCAACTTTGTGGGCGCAACCTACGAGAAGATGGCTCCCGAGGGCGGTTACGCCCAGTGGCCCGTCAAGAGCACCGATGTGAACGACCACGGCACGGCCGACATGTTCGCTGGTGGCAAGTTCACCACCAAGGACGGCCGCGCCAACCTGATGGCGCACGACTGGGAGGCGCCCTCCGAGCTTCCCGACGATGAGTACCCGCTCATCCTGTGCACCGTCCGTGAGGTCGGCCACTACAGCTGCCGCTCGATGACCGGCAACTGCAAGACGCTGGCGCTGCTCGCCGACGAGCCCGGCTTTGTCCGCATGAATCCCGCGGACGCCCAGGCGCGCGGCATCAAGAACGGCGACATCGTCTCGATTCACAGCCGCCGCGGCCAGGTATACAGCCGCGCCGACGTGAGCGACCGTATCAACAAGGGCACGGTCTATATGACCTACCAGTGGTGGATTGGCAAGTGCAACGAGCTGACCATTCACAAGGTCGACCCGGTCTCGCATACGCCCGAGGACAAGTTCTCCGCCTGCCAGGTCGACGCTATCGCCGACCAGGTCTGGGCTGAGGGCGAGGTCGAGCGTCAGTACACCGAGCTTAAGCAGGCTCTGGTGGACGCCGCCGCTCCTCAGGACGTTGAGCCCGGCGCCGCCAAGTTCGACGACGAGACGCACGTGAATCAAATCGTGTAGTCCCGTTCTCGTTGGCTTTTTGGGCCGGGCGTCCCGTACGTTCGGGAGCCCGGCCCGTTATTTTGAAAGGAAGTGGGGATGAACCGCTTCATCGACATCAACCCGGAGAGGTGCATCGGCTGCGGAACATGCCAGTCCGCCTGTGCCGACGCCCACCGGATGCAGGGTCTTCAGGATACGCCGCGCCTGGCGCTCGTGAAGACCGGTGGTATTTCGGCCGCCCTTGCCTGCCACCATTGCGAGGGTGCCCCCTGCGCCGAGGTCTGCCCGGTGAATGCCATCGAGCACGATGGCGACCGCATCCACGTCAAGGAGCAGGAGTGCATCGGGTGCAGGCTGTGCGCCATCGCGTGCCCCTTCGGTGCCATCCATCCCGATGGCACGTCTATCGCCGGTGTCGCAGGCATGTGCGACCCGACACCTTCGTATCCTAAGTCCCTGAGCAGCCTGCTTACGTGGGCTCCTGGCCAGTACACCTGCGCCGTCAAGTGCGACCTGTGCGCCTTCGATCCGGACGGCCCGCATTGTGTGGCGGCGTGCCCCACCAAGGCGCTGACCGTCATGGGCGGCGCGGCCGATCGCGAACTCGACGAGGCCAAGCGCCTGCGCTCGATCGAAAACGGTCCGTCCGTCGACGTTACCGCTGTGGCCCAGGGTTTGTCCGAGAAAGCAGAAGGGAGCGTAAACAATGGATAGCATGACGCTGTTTATCGCATCGCTTGCCGTCTCGTGCATCGGTGCGCTCGCCTCGGTTCTGCTGATCAAGGCCGATAACGCCGCCAAGACCGCCGGCTGCCTTATCGGCGCCGTCGCCGCGGTGCTTTCGTTTGTGGCTGGTATCCAGGCCGTGCTGGGCGATGTCACGTCGGTCGACACCATCGTGTTTTTCCCGTTTGCCCATTTCCAGCTGCTGCTCAATCAGCTGTCCGGCCTGTTCGTGGCGCTCATCTCGGTGCTCGCGTTTGCCGGTTCGATCTACGGTCTCAACTACTTTGATGAGTACCCGGGCAAAAAGGGCCGCGCCGGCTTCTTCTTTAACACCTTCGTGGCTTCCATGATGCTCGTCATCACAGCCGACAACGTGTTTTGGTTCCTGGTCGCCTTTGAGCTTATGTCGCTGACCTCGTACTTCCTGGTCGTAATCGAGGAGAACGAGAACTCCATCCATGGTGGTTGGCTCTACTTTGTGATCGCGCACGTGGGCTTTGTGCTCATCATGGCGAGCTTCCTCACCATGACCAACTTCGCCGGCGGCTCGTTTGCCTTTGCGGATTTCCGTGCCACGCAGTTTAGCCCCGCGGTCGCATCCGTGTGCTTCGTGCTCGCCTTCTTTGGCTTTGGCGCCAAGGCCGGTATCATCCCGCTGCACGGCTGGCTGCCCAAGGCACATCCCGAGGCGCCGTCCAACGTGTCGGCCCTCATGTCCGGCGGCATGATCAAGATCGGTATCTTCGGTATCCTCAAGGTTGGTCTCGACCTGCTTTCTGCTTCGGGCGTTCAGGTCTGGTGGGGCCTTATGGTCATGGTCTTCGGTGCGATCTCGTCGGTCCTCGGCGTGGCCTTCGCCCTGCAGGAGCATGACATCAAGCGCCTGCTGGCCTATCACTCCGTCGAGAACATCGGCATCATTCTGCTCGGCGTCGGCGCTTCCATGGCCGCCATGGCGCTCAACTCTGTCGGCATCGCCGTCCTGGCCCTGATGGCCGCCCTCTACCACACGTTTAACCATGCGATGTTTAAGGGCGAGCTGTTCTTGGGCGCCGGTGCGCTGCTGTACTCCACGGGTGCGCGCAATATGGAGAAGATGGGCGGCCTGTTCCGTCGTATGCCGGCAACGGCCATCTGCTTCCTCGTTGGCGCGCTTGCCATCTCGGCCATCCCGCCCTTCAACGGCTTTGTGTCCGAGTGGTTTACCTACCAGTCGCTGTTTAACGCCGCCATGCAGGGCGACAAGGCCGTCATGATCGTGGCCGTGTTCGCTGCCGTCGCGCTTGCCATTACCGGCGCGCTGGCTGTTACGTGCTTCGTCAAGGCCTATGGTGTCTCCTTTGCCTCCGCGCCCCGCTCCGAGGCCGCGGCCAATGCCAAGGAGGTTCCCGCCCCCATGGTGTTTGCGCAGGGGCTGCTTGCGGCCATCTGCGTCGTGCTGGGCATTGGCGCTCCCGTGATCGCGCCTGTGCTGGTCGATGTCGCCGCGTCCGTGTTGCATCCGTACGGTGGCGTGTTTGCCGCCGAGGGCATGGAGCTCATGAACCAGTACTCCGGCGCCGCCACCTCCACGCCCGCGATCGCCATTGCGCTCGTGGTGCTTGTCGGCCTTGCTTGCGGTTATCGCAAGCTCAAGACCGTCGGTAAGGTGCAAAAGTCCCAGCCGTGGGCATGCGGCTATGCTCCCAACGAGCATATGCCCGTCGTGGCCACGACCTTTGCCTCCGAGGTGTCCTGGTTTATGCAGCCGCTCTACACGCTGCGCGACCGCTGCACGGCCGTCTGCTGGTCCATCGCGCACTTCTTCCAGAAGCTCACCGGTGTGGCCGAGGCTGTGGAGCCCGTACCCGACAAGGTTCTCGTCGATGCCCCGCATAAGGGTGTCGAGAAGCTCGCCGACCTCGCGACTAAGCTCGAGGGCGGCAACTACAGCATCTATATCTGCTATATCGTCGCGGCACTCGTGGTGTTCCTCGTGCTCGCCGTGCAAATGGGTTAAGGAGGGGAGAGCATGAACAACATCGTACTTGCCGTTCTGCAGGGCGTGGTCGTCATGGCCGTCGCTCCGTTCTTCTCCGGTCTCGGCCGCGTGATCCGCGCCAAGATGCACAACCGTCGCGGCCCCAGCATCATGCAGGACTACCGCGACCTGGCCAAGCTCTTTGCGCGCCCCGAGTCCCAGAGCGAGGATGCGAGCTTTGCGCTGCGCATCATGCCGCCGCTGTTCTTCGCCGTCGCCTTTATGCTCGCGATGGGCTTGCCGCTCTTTACGGCACAAAGCCCCATCCCGGTCTTTGGTGACGCCATCACCATCATGTACAGCCTGGCGCTCGCCCGCTTCTTCTTCGCCCTCTGCGGTGTGGATTCGTCCAACGCCTACGCCGGTATCGGCGGCGTTCGCGAGCTGCTCATGAGCGTGCTCATCGAGCCGTCCATGCTGCTGGCGCTGTTTGCCGCCGCCCTGGTGTGCGGCTCCACCGACATCGCCACCATGGGTCAGCACATCATGACGGGCGCCATCGACGCGCCGGTCGCCGTGATCCTCGCCGGCATTGCCTTTGCGATTGCCTGCTACATGGAACTCGGCAAGTTGCCGTTTGATCAGGCCGAGGCCGAGCAGGAGCTTCAGGAAGGTCCGCTCGCCGAGCTTTCCGGCCCGTCGCTCGCCATGGCCAAGCTCGCCATGTCTATGAAACAGGTCCTGGTCGTCGCCTGGTTCTGCGCGATCTTCGTCCCCTGGGGCGAGCCCGCGACCATGGGCGCTGCCGCCGTTCTGGGCGCCGTCATCTTCCTGGTGAAGTGCCTGATCGACTTTGTCGTATGCGGCGTGATCGAGAACTCCTGCTCGCGCTCGCGTTTTAAGGTACTCGGTAATCAGACCTGGGCTGTCGTGGGCATCGCCGTTCTGGCGTTTGTCTTCGTGGTCGTCGGCGTGTAGGAGAAGGGAGAAACAATGTCATTTGCAGTCAGTCTGTCCCTTCTCGGCTTGGTCGCTATCGCGGCCCCGATGGTGGCCTCGGTGCTCGTCGCCCTGTTCCCCCGTCCGTACGCCAAGTGGTTCAGCGTTTTGGGTGCCGCCGTCTCGACGGTCTGCACCATCGCCCTCGCCGCGAATTTCGCTGGCGCCGGCATGCCCGACACGCAGGTCCCCCTGATCTCGTTTGGGCAGACCCTCGTCATGGGATTCACCTTCGATCGCATGAGCACGCTGCTCGCGCCCGCCTTTGTGGGTATCGGCCTGCTTGTCGTGATCTATTCGATCCCCTATATGAGCGAGAATAACCGTGAGCATCCCGACGCGCCGCGTCGTCGCTTCTACGCGTACCTCGCGACCTTCATCGGCGCCATGGCCGGCCTCGTGTACAGCTCGACCCTTTTGGGCCAGCTCGTGTTCTTTGAGATCACGGGTGCGTGCTCTTGGGGCCTCATTAGCTACTACATGACGCCTACGGCCAAGAAGGCCGGCATGAAGGCCCTGATCATCACGCATATCGGTGCGCTCGGCCTGTATCTGGGCGCTGCCATCGTGTTTGCCCACACCGGCACCTTCGCCATTACCGCGATTGCCGGCCTCGATGCCAAGCTCAAGGCTATCGTCCTTTTGCTCGTGCTGTTTGCGGCCTGGGCCAAGTCCGCACAGGTTCCCATGTACATGTGGCTGCCTTCGGCCATGGAGGCACCGACGCCTGTTTCGGCCTACCTGCATGGTGCCTCGATGGTTAAGGTCGGCGTGTGCGTGTTCGCGCGTGCACTTGTCTCTGCCGGCGAGATTCCCGAGATCGTGGGCTGGGTCGCCATTATCGACGCCATGGTCACCATGCTCTTTGGTTTCCTTATGTACCTGCCGCAAAAGGACGTGAAGCGTTTGCTGGCCTTCTCCACGATCGCCCAGCTCTCCTATGTGTTCTTTGGTCTGGGCCTTTCGGTCTTTGGCAGCCAGCTGGCCTTTGATGGCGCCGTGTGCCACATCTTTAACCACGCTTTCGCCAAGACGCTGTTCTTCCTGATCGCCGGTTCGTTCTCCTTCACGCTCGGCACGCGTATGCTGCCCAAGCTTCGCGGCATCGTAAAGAAGTACCCGATCTCGGGCGTGGGCTTTGGTGTCGCCGCGCTCGCCATTGCCGGCGTGCCGCCCATGAACACGTTCTTCTCGAAGTTCCAGATCATCGCCGGCGGCTTCTCTGTTGGTGCCGGCAACGTTGCGATCCTGGTGCTCGTGTGCATCATGGTTGCCGAGACCGTCGCCACCTTCGCCTGGTTCCTCAAGTGGATGGGCTATTGCCTGCCCGGCGAGCCGAGCGAGGAAGTCGCCGCTGGTGCACCGCTCCCCAAGGCAATGGCATTCGTGTTCATCGTGCTCATCATCATGGTCATCGTCAGCGGCCCGCTTTCGGCCAGCTGGATCGGTTAGGAGGTAGAACGACATGGGTTATTCGATCGTCAACATCCTTGGCGGCCTTCTGATCGTCACGTCCACCATGGTGGTCGTCTCCAAGAACATCAAGCATGCCATCAGCTGGTATGCAGTGCAGTCGCTGGTGCTCGTGGGGCTGCTCGCCACGCTCGGTGCCACCACCGGTGCGCAGGAGCTGCTTATGTGGGCCGGATCTGCCTTTATCACCAAGGTCGTCCTGGTCCCTTATATCCTCAACCGCGCATACAAGAAGATGGGTGAGCCGAGCGACGCATCGCTCAAGGCCGGCCTTAAGCCCGCGTGGGCCATTTGCATCATCGCCGTCGAGGTAGCGATCTGCTTTGCCGTCGTGACGCAGATCAGCCTGCCCACGGCCGAGGTCGCAACGCCTGCGCTCGCTATTAGCTTCGCTCACTTCTTTGTGGGCCTCACCTGCATCATTTCGCAGCGCAACATCATGAAGCAGATCTTTGGATACTGCCTTATGGAAAACGGCAGCCATGTGACGCTCGCGCTTTTGGCCCCCACCGCTCCCGAGATCATCGAGATCGGTATCGCCACCGACGCCATCTTTGCCGTCATCATCATGTCCATCGTCGTGCGTCGCATTTGGGACGACTCCCACTCGCTCGATGCGCGCGACCTGTCCGAGCTGAGGGGGTAGTCCATGGAAACGTTGATTCTCGCCCTGCTCGCGACTCCTTTGGCGTTCTCGCTGGTCATGGCATTTTTGCCCAAGAACACGTCCTATAACGTGTTTGCCGGTCTCAACCTGGTCTCCGTCGCAGCCGTCCTGGTGCTGTCGATTATGACGGCCGGCGACGTCCTTATGAGCGGCGACACCGCGAGCGCTCTTGGCCTGTGGTTTCACCTCGATTCGCTGGGCGCCATCTTTGTGCTGCTCATCGGCTTTATCGGTTTTCTTACGGGGCTGTTCTCGCTGCCCTATGTAAAGGCCGATATCGAGGAGGGCTCCATGCCCGCCGAGCGCGCCAAGCAGTATTTTGCGCTGTTTAGCCTGTTCGTGTTCACCATGCTGCTCGCGTGCCTGTCCAACAACATGATCCTCACGTGGGCCGCCGTGGAGGCAACCACGCTTTCCACCGTGTTCCTCGTGGGTATCTACAAGAACAAGACGGCCCTCGAGGCTTCTTGGAAGTATGCGATGGTCTGCACCGCCGGCGTGGCCTTCGGCCTGTTCGGTACACTGCTGATCTACGCCAACGCCGCCGACGTGATTCCCAACGCCCACGAGGCCGCATTCCTGTCATGCGTGCTGCCGTACGCCGAACAGTTCGACCCGACGCTCATGCGCCTCGCCTTTGCGTTTATCGTGATCGGCTTTGGCACCAAGGCCGGCCTGTTCCCCATGCACACCTGGCTGCCCGATGCCCACTCCCAGGCCCCGAGCCCTGTCTCGGCCCTGCTCTCTGGCGTGCTGCTTAAGTGCGCCATGCTTGTGATCATGCGCTTCTACGGCTTTACCATCCAGGCCGTGGGCGCCGAGTATCCGCAACTTTTGCTGTTGATCGTCGGCACGCTGTCCATTTTGGTGGCGGCACTTTCGATGTTTCGCCAGGACGACCTCAAGCGCCGCTTTGCGTACTCGTCTGTGGAGAACGTGGGCGTTATCGCCCTGTGCCTGGGTATCGGTGGCCCGCTGGGTATCGCCGCAGCCCTGCTGCACTGCGTGTTCCACGGTTTTACCAAGACGCTTGCCTTCTGCGTGTCCGGCAACATCCAGCACGCCTTTGGCACGCGTAGCCTGGCTAAGATTCAGGGTGTCGTCGAGGTTGCCCCCGCAACCGCCGCGCTCGCCATCTTGGCACTGCTCGGTCTTGGTGCCTTCCCGCCCTTTGGCATGTTTATCTCCGAGTTCCTGACTTTTGTCGCCGGTGTCACCGCCGGTCCCATGTGGCTGGTCGTCGTGGTCGCCCTCGGTCTTACCGTGGCCATCTCCGCGCTCACCCGCATCGCACTCAAGTCGGTGTTCGGCCATGCGCCCCAGGGCATGGGCAAGCATGAGGCCCCGGCGCTCATGCTTATTCCCGAAATCATCCTGGCTGTCATGATCTTGTGGTTTGGCATCGCCACCCCGCTGCCTCTCGTGCACGGTGTGGAGACCGCGACCGGCATCGTGCTCGAGCAGAGCACCGAGGAGCTTCACGCGACGCCGATGTACCGCGCTGTGTTCGGTACCGAGACCGCTCAGAGCGAGGTGGAGTAACGAATGATTGAAACTGAGAACAAGGTGTATGCCCGTCGCTGCGAGAGCCATGTCGAGGCCCTGCGCCGCGCCGTTCCGGGCTGCATCGAGAAGGTCGAGTGGCAGTGCGAGGACCAGCTGACGATTACCGTCAAGCAGGACAAGCTGCCCGAGGCCGTCCACTACCTGTATTACGAGCGCTACGGCTGGATTCCCGTGATCATCGGCAACGATGAGCGCAGCCTGTGCGGCCGTTACGCCGTGTACTATGTCATCTCCATGGAGGGGGAGGATCCCGGTTGGGTGACCGTGCGCACCGAGGTCGAGCCCGCCAAGATGACGTTCCCGTCCGTGACACCGTTCGTCCCCGCCTGTGTGTGGGGCGAGCGCGAGCTTCGCGACATGTTCGGCCTGATCCCCGAGGGTCTGCCCGACCGTCGTCGCCTGGTGCTGCCCGACGATTGGCCCAGCGGCCTGTACCCGCTGCGCAAGGACTCCATGGACTACCGCTTCCGTCCCGCTCCCGCGAGTGATATGGAAAACTACGAGTTCTTGGCCGATACCAAGGGCAAGGAGACTACGCTCGTCCCCATGGGACCGCTGCACATCACCTCCGACGAGCCCGGCCACTTCCGCCTGTTCGTGGAGGGCGAGACGATCGTCGATGCCGACTACCGCCTGTTCTACGTGCATCGCGGCATGGAGAAGGTCGCCGAGACGCGCCTGAACTATGACGCCGTGACGTTCCTTGCCGACCGTATCTGCGGTATCTGCGGCTGCGCCCACTCGGTGGCCTACGCCGAGGCTGTCGAGCGCGCCCAGGGCATTCACGTCCCGCCGCGCGCGCAGTACATCCGCGCCATCATGCTCGAGGTCGAGCGTCTGCACTCACACCTGCTCAATATTGGCCTCGCATCGCACTACACCGGCTTCGACTCCGGCTTCCAGCAGTTCTTCCGCGTCCGCGAGAAGTCTATGGACCTGGCCGAGAAACTCTCCGGTCACCGCAAGACCTACGGTCTCAACGTGATCGGCGGCGTGCGTCGTGACATTTTGGCCGAGCAGAAGCTCTCCACGCTCACGACCATCCACCAGCTGCGCTCCGAGGTTCAGGAGCTCGTCGACGTCTTGCTCTCCACGCCCAACTTCATTGAGCGTACGAGCGGTATCGGCATCTTGGACCGCAAGATCGCACGCGACTTCTCGCCGGTCGGCCCGCTCATGCGTGGCTCGGGCTATGCCCGCGACGTGCGCTTTGACCATCCCTTCGACGGCTACACCGATCCGGATGTTCAGAAGATGCATGCTGCTACGGCCGACACCTGCGATGCCTTCGGCCGTACCGCCGTCCGCATCCAGGAGGTCTACGATTCGATCGACATGATCGAGACCATGCTCGAGAACTGCCCGTCGGGCCCCATCCTCACCACGGATTGGGAGTACACCCCGCACAAGTACGCCATCGGCGCCACCGAGGCGCCGCGCGGCGAGGACGTGCACTGGGCCATGCTCGGCAACAACCAGAAGTGCTACCGCTGGCGCGCCAAGGCTGCCACGTACAGCAACTGGCCGGTCCTGCGCTACATGTTCCGCGGCAACACCGTGGGCGACGCTGCGCTGATCGTCGGCTCGCTCGATCCGTGCTACTCCTGCACCGACCGCGTGACGGTGACCGATGTCGCCGCCAAGCGCGACCACGTGCTCGACAAGGAGCAGTTCGAGAACGTCTGGCGCGACAAGTCGCCGCTTGCGGGCGAGGGCACCATGGCCGCTCCGCTCGATGAGGAGGCGCTCTAATATGCTGAAGCTTTGGAAGGTTAACGCCAAGGCCGGCGACGCGACGGTCAAGTACCCGTTTGCGCCGTTCCCCACCAACAAGGACATGCGCGGCAAGCCCGAGCACAATGCCGAGCTTTGCATCGCCTGCGGTGCCTGCGGCGTGGCGTGCCCGGCCGATGCCATTCGCATGGACACCGACCTTGCGGCCGATACCATCACCTGGTCGATCGACTACGGCCGCTGCATCTTTTGCGGCCGCTGTGAGGAAGCCTGCCCCATGGAGGCCATCAAGCTCACCGAGGAGTTTGAGCTGGCCGTCATGAGCAAGGACGACCTCACCAGCAAGAGCGTCTATACGCTCGAGCACTGCTCGCGCTGCGGCAAGCCGTTCGCCCCGCACAAGGAGATCGACTACGCCAAGCGCCTGCTGCAAAAGGCCGGCGGCATGGAGGCCGAGCAGGCTGCCCGTACCGTCGGTATGTGCCAGGAGTGCAAGCGCGAGCTCGACGCCCTGCGCGCCGCCTCGGCCGTAAAGACCGGCAACGCGCGCGGCATGGCTGCCAACGAGACGCTTGCGTCCGGTGAGCCCCAGGGCCCCGGCATGGAGTATTTGGGCGGCCACGGCGTGAACCCGGAGTATGTCGACCGCGAGCTCAACCCCGATGCGCCCGAGATTCCCGCCGGTCCTGCACCGGTCGAAGGCATCATCATGGATTTTGATACGAAGGAGGAGTAACCATGGCCGAACCCACGCTTTTGCCCGAGCGGCTTCAGTACCGCCCGACCAAGATCGAGCTCGACGAGAGCATCGAGAAGGCCAAGGCGACCCTTCTTAAGAAGATCAAGCGCTCGGTGTACGTCTACCGCGTTGACTGCGGCGGCTGCAACGGCTGCGAGATCGAGATCTTCGGTTCCATCACTCCCGTCTTCGACGTCGAGCGCTTTGGCATCAAGGTCGTGCCCTCGCCCCGTCACGCCGATGTGCTGCTGTACACCGGTGCCGTGACGCGTGCCATGCGCATGCCGGCCCTGCGCGCCTTTGAGGCCGCACCCGATCCCAAGATCGTGGTGTCCTATGGCGCGTGCGGCTGCACCGGTGGCATCTTCTACGACAACTACTGCGTCTGGGGCGGCACGGACAAGATCTTGCCGGTCGATGTCTACATCCCCGGCTGCCCGCCCAGCCCCGCGCAGACCATCTACGGCTTTGCCATGGCGCTCGGTCTGCTGGACCAAAAGCTCCATGCCGAGACCACCGTGGAGGCCGCCGGCGAGCAAGCCGATATCCTGCACCCCGGCGTGCCGTACAAGCTGCGCGTTGCCATCGAGCGCGAAGCTCGCGCCATGAGCGGCTACCGTTACGGCCGCGACCTGGCCAACGAGTTTATGGATACGCTCGAGGGCGCGCCCAAGGGCGATATCCGCGGTGCCATGGCGCTGCTCATCGACAAGCAGGACGATCCGCGCCGCGTCGAGGTGTACTCGGCGCTGCAGGATCTGGTGCTGGCCGGAGGTCGCTAGATGGAGCTCACGGACCGCTCTGGTTACTTTGCGGGCCCCGGCATGCTCGGCGGCTCCTTTGGCGATGCCTCGCGCGCAAGCGACGAGGCTGCCGAGGGCGTCGCCGACCCCTGCCTGGGCCATGCGCCCGACCAGGTGGTCTTCTATGAGCTCACGCGTAAGTTTGTGGAGACCGAGGAAGACGTTCCCCAAGAGGCCTGCGACGTGCTGTACTACACGCTCGCCGTGGGCCACCACACCGGCGTGCTCGACTGCTTTGAGCCGCGCCTGTCGGTGCCGGTGGATGTGTTCTATTCGCTCGTCGACGCGCTGCCGGAGGGGGAGGCCAAGACCAAGTTCGAGGCCATCCGCTCCTTTGGCGAGTGCCAGCTCGACAAGGCGGCGGTGCCGTCGCTGCTCGAGGCCTGCGATGCGCTGCTCGACGAGCGTGGTTTTCGCGGGTCGGCCAAGGCCGGCATCTCGGTGTTCGACGACGACTTTGGCCTGCATGCCCAGCAGGTCGCGTTTCTGATGAAGTTCCGCGATCTGGTTGAGCGCGTGCGCGATGTGTCGGGCGTGTATCTGACGGGGAGGTTGCAGTAATGGGTCGCGTTGTGGATGGACGTGTGAACGGCGCCCCGTTTGCGGGTATCGTGCTCACGGCGGGAAGCGTGCTGCGTGCCGACGATGCCGCCGGCCCCGTGCTCTCCAAAAAGATGGAAGACACACCTATCGCCGGTTGGTACACCATCGACGGAGGCCAAACGCCCGAGGACGACATCATCGAGGTCAAGCGCGAGCGTCCGCCTCGCCTGGTCTTGGTCGATGCCGCCGACATGGCACTGCCCGTCGGGTCCATCCGCTTGCTCGACAAGCGCGATGTGGCCCGCAAGTCGATGTTCACCACGCATTCGCTTCCTTTGTCGATTCTGATCGAAGAGATTGAGCAATCGTGTGATGATATCGTCTTCGTTGGGATTCAGCCGGGCGACACGGAGTTCTACAACCCCATGTCCCCGGAAGTCTTTGACGCCGTCGACGCCGTGTACGACGCCGTGGCCGCCAATGACTTTTCCCACTTTGTCCGCTTGGGGCAAGAGCAATAGGAGCGCTTGTCCCTGCTGATTAGGAAAGAAGTGATTGACATGGCAGATTCCAAGGTGGAGTACCCCGCTCCCGATTGCCTGGCGCCCGCCGCGATCGAGGCCAAGACCGAGGCCGCCGGCGTGACCAAGGCCAACCTGCCGGTCGCAAAGGCCTTTCTGTTGGCAATGTTCGCCGGCGCGTTCATTGCCTTCGGCGGCCTGTTCTTTACCGTGTTCTTGAGCGATAGCACGCTGGGCTGGGGCGCTCAGCGTGTCGTGGGCGGCCTGTGCTTTTGCCTGGGCCTGGTGCTCGTGCTGGTGTGCGGCGCCGAGCTGTTCACCGGCAACTCGCTTATGGTCTGCGCGCTCAAGAGCAAAAAGATCACCCTGGCTCAGATGCTCAAGGCATGGCTCGTCGTGTGGGTCGGCAATTTTGTCGGTGCCCTGTTCATCGTCTTTTTGGTGTACATGGCCGGCATCTATAAGCTTAACGGCGAGGCGGTCGCCAACTCCATGGTGAGCGTCGCCGCCGGCAAGGTGACAATCGACTGGGTGACGATCTTCTTCCGCGGCATCCTGTGCAACATCTTTGTGTGCCTTGCCGTGTGGATCGGTACCGCCGGCAAGACCGTAGTCGATAAGGTTGTGGGCATTTTGCTGCCGATCGCTGCCTTTGTGGCCTGCGGTTTTGAGCACTGCGTCGCCAACATGTACTTTTTGCCTATGGGCGCCGTGATGCACGCGTGCGGCTATGGTGCCGACGTCGCCGGCGCTGATGCGCTCAACGCTGCGGGCATTGCGTTTAACCTGTCCGCCGCCACGCTGGGCAACATCGTGGGCGGCGCGGTTCTGATCGCGCTCGGCTATTGGTTTGTCTACGCTAAGAAGTCCGAGGCGTAAGGTACCGTCTGTTTGATGTTGGGCCTCCCGCGGGGCGTTGCCGTGCGGGAGGCTTTTTGGGTCTGGGGCTCGTTGCCGGGCTTTTGGCCTGTTGTGTTTGGCTGATGAAAGGGGTAATCGAGATGGCATCTGCTGTGAAGCGCGACGGTCGCGCCGTGGTGACCACATGCGGGGGATGCTATGCCGATTGCGCCTTTGCGGCCCATGTTGAGGATGGGCGTGTGGTGGCCGAGCTGCCGGTGCCGGGGCATCCGTGCGCGGCGCGTGCCCTGTGCGCCCGCGGACGGCATCGCCTGGCAATGCCGTTTGACGAGCGCGACCGCATTGTGCACCCCATGCGCCGACGAGCTGATGGCTCAGGGTTTGATGCGATTTCCTGGGACGAGGCGTTTGCTCGGATTGCCGAGCGTCTTTTGGGGATTGTTGACGAGTGCGGGCCTCGTGCGCTGGGCATGACGCTCGGCGTGCCCTCGTTCGACCGCTACTGGGCGTGTCGTTTTATGCATGCGCTGGGCTCGCCCAACGTATACGGTGCAGACGGTGCCTGCGAAGTAAGCCGACTTACCGGTTGGGAGCACAGCCTGGGCTATAGTCCCGCCTCCGACCTCGCGCACACCGATTGCATCATGTATCTGGGGCGTTCCATTGTCGATTCATCGACGATGGGGGCCGTTGATGCGCTCAACGATGCCCGTCGCCGTGGGACGAAGATTATCGTGGTTGACCCTCGGCGCAGCGGTTCGGCTGCTATTGCCGACCGCTGGCTGCGCGTGCGTCCCGGATGCGATTTGGCCTTGCTGCTGGGCATTGCGCATGTCTTGATTGCCGAGGACCTGTATGACCATGAGTTCGTGACCCGCTATACCACGGGTTTTGACGAGCTGGCGCAGGCGGCCCGTGCTTGGACGCCCGAGTGGGCCGAGTCGATGTGCGACGTGCCGGCCGCAGAGATTGTCGCCACGGCGCGCGATCTCGCTGCCGCCGCGCCTGCCGCTGTGGTGGACGCGGGCTTTCATGGCGGCATCGGTATCGCGTATGCCAATAGCACCCAGACCGCGCGCGCTATTTGCTTGGTCGATGTGCTGCTGGGCTGCATCGGACACGCGGGCGGCGCGCTCAACCCGCCCACGCCGCTTGTGTTGGGCGACCTCGATCCCGCACGCTTTGCGACGCCGCCGGTGCCACGCGGGCCCAAGCTGGGGTCCGAGCGCTATCCACTGGTCGATCCGGTGCGCGGCCTGTGTACGACCATCGGTCAGTCGATTCTTGCCGGCGATTTGCGTGGACTCATCGTCTATGCCAGTAACCCCGGTGCGGGTTATGGCAACGCGCAGGCTTGGTTGGGTATTTTGCAGCAGCTCGACTTGCTCGTGACGATTGATATTCGCTGGTCCGAGACGGCGCGTGCTTCTGACTTCGTGTTGCCCGACGTGACGTATCTGGAGGCCGACCGCGGTGTGGGTACGGTCGTGGGCGCCAACGATGCGCGCGTGTTCTACCGCAACGCCGTGCTGCCTGTGCAGCATGACGACTCACGTCCCGGTCGGGAGATTTTTGCCGGTCTGGCGCAGGCGTGTGGCGTGGGCGAGTACTTCCAGTTTACGTCTGACGATCTGGCGGCTGCCCAGGTGGCGCCTTTTGGGATCAATCTGGACGAGCTCAAGGAGTGCGGCTGGGCCGACACGGGTGTTGCGTTGCCGTCGCGTACGGGCGAGTCGGCGATTCCCTTGGATGGCGGCAAAATTGCGCTGGCAAGCGACGTATGGGAACGAGCCGGTCTGGGTCGTGTACCCAACTGGATCGCTCCCATGGTGGAGCCCGGTCCGGGGATGTTTCGCCTCATTAGCGGCAACCGTCCCTTTGAGTCGCATACCTCGCGAAGGCTTGCGGCCCAAGGTGCCGCCGAGGCCGGATCGGACCTGGATGCCGTGCAGATGAATGCCGATGCTGCTGCGCGCATGGACATCGTCGACGGCGAGATCGTCGAGCTTGTGAGCGACATGGGTCGCGATCGCGTGCGCGTGGAGACGACGCCCTATCTGCACCCGGCGTGCATCTTTACGTCGGCGGCTCCCGGCGGGCGTTCGTTTGGCGCTGGCGCGGATGGCGCCCAGGCACTTGGCGTCGGCCCGCTCGACCATACGCCGTTGCGTTGGGACCCGTTGACGGGCGCTGCGCTCACCCAGGAAAACGCCGTTCGCGTGGAAAAGATCGCGGCACGCGAGGATAATAGCGATTGATTGACTCAGCCGATCGAATTGGCTGATAGTTTGACGTTCGAACGATTGATTCACCTTTGGTTTTGAAAGGTCGCACATGAGCGATAGCCAGAACATGTCCGATGAGGTGCGCGCCCGCCTGCGCGCCATTCCTTCCGTTAACGAGCTGCTTGCCGAGTGGCCGGTGGTGAAGGCGGCGGGGGAGACCTGCGACGCGGTGGTCCATGTTGCCGTGACGGCTGAGCTCGACGAGGAGCGCGCCGCCATTCGCGCCGGCGCCACCCCGCGTTCTAAGCGCGACCTTGCTTCGGCCATCGAGTGGCGTGCGCACCGCTCCGCGCTGCCGAGCCT
The DNA here is from genome assembly GCA_018380195.1 of Collinsella sp. Taxonomy (GTDB): domain Bacteria; phylum Actinomycetota; class Coriobacteriia; order Coriobacteriales; family Coriobacteriaceae; genus Collinsella. The sequence continues at coordinate 81,780 of JAGZUC010000003.1, read as the reverse complement.
GCGCCCTGCCGTCAACGCTACGGGCGTGGTCATCCATACCAACTTGGGTCGCGCCCCGCTCGCGGAGTCGGCGGCAAAGGCCGTGGCCGAGGTCGCGCGCGGCTACAGCACGCTCGAGTACAGCGTGGACACCTGCTCGCGCGGGTCGCGCAAGGAGCATGCCGCGCAGCTCATCCGCTCGCTTACCGGTGCCGAGGACGCGCTGGTCGTTAACAACAACGCCGCCGCTGTGCTGCTGGTGCTGGCGACCCATGCCGCAGGCAAAGAGGTCATCGTCAGCCGCGGCGAGCTTGTCGAGATCGGCGGCAGCTTCCGCATCCCCGATGTCATGGCGGCTTCGGGCGCCAAACTCGTCGAGGTCGGCGCCACCAACCGCACGCACCTAGGCGACTACGAGCGCGCCATCACGCCCGATACGGCGATGATCCTTAAGGTCCATCCTTCCAACTATCGCATCGAGGGTTTTCACGAGGAGGTGGGCTCTCGGGAGCTTGCCGCTCTGGCCCACAAGCATGGCCTGCTGTTCTACGAGGACCAGGGCTCGGGCGCGCTGTTGCCCGACGACATCTTGGTACACGGCGGCGAGGAACCCACGCCGGCTTCGGTCGCGGCGGGGCTCGATATCGTGTCATGCTCGGGCGATAAGCTGCTCGGTGCCGCACAAGCGGGAATTATCATGGGCCGTCGCGATCTGGTCCAGGCCTGCGGGTCGCATCCGCTTATGCGTGCCCTGCGCCCGGGCAAGCTCGCACTGGCGGCGCTCGAGGCTACACTACGTATTTACATGGATGGGGCGGATGTGGCCCATCGCGAGGTACCGGTGCTCAATATGCTCACGCTTCCGCAGGCCCATCTGGAGCGTCGCGCACGCAAGTTGCGCGATCTGATGGTGGCGGGCCTCGATAAGGCGGGTTGCCCGTGCGCCGTTCAGGTGGAGATCGTCGAGGAGTCGTCGACTCCCGGCGGCGGCTCGCTGCCTACCGTGGAGCTACCCACGATGTGCGTGGCCGTCTGCCCGGTCGACGGGCGCCTGTCCGTCGACGCGCTCAAGCGCTCGCTCGTTCAAGACTTCGATACGCCGGTCGTCACGCGCGCCTCGCACGACCGCATTCTGTTTGATGTGCGCACGCTCGTGGGCGACCGCGATATCGAGACGGCGGCATCGACGCTCGTCGCGTGCGTTGAGAAGGCGGTTGCACGATGAGTGAGGTTCAGGCGCTGGTGGAGTGTCCCGTTATCGTTGGCACGGCGGGTCATGTCGACCACGGTAAGTCGGCGCTCATCGAGGCGCTTACGGGTAAAAACCCCGACCGTCTGGAGGTTGAGCGCCGTCGTGGCATGACCGTGGAGCTGGGCTTTGGCGAGCTGGCGCTGCCGAGTGGCAAGATCGTTGGTCTGGTCGACGTGCCGGGTCACGCACATTACTTGCGCGCCATGGTGCAGGGTGCGACGGGCGTCGACGTTGCCGTGCTGGTGGTCTCTGCCGTGGAGGGCGTAATGCCGCAGACGCGCGAGCACGTGCACGTGTTGGAGCTGCTGGGCGTCACGCATATGGTGGTGGCGCTTACGATGTGCGACCTGGCCGATAGCGAGATGATCGAGCTTGCCGAGCTCGACGTCGATGACTTTTTGTCGGGTACCGTGTTTGCGGACGCGCCGATCGTGCCTGTTTCGTCTAAGACCGGCGCGGGGATTGATGCGCTGCTGGCAGCGCTTGACGATCAGGTTGGTACCTGCTGGGATTCCTGCCGCGACCGTTCCGATCGGAGCGGCGCCTCGCCTCGCCTGCCCATCGACCGCTGCTTTACGATCAAGGGCGCCGGCACCGTCGTGACGGGAACGCTGCACGATGCGCCGGTTGCGGTGGGCGATGAGCTGATGGCTTTGCCGTCGCGTACGGTCTGTCGCGTGCGCGGGATTCAGGTGCATGGCGATACGCCGCGCGCGCTGCCTGGTCAGCGTGTGGCGCTCAACCTAGTTGGTGACGGTGTCGCGGCGCTTGACCGCGGCGAGTTGCTGGGCGTGGCGAATCGCTTTGGTCAGACGTTACGCTTTATGATGACGTTCACCTACCTGGGCCGTGAGGGAGCCAAGCCGCGTGTGCTCGAGCCGGGTGTGCGCGTGCATGTGATGGCCGGCACGGCCGAGGATGTCGGTCGCATCATGCTTTTGGAGGGCGAGGCCCCCATGGCGGTGGGCGAGACCCGTACCGTGCAGGTGCGCCTGGAGGAGCCGCTGCCGCTGCGCGCCGGAGACCACGCCGTGGTGCTGTCGTATTCGCCCGTTATGCTCATCGGCGGCGGGCGCGTGCTGCTTTCGCGCTGCCGCCGCTCGCGCGAGCTTTCGGCGGGGGAGCGCACGCTGCTTGCAGCGCTTGAGGCCGGCGATACCGCGGGCGGTGTGGGCGCTTGGCTGGCGCTGCAGATGCTGCCGGTTACGGCGGTTGATGTTACCGACGCTTTGGATCTTGGTGTCGGCGAGGTCGATGCCGCACTGCGCGGGTTGGTGTCGCAGGGCTCCGTTCGCAAGCTTGCCGTGGGTGATGCGGACTACTTGGCGGACGCCACGGTGCTCGACGCCGCGATGGATGCACTGGCGGCGACCCTGTCAGCCATGCACACGGCGGCTCCCAAGGAGACGGGCTTTACGCCTGGCGCCGTTGCCCATGCTGCGTGGTCTGCCGCTGATGAAGGCGTTGCCGCGGCTCTGATTGCCGAGGGCTGCTCGCGTGGTGTGTGCGCCGCCGAGGGCGCCGAGGTATTCGATCCGCATTCGGCCGCCGCGGCGGCACGCGTGGTTCGCGAAGCCTGCGAACGTATCGTTGCCTTGCTGGACGAAGCCGGCCTCGATGCACCGACGTTGCCCGAGGTGGGCGAGCAACTGCAGCTCGATCGCGACACCATGACGCGTGCCCTGCGCGAGCTTTCGCTCAACCGCTCGATCGTGAAGGTCGAGCGCGACGTTGCCCTGTCCGCTGCCGCCGAGGCCCATGCGCGCGAGCTTGTTGCCGCCGCCATCGCCGATGCCGGTGGCGCTGCCACCACGAGCGTGCTGCGCGAGGCCCTGGGTGTGTCGCGCAAGCGCGCCATCAGCATTTTGGAACACCTGGATGCCGTGCGCTTTACGGTGCTCGACAAGGAAGCCGGCGGCCTGCGCTCCCTACGCTAGGCCGGTCACCCGCCCCCGCCTTCTCAGTTGCGGTGAAATAGTTCCTGTTTTCGGCATCTAACGCCAAACCAGGAACTATTCCACCGCAACTTCTTGCTTGTCTTTTTGGGATGGGGCCTGTCGGTTTGGTAAAATACCGCCGCACTTGGGAACGGATGGGCTCCGGTGGGCTCCGCGGTCCTCAAAACCGTTGCGAGGCGTGCAAAACGTCTTGGATGTGTTCGATTCACATACGTTCCCGCCATACGCTACCAGCGCTTTTGTGCTCGCGGTCTTGCTGCGTGCCGCAAAGGCGCTGTTTTGTTTTTGCACGAGCTTTTCGTAGCGCCGCTATTTCGGCGGCTGTATTTAGCTTCGTGCATCGGGTTTCGAGCATGCCGATGGAGGTGTTTTGTCGTATGACTACCGTAAGACGTGCCGATCTTTCTTGTGTCGTCCAGGCGGGCGGGTTGTCGTCGCGCATGGGCTGCGATAAGGCGCGCATGGCGTTTTGCGGCGAGCCGCTCATCGAGCGCGTGCTGGGTCGGCTGACGCCAGTTGCCGGCGAGTTGGTCGTGACGACTTCGCGTCCCAGCGAGCTTGCCTATCTTGAGGAGTTTATGTTTGATGGCCTGCGCCCCCGCGTGGTGATGGACGTCGACGGTCCCGCCGGTGCCATGCGCGGCATCGCGAGCTCGTTGGCCGCGGCCCGATTGCCGCTCGTGGCGATCGTCGCCTGCGATATGCCGTTTGTCTCGCCGGAACTCATCGGCGCGCTTGCCGATCGTGCTGAGGCCGAGGCACTCGACGTGTGCGTGCCGCGCGAGGAGCGGGGGATTGAGCCGCTTTGCGCCGTCTGGCGCCGTGTCGCGTGTGCGCCGGTTGCCCAAGAGCTGCTCGCCGATGACCGTCAGCGAATCCGCTGCCTGATCGACCGGGTGAATGCCGGGTATTTGGACGAGCCTCAGATTGTCGCGGTCGCCGGCTCGACGCTCTGCTTCGAGAACGTCAATACGCCCGAGGAGTTTGCGGCGGCCGAGTTACTCGCCTAGACGATTGGAGTTGCCATGTCTCACGATATTTGTCCCGACACGGGAGAACCTTGCACTTGCGACGGGTCCGAACCCTGTACCTGCGGTTGCGGTGGCTGTGGACATACTGCGGAAGAGGAAGCGGCCGCCGCGGCGTATCGCGATGCACACCGCGAAGGCCCGTCCGGTGATGCTCTCGACCATGAACGCAAAATCATCGTGTCGTTCGACAGCACCTTCGATGTGATGGAATGCGAACAGCTGTGCCTTGCCGCCGGTGTGCCCGGGCGCATTATGCCTTTGCCGGGCTCCATTACCGCCGGCTGCGGGCTGTGCTGGGCCATGCCGTTCTCGGGCGACGCCCTCGCCGCCTTCCGCGCTGCCACCGAAGGCCGCATAACCCCCGCCGACTACCATCAGCTCGTCCTCTAGCCACCACACCACCACAAAGGTGCCTGTCCCCAATGTGGTGGTTTGGAACACGTGGACGAAACAGGTTTGAAACACAGGTTTCGCACGTCAGGCACTCAAAAACGCTTCTACCTGCATCGTAATCAAAACGAAACATCCGCTCGTCGGCTTATGCGAAACTTTGCCGCAACAGTGCGATATTATCCATACACGATAAAGCTCGCGGCGCATGGGGTGCCGCGACCGACACTTTTCGTTTCCCATCATTGGAGGAAGCATGAGCTACACGCAGAAAGTTCTCGAAGAGCTCAAGGCCCGCTATCCCGAGCAGCCTGAGTTCATCCAGGCCGCGACCGAGATCCTCGGCACCATTCAGCCGGCGCTCGACGCCCATCCCGAGTACGAGGAGGCCGCTCTGCTTGAGCGCCTCGTCGAGCCCGAGCGCATCGTCATGTTCCGTGTTCCCTGGGTCGACGACCAGGGCAAGGTTCAGGTCAACCGCGGCTATCGCGTCGAGTTCAACTCTGCCATTGGACCCTACAAGGGCGGCCTGCGCTTTAACCCGACGGTCACCCTGGGCATGCTCAAGTTCCTGGGCCTGGAGCAGATCCTCAAGAACAGCCTGACCACCCTTCCCATGGGCGGCGGCAAGGGCGGCTCCGACTTTGACCCCAAGGGCAAGTCCAACAACGAGATCATGCACTTCTGCCAGTCCTTCATGACCGAGCTCTATCGCCACATTGGCCCCAACACCGACGTTCCCGCCGGCGACCTGGGTGTTGGCGGCCGCGAGGTTGCCTACCTGTTCGGTCAGTACAAGCGTCTGACCAACGAGTGGACCGGCGTCCTTACTGGCAAGGGCCTCTCCTTTGGCGGCTCGCTCGCCCGCACCGAGGCCACCGGCTACGGTCTGGCCTACTTTGTGGATGAGTACCTCAAGAGCCGCGGCGACTCCTTCGAGGGCAAGAACGTCGTCGTTCACGGCTCCGGTAACGTCGCCATCTACGCGGTCCAGAAGGTCGCCCAGCTCGGCGGTAAGGTCCTGGCCTGCTCCGACACCCATGGCTGGGTCGAGGATCCCGACGGCATCGACTACACCGTGCTCGAGCACATCTACAACAAGAAGCGCTCCGGCCACGACAAGGGCGTTACGCTCGCTATGTATGTTGACGAGAAGCCCAACGCCGTGTGGCACGAGGGTGACGGCCGCGGCGTGTGGCAGCTGCCCTGCGACATCGCGCTGCCCTGCGCTCGCGAGAACACGCTGCTGCTCGAGGACGCCCAGGCGCTCGTCGCCAACGGCTGCAAGGTGGTCGGCGAGGGCGCGAACATGCCCACGACCATCGAGGCCACGACCTACTTCCAGGAGAACGGCGTCGCCTTTATGCCCGGTAAGGCTGCCAACGCCGGCGGCGTGCTCGTGTCCGGCCTGGAGATGAGCCAGAACGCCGAGCACCTGTCCTGGACCTTCGAGGAGGTCGACGGCAAGCTCGAGCAGCTCATGCGCGGCATGTTCCACAACGTGGACGACACCGCCAAGAAGTACGGCGAGGAGGGCAACTTCGTCATGGGCGCCAACATCGCTGGCTTCCTGAAGGTCGCCGACGCCATGCTCGCCCAGGGCGTCTGCTAAATCTTCGCTCGATATAGCATCGCAGAAGGCTCTCAGTCATCTTGGCTGGGAGCCTTTTTTGATCCGCACGCGACGGAGGAAAACGGTTCATTTTGTCCCGACACGAGCTGAGCCCCCTCGTTTGGTACACTTAAAGGTACTGGACAAGTGGAGAGATGGGGGAGAACGTGCTCAAGTTCGGTACCTACGTCCGTGTTGGAAACGCGGCCGAAGCCTATGAGCTCTTACAGAAGAACCGCAACAACAAGATTGTGGGCGGTGGTATTTGGATGCGCCTGGGTTCGCGTCGCGTCGCGACGGCGATTGACCTTTCGGCCTGCGGACTCGATCAGATCGAGGAGACCGAGACCGAGTTTCGCATCGGTGCCATGTGTACCCTGCGTCAGCTCGAACGTCATGCCGGGCTCAACGCGCTTGTCAACAATGTCTTTGAGTTCGCCGTCCACGATATCGTAGGCGTGCAGCTGCGCAATACCGCCACGGTGGGCGGCAGCATCTACGGCCGCTTTGGTTTTTCGGACGTGCTCTCGGCCTTTTTGGCGCTCGATTCCTATGTTGAGCTAACGGGCGCCGGCCGCGTGCCGCTCGCCGAGTTCGTGGACATGGGCTATGTGCGCGACGTGATCGAGCACGTGGTGGTCGTCAAGCACGATTACCGTGCGAGCTACGAGGCCGTGCGCAAGGCCGCGACCGACTTCCCCTCCTTAAACGTCACCGCCGCCTGGTGGGACAACAGCTGGCATGTCACCGTGGGCGCCCGCCCGCTGCGCGCGACCCTGCTGCAGGACGAGGCGTGCGGCCTTATCAACGAGCAGCCTTCCGAGGATGAGTTTCGCGCTCTGGCCGCATCCGTGCGTGCCCTGAGTTACGGCACCAACCTGTGGGGCTCGGCCGACTACCGCCTCCGCATCTCTGCCCCGCTGGCGATTCAGGCCGTGCGCCGCGCCGCCGGCATCGAGCTTTCTGCCGCGCTTGCCCGCGAGTTCGAGACCGTGCGGGTCCCCAAGTTTGCCACGGACGAGTATTCCTGCCGCCGCGTGCCCGGCGTCGATTCTAGTGAGGTGCGCTAATGGCTGCCAAACTCATCGATCTTTCCTTTACGCTCAACGGCCGCAAGGTCAAGGTTCAGATTGCCCCCGACACCATGCTCTTTGCGCTGCTGCGCGAGCAGGGCTGCGCGTCGGTGCGCTGCGCCTGCGAGACCACCAACTGCGGTCTGTGCACGGTGTGGCTCGACGGCGACCCGGTGCTGAGCTGCTCGGTTCCCGCCGCCCGTGTTGAGGGCCACACTATCACCACGCTCGAGGGCCTTAAGGCCGAGTCCGAGGCGCTCGCCCGCGCAATGGCCGCCGAAGGCGCCGAGCAGTGCGGTTTTTGCGCCCCCGGCCTCATCATGAACGTGCTGGCGCTTGCCCGCGCCGCCAAGGAGGACCCGAGCCTCGTCGCCACGCGCGAGGAGCTGTCGCGCCAGCTTGCCGGCAACCTCTGCCGTTGCAGCGGCTACGAGAGCCAGCTGCGTGCCATCGTGCGCTTCCTCAACGAGTCCGGCGTGCAGGTGGGCTTCGAGATGCCCGAGCTGCCGGTCAATAACACCAGCTCCGACGGTGTCGCGTACAAGCAGATCACCCACAAGCAGCCCAAGAAAGACTCGAAGGCGCTGCTCGAGGGCCGTCCCGTCTACACGGGCGACATGGTGCCCGCCGGCGCCCTGATCGTCAAACTCAAGCGCAGCCCCTATGCCCGCGCCAAGATCCGCTCCATCGATACGTCGCGCGCACTGAAGGTGCCCGGCGTCGTGGGTGTCTACACCTACGAGGACGCGCCCAAGCGCCGCTTTACCATCGCCGGCCAGAGCTATCCGCAGCCGAGTCCCTACGACCGCCTGATTCTCGAGAACCTGGTGCGTTACCAAAACGAGGAGGTGGCGATTGTCGCCGCCGAGACCGAGGAGGCCGCCGACAAGGCGCTCAAGCTCATTAAGGTCGACTATGAGGTGCTCGAGCCGCTGCTCGACTTTACCCAGGCACTCGATAATGACATCGTGGTTCACCCCGAGGGCGACGTGACCTTTATGTTCCCGCAGGGCGGCGACGTTCCGCGCAACCTGGTGTGCAGCGGCACGAGCGACTTTGGCGACCTTGACGAGGCCTTCGCCCAGAGCGACATCGTCTTTGAGCGCACCTACACCAGCCAGGCCACGCAGACCGCGCCCATGGAGACCTTCCGCGCCTTCGCGACGACCGACGCCTTCGGCCGCATCTCGGTGACCACCTCTACGCAGGTGCCCTTCCACGTGCGCCGCATGGTCGCGCAGTCGCTCGACATTCCGCAGTCGCAGGTGCAGGTCATCAAGCCGCGCATCGGCGGCGGTTTTGGCTCCAAGCAGACGGGCTGCTGCGAGATCTTCGTGGCGTTCGTGACCCAGCAGACCGGTCGTCCGAGCTACTGCTGCTACACGCGTGAGGAGACCATCACCGCGGGCAACTCGCGCCACCAGATGCAGATGACCGTTAAGCTGGGCGCCATGAACGACGGCACCATTACGGCCATCGACCTGCACACGCTGTCCAACGCCGGCGCGTACGGCGAGCACGCTACCACGACGATTGGCCTTTCGGGCCACAAGAGCCTGCCGATCTACAACCACGTGAAGGCGAGCCGCTTTAGCTGGGACGCCGTCTACACCAACACCAACCGCGGCGGCGCGTATCGCGGCTACGGTGCCACTCAGGGCCAGTTTGCCGTGGAGAGCGCCGTCAACGAGCTCGCTGACATGCTGCACATGGATCCTGCCGACCTGCGCCTTAAGAACATCGTGCGCGAGGGCGAGACCATGCCGCAGTACTACAACGAGAAGCTCAGCGCCTGCGCGCTCGACCGCTGCTTGCTGCGCGCGATGGACATGATCGGTTGGCGCGACAAGCCCCTGGCCGTGGACCTGGGCGACCGCGTGCGCGCCCTGGGCTGCGCGCTCACCATGCAGGGCTCGGGCATCTCCAACATCGACATTGCCGGCATCGACCTGCGCCTGGAAGAGGACGGCTTTATTACGCTTTCGACCGGTGCCACCGATAACGGCATGGGCGTCGACACCATCCTGGCGCAGATTGCCGCCGAGGAGCTGGGCGTGGAGAGCTCGCTGATCGTGGTGCGCGGCGTGGACACCGACGTGTCGCCGTTCGATGCCGGCTCGTACGCGAGCTCGGGCACGTACGTGACGGGTCTTGCCGCCAAGAACGCCGCGACCGAGCTGCGCGAGAAGATTTGCGCCAAGGCCGCCCAGATGTGGGACGTTGACGCCGCCGACGTGGTCTTCGACGGCCAGTATGTGCGCCTGTCCGACGAGCGTGCCGCGCGCGAGCAGAACCGCTATCTCACGCTGCGCGACTTTGCCAACCTGTGCGTCAAGAACATCGCGGGCGGCGACGCGCTCACCTCGCATGCCTCTGCCTGCCTGCCCGTTTCGCCCCCGCCGTTTATGGCCGGCATTGCCGAGGTCGAGGTCGAAAAGGCCACAGGCAAGGTGACTGTTGTGGACTATGCGGCGGCTGTGGACTGCGGCACCGTGATCAACGAGGCGCTCGCGCGCGTCCAGGCCGAGGGCGGCATTGCCCAGGGTATCGGCCACGCGCTCTACGAGATCGTCGAGCACGACGACCGTGGTCGCCTGCGCACCGGCAACTTTATGAGCTACAAGCTGCCCACGCGCCTGGATATCGGCAGCATTCGCGTGGCCTTTGAGCCGAGCTACGAGCCGACGGGCCCGTTTGGCGCCAAGTCGATCGGCGAGGTCGTCATCAACACGCCGCTCGCCGCCGTTGCCTCGGCCGTGGCGCACGCCACCGGACATCAGGTTCGCTCGCTGCCCATCACGCCCGAGAAGGCCCTGCTGGGGGAGTAGCGGATCAGCGAACGAGTCGTAATTGTCGGGGCGGGGCAACTCGCCCCGCCATTTGCACTCGTGGTGAGGTCGTGAGCCTGTAAAACGTGTGCGTGCGCTTGTCACTCGTATCTGCTATCATTCCTAGTCTGTGCGCTCATGCGGGCGTGGCGGAATTGGTAGACGCGCCAGATTTAGGTTCTGGTGGGATTCCCGTGAAGGTTCGAGTCCTTTCGCCCGCACCATCGCACTTGCGTCGGCCTTGGCCGTCGCGACACTTTGTTGCATAAAGGTACCAGCACCTCAGATAAGCTGGGCAGTATGAGGAGGAACGTGTTGAACATCACCGCTTCTGACGTCAAGGACGCCAAGCTCACCGCTACGGTCACCATCCCGGCCGCCGACGTCGACGCCGCGATCAAGAAGGCCTACAAGGACACCGCCAAGAAGTACCGCTTCCCGGGCTTCCGCGCCGGTAAGGCTCCCCGTCCGGTCATCGACTCCGCCCTTGGCGCCGAGGCTACCCTCGCTCAGGCCACCAACGACCTGATCGCCGCCAACGAGCCCGCCGTCCTCAACGAGCTGGACATCGTCCCCACCAAGAACGGTGACTACAAGGACCTCGACCTCGCCAAGGATCACGAGGACTACACCTACACCGTCGAGTTCTCCCTGCGTCCCGCCGCTGAGCTCTCCTCCTTCGACGCCGTCGAGATCGAGATGCCCCCTGCGGAGGTGACCGAGTCCGAGATCAACAACCAGGTCGAGATGCTCCTCAACTACCGTGCCACCTTCGAGGACGTCGAGGGCCGTGCCGTCGAGGCCGAGGACTATGTGACCGTCGACCTCAAGGCCGTCGAGAACGCCGACAACTTCGCCGCCGAGGGCCGCATGCTCATCGCCGGTAGCGACAGCAACCCCAAGGAGTTCAACGAGGCCCTGATCGGCGCTAACGTTGATGACGTCAAGACCGTCACCTGGACCGACGAGGTCGAGGAGGGCGAGGAGGCCGAGACCCACACCGTCGAGGTCACCGTCAAGGGCATCAAGGTCCGCAACACCCCCGAGCTCACCGACGAGCTCGTCAAGTCCGACTTTGGCTTCGACAGCATCGACGCTATGCGCGACGCCATCAAGATCGAGATCGAGCAGGACAAGGCTTCCCGCCTCCCGGCCGAGAAGGAGAACCGTTGCGTCTCCGCTCTCGCCGAGCGCCTGCAGCTCGACGAGATGGACGCCGACTACGAGCAGTCCGTCTTTGAGGAGCTTGGCCAGAACTTCCTGTCCAACCTCGCTGCCCGCGGCATGACCCTGGACACCTGGCTGCCCGCTTCCGGTCTGACCATGGAGCAGTTCATCGGCGACCTGCACAAGCAGGCCAACGACGTTGCCCGTGAGTCCCTGGCTCTCGACGCCCTCGCCCGCGAGCTCAAGATCGAGGTCACCGAGGACGACATCAACGCCGAGTTCGAGAAGGCTGGCGTCAAGGACGTCGAGGCTTCCAAGGCCGAGTTCATCGCCGATGGCCGCATGCCTGCCGTCCGCGAGTCCATCCGTCGCTCCAAGGCCGTTGACCACCTGGTCGAGAACGCCAAGGTGACCGAGGTCGACGAGACCGCCAAGGACGCCGAGTAATTCTCGCCACCTTGCCCGCGAGCGCATGCGTGCGCCCGTGATGGGGTAAAGTTATACACCGGTTATCCGGTTGCTTCGTACGGTGCCAGCCAATGCATAGCATGCGGGCACCGTACGTTTATCTAGAACCAATTTGGTCCGCAAGAGAGAAATGGAGATGCGTATGATCGCTAAGTTCGATTCCGCCCTCGTGCCATACGTTATCGAGCAGACGCCGCGCGGCGAGCGCAGCTACGATATCTATTCGCGCCTGCTCAACGACCGCATCATCTTCTTGGGCGAGGAGATCAACTCCGTCAGCGCCAACCTGGTCGTTGCCCAGCTGTTGCATCTTGAGAGCCAGGATGCCGAGAAGGATATCTCGCTCTACATCAATTCGCCCGGCGGCGAGGTCTACTCCGGCCTGGCGATTCTGGACACCATGAACTTCATCAAGCCGCAGGTCTCGACCATTTGCGTCGGTATGGCCGCATCCATGGCCGCTGTGCTGCTTTCGGCCGGCGCCAAGGGCAAGCGCTTCTGCCTGCCGCACTCCAAGGTCATGATTCACCAGCCCAGCGGCGGTGCCCAGGGCCAGCAGACCGAGATCGAGATCGTTGCCGAGGAGATCAAGAAGACCCGTCGCGAGCTCAACCAGATCCTGTCCGATGCCTCGGGCCAGCCTATCGAGAAGGTCCAGGCCGACACCGAGCGCGACAACTACCTGACCGCTGCCGAGGCCCTCGACTACGGCCTGATCGACCGTATCGTCACCTCGCGCGACCTCGCCGCGAAGGACGCCTAGGATGGCCGGTAACATGCAGGACAACTTTGACGAGAACGGCAACCCCATCCGCTGCTCCTTCTGCGGAAAAGAGCAGGGGCAGGTTCGCCGCCTTGTAAAGGGTCCGACCAACATCTTTATCTGTGACGAGTGCGTTGCCGCCTGCTCCGAGATTCTGGAGGAGTCGCTGGCTTCGGACTTTATGGACGCTGCCCGCAACGGCAAGCTGCCAGGCTTCCTCAACGACCACGGCCAGGCTGCATCCCAGCCCGCTGTGGACCCCGAGACCGAGGGCTTTGAGCTTGAGGACGACCGTCAGGTCATCACGCACGTGCCGACGCCGCACGAGATCTATGACGAGCTTTCGGCCTATGTTATGGGTCAGGAGGACGCCAAGCGCGCCATGTCGGTGGCCGTGTACAACCACTATCGCCGCGTGATCGAGGGCGGCGCCGCGGTGTCTGCCTTTGACGAGGCATCGGGCATGGGCGGCCAGTTTGACGACGATATGGACGAGGTGGAGCTCGCCAAGTCCAATATTTTGTTGCTCGGCCCCACCGGTACCGGTAAGACGCTGCTGGCCCAGACGCTTGCGCGCATCCTTGAGGTGCCGTTTGCCATCGCCGACGCTACCGCGCTTACCGAGGCTGGCTACGTTGGCGAGGACGTTGAGAACATCCTGCTCAAGCTCATCAACGCTGCCGATGGCGATATCGAGCGCGCGCAGGTTGGCATTATCTACGTGGACGAGATTGACAAGATTGCCCGCAAGGCCGAGAACCTCTCCATTACCCGCGATGTCTCGGGCGAGGGTGTTCAGCAGGCGCTGCTTAAGATTCTTGAGGGCACGGTGGCAAGCGTTCCGCCCACCGGCGGCCGCAAGCATCCCCAGCAGGAGTTACTGCAGATCGACACGACCAACATCCTGTTCATCTGCGGCGGTGCCTTTGTGGGTCTGGACAAGATCATCGCCGACCGCGTGGGCAACAAGGGCGTGGGCTTTAACTCCGAGATTGCCGGCCCCACCTCGGTCGACGAGAACGACCTGCTGCGCCAGGTGCTCCCGCAGGACCTCAACGCCTTTGGCATGATCCCCGAGTTTGTGGGACGTACGCCCGTCGTCACCCAGACGCAGGCGCTCGACGAGGACGACCTGGTGTCGATTCTGACCGAGCCCAAGAACGCCGTGGTGCGCCAGTACCGCAAGATGTTCCAGCTCGAGGACGTCGATCTTGAGTTCGAGGACGCGGCCCTGCACGAGATCGCCCGTATGGCGCTTGCCCGCAAGACCGGCGCCCGCGGCCTGCGTTCCATCTGCGAGGACGTGCTGCAGCAGACGATGTTCGACCTTCCCAGCGAGGAGGGTGTTTCCAAGGTCATCGTGACCGAAGCCTCCGTAAAGGGCGAAGAACAGCCCCAGCGCATCTACGGCTAAACCAGCCTAAAACGTGTTTGCAAATAGCCTCCGACCACCCGCGGTCGGAGGCTATTTTATATATACGCAATAACCCCAACTACCTGTGTTATTCTGTGTGTTTGTTTAAGCCTCAGCGAAGTCATTACAGACTGAAGTAATCGATACCTAAGGCGTGTCCGCCTGCTTGGTTTTCGTAGATTCCGCACGAGCCGAAGAGCACTAAATGTGCTCTTCGTGCGAGCCCAGGACCTGACCGAGCGAAAACCAAGCAGGCGGACACGCCGACGGGCAAGGGAGAGATATATGGAAGAAATGCCCAAGAACTACGATCCGTCGACCAACGAGCCGGCGATCCTGCAGAAGTGGCTCGACGGCGGTTACTACAAGCGCCGTGAGGGCGTGGGCGACTGCACCGTCACCATTCCGCCTCCCAACGTGACCGGCAAGCTCCACATGGGCCATGCCACCGACGACTCCATCCAGGACGCCATCGTCCGTATGGCCCGCATGCGCGGCAAGTCCACGCGCTGGGTGCTCGGCACCGACCACGCCGGTATCGCCACGCAGACCAAGGTCGACAAGAAGCTCAAGAGCGAGGGCATTAGCCGCCTGGAGATTGGTCGCGACAAGTTTGTCGACGCTTGCTGGGATTGGACCCACGAGTACGGCGGTATCATCGTCGAGCAGATCAAGCGCATGGGCTGCTCCGTCGACTTCGACAACGAGCGCTTCACTATGGACGAGGATTACGCCCAGGCCGTGCGTAAGGTCTTCTGCGACTGGTACCACGATGGTCTGATTTACCGCGGCAAGCGCATCGTCAACTGGTGCCCCAACTGCACCACCGCTATCTCGGACGACGAGGCCGAGTATAAGGATGAGAAGGGCCACCTGTGGCACCTGCGCTACCCGCTGACCGAGCCGGTCAACGGCCAGGACTACATCGTCGTCGCCACCACGCGCCCCGAGACCATGCTCGGCGACACGGGCGTTGCCGTTTCCCCGAAGGACCCCGAGAAGGCCGCCTTCGTGGGCAAGACCGTCAAGCTCCCCATCGTCGACCGCGAGATCCCCATCTTTGAGGATTGGCATGTCGACGCCAACTTTGGCTCCGGCTTCGTCAAGGTCACCCCGGCCCACGACCCCAACGACTACGCCATGGGTCAGGCCCACGGCCTGCCGCAGATCAACATCTTTGACGAGCACGCGGTGGTCGTCGAGGGCTACGGCGAGTTCACCGGTATGACTCGCGAGGAGTGCCGCGAGGCCGTCATTAAGTGGTTTGAGGAGCATGACCTGCTCGATCACGTCGAGGAGCACGACCACTCCGTCATGCACTGCTACCGTTGCGATGCTGCGCTTGAGCCGTGGCTGTCCGAGCAGTGGTTTGTGGCCGTCGACAAACTCAAGGGGCCGGCGCTCGACGCCGTCAATTCCGGCAAGGTCACCTTCCATCCCGCGCGCTGGACGCAGACCTACACCACTTGGATGGAGAACCTTAAGGACTGGTGCATCAGCCGCCAGCTGTGGTGGGGCCACCGCATCCCCGTGTTCTACTGCGAGGACTGCGGCTGGGAGGACGCCCTGACCGAGGACACCGACGTGTGCCCCAAGTGCGGCGGTCATCACGTGCACCAGGACGAGAACGTGCTGGACACCTGGTTCAGCTCGCAGCTGTGGACTTTCGCCACGCAGGGCTGGCCGCAAAAGCCGGAGCTGCTCGAGGGACATCACCCCACGACGGCGCTGGTCACCGCGCGCGACATCATCGCGCTGTGGGTCGCCCGCATGGTCATGAGCTCGCTGTACTTCCTGGACGAGGTGCCGTTTAAGGACGTCGTCATCTACCCGACGATCCTTGCCAAGGACGGCAGCCGCATGTCCAAGTCCAAGGGCAACGGCGTTGACCCCATGGACCTCATTGGCATGTACGGCGCCGACGCCATGCGCTACAACCTGCTCACGCTGTGCACCAACAACCAGGACGTCAAGTTCGATGCGAACATCGACAAGAAGACTAAGAAGCTCATCGACAGCCCGCGTACCGACCAGGCCAAGTCGTTTGTGACGAAGATCTGGAACGCCAGCCGCTTCCTGCTCATGAACATGGAGGGCTACACGCCCGGCGAGCCCGTCGTTGAGACGCCGGCCGACGCCTGGATGTTCAGCCGCCTGGCCAAGGCCGTGAAGATGGTCACCGAGGGTATTGAGAACTACACCTTTGGCGATATGGCCCGCGGCGTGCAGCAGTTCTTCTGGAACGAGGTTTGCGACTGGTACGTCGAGGTCACCAAGGCCCGCCTGAAGGGCGAGGGCCGTCTGCAGGCTCAGCGCAACCTGATCTTTGTTCTCGACACCTCCATTCGCCTGATGCATCCGCTTATGCCGTTCGTAACCGAGGAGATCTGGGACAACATGCCGGCGAGCGTGCTCGACCTGGATGCGGAGGGCAACGTCGACCGTGCCGAGGCACTCATGATTGCCAAGTGGCCCGAGCCCGCCGACTACGCCAAGTATGTCGACGAGAACGCCGAGCGCGCGTTTGAGCTGTGCCGCGCCGTCGTGTCTGCCGCCCGCGCCACGCGTTCGCGCTATCGCTTGAGCCCCAAGGCCGAGCTCGACGTGGTCGTGCGCGCCGGTGCCGAGGATATCGAGAAGCTCGAGAGCCTGCGCTCGACGATTGAGCCGCTGGCGAACACCGCTTCGTTGGTCATGGGCGTGGACGTTGAGAAGCCGGCCGCGAGCATTGCCGTGGTCGATAGCGGCGTCGAGGTCTTTGTGGTGCTCGAGGGCAAGGTCGATCTTTCGGCCGAGAAGGCGCGCCTGGAGAAGGAGATCGCCGCAGCTCAGAAGGAGCTCGCCGGCTGCGAGAAGACGCTTGCCAACGAGGGCTTCGTGGCCAAGGCCGCGCCTGCGGTGGTCCAGAAGAAGAGGGACCGTGCAGCTGAACTCAAGGAGATCCTGGCGGCGCTGACTGCTCAGGTTGCTGACTTCTCGTAAGGTTTACTCGGGGACGCGTCCCGACGCTTTGCTCGCTACTGCGAACAGTCCTGCGCAAGACGGACAGCACATTTAGTGCTGTCCTTTGCGTGCGGAACTTGTACCGAGCAAAGCGTCGGGCCGCTCCTAGTTCGTTTACGTGGTTGACTGTACCTAGCATGTAAGGGTCACTTGGTTGTGGCCTTGATCTCGCTGCAAAGCGGTGTTTGGCTGATATTTTGAATGGGAGGGGCTCGTTGTTTGTTACGGGCCTCTTTTTATGTTGAGGGGACTTTGGTTTATGCCTAAGCGTTCGGGGTCGTATTCTGTGCCGTTCTCGTTTGAGTTGCTTTCGTTTGGTGAGGCTGTGGGACTTGCTGCTGATACGGGGCGGATTTCTGGGGATGCTGGGCCTCTGCTTGAGACGGTTGTCGACATGCTCGATGAGCTGGGGCGTCCGGATGAGTATTTCGATTGCATTCAGGTTGCCGGTACTAATGGCAAGACTTCGACCACGCGTTTTTCGGCTGCCATCCTTCGTGGCGAGGGGTTAAAGACCGCGCTGTATACGTCGCCGCAGTTGGTGCGCTATCCCGAGCGCATGGAGGTCGATGGGCGCGTTGTGAACGACGAGGCCTTTGCCCGTGGTGTTTCTGCCGCTGTTGAGGCTGGGCGTCGGGTGAATGCGCACCGTTTGGCGGCGGGGGAGCGCGCCTATACCATCACACCGTTTGACCTGCTGACGGCTGCCGCACTTGTGGTGTTTGCCGAGGCCGCGGTGGATGTTGCCGTGCTTGAGGTTGGCATGGGCGGACGTTGGGATGCAACGAGTGCGACCGATCCTGTGGCCGTCGCCATTACGGGCATTGGGCTTGACCATATGAAGGTCCTTGGCGATACGCTCGAGGCTATTGCGGGGGAGAAGGCTGCGGTTATTAAGCCTGGGCGCCTGGTTGTTTTGGGCGAGGGTACGCATGAGGCGAGTGTTCAGTGTGTGATGGATACGCGTTGTCGCGAGTGCGGCGTTGTGCCGCTCGTGGTAAGTCACGCTACGACCAAGTTGCCGGAACACGTGGGCGACACGGTTGAGTTTAGCTGCACCACGCCGCGTGCGATCTATACGTCGAGCATGGTCAAGCCGGCCTATCAGCCGCAGAATGCCGCGTGCGCGATTATGCTGTGCGAGGGGTATCTGGGTCGCGAGCTCAATCACGACGCGCTCGATGCCTCGCTTATGGGCTGTCCCACGCCGGGTCGTTTTGATGTGCTGGGTACCGATCCACTCAAGCTGATTGACGCCTGCCATAACCCTCAGAGCTGCGAGAACTTTGTGAGCGCCCTGGATGAGATCGATCCGTGCGTAGAGAATCGTCCCACGCTGCTGTGTGCCGCGCTGGCCGACAAGGACGTGGCGGGCATCGTCGACGTGCTGATCCCGGCCTTCCCGCGCGTAGTCGTGACCCAGACCGATTCCGACCGCGCCCTGCCGGCAGAGGAACTCGCCGCGCTGGTGGATGCTGACAAACTCGCGGGCGTGTACCCGAGCGTATCCGAGGCCCTCGCCGCCTTCGAAGCCGCCAACGAGCCCTTCGTAGCAGCCGGCACCATCACCCTAGCCGGCGAAGTGGCAGGCTTGCTGCGCTAACCCATCCCCTCATCAGTTGCGGTGAAATAGGGACTGTTTTATGGGCTAGAAGCCTTGAACAGTCCCTATTTCACCGCAACTTCTAGGGGAGCTTTGGTGGCGTGCCTAGTCTAGGCGGACTGGGTCGTGGGGGTAGGCGTTGAGGATCTCGACGCCGGGCTCGGTCACGAGGGCCAGGTCCTCGATGCGGACGCCGGTGCGGCCGGGGAGGTAGATGCCCGGTTCGATGGAGAAGGTCATGCCCGGCTCGATAACCTGCTCGTTGACAAGTGAAACGTCGCCCGGCTCGTGGTCCTGCAGGCCGATTGAGTGTCCCAGACGGTGCGTAAAGAACTGGCCATAGCCCGCATCCTCAATCACGTTGCGCGCGGCTCGGTCCAGGTCGCACATGCGCACGCCCGGTGCGATGAGCGCCTCGGCGGCCTCGTTGGCGCGGCGCACGATGTCGTAGATGTCTGCGGTCTCCTCGTCCGGCTCGCCCCAAAAGAACGTGCGCGTCATGTCCGAGCAGTAATTGCGATGACGCCCGCCAATGTCGAACAGCACCACGTCGCCGCGCTTGAGTACCGTATCGTCGGGCTCGTGATGGGGGTCTCCGGCGTTGGCGCCAAAGCTCACGATGGGCGGAAAGCTAAAGCCCTCGCAGCCGTGCTTGCGATACAGGCCGAGCATTTGGTCGGCGATTTCGCGCTCCGTCACGCCCTCGTGGACGAGTTTGATCGCGTCGGCCATCACGGCGTCGTTGACTGCCGAGGACACGCGCATGAGCTCCTGCTCGGCGGCGTCTTTGTAGGTGCGCGCGGCGGTGACGGTAAAGTCGCCCAGGAAAAACTCGCTCGCGGCGTGGCGCTCCATAAGGGGCATCAAAAAGCCAGAGCGCATGACGGTGTCGATACCGAGCGGTTTGGTCGGATCGATCTCGCGAACGATGGCGTCGGTCACGACGTCGGTATCGGTGTGATAGGCCACGCGGGCATTGTCATACTCGGGTAGCTGATGCAGCGCGTTGACCAGGATCACGGGCTCGGCATTGCGCACGAGCAGCACGCCGCAAAAACGCTCGAACATATCGGCATAAAAGCCGGTCAGGTAATAAATCGACCACGGGTCGTTTACAAGCAGTTGCGCGCCGGGGTGCTGACCCTCGAGCGCATCGAGCACGCGCGCCACACGCTGGTCATCGACATGTGCCATGAAACATCCTTTCGTTAGGTTGCCACCATGGTATCCCATGCCCGGCAGATAGGGACGTTCCTTTTATGCCGGCACCTGGGGACACTCCTTGTAAAAGCAGATAAAAGAGCCCGTCCTAAATTAGCTGCTTAGGCTGGGTCGATGTCCATGCTGGCGATGAGGTCGATGCCCGTGTTGAGGAGGTTGGGGAACACGACGTCGCCCATGCGGATGGGGGCCTCAACGACCACGCCGCGGATGAGGGCCATGGCTTGGGCGTGGAGCGCAAGCGGGATGGCCTCGGCCGTACGGACGGGGAGCAGTGGCTCGCCGCCGCCGGAGACGGCCACGGTGGTGGTGAGCACGCGCATGGGGCAGGTGAGCTCCTGATGCGCGAACTTGTCGCCGCGCGGGCAGCTGTTGCCGGTTACGGAGCGCACATCCACCACGGTACCATCGGCATCGCGTTCGACTTCCACGGCCAGGAGGCACTCGGACGGGCAGGTCGTGCAGTTGAACTGCAACGTCTCAATCACGTTATCGCTCACGGTTTATGACTCCTCAACGGGATCGACGGACAAGACGATTTCGCTAGCGCCAAGGTCAAGCGCTCCCTGAATGATTTTTGCCGGCAGCGGGAAGTTTTCCATGACGCTCGGCTTAAACGCTCGTACCTTGCCGGCGAACAGTTCCTCGCCGTTAACCAGGAGGCGCACTCGGGCGGCATCGACTGGCC
Source organism: Collinsella sp. (assembly GCA_018380195.1). Taxonomy (GTDB): domain Bacteria; phylum Actinomycetota; class Coriobacteriia; order Coriobacteriales; family Coriobacteriaceae; genus Collinsella. Next base: position 61,330 of record JAGZUC010000003.1, on the reverse strand, counting down.
GGCGCACGCGGAAGTTGACCTTGGTGAGCGCCGCGGCCGTGATGCGTCCCGGCAGTGCGTAGCCGGCAATGCCGGCGGGGGAGACCGCGAGCTCGCAGCTCGCGCTCACGGCGTCCGTCCCAGCGCCCGTGCCGCTACTCAACGCCCATGCCGCCGCAGCCGCGCCGGCGCGCTCGGACTCGGTCGTTACGTTATCGGCCAGATCGTGCACGTGCAGAACGTTGCCGCAGGCAAATATGCCCGGCACGCCCGTCTGCAGGCTCTGGTCCACCACGGCGCCGCGTGTGCGTGGGTCCAACTCAACGCCGGCGCCCACCGAAAGCTCGTTCTCGGGAATCAAGCCCACCGAAAGCAGCAGCGTGTCGCACGGAACAATGCGCTCGGTCCCCGGAATGGGCGCCAGGTGCTCGTCGACCTGGCTCACCTCGACGGCCTCCACGCGGTCGTGCCCGATTACGCGCGTGACCGTGGTCGACAGATGCAGTGGAATGCCAAAATCGTCCAGGCAGTTTTTGACGTTGCGGCGCAGGCCGTTGGCGTACGGCATGAGCTCGTACACCCCCTCGACGGAAATCCCCTCGAGCGTGCAACGGCGCGCCATGATCAGCCCGATGTCGCCTGAGCCTAAAATGACGGCTCGCGAGCCGGGTTTGAGGTTTTCGATATTGATGTATCGCTGCGCCAAGCCGGCCGTAAACACGCCGGCGGGACGGCTGCCGGGAATCTTGATCTCGCTGCGGGTACGCTCACGGCAACCCATGGCAAGGACGACCGCACGTCCGGCGAGCTGCAGCATGCCGGCGGGATTCATGAGCGTGACGGTGTGAATCGCGGCGTTGCCCGCGCCCGAGTCATCCGCCGCATCCGCGTCCCCGTCAATCCCAATCACCATGCTGTCCAAGAACAGCGCAATGTCGGTCTCGCGCACCTGGTCGATAAAGCGCTGCGCGTACTCGGGACCGGTGAGCTCCTGCTTAAAGTGCGAAAGCCCAAAACCGGGGTGGATGCACTGGCGGAGAATTCCGCCCAGATGCTGCTCGCGCTCCACGATGGCCGCGCGTGCGCCGGCCTTGTGCGCGGCGAGAGCTGCCGCCATGCCGGCGGGTCCGCCACCGATAACGACCACGTCGAAGGCCTGCATCGGCACGCCACCCGCGGCAGCAATCATGACGTCTCGTCCAGCGTCCATCTCGATATCCGTCGCCATCCTAGCGCACCCCCTTCAGCGGTCCCTCAACCAACCAAGATCCGGTATCCTCTAACAACACCTCGCTGGGGTCGCAGCCCAGCTCGCGGGCAAGAATCGTCACCACGCGGCTCTGGCAAAAGCCACTCTGGCAGCGGCCCATACCCGCGCGGCAGCGGCGTTTGACGCCTTCGACCGAAACCGCGCCCGGGCGGCGTCGAATCGCGGCAACAATCTCGGCCTCGGGCACCGTCTCGCAGCGGCAGACGATCTGCCCCCATGCAGGGCCGGACTCAATGAGCTCCTTCTTGCGCGCAAGCGGCGCGCGGTCAAAGTCGTCCGGCGCGCGGCGTATTGGATCCCAATCGGCGCGTTCGCGCAGGGCCACGCCGGCATTGCGCAGTACGTGCTCCATGCGCTCGGCAATGGCCGGTGCGCTTGCCACGCCCGGCGACTGAATGCCCGCCGCCTGGAAAAGCCCCGGCACAACGGCCGACTGTCCAATAAAGAAGTCGTTCGTTCCCTGAATGACCGGGCGACCGCCGGCAAATGCGCGCACCACGCGACGCGTGTCCAGATCGGGCACCAGCTTGCGAGCGCCGGTCAGGAGCGCGTTGATATCGGTCGCGTAGGTCTGTGTATCGCCCGGCTCGCGCACAGCGGCGGTTGCGGTAATCACGGTGTTGCCGTGCACGGTGCCCGTCACGATAACGCCCTTCGACACCGGCGTCGGCACGGGGTAGAGCGGCATGAGCGTGCGCGGCTCCTTGTCCAGCACCACGATGTTGCCCTGACGCCAGACCATCTGGTACTCCTCGGCGCCCGCCATATGCGAGATGTCGGCGGCGCCGTTGCCCGCGGCGTTGATCAGGTAGCGGCAGCGTACGTTGCCAGCGGGGGTCGCCAGCGTAAAGCGCACGGCTCCGTCATCTGAGCCGGCAACTTCAATGCCTTCCACCGGCGCAGAGCGCATAAACGTCGCGCCGTTGGCAACTGCGTTCTCTAGTGCAGCGATGGCCACTTCAAACGGGTCGACGTAACCGGTCGAAGGGCACCACAACGCGCACGAGACCTGGGCACTCGCGCGCGGCTCCAGCTCGTGGATGCGCTCGGGGCCGATAATCGACAGTTCGGGCACACCGTTGGCAAGGGCGTTGCACCGCAGCTTCTCCAGCTGCGCGCGGTCCTCGTCGTTAAAGCCCAACACCATCGACCCGGTGCGGCAGAACAGAAAGCCCAGCTCCTGGGCCCATGTGCCATATAGCTCGCAACCACGGGCGTTGACCTGCGCCTTTACCGTGCCCGGCGCAGGATCGTAGCCGGCGTGCACCAGGCCGCCGTTGGCCTTCGACGCGCCCAGCGCGATGTCGTTGGTCGCCTCGACCACGCAAATGGAAAGGTCAAATCTCGCGAGCTGTCGCGCGATGACGCATCCCGTGATGCCCGCGCCGACAATCGCGATATCAAACGTTTCTGTCACAGTGCCTCCCAGACGAGTTGACAGGCCGTCAATAAGACTATCCTACGGTCTGCATACCCCCAGCGCGGCGGCAATGCGGCGAACAGCCCCGCAGCACCCGCCAACGGCAGACGAGGGGAGACCCGGCAACGTCGACAAGCTCGTCTGCAGACAACTACGGCAACCGTTCGTCTCGATCTGTAACATTTAGACGAGGATTTGGGTCCCAGTTGTTACAGATTGAGACGTTAGTCTGGCGGGTCCTCCGTTTGTCTCGATCTGTAACATCTAGGACCGGATTCCGCTCCCACCTGTTACAGATTGAGATGTTTGTGTCCGCGCTAGCCCCGCCCCTAGCCGTGGTCCCATATAAACAAACCCCGTGGTAAACTTGACCGGACTGTTAATATTCCGAAAGGTACCCGTAATGTCCAAGTACATCTCCGAGCTCATGTCGCCGCAGCTCATGGGCGTCGTCTATGCCTTTGTTGGCTTTATCATCGCCCTGTACGTGCTGTCGGTCGTCTATGTGTTCATCGACGCCCGCCGCCGCGGCGCCAGCGCCTACGTGGCATGGGGCATCATCGCCCTCATCCCGTTTGTGGGCCTCATCGCCTACCTGGTCCTGCGCCCGCACTCCTACGCGGCCGACCGCGAGGAGCAGGAGCTGGACATGGCCCTGCGCGAGCGCCAGCTTGCCCAGTACGGCGCCTGCCCGCAGTGCGGCGCCCCCATCGAGAAGGACTTTGTGGTCTGCCCCGTGTGCGATACCCAGGTTCGCAACGTGTGCCCCAGCTGCCATCGCCCGCTCGACGCGCACTGGAAGGTCTGCCCCTACTGCCGAACTCGCATCCAGTAACGCATCCATCGCCGGGCCGGCCGCAAGCCACGGGCACCGCGCATCCCGCGTAAGCCACACGCGCGCCCAGCAGCCACGCCCCCACACGATGAAGCATGCGTAGAAAATCGCCCGCCGTGCCATTAAGGTGCGGCGGGCGCTTGTATACCAAGGCAACCTGCCTATAATGATGCAAGTCAAAAACGCCGAGCGCATCGCACGCACTTGCATCAGGCATCCGAGAGGAGAAAACATACCCATGAAGGCACTCTACAATGACGGTTCGGCGGCCGAGCTCCCGCAGGACGAGGTCACGCACGTCATCCGCCACTCTGCCGCGCACATCATGGCGCAGGCCATCAAGCGCCTGTACCCCGAGGCCGACTTTGCCTACGGCCCCGCGACCGACAACGGCTTCTACTACGACGTCGATCTGCCCGAGGGCGTCAAGATCAGCGAGGACGACTTCCCCGCGATCGAGGCCGAGATGAAGAAGATCGTCAAGGAGAACCTCAAGTTCACCGTGTACGAGAAGCCCCGCGCCGAGGCCATCGCCCTTATGGAGGAGCGCGGCGAGAAGTACAAGGTCGAGCACATCGGCGACCTGGACGACGACGCCCGCATCACCTTCTACCAGCAGGGCGACTACATCGACATGTGCGTCGGCCCCCACATCTGCTACACCAAGGCGCTGAAGGCCTTTAAGCTCACCGGCGTCTCGGGCGCCTACTGGAAGGGCGACAAGGACAACAAGATGCTTACCCGCATCAACGGCGTCGCCTTTGCCACCAAGGAAGAGCTTGACGAGCACATGCACATGCTGGAGGAGGCCAAGAAACGCGACCATCGCAAGATCGGCCGCGAGATGGATCTCTTCATGATGCGCGAAGAGGCCCCCGGCTTCCCGTTCTTCCTGCCCAACGGCATGATTCTTAAGAACACGCTGCTGGACTACTGGCGCGAGATTCACCACAAGGCCGGCTACGTGGAGATCTCCACGCCGCTCATCATGAACAAGCAGCTGTGGAAGACCTCGGGCCACTGGGACCACTACAAGGACAACATGTACTCCACCGTCATCGACGACGAAGAGTACTGCATTAAGCCCATGAACTGCCCGGGCGGCGTGCTGGTGTACGCCTCCAAGCCGCACTCCTATCGCGAGCTGCCCATTCGCGCCGGCGAGATTGGCCTGGTGCACCGCCACGAGCTGCGCGGCGCCCTGCACGGCCTGTTCCGCGTGCGCTGCTTTAACCAGGACGACGCCCACCTGTTTGTGCGTCCCGACCAGCTGACCGACGAGATCGTGGGCGTGGTCAACCTCATCGACTCCGTGTACCAGAAGTTTGGCTTTAAGTACCACGTTGAGCTTTCCACCCGCCCCGAGGACTCCATGGGTTCGGACGAGGACTGGGCTCGCGCCGAGGAGGGCCTGCGCACCGCTCTGGAGCAGCTGCACATGGACTATGAGGTCAACGAGGGCGACGGCGCCTTCTATGGCCCCAAGATCGACTTCCACCTGGAGGACTCGCTCGGTCGCACCTGGCAGTGCGGTACCGTTCAGCTGGACTTCCAGATGCCGCTCAACTTTGATCTGGAGTACGTGGACGCCGACGGCACCAAGAAGCGCCCCATCATGCTGCATCGCGTGTGCTTTGGCTCCATCGAGCGCTTCATCGGTATTCTGATTGAGCACTTTGCGGGCAAGTTCCCCACCTGGCTGGCTCCCGTGCAGGTCAAGGCGCTTCCCGTCTCCGAGAAGAGCCGCGACTACGCCCACGAGGTTTGCGCCAAGCTGGAGGAGGCCGGCATTCGCGTGGTCTGCGACGATCGCGACGAGAAGATCGGCTACAAGATCCGCGAGGCCCGCTCCATTGACCGCGCGCCCTACATGCTCATCCTGGGCGAGAAGGAGGTCGAGGCCGGCAACATCTCCGTCCGCGATCGCTCCAACGAGACCGTTCAGATGAGCGTTGACGAGTTTGTTGCCAAGGTGCTCGAGGAGATCAAGACTCGCGCCTAAGGCAAACTTCACAACAATTAACAAAGGCGACCGTCCACAAAGGGCAGTCGCCTTTTTTCATGCCCAAATGAGAAAAAGCCGCTGCTAGAGCGGCTTTTTTTGTTGTGCAAAAATGTACAGGTTTTTGTAGAGGGGTATGGAGATGTATCCGCTCGCGCCGCAATTTGTGCAATCAGGCAAAACAGCCTGAAATTACTCGTATAATGAGCTTCGTCGAAAGATGCAAAAACCTGTACTTTTGCGACTGCGCCTAGCTGCGAGCGAGAAGCCTGTTCTAAACGCCCCTGCATTTGCGTGCATCGCAAAGCTAAAAGAGGGGGGCGAGAACATGGAACAGACGGCACGGCGTCAAGAGCGGCTGCCGGGCGCATTTAACGGCGCCACCACCAACAGCCAGTATGGCCGCGTCCGCTGGTATCTGGTCCACACCCCCAACGGTAAAGAGCGCGAGACCTGCGAAAAGGTTCGCCGCATTATCCCGCACGAGCTGATGCAGGACGCTTTTGTGATGCAAAAGGAGTTCTGGTTTAAGCGGGACGGCGCCTGGTCGCTCCAAACCAAACCCATGTACAAGGAATACTTCTTCGTCGCCACGCACGATGCCGCCGCGCTCGATAGGGCTTTGGCCCAGTTGAGCTTTGGCTGTCGCATCGCCGGCAGTAGGGAGCGGGCGTACATGCCCATGCCGGACGATGCGCAGGACTGGTACCGCAGCGTACTGGACGACGACGGTGTGGTGCGCAACAGCGTAGCCCGCATAGAAGACGGCGTGTTGCACATAGAGCAGGGTCCCTTGGTGGGGCAAGAGGCCCGCGTTAAAAAGATCGACCGTCGTAAACGCTGGTGCCTGGTAGACGTGGGCGAGGGTGACTCCACTTTTAGGGAGCTGCTTGCGCTGGACGTCCCCAGCAAAACGTAAGGGAGACGTTGCACCAGCTATTCGTTCGTATTTTTGAATTTACCGATTGGGGGATCCCTGGGGAACAGGGACGTAAGTTTGACTGTGGCTGCTAAAGAAGTAACAGAGACAAATGCGCCTGTGGGGGCGGCGCTGATTGCTCAGGCCATGGACCGGCGTGAGGGCGCCGGTCGCTACAAGGCCATGCAATCCATCATGGACTGGGACCGTTCGCGCCTTGTCTATCGGGCTGTGAAGCGCACGTTCGACATCGTGTTCAGCGGTGCCGTTCTTATTGTTATCGCCATTCCGAGCCTGATTTTGGCCGCGGCCATCCGCCTGGAGAGTGAGGGCAACCCGTTCTACAGCCAGATTCGCGTGGGCCAGACCCGCCGCGACGGCAGCCTGTCAACCTTCCGCATGTGGAAGTTCCGTTCCATGTACAGGGACGCCGACGAGCGTCTCGCCGAGCTCAAGGGGCAGAACGAGATCGCCGGCGCCATGTTCAAGATGAAGGATGACCCGCGCGTAACGAAGATCGGCAAATTCATCCGCAAGCACTCCATCGACGAGTTCCCGCAGTTCCTCAACGTGTTCTTCGGTCAGATGTCTGTCGTGGGGCCTAGGCCGCCGCTTCCGAATGAGGTGGCGGAGTACACCGAGTACGACCTGCAGCGCTTGGCAGTGAAGCCTGGCATCACCGGCTGGTGGCAGGTGGCGGAGCGCAACGACACCGACTTCGAAGGCATGGTCCGCCGCGACCTTGAGTACATCGCCAAGCGTGGCGTGCTCACCGACTTGAAAATCGTGGCGCTCACGGTCGTCGAAATGATAACGGGGGGGGGTGCCTGCTAGAGGCATCTCCCGAGACTTTTCCGATGGCGGGGTGCTAGCCCATGTCTAGGAAACCTACCGGGACCCTCTTCTACCGCATAAGCAAGAGAACATTCGACATAGCCTTCAGCGCCGGATGCACCGCGGTGCTGGCGATTCCGATGGCCGGTGTCTGCGCCGCGATCTGCGTGGAGTCTCCTGGCTGCCCGGTCTACACGCAGGAGCGCGTGGGCAGGGGAGGCAGGGTGATCCGCGTGCTTAAGCTCCGCAGTATGGTCCCTGATGCCGGTGATGTGCAGAAGTACCTGAGTCCCGAGCAGCTGCGCCAGTGGGAGGTGGAGCGCAAGGTCGACGACGACCCGCGCATCACCAAGGTGGGCCAGTTCATTCGAAAGTGCTCCATCGACGAAGTGCCGCAGTTCCTCAACGTGCTGAAGGGCGACCTGTCCGTAATCGGCCCGCGCCCCATCACGCGCGACGAGCTCGATCAGCACTTCACCGACGAGGAGAAGGAGGAACTGCTGAGCGTCACCCCGGGCATCACGGGCCTGTGGCAGGCCACCGACCGCAACGCCGCGACCTTCGAGAGCGGCATGCGCCAGAAGATCGAGCTCCACTACGTGCGGAATCGCTGCTTCCGCATGGACTGGAAATGTTTCACCGGCACCTTTGGTGCCATGTTTGGGAAAAGGAGGACCGGGCGATGAGCCAAGGAGAACCAATTCGCGTCGCCCAGGTCGTGGGCAAGATGCTTGGCGGCGGCGTTGAGGCAGTCGTCATGAATTACTATCGTCATATTGACCGATGCAAAGTGCAGTTCGATTTTCTTGTCGATGCCGATTCGACGCTTGTTCCCCGTGAAGAAATCGAATCCCTCGGTGGCAGGGTCTTTGAGATTCCGCCCTATCAGCATGTTGTTGAATACCAGCGAGAGCTTCAGCGTCTCTTTAAACAAGAGGGCTGGAAGATTGTCCATAGTCACATCAACGCGCTTTCGGTCTTTCCGCTTCGTGCCGCGAAGAAGGCGGGCGTTCCTGTGCGAATCGCCCATAGCCATTCTACGAGTGGTAAGGGGGAGTATGCCAAGAATGCCCTAAAGGCCGTGCTGAAAACGCAATCGAATCGGTATCCAACACACCGTTTTGCATGCAGTCAATTTGCCGGTGAATGGCTTTTCGGTAAAGCTGAACACTTCGAAGTCGTATACAACGCAATCGATTTGGATCGCTTTCGCTTCAATGCGGAGGCTCGCGCGCAAGCGCGAGCCGACCTGGGCCTCGTCGGCAACCAGTTTGCCATTGGGCATGTGGGACGTTTTACTGCTCAAAAGAACCATACGTTTCTGATTGACATTTTTACTGAGGTCGCAAAGCGTCGCGACGATGCCGTCTTGTTGCTTGTCGGTACCGGCGAAGCCGGGGCCTCCGTAAAGGCCTTGGTGGACGAACGCGGTCTTACCGATCGCGTTAAGTTTCTGGGACAGAGAAGCGATGTCAATCGTTTGTACCAGGCGTTTGATGCGTTCGTTCTGCCAAGCCTTTACGAAGGCCTGGGCCTCGTCGGCGTCGAGGCACAGGTGTCTGGCCTGCCGTGCCTGCTGAGTGATGCGATTACGCGCGAAGTTGACGTAACGGGGGAATGCAAGTTCTTGCCGATTGATAGTCCTGCCGTGTGGGCCGATGAAATCGATTCACTATTGCCGTACTCGTATGAGGGTCGATTGTCTATCTCAAGTGGGCAATTCGCCGATTACAACATTGAGTTGCAAGGCAAGCGACTGACTTATAAATATCTAGATCTCTACTCAAGGAATTAGATGGCAAACAGTAACTTGGTATCGGTGATTGTGCCGGTATATAACGTTAAGCCTTATCTGCGGGAGTGCTTTGATAGCATTTGCCGTCAAAGCTATCGTAACATCGAGATCATTCTTGTCGATGACGGCTCGACTGATGGTTCTGGCGAGCTTTGTGATGTTCTTGCTGCAAGCGACGACCGTACCACCGTTTTGCATAAGGAAAATGGCGGTCTTTCCGACGCTCGTAATGCAGGGCTGCGTATTGCTCAGGGCGACTGGATTTCCTTCGTTGATAGCGACGACTACATTTCTCCTGTTTTTATCGAGGTTCTTTTTAACGCCTGCCGCGATACGGGATGTCAGATATCTGCTGTTCCATTTGGCAAGCCGTTCAATGATGGTGATGCTTGCCCTTTGGTGGAGTCTCTTGACCCCGTGGCGCCTGCGAAGGCACTGCCTTCGCCCGATGTCCAGCGTCTGATGTTATATCAGACGCTGGACACCGGTGCCCAGTGGCGCCTTTACGCAAAGGCGCCACTGGGCATTGACCCGTTCCCTAAGGGGCTGTATTACGAGGATCTCGCTAGCGTCTATAAGATTATTCACAAGGTTGATTCCGTTGCCGTTGTCGATTGCCGTGAGTTGTATGCATATCGCATGAGAAGTAACAGCATTATCAGGCAAGAATATCGACACATTAAAGGCGAGTCCGCATTGATAATTGCCGATCGGCTCTACCAGGATATTTGTAATTGGTATCCGGACCTAAGTAAAGCCGCCGCTTCGCGCTGCTTCTCAGTTTGCAGGATGGTGTTTGCGCAGATTCCAACTAAAAATAATCATTCGAGGCAAATTCAAGATGAGGATTCGTTGTGGTCGGTGTTGTCTTTACATCGAAAGGCCGTTCTTAGAGATAGAGAAGCTAGGCCTCGTGAGCGCTTTGCGGCCTTTGTTGCTTATTTCGGAAAAAACGCATTCAGCTTGTTCTGTTGCTTTGCTCGAGGTCTTGGATTGCTTCGCTAACGCTTAACCTCGGAGGTAATTGAAACTACTCAAGGGGCTGTTTCATAAAAATGATGACTGATTTCAAGAAAAGCCTGAAGGTAAATGCTGCTGATTCATGTTATTACGCAGCCTTTACTATGTATTGTTTTTTTCATTTAATGGAGCGTACGAATTATGTGAACATGTTTGGAGTCCCGATGGACACCGTTGGCAAAATTGCCAATGCACTCATGCTCATCCTGCTCTTAGTACGGTTTTTCAGTATTCGATTTTCAACTGAAGCTCTAGTATGTTCAGGCGTTGCTTTTCTTGCAACGCTAATTACTTTAGGTGTTACTAAGTCGTGGATACCCCTTTCTGTCTGCTTATTTATTATTGCTGGGAACGATATTGATGTTCGCCGGTTGACGCAGATCGTCTTGGCTGTAACTGTTCTAGTATTTTTAATCGTTGCGTTTGGTTTGATTTCTGGATCAATCAGTTCGATTGATTCAATTCGTCCCGGCGAAACGAGGGTACGCCATTCGCTCGGCTTTAATCAGGTAAATGCTCTCGGTGCTGTTTTGGCTCGTATATGTACGTGTGTTGTTTATCTACGTTGGAATAAAAAACCCTTTCTTTCGGCACTTTTAACTGTTGCTTCGGTTTCTTTCCTTGAGATGGTCGCCAACTCAAGGACTGCGGAGCTGTACCTTCTGGTGCTGATTTGTTTCCAATTTTTTTGTTATATTAGACGGCATTCTTTTGCTAGGGCCAGCATGTCAAGGATATGCCTTGGCCTTATTATCGGTTCCTTTCTATTAACGATAATTTTGCTTTTTGTCTTTTCTCCTTCTAATGGCATACTTATGGCTTTTAGTGAGTCTCTTAGCAACCGTATTTATTCAATGTGGTATCTATTTGAGCAGTATTTGATACATCCTTTTGGTAATGGGTCAATGCTTCTTGGGGCTACGGTCTGGACAGGATCCTCTTATGCCATGCTCACGATTGATAATGCTTGGGCACTTTGGCTTATCAATTACGGGTTTGTTCCTACTTCATTTTTATTAATCGGTTTAATGCTACTTTATGCAAGAGCGCCCGAGGAGTATTTCGATGATGGGTCCCTCATAGTCCTCGCTCTTTATGTTGCATTATTTGGATTCTGCGAGTCGACTGCTTTGGCTGTCGACTATAACCCGCTCCTAGTTTTAATCAGCTATTCCATATTTCGGAATAGAGACACACTTTCCGTTTCTTGAGAGGGATGCAATGAAAAAAGTTTCAATTATTACTCGTCATAACGTTCTCAACTACGGGTCTGTCCTCCAGGCTTATGCTACGCAAGAAGTTGTTAAAAACTTGGGGTACGATCCTGTTGTTGTTGACTATCGGAGATGCGCTGAGACCCTTGATTCTCTTGTGAAGCGTTATTCAGAAGGTAGGTCTCTGCCTCATCGTATCTATAGGAACACGGTTTGGCGTTTGCTGTACGGTGCAGGTGAGAAGCGTTTTAAGAGCATGAGAGAGCAGTATCTGACTCTTTCTCCGCATTGTGATGAAACAAGTATCGACGCCTTGTTGCCTAACACAGATATCTATTTGACTGGCAGCGATCAGGTCTGGAACGAACTTGGCGATGGCTCTCTAGATCCGGTATTCTTTTGGGACGGGCTTTCTAAGGTCGAGGGAAAGAAGGTCGTATCCTACGCCGCTAGTTTTGGACGTGGTGGCGTTGTAAAGGGGTATGAGTCGCAAATTGGTAACTGGCTCAAGCGCTACGATGCCATTTCCGTCCGCGAGGATTCAGGTAAGGATATCGTTGAGAGCTACGGTCTCAAAGCTGAGCAGGTTTTGGATCCGACCCTGCTTCTCAATCGCTCCGAGTGGAACAAGATTGCCAGTGAAAAGGCTCCCGTTGAAAAGCCCTACGCCCTCGTCTATAACCTCCATCCTGATTCAGATATGCTGCAGTACGTTAAAGATAAGACCGCTGGCTCCAATCTTGAGATTGTAAGTGTTTGCCCTACGTTTAGGAGAAGGGTAGGAAAACAGGTCGTTCTTCCGCCCCTGGAGGATTTTCTTGCGCTGTTTAGGGATGCATCTTGCGTATACACGGATTCATTCCACGGCACTGCTTTTTGTATCAATCTCGGCACCCCATTTGTTGAGATCTTTCCAAAGGCTAATGCCGCGCGAAATAAATCTGTTCTTAGACTCTTTGGCCTAGAGCATAGGGCCTGGGACACGTTCCAAGGCAATGCTTGGGACGACGATATCGATTGGCAGCATGTTGGCGAGGTTCTTGATGGGGAGCGCAACCGCAGCCTCTCCTGGCTTGATCGCGCGTTGAAGGAATAGATGGATGCAAAGTATCTGCGAAGACAAAATGTGTGCGGGCTGCATGGCATGTGTCGATGCCTGTCCTAAAGATGCAATCGCTGTTCTTGAAAGGCGCGAGTACTATACCCCCAGTATCGATCAAAGCAAATGCATTGATTGCGGTAGGTGCACAGCTGTATGTCAACAATGCAATCCGCCTCAAGGCTCTAAACCTAGTAAATGGTTGCAAGGATGGGATTCTAACTCGGAGAGCAGGGGAACCTCCTCATCGGGCGGCTTGGCGGCCGCGATTATCCGAGGATTTATTTCTGCCGAAGGAGTAGTTTGCTCTTGCTGTTTCCGGGACGGTCAGTTTGGGTTTGAGTTTTCTAGCTCGATTGCGGATGCCGTTAAATATAAAGGATCCAAGTACGTTAAAAGCAATCCAATTGGCTCTTACGCTCGTATAAAAAAATTGCTGGTTGAGGGTAAAGAAGTCTTATTTGTAGGATTGCCTTGCCAGGTGGCCTCTCTTAAAAACTTTGTCGGCAACAAGCTTCTTTCGAATTTATATACGGTTGATTTGATTTGCCACGGTACTCCTTCGCCTGCGATTCTCCGTCAATTCCTGAGTGAGAATGGGATTGACATGAATCAGCTTGAGTCCATTGAGTTTCGTTCTAAAGGCAGCTTTCAGCTAAGGGAGAACGAGCGAACGATTGATTTGCCCGGTGTTTTGGATGGGTATACAGTAGCTTTCTTGGCGGGGCTGGACTATACGGAAAACTGTTATCACTGCAGGTATGCAAGCATTGAAAGAGTTTCTGATGTTACATTAGGCGATTCCTGGGGGACGAATCTTACCGAAGAAATGCGTCGGGGTGTCTCCCTGGTTTTAATCCAGAATCAAAAAGGACAGCGACTGATAGACCTTGCTGGTGCTGAGTTAATGACGGTTGATATCGAGACCGCCATTAAGAATAACGGTCAGTTGAGGAGTCCCTCCGAGAAGCCATCTGCGCGAGCGCGATTCTTCGAGGACCTTTCATGCGGTAGATCAATTACCGATGCGGTAAGAAGGTCTTTGCCCAAAAGGTATTTCAAACAATCGCTTAAACGTCTGCTAATTCGCATTGGTTTGCTCAAGCGCGGGGGGGTGTACGGAATTAAGGTCTCATTAGCACCTGATTCCAACCCCTTGCATTACATTAAAGGAAGCATTCAATGAAGATTCTTCTAATTGGTGAGGTCACAGGCAATACTGGACCTTCAAATGTACACAAGTCATTAGTGGAATATTGGCCTTCTTGCGATTCGATACGGCCGCTATATTCAAAAAGTAAAATCTCCAAGCTATATGAGGCTATTTCTGAGGGTCTTAAGAGCGATGTGATTGTCTCTTGCGGCGCTGGTTGGACGGATATCATTGCGCATCGGGTGCTTTCTGCCTTTGGTAAACCTGTCATTTGCTTTAATCATGGGTACGTCCCTTTTGAGAATGAGATCAACGGTCTCGGATATAGCGATAGAACTGTCAAGGCAATCATTAAGCATTTGCGTACTGCGGATTTGATCGTTGCGAATTCTTCCCTCCAGGAGAACTTTGTTAAGAAACAGCTGCCTGAATGCTCCGATAAGGTTAAGCACGTTTGCCTTGGGGTCAAAAGGTTTAAACAATGCAGCTTCGAAGGCCAACGTGAAAATATCGTTGCTGTTAGCGGGGGCACCCGTCCAATTAAGGCCAACGAAATAGTCGCGAAGGCCGTCTCGATTCTCAGAGATCGTGGTGTCGATTGCTCTTTAAGGGTGTACGGGCGACGGTACTCCGATAACTCTTCCTTAGATAATCTCATGACCTCGGCTGACGGTGAATATAGGGGCCAAGTTGCCTCCGATCAGTTTGTGAACGAGCTTCGAGAGTGCTCGGTATTCGTTATGAATTCTAGGCATGAGCCCTTTGGTCTCTCAGCCCTTGATGCGATTGAGGCTGGATGTTCGCTCCTTCTTTCGACTAACTGCGGAATTGCCGAAGTGATGTCGATTCAGGGATCCGATGTCGTGAAAAACTGCGAGGACCCGATCGAGGTTGCCGATAAGATCGAGGGATTGCTTCGAGCTCCTAACTCCAAGCGGCTGTTTGATTCCATCGATTTTGATGAATGTAGCTGGACCAAAACGGCCGAGACGCTACGAAATTACTGTGCGGAGGTATTAGGGTAAATGGCCGAAAGCAAGAAAGTGACCGTCTCCAAAAGAGATGTGATTTGGAATTATGTCGGCACGATCGCGTCTATGGGCAGTAACTTTTTGCTCTTGCCGCTACTCCTATCTTTTTTATCGAGTGCTCAAATCGGTCTCTGGTACGTGTTCGTAGCCATTTCGGGTTTTGCGCAGCTGCTTGAATTCGGTTTTACTTCTACCTTGTCCCGCAACATTCTTTATTGCCTGAGCGGGGCAAAGAAACTGACCAAACAAGGCTGCGACTATTCTTCTGTTGATGGAGAAGTTGACTGGCACTTGATGCGCGTCGTTCTTGATACGTCTAAAACGATATATGCTGTCTTGGGTCTCATCGCGTTATTTGTTGCGGCAACGTTGGGAACTTTCTACGTTTCTTATGTCACTGATTCTTTTTTAATTGAGGGTTCGTTGCCTGCATGGATTGTGTTTGTCGTTTCCATTTTCACTAACTTGTATTTTCTTTACTGTCTCACGTTTCTCCGTGGGCTTGGAGACGTTGCCGGTGAGAACAGGGCTAAAACGCTTGCCAGGATTGGGCAGCTTGCTATTACGGCGGTCCTTCTGTTTTGTGGTTTGAGCCTTCTCGCTGCCGCACTCGGCTTCTTGGCTTACAGCACTTTGCTGAGGTTATTTGCGATTAGGACATTTCGGAGCCATCATGACGTCGAAGAGGGGATTAAATCCGATGCCGCAGCTGTTGCTAAGGACGAAATGCTTGACGTTCTAAAGACGGTTTCGTTTGTGGCGTGGCGTGATGGTGTCGTATCTCTAGCCTGGTATGGCGCCACGCAGGCAACATCGCTGCTTTGCTCGGCTTTCCTAGGGCTTGAACAAACTGGTACGTATTCCGTCATGTTGCAGTTCGCGACGGCGATCCACCAGATTTCAAGCGCCTATTTACGTTCATGCTTTCCCACCTTCCAGTCTGCCTATGTCAGGGATGACAAGCAGACTCAGAAGGCGGTGGTCGAACGCGGTATTTCCTGCTATGTATGCATGTATATTGTCGCTACAGTTCTTGTAACGGCATGCCTGCCGATACTCACGCTTTTCAAGCATGATTTCATTTGCGATCCAGTTTTGTTCCTGGGTATTGCCCTCTATTACTTCCTGCTTAATCAGCACTCTCTGTTTTGCAACATTATTGTTAGCATGAACGAGATTCCGTACTTCAAAGCGTATTTGGTATCAACTGCTGCTGGAATCTGCGTAAGTTGCGTTTTGTGTGGCGCCTTTAGCTGGGGAGCCTGGGGTCTTGTAGTTGGCCAGGCAATTCCACAGCTCTGCTACAACAATTGGCATTGGCCACAATATGTTCTAAAACGTACCGGGCTTGGATATGTGCAGGCTATACACAGCGGTCTTGATTGGTGGAAAAATAGAATGGTTGGGCAAAGAGCCTAATTGCAGAATCTAATTTCGGATTATTTGGAGCCGTTAAAGATATTGAATCCTGTCAGGAGAACTCTGATCTCCTTGTTGAAGGAAGACTTTGACTGGAGGGGTGTAGATGAAAAAGACCGTTTACCCAGCGCTTGATCTTCTGAAGTTGATCATGGCTGTTTTGGTTGTGGCGGTTCATACTAACCCGTTGTATGGAATTGATGCACCGTTCGCTTCACGAGTCCTGAATGTGCTTGAAAACGTCTCGGTTCCATTTTTCTTTGTCGCATCGTCCTTTCTCTGCTTTAGAGGGCTTCGGCCTGCGCAATTCCAAGAGCGCATCTCGGCTGGCTCATGCCGCGTGAGGTCGACGATAAGTAAATTTGTATGGCTGTATTTAGCTTGGTTTTTGGCATATATACCCATCGACTGCCTGGGGTATTGGCTTGATGGAGTCCCGCTGATCAAGGCTCTGGTTTTGGAGGCCCGTGGCTTTTTCTTGTTGGGAGAGGGAAGGCTATCATGGCCGCTTTGGTATCTCCTTGCTAGCGTTGTCGGCTTTATTTTGGTTTATGCCATGCTGAGAAAGGGCATGTCTTCGCGAAACATCCTGGGCGTCTCATTTCTGTTCCTTCTTGGGGGCTTTGGATTATCGTTGCTTCTCAAGTGGGAGGGGGCTCCGATGGCGATCGCATTGCCCGTCAAGATCTACTCATTAACGTTTGAAAATACTAGAAACGGTTTATTTGAGGGGTTCTTCTATATTGCTCTTGGAATGTACTTTGGAATGAATTCGGAGTCGCTTATAGAAATTGATGTCAGTGCGATCTTGGCGGCTATTGCTATCGGAGTTCTTGGCTGCTTCCTTATCTCGAGCGACCAACATTTGCTTTTCTGTGCGCTGGTCGCTGGTGGGATAGTTTTGTTATCTATCAGGGGGGGGGTTCAGAACCAACTTCCGATCTTTGCTCGAATGCGGAAAGCAAGTACTGTCATTTACCTCACCCATATGTTGTTCGTGGCTTTATATGTCTTTGGTATTTGCGGAAGCAAGCAATCTGATGTGACCTCGAATGGTGATGTGAACCATTTGATGTTGTTTTGCTTCACGGTAGTAGCTTCTCTCCTTACCGCCGCCCGCGTAATTGCGCTGTCTAAAAGAAGTAGCACTGTAAAGAAATTCTTCGCGGTCTAAATGGTATCGACAAGATTCTTTCGCATATTGATTTAGCCGTCCTCGGCCCCGTCCTCTTCAGCCTCGCCGTCACCAGCATGAGGGCCGAGTTGCCGTTCGGGAAGGTCCCGACGACCCTCGTCCTCCTCCTGATCTCGCGGTTGATGCGCCCGATCCCGTTGTTCGTCCTGATACGGCGCCAGTGCTCCGGCGGGAATTCCGTGTAGGCAAGCGTCTCGGCGAATCCGTCGCGCACTGTCCTCGTGGCCGCCCCGAGCCGCATCGATTCCAGCTCCTCCGCCACCTCCTCGGCCTTTCCGGCGCATGCCTTGCGCGATTCCTGCGCGTGGATCGCCTTCAGCACGCGCGCCGCGGCCTTCCGCTTGGTCACGGGAATCCTCCCCAGCGCATTGCGGTAGAAATGCACCGTGCAGCGCTGGTAGCGGGCCCCGGGGAACACCTCCTCGAGCGCACCGAGCATCTCCGCAAATGACGTCGGTGACGAGCCGCATGCCGGAGAAACCGCGCCCCTGAGCTAGGAGAAGAACTCGCCCGTGGCGTACATCCCGGCCACGGCGGCCACGAGGGCTCAGTCGACGTGCTGGTAGCGCTCGAGCTCGTTCTCCGGGAAGAAGCTACCGATGCGCAGCTTGGGATGCGCAGCGTAAGCATGCCCACGCATGCGGCGGGGCTTTGTTCGCAGCGGCCGTTGCGACTGTTCGCCCCGCCCCCGCACGGTTGGTGGGCCTCGGCGTCCATCACGTCGTTCACGACCTGCTCAGTGAGTCTGCGAAACAGCTCCTGCATGACTATGGTGCCGTCGTCGAACCGGGTTATGACGAGCATGTCCGGCGTCGGGTTTGATAAGATTTCCATAGCGGTCTTCGTCCTTTCCTAGAACCCGTTGTTGTGGTGATTTCAGATTCTAAGACGAGGGCCGTTCTTCGTTAAACGGGCACTAGGGTGTCACCCTTACACCAACATTTCCGACGCAATCCAGCGCATACGCATGTCTGATTCAATGCTTCGCCGCTCTCTTCTCCTCTCGGGCGGATTGATTGGGCATGCCCCAAGTCGTGCTTCAACAGCTGGATTTATAGGCTACCGTTTGACGAAAACTATTAGGACAATGACCTCTACAAAGGTGTCAGGGAGTACCATTACCTCGGGCGTTCACTGCCTGGTGCATGACGTTGTCATCCGTTCGTTGACCTTGTAAGCTGGTCGACTGTTTATTGGGGGCTGTCATGCTGTTGGCCAATATTGCTTTTCCCTGCTTTAAAGATTTTAGTTCTTCCCTTTTGAATTTATTATGGTCATGTAAGGGGCATCGTTAAAGGCGTTATCTACTGCTGTGCTAATGCGCCCGCACGTTGTTGTCCTGTAGGAGCCGGGCAATTGGGTTCTGTATTTGCTCGTGCACGCAGTTTTGGTGCGAACTGTACGTTCTTCTCTAATAAGGATGTCGCATATGAGTGATTCCATAGAAGACGGCAAACAAGAAGAGCTTGAATGGCTGCTATTTGAGCTTGATGAAGCCCGCGAGGACCAGAGAGTGTCTTTGGATCATATCGTTCAGGTCCTTGTTGCTTGTATTGCTGCGCTTGCCATTTTGTATTCTGTTGCGGCCGGATTTGGCGCTTCTGAAAATTCGATTCCCTGGAAGAATGAGGGAATCGCTACGATTGCAGCCTGTGTGATTCTTGTAGCGGGTTTTTACGGCTCCAGCATCGGTCAGGAACGTATGTTTCGCTATCACTATATGGAAATGATCGAAAAGAGGATTTCCGAGATAGTGCCAACGGGCGATGAGAATATTGCACTGGGCTGGAACCAGTTTTCTTCTCGTTTGATTACTGCTAACATTCATCATCTGACAAATAGGGGTGCGCGTAGGCACTATGTGCATTTTGCACTTTCACTCGTATCGCTTGTCATCGGGTGCGTTTTGCTTTCTTTGCTATTGCTGCTTACCGTGCATAATAAATGGGTCAGGCTTCTGCTGCCGGTGGTTGTTATGTCCGCTCTAATATATCTTTTGTACTGCTATTTCATAGCTACTGACTTTAGTCGGCTGACGTTTAAAGAGATATTAGACCTTAATGTAAATGGTGCCCCTAAGGAATATCGAGCGGATAGTGGTGGGGTGTCTGAGGATAATAGGCCGGGTCACTACTTCTCGCAATTTAGAGGTAAATTCCTTCGTCTGTTGTACACGCGTCCTCGCGATTCAATGAAAAGCTTCTTTTATTTAGGCGGGGCTTTGTTGGGTACTTCCCTGGGAGGAGGCTACACTCTTGGAGAGTGGTTCTTCCGGTTCTTCTTGCTTGTGTTTGTCGTTGACATCTGTGGCTACCAAGCGCGTTATCTCATCAATGATATTAGGGGCATTGCGGAAGACAGGACAAACCCGCAGAGCGAAGGCAGGAATAGGCTACCTTTGCTTGGCGGCGGTAATGAGCGGCATACAATAATTGTTGCCATGCTTGTTGTGGTTGCTAAAGCGATTGCTGCATTCTTGGTTTGTGCGACTATATGGGCAGATGAGTACACGTTGAGTGGCGATGTAGTTTCTGGCGATCATTACCTTGCCTCCGTTTTGGGCGTTGCATACGTCTTGGTCTTTATCATTGCTTACTTCTATGAGAGGGCCAGGGCTAAAGGTGAGCGACTCTGGGACGAGTATGTTCGGCGTCATGATTACTCGCTGGCCTCGAGCGGGATGAATACATTTAAGTCTGCGAAATACTTTGGATACATTGATCCTAAAGAGGAATCGCGCACGCATGACGTCTTTAAGATGTGCTTTGGTACTCTTAGGATTGTTCTTTATGGCTATCCGTTACGTTTTTGCGCCGGTCTTCTTGCATTTGATCCATATTTAACCGGGCTCGTGTCTGGCGGAATTCCTGAGTTTCCTTGTAGGGTGGGCGCGCTGTTCTTCTTGATTATTGCCTGCTCCTTGTATGGTTGTGCCTTTGTTTATATTACCTGGAGCTATGAGGCGTCTGCGGCCAAAAGGGCTTCTGCTATGAGCTGCCTGCAAGCAAAGAAAAATGTTAAAGGGGTTATTTGGCCACCTATCAAGCAGCCTCATGAAGTTGAATTCAAAAAGCCCCATATTGCGTATTTCGGCTATCGGCTGGGGTCGCGAGCGTGTTGCCTTTATCCATTGCGGAAGCGATGGAGCTCGATGGAACCTTGGAACTGGGCAGCTTCGATGGCGATTCTTCTTTTGCATTGTTTCTCTTTCTGGCTTCTTCCTTGCTACTATTCCTTATTCTCTTTTGGATTAAGTCTTGTACTTTTTTCTTTGGCAGATTGTGCACCCAGCAAGGGTGTTCTCAACATGGTTTTCACCTTTTCAATTGTGTTGATTATTGTTGAGAGCACTGTAATGGCAGCCTCGCTTGTGAGTTCAGACTTTTACCAATTTGTTATTGGTCTCCTTATGCACAACTATTTGCCCTATGGGTTTATTGAGACTGCCAAAGACGGATTATTTGTCGTTGGAGATTGGTTTGTCCAACTGGGCTTAAGGTCCTTGATCTGGATATCCCAGTCCCCTTATAACGCTCTTGCAATGAGTGTTGTAGTGGTCATTGCCCAAACGTTCCTCGCGATTTATGTGCTGTTTAGGAACATGAATTACTACGACATGAACGCACCGTTCCTTGAGAACTGCTTTAACGCCGTTAAGGGTGCGGCGCTGAAGCAGTGGACGGCAATCTTGGGTGAACACGCGATAGATGTACTGTGCAAGAAGAAGGGGAGTGACGATGAGATGCTATCCTCCGCGAGTAGCGACTGAGAATAGGTCGAGAATGGGCGACTTGCTGTTTCGCGCGCATCGAACGGTCCAGGCCAGTTCAGTTGTAAGACGTTGGCGATATAAACTATTGAATCGAGCGCTGTAGCGACCGATTTCTCGTCCGCACAATTGGTCCGCGCCGCTTGTTATTCTATGGATCTACTCGATCATTAGGAGGTTCTATGGATGCAAATGAGATAGACGCCGAGGTCATTGATCGTGACCGTATTGAGGTGTTTGTTAGCTCTTCGATGAGCGATGAAGGCGATTTTAGCTGGCAGCAGCTGAGGGATGAGCTTAATCGCGCTTTGTTGAAATCGGATATCTTTAAACCCTTCGCAATCGAGTCCCATGCGAGCATTGAGCCATCATCGTCTTATTATCTTAATCGCTTAGTACAGAGCGATATAGTGATTGGGATCATACGGTCAGAATTGAGGCCAGGAACTAGTAAAGAGCTATATCGTGCTATCCAGCTCAGAAAGCCACTCATTCTCGTTAAGCTTGAGTCTGGAACGTCGCCGGAAATCGAGTCTCTGCTTCGTTATGCCAGAGAAATGGATGCGTGCACGTATGTAGGGCGGCCGAATGATTCAGGCCTTGTTCCTTATCTGATGGACCAACTTAACAACGTGATGGTCGATTTGTTTCACAATCGACGATTTGAAATTGAAGATGGTGGATCGGCGGTTTTTACTGATATTGCTCCTGTCTCTATTCCCGAAGATGTTCTCGATGCTTTCGGTTCTTCGGTTGCCTTGATTTCAAAAAAATTTAACTACCATGCTGATTGGCTTGAGAGAAAGTCTGACAATCCTTATCTCTTCTTTCTTGGCGAGAAAGCGGTCAATTGGCTTCTATATGGCACCCCCTTTTCGGTCGCTGCATTCAAGGCTGGCATTCTAGAAATTATGAAAGACAGCGGCATTCCCAGAGACACTCTTTCACTAAGGCTTGACGCCCTCGATGCTTCTATTGAAGGTCGCTATTCCAAGTGCTATGAATTACTCCAACTTGCTTGTGATTCAATAGAATCGAAAGATTGTTGGGCTTATGGTAATTGTTTAATTGACAAGCGGACTGTCGCTGGCATGCTTTCCGAATATGGATTTGGCACCCAGTGGTCAATTCAGAAACAAATTGATGCGCTCTCCGCTCCAGCCTATATTCCCCTTGCGCTTAAGTTCGAAGAGGAGGTGGGGACTGCTGTCTTAAACGCTTCGAGAGAGGCGAGGGCGGTTAATCCTTACACAACGATTCGACATGACGCTAGCCTTGCTTCCGTCATGTCGAATATATCGTGTTTGTTATTTAGTTCAATATTATGCGGGAGTATATCGAGCGCCTTATATTCTCGCAGCTTGCTTGCTAATTCGCTTATCGACTACTCCTCTATTTACAATCGGCCCGAACTTGAGCTCGAGGGAATTAAGCTGCTTGTTCTTCAGGGGGATGCTAAGGGCTTCGAGAATAGGTTTGCTTATAAGAGCGATGGTTTAAGGTCATATCTCCCCTCGTGTGCCGAGGAACTGTGGCATCTGACTTCTTTAACGGCCCAGGCATATCGTCCGAGTATGATTTCCGTCGTCATTAAGGAGTGTGCGCCTTATTTTTCGGATGATACTATTTGCGATGCTTGGAACACGTTAAACGTTGCAGATGATTTTCGGCAATGTGAATCAAAATGGATTAAGGCGATCGGCATGATCAAGATGCGGGTTGATGAGAAGTCGCTTGTAAGCCTACTTTGTCAGGTTGTCGATCAACATTTATATACCGTCGCTTCTGATGTTTCGAACGTTATTGGCGGAATGGATTTAGACAAAATCGACAATGGGCTCGTTGATCAACTGGGCAGTAGCCTTAAATCGAATTCTGATGAACTGCTTAAATACAATTTCTCTGCTGGCGTTTTCGGATGCGTTGAGAAGCGTTGTGGCTTTTCTATTTTGAGCGAAGAACAAGTGGGGCATCTTTCCACTGTTGAGCGGGGTTGTTATTTAGACAACAAATCTCCAGCATGCAATGCGGAAACGGCTTGTATCGATGAATTGCGCAGGCAATTCGACTCGAATAATCGTTCTGATTTTCACTCAGGGTTTTCCATTCGTCCCTCTTCTTTGCTATGTCGCTCACTCGATGATGTCCCTTCTGAGTCATTTAACGCATCCTTGGCTGGCGTGCTGGAGCATTGTCTTAAAGGGCTTCCGACATATCAAGGATCACCCTGCTCTGCAGGAGAGGCTATGTCCGTATTAAATAAGTTTGTATGTCGTTGCGTGCGTGATGGAAAGGCACTTCCCGTCGGTTGGACGGATTTAATTTCTGAACTTCCGGATGAGTGGCCCGAAGACCCGGTATTTAGAGAGCCTATATCAATGGACTCATGTGCATGGTCTGTAAGATGCTTGGCTCTAAAAGTTGCTACCGGCTTTGCAACAGACATAGAGTTCCTGACATTTGGTATTAAATTTGATGCCCTTACTGCCGCCGGTCAGCGTGCGTTTTTAGAAGTACTTGAGCAGCTGATTGTTTGTAATGCTATCTGCGATCAATACTGTGGCGTCGTTTCTGCAATCTGTTCGAGCGTTATGCTTAGTGAAGACTCTGCTGTTCGTGCAATATTGCTTGATAGCGTTGCTGCGGGCTATCGTAGATGGGAAGCGAGCTCTTTTAGCGATTTGGCGTTTCAATCGTTACACGATGTTTCCCCTATTGTTGCATTTAAGCTTGTGCGCTTATGCAAGGAGGGCAAATTTGATGATGCTACTCTCGAGCAGAAGTTACTTGGTGAGCTCTCGAGTGATTCAAACTGGTTTATTCGCTGGCATGTCGCAAATGACTAGACGCAGGTTTGGCGCCGGGACAGCGTGGATCTCGGCGCCTTCTTGCCATCGTCTGATTAGTCCGGACCTATCCCGGTGCCAATTTGTTGCTGGCGGCTGATCTCGCAGCGCTGCCGCATGTTGGTCTTTCTAATGCCGACCCAGACTGTCCTGCTTACAGCCATTCGTCCATAAAAAACGTGGCTCGCGGAGTTGGTGGGAAGTTTGTTTGCTTGCGGATTCATAATCAATAAGACGCAAACGCCTCTTCCATGGAGATCAAATGCCTGAACCGATTGTCGTAAAGCTTGCCTGTTGTAACAACATTGACTGCGCAACTATTACGCTAAAACCCAATGCAACCACTGTTCTGCACGGAATGAATGGCTCCGGTAAGAGCTCAGTTGCAAAAGCGATTCAGCTATATAACGGCGATGATGGGCAGACGTTAGAAGTGTTGAAACCCTATGCCTCAGAATCTCTGCCATCTGTCGAGGGCTTGCCGTCGGATGCGAATATCCTCGTATTTAATGAAGACTATGTCGATAGCATGCTGTTTAAGGGCGACATGGAGCTAATCGAAAACGGATACAAGATCTTTGTCGATACTCCCGAGTATCGTAAGGCTGCAAAAGTGACAGATGAGCTACTGGCGGATGCCGTCAAAAGGTTGCGTGAAGGGGGCAAGGTGGCTGAGTTACTCTCTACAGTTAATAGCTTACTGTCTTGCTTCGGGAAGGTTTTTAAGCAGACCTATTCGAAGGTTAGCCCAATTGCGAAAGGCATCGTGACAACGGGAAACCTTATTGAGCATGTTTCTCCAAAGTTTGAGTCGTTTAGCCCACTAATTCAAGGAGATAATGCTAAGGATTGGCTGCAGTGGCGTGATAAAGGCAGTAAATATAACTCGCGGGGCGTATGCCCGTATTGCGGCAAGACTCTCGAGCAGTCTGAGCTGGAAATATGTAACGAAATGCAGGCCGTATACGGCGGAAAATATATTGATAACTGTACAAAAACGATTGAGACTTTCGGGGAAGCCGAGGTGCTTCTTAGCGAAAACGCTCGTGCGCAGGCTAACGTGATTTTACACGGGAAGCTAGAAGAAGAGCCCAATCCCGAGAATGAAGCCTTTCTTGCCTGCATCAAAGCAGATGCGGAGGGGCTTAAGGCCAAGCTCGAGAAAATCCAGCAATTAAATTATTCGTTCCTGAAGAATGAAGAAAAAGATGCCGACTATTTTGAAGGCTTAAAAATCCATGTCGAACGTCTCGAAAAGATGAATTCGCAATTCGCGGTTGAACGCATCAACAGCATTAATGCTGTACTAGATGATCTTTCATCCAAAGTGAGGGACATCCAAATTGCCATCGGTCGTCAAAGCGCAGCATTAAGGAAATCCATCAAGGCATCGATGGCCGAAATGAATGCTTTTCTGGAGTCGGCGGGATTTCCCTATGTGATCTCAATCGCTTCGCCGGATGGGACTCGCTGTGCCGTTTCGCTGAAGCCTCGTGGGCTCGAGATGAACGTCAAGGATTTAAAGTCGCACCTAAGCTATGGCGAGCGTAATTCGCTTGCGATTGCATTGTTTTCCGCTCAGGTGAAAAGTGAGAAGCCGGACATGGTTGTGCTCGACGACCCGATTTCTTCCTTTGATCAAAATAAGAAATACGCGATTCTCCAAAGGTTATTTTCGAAATCTAAGGGTGTCTGTCGTGGGATTACAACGTTGCTGCTGACCCATGACTTTGAAACGCTCATTATGATCGGCAAGGTCCATAGGTCCCTTCTATGCAACACGTATTGCTTCTATGCGCGCAACGATGGCGGCGTGCTTTCCCTGATACCTGTTGAGGATGATGATTTTAATAGTGCGGTACAGTGCTTTAAGGCAATCGTGGCGAGCGACGCATCCCTGCCTTATAGAATTGCGCTTGCTAGGAGAGCGGTTGAAATTGCGTACGGAAAGTCGCCTGCCTGGCACGTTTTATCAAGTTTGATGCATCGTCGGGAAGTTGCGACGATGTGTGAGCAAGAGCTTACTGACGAAGAGTGGAAGGAAGCAAAAAAGCAGCTTGAGGATATCGGTTTAAAGAACTTTAACTACCAAGACTTATTGAGCCAGCTTGGAAATGCGGAGCTGCTGTCCGTTTATGATCAAGCGCCTTCACCCGTTGAGAAAATCTGCGCGTTTAGATTACTCGCTGACAACAATGCTGGTGAAATGAGTCAGGTCTGCAATCGTGCCAATATCGATGAGACAGTGTTTAAATTTGCAAACGAATACTTCCATATCGAAAACCTCATGGCGTATCAGTTTGATCCCGTCAAGTTCAATACGGTTCCGGCAGGGATTATCGAAACCTGCGACAAGCTGATTGCCGGGTTTAAGAGACAATGCGAGCAGTGGGCTGATGCTGACAATTAGCGGCATCTCCTTGGTGTCCCTCTTTTAATAAAGGCATTCCATTTGCACACTTTTGTGCCTGGTTCAAGGATTGATTTGGAAGATTGGTGGCACCGGATTGACGGACCCCGGGTCCTCGCTTAAAGTAACCCTTGTGATGAGGCCTTGCGACGGTACGTCCGGCTTGGTCCGTGGGAACCGCCGAAAGGCGGTTTTCGCGTTTAAGGGGTCCAATTGGATAAACCATTTAAATCTATTGATGAGCAGATTGCTATCCTTGAAAGCCGTGGACTCGAATGCGATAACAATACTCGTATAGTTTTGGAACGCGAGGGATACTATCCGGTTGTTAACGGCTACAAGGATTTGTTTCTCGACCATCGAGGAGATTCTTGCCACGAATTTTTCGTAAAAGGAACGAAGTTCTCTGATATATATCGTTTATTCGAGTTCGACCGCTCATTGCGTCTGCTCATGTTTGAGTATTTTAACAAGGCGGAAGCAGTCCTTAAAACAGTCTGCTCTTATCGTTTTGCAATGGCTCACAAAGATAGTCCGGAAGCATACCTGGATAGGGGATCCTACCGTGCTGATGCTGGCTATCGAAAAAAGATCGACACGCTTATCAGTGATTTCGAGAAGGTGCTATGTAGGTCTCAAAAATGGAAAACTGATTATAAAAGGGATTACATTCGGCATTACGAGAACAATCATGACAATACGCCGGTATGGATTCTTATGAATTATTTGATGCTTGGTCAGGCATTCAAGTTTTACGAGTTTCAACCAGAAAGCATGAGAAATTCTATCGCTAAATCGTTTTCTGATCTCTATTCCGAGACGCATGAAGTTGATAAGCGTATCAGCCCTCGAAGGCTTAGGCTCGCATACGATCACATCAAAGATTTTCGTAACATCTGCGCACATGATGAGCGCCTGTTCTGTGCGAAGGTGTCTCCGTCCTGTGACGTAAATTTCGTCGACGTTTTAAATGATCTTGAGCTTGTGCTGACGAAGGATGATTTCAATAAGCTCCGTCGTCAAATATTGCTTAACGCAGTCACGTTGAGTGATTCGCTGAGCACGGATGCCAGCGCTAAAGTTCTATTTGCCATGGGTGTCAAAGATTGTCGAAGTGTGTTCCCTAAGGAGTTGCTTGGGCTGCAGGGTGATGCACCTTCTTCTTGAGCTTGCGCAGAAGATGGTCGAGACTATGCCGTGGATTGGTGCTATCAGCTTTGATCTTGGTCCCGCGCCCGTGCTGAAGGAAATCCAGTGCAAGGACCCGCCTGTGCGTTTTGCTGGGCGGGCCTTCTTGTGCCGCGGGCGCGGAGAGCCTGATCATCGCGGTCGACACGTACTGCGGGCCGGGCGTGTCGGGCCCCGGCTGAGCCTGGACCGATGCCGACCACCTGGAGCTCAGCGGCTACGCGGGCGAGGCCATCGGCGCCGACGGCGGGGTGATTATGAAAGGCAGGCATCAGCTCATTACGAAGCGTTCGGATGGCAAATGGCAGGTTAAGGGCGAGAGGGCGCGTCGCGCTTCCTTTGTTGCGACGACCCAGGGCGAAGCTATAAAGCGCGGTCGTCAAATTAGTTCTAATCAGCACTCTGAGCTAATCTCCCATCGTCCCGATGGCAGAATCCGCGCAAAGGATTCCCATGGGCATGATCCCTTCCCGCCGAGAGGATAGGGGCTTGACGCCATTGCGGCTGCGGGCATGGATTAGCGTGTCCGCAGCCGCATACTTCCGAGTTTTGGCCTTGTACCCTTTGCTCCAGATGCTGCAAACACTTGATTGATGCTATTTAAGGTCTATAATCAAATAAAAACTCTGAAATATCTTTTCAAAACAATGAAAGGAATTTTGAGGACGATGCTTTGCCAGTTTACCTTCAGGAACTATAGATCCTATCGCGACGAAACTGTGCTTTCCATGCAGGCAACATCGATGAGGGAGTTCGAGCGCTCCCTCATAGAGTGTCCTGACGGGCAGAGTTTCCTTCCGGTGGCTGCGGTTTACGGGCCTAACGCTGGCGGTAAGTCTAACCTGCTCGAGGCTCTTGACTATATTCGTTCGGCGGTAGCAAGGCCGATCAGATTGTTGTCTGCCAGCACTGATGCGCCAGAAGGTAACCGATCTTCGATACCTCGTTGCTCTGCGTTCGAGTTCGATGACGTGTCGGCTGCTAAGCCCACCGAGTTCGAGCTCTACTATCGCGCGGGTGAGCATGAGTACCGCTATGCCCTGTCCGTGCATGCGGACGAGATCGTGTCCGAAGGACTGTGGCGGCGCAAATTGGGGCGTCACGCACGGCGATGCTGTTCGAGCGCGAGGGGACAGGGGTTGAGCTTGGTCCCACGTTGCGTAAGCTCGTGACGGCTGCGAGATTCAACCCGAGCCTGCCATACCTGTCGTTTCTCTGCATCAACTTTGACGCGCCGGTGATCAAGGAGGCCGCCAGTTGGTTTCTTGATGGGGTGTTCCTGAACTACAACAGCTCCTATCTGGAGCAGATGCTCGAACAGTTGCTCGACGAGGATGACTCACTCGAGATCACGCGTTTTCTGCGTGCCGTTGACGTACGTATCGATGGCTTTAGGGTTGAGAAAGCTCCGGAATGGCGCGGCCAGCGCGTCTTCGTAAAGCATGAGGTGGACGGTAAGGGCTATGAGCTGCGCCTGTCCGAGGAGTCGGCCGGTACTCAGAAGCTCATGGGGCTGGCGGCGTTTCTGCTGGCGGCGCTCGAACGCGGCGGTACCGTCGTTGTCGACGAGCTCGACGCCAAGTTGCATCCGAAGCTCCTGCGCTACGTGATCCTGCTGTTCAAAGATCCCGAAGTCAACAAGAGCGGCGCGCAGCTCATCTTCTCGTCTCAGGACGTGTCCACTATGCGAAACGATGTTTTTCGCCGCGACGAGATATGGTTTGCCGCACGCGGCGAGGGGGAGGCGAGCCAGCTATGGTCGCTCGCCGACATCCACGAGGCAAATGGCAACCTGGTCAGCAAGAACGCGGCATTCGACAAGCAGTACCTGTCTGGCCGCTATGGTGCCGACCCGTATCTCACGCGCATTGAGGAGTGGGATTAGTATGGCCGCGAAAAAGTCGAGGGACTGGCGCAGCGGCAAGCGCGAGGGACGCTTTCGCATGGTACAGATGACGCGCCATCTCGTGGTGACCGAGGGCAAGGAGACTGAGCCTCGCTACTTCGAGGGCGTGCGCGCCGCGTTGGGCGCAGCAAACGAGCGGAAGGTTGCCGTAGTCGTTAAGGGAACCGGCAAACACACGCTTGACCTGCTTGATTTCGCCGTCGAACACTGCCGCTATGCGCCCGAGACGTTCGATCACGTGTGGCTCGTGTATGACAAGGATGACTTCCCTGCGTCCGACTTTGACGCGATGGAGTGTAAGTGCAACGAGCTCTCCGATGGTTCGAGGACCTTCCATGCGTTGTGGTCGAACCCCTGCTTCGAGCTGTGGCCGCTTCTGCACCTTCGTTATACCTCTGCCCCCATGTCGGCCGCGGAGTGTCAGCGCGCCCTTGGTCAGGCGATGTCTAAGGACTTGGGCATCGAGTACCGCAAGAACTTGGACGGGCTGTTCGAAGCGGTGGACGATAAACGGGGCGAGGCACTTTAGCGTGCTGGGCGCCTCGATACGCACCATAGGGAGCTGGGTAACCTCAAGCCCTCTTTGCAAAATCCCGCAACCAAGGTGGGCGAGATTTTCGATGTGATTGGGCCGTATCTGGTTGGATAGCCGGGCTCGATCGGGCTCGATAGGACTGGAGATTCATGAAAGATGTTGCTTTGGGTTGCCTGCCGTCTTTAACTGGATTGACCTTTTGGGACCCGATAGGATACTAGAGTAAACCTAGCGGTATTGACGCAGTCAACCTACGGGCCTGCGTCCTGCGGAGAGGCGGCTTTTCTTTTGAATGGCCGCCTCTTTTTATTATTTGTTTGGATGTAAGATTTGGCCTGTCGAAACTTACATCTCAATTGAGAAAAGGCGAAATTGCAGGTGTTTTTCTGCTTGCATGTAACTCTACTGACGCGTGCTCGCGCAGTTCTTGTTTGCCGCGCTTCTCCGGTAGAGGTTTGACAGGGGCGGGGCCTTTCCTTAAAGCTCTAGCTGCGATGAGGCCCTGCGACGGTATGTCCGGCTTGGTCCGTGGAAGCCGCCGATAGGCGGTTTTTGCGTTCAAGGGGCTATTTTCCGAGGAGTATTTGTCGCGTTTGGCTTCCGGACACTCGCTTTTAGCGTGTTATTTCGGAAGTGCGGGGAAAATCGAAACTTGCCGAGCGCAACCCGTTTTTCGGCAACAAAACCGCAGGTCAGCGGAACTTAAAACAGGGGTCTGGCCGGCAATGCTCTGATTTTCCCCGCACTTCCGGATTTAGCGCAAGCTTGACTTGAATGTTTATCAATCGGAGCTGTGAAATCTAGCGTGAACCTTGTTATTCTTGTTTTAAAAGCTACACTTAACTTATAAGTTAAGTGTACCTAGAAATGGGAGGTGGCCTTTGGTTGAAGGATATGAACTTGTCGAATATAGAGACCCCAAGGGCCGACCGTTTTGGGAGCTGACGACTTCTCCCGCCAACTCTCAATTCCAGAAAATGTTGACAGACCCTAAAAAGAAGCTTGCCGCCCGTAAAATGATCGACCAGATTTCAAAAATCTATGATTATGGGTTAAAGGTTGCGAGTGGGACCTCAAAGCTACGATGTATTGATTCTAAGATTGGCCTCTATGAACTGAAAGGGTTTGACGGGGCAAATCGAGAGATGATTTATGCCATATGTCAGGGCGTAGACAAAATTGTTCTATTGTTTTGGTTTAAAGGACATCAGGGATCAGGAAATATCAGTAAAGAAATCGAGCGAGCCAAGCGATTAGCCGTAATAGCACGTCAACTTCTGGAAACTGAGCGTTGACTTTTATACTTGGCTTTCGAAACGGAGAATACAATGAATAAAGTAGATTTATCTGATTTTTACGCCGAGACAGAAACTAGCGAAACACGCGCTTATGAACACGCGCTAGATATCGAGTTTATTGTTCATCGCGAGATGAGGCATTTGGGTTTAAGCAAAAGCGATTTGGCAAAGCGTATGGGCGTGAGCCTTCAGTCGCTTTCGAAGCTGTTGAATTCTCAGCCCAATATGACGCTGAAGACAATCGCCAGGTTCGAGCTGGCTTTAGGTATCAATATCGTTCCTAAGGTTACCGTTAGCTATTCTAAAGAGCTACCGTTTCTTTCATCCAACAATTCCGTGCGAGAGCAATGGTCTTTTAGGAACGAGCGTCCGTCCTCGCATGTGAATCTCGAGATGATTTCCGGAGGTTTGGCAGCATGAGTGGGGATTTTATTGCTCCAATTCAGATCGTGAATTTGTTCGTCGTTGACTCCGATTTCCATATCGAGGATTCGCCCTCGGATAACATGGAATTAAAAGTTGACGTTAGCTACCAAGATGTCCACCTTTGGAAAAACGGTAATGACGCTCGCGCAAGTTTAAAGATGTGCGTAATTGGCAGCCTCCTTGACAGAGATGAAGGTGCACAGGAGAAGATGCACGCTGGCGTTACAGTATCCATCTCGGTTTCAGCGCAAATGCCAATGAACTCTCCCGATGACGAGGCGCGTCACTACCTTCTTTCAAATGCTATTTCGATGGCATATGCCCATGCAAAGAGCTATTTGATGGTTGTTACTGGACTTTCGCCCATGGGAGCGCTTACATTGCCTGCCATTCTCCCTGCAGAGCTGTCAGCAGATTGCGATGTGCCTTTTCAGAGCGAATAGCAGCCTCTCAATGAGCCTGAGTCGGACGAGTTGCCATCCCCACATCCTTTAAAAAAGTTCTTAAAACAGCCTTAAAGGCGTTCCAACTCGCGTTGACAGCGTAAAATACGCATGTTTGACTATGACAGAAGTGGATTTTAGGGGAGGAGTACGCCATGGAGGTGCTGGTTGTTGGCAACACCGCATATGTTGACGATGACTTTTGTGCCAAGGCGTTCCCCGGGGACCATGTCCAGGTCGTCGCTGCCGCGGAAGCGCGACGCGACGAGTCATCGCCCCATGCCTCGTGGAAAGAGCTTCTGCAACACCTGGATCAGGCCTATGAGTTCGACCGCGTGGTCTACCTTTCTAATTACCTTACCCCGCATATCGATAGCGTGGGCGATATCGAGCTGCTGCGTTCGGTCTTTCGCGCGTGCATGGATCGCCGGATCCAGCTGTTGTATATAGCAGGTCCCGCAGGTGCTGAGGGTGCCGCCGATGCCGCGGGGCGAACGGGCAAGGGCATTATCGCGCGCGCAGCCAACGATCTGTGCCGCTACTACGCTGCTCGCGAGGGCGTTCAGACCAAGATCCTGCGCGTGCCGTTCCTGTATACCGCGTCTGCCGCGCTGGAGGACCCGTTTTTGGTGCCGCTGTTCGACGCGTGCTCAACAGGATCGGTCGCTCTGCAGGGCGCGCAGGATGCAGCGTTTCCCCTGCTGTGCGCCGAGGAACTCGCGGTGCTGGTGCGCCGCATCTTTGATAGCTGGGATGCCTCCTTTGAGACGCTCGACGTAGCTGATGCCTTCCATCACACGGCGGGTGAGGTGGGCGACGCCCTCAAGGCGCTGTTTCCCAGCCTTTCCGTTGCCTATGGCGATTCTGCCGGCTATGCCCTGCCCGCCAGCGACGTCGCTCGCGTGCGCTATGGCTGGTTTCAGCGCTACGACTTGCTGCGCGATCTTTCGACCATTCATGCGCGTTGGGATGCTGGCCGCGAAAAGAAGGTCAACCCCTTGCGCGCCGCCATCGACCGCATCCAAATGCGCACGCTGCCTATTAAATGCCTGGAGACGGGCGTTGCCTGGGTCCTGTTCGAGGTGCTGGAGCATCTGTTCTCCCAATCGGCCCAGCTCAACGTGCTCGATTATCGCCTGCTCTACGTGGTGCTGATCGGCACGCTGTATGGCTTGGACTTTGGCCTGGTTGCGGCGCTGCTGGCGTCGGTGGGTTTGGCCGCGAGCTACTTTACTCAGTACGGCTATACCTTCCAGGGTCTCTTTTACGAGCCGTCCAACTGGCTGCCGTTTATTGCGTACTTTGTGGTGGGTGCCGTGTGCGGCTATGTGCAGCTGCGCAACAGCGAAGCCATTAGGGCGGAGCGCGATCAAAACGAGCTCGTGCGTAATCGCAATACGTTCCTCACACAGCTTTACCACGACGCGATCGAGGACAAGCGCGCGTACAGGCGCCAGATTGTGGGTCGCCACGACAGCTTTGGCAAGATCTTTGCCGTGACGCAGGAGCTCGACGTGCTCAACCCGCGCGACATCTATCGCAAGTGCTGCGAGCTTTTGGGCGAGATCCTCGAGAACGATTCGGTGGCGATCTACCATGTTTCGGGAGGGGCATTTGCTCGCCTGGTGGCAGCAAGTCCCGCGATTGCCGAAGATGCCGCACGTTCGCTCACGCTTGAGCAGCTTGCACCTCTTTTGGGCGACGGGGGCCGTTCGGACCTGTGGGTGAACCGCGAGCTGACGCCGGGGCTTCCCATGTTTGGATACGCGATCGAGCGCGACGGGGCACCCGCCGTGTTGATCTTTGTGCGTCGTGCTGCCGAAAATCAAATGACCCTCTATTATCAAAACCTGTTCCGCATCTTGTGCGGCCTGGTCGAAAGCGCGCTGGGCCGTGCCTTTGACTATGAGGCGGTGGCGCAGGATAAACGCTGCGTTGACGGCACTTGCGTGCTCAAGCAGGCTGCCTTTGGCCAAGAGCTCGCGGCGGCGCAGGCGCTGGCAGATAGCAAGATGGGGAGTTTTTTGCTCCTGCGCGTGGTGCCGGGCATGGAGCCTGTCGGCGAGCTGGTGGGCGCAATTGGGTCGGTAATCCGCGAGAGCGACGCGGCGGGCTTGGTCGACGGCGACGTGCTCTACCTGCTTATGCGCCAGGCAAAGGCGTGCGATCTGCCCATTATCCGCGAGCGCCTGAGCGCAAAGCAGATTGCGGTGGAGCCCGTCGACGGCGAGGACATCGTGGAGCTGCTGCAGCACATCTCTTACACCGGTGACGGTGAGGGGGGGTGCCGCTTGATCTCGCTTGTCGTTGCTGCCGTCTTGCTGCTGATTCATGCGCTGGTTTACCTGATGCTGTGGACGCTCATGAAGTTGGGCCTGCTGCCGGTGCGCGGGCACATGCTGGCTGTGATAGTGCTGGTGCCGCTGTGGGGCCCGTTGCTGGTGGTTCTGCTATCGGTCCGCAGCGCGGTGTTTGGCGAGGGGCTGAAAGAGTCTGCGCTGGAGTCGCTGCGCTTCAACGACGAGCTCCATCGCAGTATGTCGGTACCGAGTGGTGAGGACGATGCAGGCGTAGTGCCGCTCGAGGAGGCGCTCATCGTCAACGACCCGGCATACCGGCGCCGCCTAATGCTCTCCATGCTCACCGAGGAGCCCGACGCGTACCTGGCGCAGTTGCAGGTGGCTAAGCTTAACGACGACGTTGAGGTGGCGCACTATGCCGCGACGGCGGTGGCGCAGATCTCCAAGGAGTCCGACCTTAAACTGCAGCAGCTGGAGCGTGCCTTTAAGACGGACCCGAGCGCGCAAAACCTCAACGAATACTGCGATTTTCTTGGTGAATACTTGTGCTCGGGCTTGGCTGAGGGGCGCGTGGCTCAGATTCAGCGCCAACAGTACGCGCGCCTGCTTGCGCGTCGCTGCGAGCGCGAGGATACCCTTGAGCTGCGCATTCGATACGCGACGGCGCTGGCCGATGTCGGACAGATCGACGAAGCGCAGGCCGTGACCGACCAGCTGGTGCTCGACGTGCCCGAGGAGCAGGAGGTTTGGATGCTTTGCCTGCGCCTGGCCGTGATGCGCCGCGACGGTGACGAGGTCCACCGTGTAATCGATGCGATCGACAATCAGCATGTGTATTTGAGTGCCGCCAACCGCGAGCAGCTGGCGTTTTGGCGCGACGGGGAGGAGGCCCGATGAACGTGGCGCAACATATCCGCGACCGTGCAGGCCGCTTTCGTTGGATGGGGCTCCTCGTGGTGTGGGCGGTCTTTATTGCCATGGCCGCCGTGCTGCTGGTGGAGCGTGCCGGCGTGCAGTACAGTGCGGGTCAGCATAAGCTGGGCATGCTCGCCGCCAACGACGCTACGCCTGCAAGCTCGGCAATCTTTGGCCAAAAGCCCACGTGCCTGGTCATTACCGACTCGGACCAAGATGGCGTCGACGACGTTAAAGACCAGTTCGACCAGATTTTGCTGGACATGAAGATCGCGCACCGCGACGTTGACCTTGCCCTGGATGGCGCGGATGCCATTCCCTCGCTGACCTCCTTCGATCGCGTGATTTTGCTCATGCCGTCGCTCGATGGGCTCAGTACGCATCTGACCGACATTATGAGTTGGGTGAGTGCCGGCGGTTCGCTTATGCTCGCCATGCCGCCGGATAACTCGAGCTATCTGCAAGTGATTGCCTCCAAGCTTGGCATTGAATCGGCCGGATATGACTATGTAAAAGCCGAAAGCATTGTGCCGAGCGAGGACTTTATGCTGGGCGGGGGAGAGCGCTACGAGCTCTCGGACCCCTTTGATTCGTCGCTTTCGGTATCGCTGCGCGAGACGGCTCGTGTGTGGGCTATGACCGGCGATGCGGGCGCCCCGCTCATTTGGTCCAATGACTGCGGTAGCGGGCGCACCGTGGTATGCAATATCGGTATCTATGACAAGGTCATGCGTGGCTTTTACGCCGCGGCGATCAGTCTGCTGGGTGATACCACGGCCTATCCGGTCATCAACAGCGCCGTGTTCTTTTTGGACGACTTTCCTAGTCCCGTGCCCTCGGGCGACGGTACTTATATCAAGCGTGACTACGGCCTTTCCATTGCCGATTTTTACACCAAGGTCTGGTGGCCCGATCTGCAAAAGCTCGCGCAAAAATACGGCATTCGCTATACCGGCGTGATGATCGAAAACTACGAGGACGCGGTCAACCAGATCGAGCCCGCGCGCCAACCCGATACCACGCAGTTCCGCTATTTTGGCGGCATGCTGCTGCAGATGGGCGGTGAGCTGGGCTTTCACGGCTACAACCATCAGCCGCTCGCGCTCTGGGATACCGACTATGGCACTCTGTATGACTACAAGACCTGGAAGAACAAAGAGACGCTCGTCGCTTCGCTCAACGAACTTATCGCGTTTCAGGACGAGGTCCTGCCCAATGCTCATGGCTCGGTTTACGTGCCGCCGTCGAATATTCTTTCGGCCCGTGCGCGCCAGCTTATCGGTACCGATGTTCCGCGAATTAAGACCATTGCCAGTACGTATTTTGAGGATGGCACCGACCTGCCCTACGTGCAGGAGTTTGGCGTGGCGAGCGATGGCATTGTGGAACAGCCGCGTATTGTCTCGGGCGGCATGGTCGACGATTCCTATATGCGCCTGGCAGCCGTGTCCGAGCTCAACATGCACTACGTGAGCACGCACTTTATGCACCCGGACGACCTTTTGGACCCCGATCGCGGAGCCAAGGAGGGCTGGGAGGTCTACAAGGGCGGCCTGGTCGACTACCTTGAGTGGCTTACCAAATCCGCGCCCGACCTGCGGCACCAGACGGCGTCGGAGTGCTCCGGTGCCATCCAGCGTTTTTCGTCCGTGACGGTGAGCGTGGATACCAGCGCGGATGCCTGGACGCTCAACCTGGGCAATTTCCACGACGAGGCGTGGCTCATGCTCCGCGCCAATAATGGCGAGCCGGGTGCGGTGACGGGTGGCGAACTGACGCACCTTACGGGCAATCTGTATCTGCTCAAGGCAAATGATAAGACCGTGACGATCGAGCGCAAGGAGGGTGGCGATAAATGAGAATCTGCTTGGTACTCGAGGGTTGCTACCCCTATGTGCACGGCGGCGTATCTACCTGGATGCATGGCTACATTACGGCCATGCCCGAGCACGAGTTTGTGCTGTGGGTGATCGGCGCGCATGCTGCCGACCGTGGCAAGTTTGTCTACGAGCTGCCCGGCAACGTGGTCGAGGTGCACGAGGTGTTCCTGGACGATGCCCTGCGGCTTTCGGGCGAGCAACATGAAGCCAGTTTTAACGACCGTGAGCGCGAGGCGCTACGCCGTCTGGTGTCGCTCTCCAATCCGGACTGCGACGTGTTATTCGATATCTTCCACCGCCGTCGCGTGCATCCGCTCTCGTTTTTGCAGAGCCGCACGTTTATGGATATCTTTCGCGACGTGTGCCTGGCCGAGTATCCCTACACGCTCTTTGCCGATGCATTTCATACCATGCGCTCCATGTTGCTGCCCGTGCTCTACCTGTTGGGCAGCGAGGTGCCGGTGGCCGATGTGTACCATGCCATCTCGACCGGCTACGGTGGCCTGCTCGCCTGCCTGGGCTCAAGCGTTCACCATGCGCCGGTGCTGCTGACCGAGCATGGCATCTATACCCGCGAGCGCGAGGAAGAGATCATTCGCGCCGATTGGGTGGTGCCGTCATTTAAGGACCGCTGGATTCGCTTTTTCTACCTGCTTTCGGAGGAAATCTACCGTCGCGCCTTCCGCGTGACCAGTTTGTTCCATAACGCCCGCAAGACGCAGATCGACATGGGCTGCGATGCGGACAAATGCCTGGTCATCCCCAACGGCATCCAGTTCGATCGCTTTAAGGATATTCCCTTAAAGCCCTATGACGGCTGGGTGGACATTGGCGCGGTGGTGCGCCTGGCGCCCATCAAGGACGTTAAGACCATGATCTACGCCTTCTTTGAACTGCACGAGCGCCTGCCCAAGGTGCGCCTGCATATTATGGGCGGTGTGGACGACGAGGAATATGGTGCCGAGTGCCATGCGTTGGTGCAGACATTGGGCGTGCGTGACTTGATCTTTACCGGCCGCGTCAACGTGGTCGAATACATGGAAAAGCTCGACTTTACCATTTTGACGAGCATCTCGGAGGGCCAGCCGCTGAGCGTGTTGGAATCGCTGGGCGCGCGTCGACCCTGCGTGACGACCGAGGTCGGCTGCTGCCGCGAGCTGCTGGAGGGCGCGCCCGGCGATGACTTTGGCGTGGCCGGCTTTGTGAGCCCGCCCATGTATCGCAAGGGCCTGGCCGATGCCATGGAGCGCATGTGCGCGAGCCGTGCCCGCCGCCTGGAAATGGGGGAGCGCGGTCAGCGTCGCGTGGCGACCTACTACCTACACGAGCAGATGCTCGCCAACTATCGCGCGCTGTACGACGAGACGGCTCGCGCGTTCAATTTGCCCAAGAAGGAGGTGTAGCCGGTGGCCGGAATCGGTTTTGAGCTCAAACGCCTGTTTAGACGCAAGGGCCTGTTTGCCACGATGCGCGCCTACGGCTACGCCGGCATTGTGTGTACGGGTCCCATGCTGCTGGGCGTGCTGCTGCAGGTGGGCATCTTGGTGCTATGCGGCCTGTGGGGTGTGGGCCGTGCCAACCAGGACTTGCTGGTGTGCATGGTGACCTATACGCTGCTGGCGTCGCTCACACTTACGAGCTTTTTCTCCATGCCTGTCACGCGCTTTTTGGCCGACATGCTGTTTGCCGAGCGCGACACAGAGATCCTGCCCTCGTTTTGGGGCTCCAATGCCATCATGCTCGTTGCGGGCACGGTGCTCTACGGCATCTTTTTGCTGTTTTCGGGCGCCACGCTGCTGCAGGGGCTGCTGTGCCTGTG
The DNA here is from genome assembly GCA_018380195.1 of Collinsella sp. Classification (GTDB taxonomy): domain Bacteria; phylum Actinomycetota; class Coriobacteriia; order Coriobacteriales; family Coriobacteriaceae; genus Collinsella. The sequence goes on along the minus strand of JAGZUC010000003.1, from coordinate 22,410 downwards.
GCTGTTCAACATTATGATCGTCAACTGGAACGGCATGAGCTACCTCACGGCCATTAAGGATTACCGCGGTATCCTGTGCAGCTTTGCAGCTGCCATTGGCGTGGCGTGCCTGTGCGCCCTGGCAGCGCTGGCGCTGGGGTTGCCGCCCGTCGAGGGCCTGCTGGCCTCGATCGCCCTGGGCTACGGTGTGATGCTCGCCTGGGACGTGGTGCTGCTGTACCGGTATTTTCCTCAGAGCGACCGCAGCCCCTGGCTCTTTTTACAGTGGCTCGATCAGTTTATGCCGCTGGCGCTCACGGGCCTGTTTACCAACCTGGGACTCTTTGCGCACCTGGTGATTATTTGGGCAGGGCCCATTGGCGTGCAGGTCAAAGGCCTGTTTTACGGCGCGCCCTATCATGATGTGCCGGCGTTGCTTGCGTTTTTGACCATCCTGGTCACGACCGTTAACTTTGTGGTGTCGGTCGAGGTGAACTTCTATCCGCGCTACCGCGACTACTACAGCCTGTTTAACGACGGTGGCGTGGTGGGTGACATTGTGGTTGCCGAGGAGGAAATGCTCGCCACGCTCAACCGGGAACTGCGGTTTTGTGCGCTCAAGCAGCTGTTTGTGACGGCGGCGGTCATCTCGCTCGAGACCACGGTGCTGTCGGCCCTACCGTTGGGCTTTAACAACCTGATGCACGGCTATTTTCGCACGCTGTGCGTGGGCTACGGCCTATATGCCGTGGGCAACACGATCCTGTTGACCTTGTTGTACTTTACCGACTACAGGGGTGCCGTGATTGCCTCTGGTCTGTTTGCGGGTGTGGCGGGGCTGGCGACGGGTATCTCGCTGTTCTTTCCGCAGCAGTTTTATGGCTTTGGCTTTTTGCTCGGCGCGGCGGTGTTTTTTGTTGTGGCCCTAATGCGGCTCGATACCTATACCGCCAACTTGCCGTATCGTATTCTGAGCCAGCAGCCCATTGTGGCGACCGACAAGACGGGGCGCTTTACGGAGCTGGGCCGCTTGCTTGACCGTGCCGAACAGCGCTACGAGGAACTGCGTCTAGAGGGCGAGCCGCATGGTGCGTTTGAGCGCACGGTGGTTCGCGTGTATCGCAATCGTTGGGGAGGTCCTGATGACCGATAGGATGATGACTCGTCGCCGCTTGATTGAGGCGGCTGCCGGCACATTGCTGCTTTCGGGCTGCTCTTCGCAGGACGAATCCTCGACAAAAAAGACCAAGAAGCAAGGCAAGATTAAAAAGGCCGATGCGTCTAGCGAGACCAAGCATCTTCGCGACAAGGATGAGCTGTACGAGGTCTACGATGACTCGGGCATCGTATGCATGTACCTGACGGTCTCTCGCGGCAACACCTCCGAGAATACCGATCATAGCTGGGCCGAGATCAATACCTACTCGGTCTACGACTATGCCGACATGGGCGTGACGCGCTATCAGGTTATGGGCCTGCTGCAGCCTGGCGATGATAAGGGCCCCGTTGCTGGCGAGGTCGGCTATGGCGAGGAGGCACCCAACGCCACGGTGCAGGTGCGCGGTCAGACGTCGAGTACCTATACGCAAAAGAACTACAAGGTGGAGCTCAAAAAGGGCAAGGGCACGTGGCGCCAGCAGCGCGCGATTGCGCTCAACAAGCACATGGGCGAGGGCATGCGCTTTCGTAACAAGATGGCCTACGATCTGATCCGTGGCATTCCCCAGATGATGGGCCTGCGCACGCAGTTTGTGCACTTATGGGTGTGCGACCAGACCGAAAAATCTAACGACACCTTTGAGGACTACGGACTGTTTACGCAGGTCGAGCAGCTCAACAAAACGGCGCTCAAGGCCCACGGACTGGATAAGAACGGGCACCTGTATAAGGTGAACAGCTTCGATTTCCATCGCTTTGAGGACACTATTAAGCTCACAGATGACCCCGACTATAACCAGACGGCGTTTGAGGGCATGCTCGAGATTAAGGGCGATTCGGACCATACCAAGTTGATCGAGATGCTCGATGCGCTCAACGACGATACGCAAAAGATCGACGACGTGCTCGATACCTACTTCGATACCGAGAACCTGGTCTATTGGATGGCGTTTCAGATCCTGACGGGCAACTGCGATACGCAGAACCGTAACTGCTATCTGTACAGCCCTCTCAACTCAAATACCTGGTACTTTTTGGATTGGGATAACGACGGCATGCTGCGTAAGCTGGAGCTTTCTCTTACCGGGTTTTCGGACTACGCGAGCTGGGAGCGCGGCGTGAGCAACTACTGGGGCAATGTGCTGTTTAACCGTGCGTTGCGCAGCAAGTCGTTCCGCAGCGAACTCGACCGTGCCGTCAAGGACTTGCGCTCGTATTTGACCGAGACTCGCCTGACCAAGATGATCAAGCACTACCGCGAGGTTACTGAATCGCTGGTCTTTGCTTCGCCCGATATCGACCATCTGCCTGTCACCAAGGACCAATACGAGCAGATCACCGCGGCGATTCCTTCCGAGATCGAGGAGAACTATAAGAGCTTCCGCGAGAGCTATAAAAAGCCCATGCCGTTCTACATTGGCGTGCCGCAGATCGATAACGGTAAGCTGCGCATCAACTGGGATGCGTCCTACGACTTTAAGGCGCGCGACATTCGCTATACCGTGGAGCTTTCGCGCGACTATGCCATTACTGACGTGATCTTTAAGGCCGAGGACGTGCTGCTGCCGGAGGTAACGTGCGATGCGCCCGATACCGGTCAGTACTTTGTGCGCGTGCGTGCCACCAACTCCGACGGCTATACGCAAGATGCGTTTGACTACTATGTGACCGATGACGGCAAACAGTACGGCATGAAGTGCTTTTACGTGCAGGACGGTGGTAAGGTCGTGGAGGACACGTATGAGGAGGGCTAGCGCGCTGCTTGAGCGCCTGGCGGCTCCTCCTGCGCGTACCACGCAGGAGCGTTACCGCTACGAGCTCAAATATCTCATTAACGAGGGCGAGCACGCCGCGCTTGCCTGTCGCATGTCGCCGGTCTTTAAGCTGGACAAGCATGCACGGGCGGGCGGTTACACCATCCGCAGCCTGTATTTTGACGACTACTGCAACTCGGCCTACGAGGAAAAAGACGCCGGTATCCTGATGCGCAAAAAGTATCGCGTGCGCATCTATAACGGCAGCGACAAGGTGATTAAGCTCGAGCGTAAAAAGAAGTACGGCAGCTGGATCTACAAGGAGGATGCGCCGCTCACCCGCGACGAGTTTGAGCAGGTCCTCGCCGGCGACTATGACTTTTTGCTGCGCAGCCCGCATCAGCTCTGCCGTGAGTTCTATATCGAGTGCATCTGCAACATGATGCGCCCGCGCACCATCGTGGACTACGAGCGCGAGCCGTGGGTGATGGACGAGGGCACCGTGCGCGTTACGTTTGACATGAACGTGCGCGCCGCGGTGGGAAGCTTCGATATCTTTGATGCGACCTTGCCCGCGCTGCCGGTCTTGGAGCCCGGCAAACTAGTGATGGAGGTCAAGTTTACCGAGTTTTGCCCGCAGCTGGTGCGCGATTTGGTGCCGCCGGGTGCGGCCGAGCTCACGGCGGTTTCCAAGTACTGCCTGTGTTACGAAAAGACCGCCTACCTGCGCGGTTTTAATTACTGGGAATCGGATTTTGAGAACCGAGGGGATATTTAGACCATGAGCACCAGGGACTTTTTTAAGAACTCCGTCTTGGAGGCGTTTGGCCAGGTCGACCCTGCCAAGATCGGCCTGTCGCTGCTCGTGGCGCTCGCCATGGGCATCCTGATCTATTACGTGTACAAGCGCTTCTTTACCGGCGTGGTGTATTCGCGCAGCTTTGCCGTGACGCTCGTGGGCATGTGCGTGCTCACCTGCATGGTCACGCTCGCGATCTCGACGAACGTGGTCATCTCGCTCGGTATGGTCGGTGCTCTGTCCATCGTTCGCTACCGTACGGCGGTCAAGGACCCGCTCGACCTGCTGTATCTGTTTTGGGCCATTACGACGGGCATTACGGCCGGCGCCGGCATGTACGCGCTCGTGGCGCTCACGGCGGTGGTCATCGTGGTGATGATCGCCGGGTTTGCGAGCCACCAGGACAAGGCGCGCGTGTACATGATGGTCATTCACTACACGGGCCAGACCACCGGCGACGATATCGTGCGCGCGTTTGGGCGTACCAAGTTCACCGTTAAGTCCAAGACGATGCACGGCGACAAGGTCGAAATGGCCGCCGAGGTGTTCTCGGATGGTGTAGATATGCCCTATGCTGACGCCATTCGCGCGCTCGACGGCGTGGAAGACCTAACGTTGATCCAATACAACGGCGAATATCACGGGTGATTTTGTTCCGGCGTTTTAACAAACGCCGGACCGCTTGACGCTGCGCGGACATCTGCCGGGCGATCTGCCGCTCAAACCGTCGCTCGCGTACATAAAGTACGCGTCGCTCCTCTTTCGCGGCACCTCGCTACGGCAGCTGCCCGCTCGTTAGCTATCCTCAACCTGGAAAGCTTATTTGGTTCGGTTTTAATTAAGGGATGGTGCCGCGTGGACGTGCAACAGCTAGAAGAGGCCTGGGCTATAAGGGCTGGTGCGCGTGAGGCGCGTCTTGTTGCGGCCTCGCATGTGCCGGCGGCACTGTCTCTGTTGGGGATTGTGCGTCCTGGTGACCGCCTGGTGGCCTTTGCGGACGACTTTGCCGATGCGTTTGCGCGCGGCTTTGATGCCTGCGACGCTGTGCTCGTGGGGGAGCCGTCGGTTGCGGCGTTTACCGCCGCGTCCGAGGGCTTGGATGCTTCGTTTGATGCCGAGGGTCCGCACCTGTGGTGGTTCGTCAACTCCATCGGCGGGTTTGGTCTGCGCGTGCCCGATCTGCGTGCGCTGGGTCGGGCGGCGCGTGAGGCCCGTGCGCTGCTTGTGGTGGATAACACCGTGGCAAGCGTCTTTGGGTGCGATCCGCTGCGTTTGGGTGCCGTCCTGTCGCTCGAGGCGCTCGACCGCGTGTGCGCCGGTAAGGCTCCGCGCAAGCTCGTTGCCGCTCCGGTGGCACGCTCGCAGCTCAAGCGCCATCGCGTGGATGCCGCTTCCGAGTGCGCGCATACGTTGTTTGCTGGCTGTGGGGCGTCGGCGCTCGATTTGTCTGCCGAGGAGGCCGACGTGCTGGAGCGTGGGCTCTCCTCGCTTAACGCTCGCATGCAGGCACACTTCGACCGCGCCCGTGCGCTGGCCGAGTATCTGGCCACCAACGAGATGGTGCGCGACGTGTGCTATCCCGGGTTGAGCTCGCATCCCGACCATTCGGTTGCAACGGGAATCCTCGAGCACGGCTTTGGTCCGGCAGTTGAGTTTGACCTTATCGATCGTAGCGCGGGCGAGCTGTTCGACACATTGCCGGGGGAGTTCCGCACGTCGCCCGCCGGCGGCTCAACAACGCGCCTTTCGGCCCCACGCGGTAAGCGGGGGAGCGCCATCCGCCTCTTCGCCGGTACCGACGATCCCCTGGTTGTAGCGTCCACCCTAGACAACGCCCTTCGCAAGTTAGCTACTCTTTGATGCTGGCGATGAGGTCGTCGGCTTTTGAGGCGATGACGTTGTTGATGTCGGCCTGCAGCTCCTCGTACACCGCTATGGCTCGCTCGCCGGCTGGGGTGAGCGTGGATCCGCGGGCGCCGTCGCGCTCGATGAGCTTGCAGCCCAGCTGTCCTTCGGCTTCGTTTACAATGCGCCACGCTTTGGAATACGCCATGCCCATGCTCTTGGCGGCACGGTTGAGCGAGTGCTCGCGGGCGATACCTTGCAGCAGCAAGACGCAGCCGTGACCAAACACGCCCGGCAGATCCTTGTCGCACGCTTGAATGACCAGCTTTGCCGTCGTCTTGTACTTCATACGCTCCACGTCTCCCCGCTAAAGTGTTTGCTGGGCAAACGCAAAGCCTGCGTTAAGCCCCCGTGTGCTCTTCTTAAATCATGCATTGTAGCAGTCAAAGTGCGTTAAGATACTTCCCCAGTATTGGGCGCCCAAGGTTGGGCTGGGTCCTACGAGGCCTGCAGCCGACCGGTCGCATGGAAAAAGGAGAAACATGGCTACGTTCTTTCCCGGTGAGTCCCACACGTTTTCGGAGTATCTGCTGGTTCCTGGTTACTCGTCCTCGCAGTGCATCCCCAACAACGTCTCTCTCAAGACGCCGCTAACCCGCTTCAAGCGCGGTGAGAAGCCGGCAATCACCCTGAACATCCCCATGGTTTCCGCCATCATGCAGTCCGTCTCGGGCGTCGACATGGGTGTCGCGCTCGCTACCGAGGGTGGCCTGTCCTTCATTTACGGTTCCCAGAGCGCCGAGTCCGAGGCCGCTATGGTCAAGGCCGTCAAGGATCACAAGGCCGGCTTCGTTCAGTCCGATTCCACGCTGACCCCCGACATGACCATGGAGCAGGTCATCGAGCTCAAGGAGAAGACCGGTCACTCCACCATGCCGGTCACCGACGACGGCACTCCCAAGGGCAAGCTCCTGGGTATCGTCACCAGCCGTGACTATCGCCCCAGCCGCGATGACCACCAGAAGAAGGTCTCCGAGTTCATGACCCCGCGTGAGCAGCTCATCGTGGGCGACAAGAACATCAGCCTCAAGGTTGCCAACGACGTCATCTGGGACAACAAGCTCAACGCTCTGCCTATCGTCGACGACAACGATCACCTTATGGGCATCGTCTTCCGCAAGGACTACGACAGCCACAAGACCAACCCCAACGAGCTGCTCGATAACGACAAGCGCTACATGGTCGGCGCCGGTATCAACACCCGCGACTATGCCGAGCGCGTGCCGCTGCTCATCGAGGCCGGTGCCGATGTCCTGTGCATCGACTCCTCCGAGGGCTTCAGCGAGTGGCAGAAGCGCACCATCGAGTGGATCCGCGCCAACTACGGCGAGGACGTCAAGGTCGGTGCCGGTAACGTTGTCGACGCCGAGGGCTTCCGGTTCCTGGCCGACTGCGGTGCCGACTTCATCAAGGTCGGTATCGGCGGCGGTTCCATCTGCATTACCCGCGAGACCAAGGGCATCGGCCGTGGCCAGGCCACCGCGTTGATCGACGTCTGCCGCGCCCGTGACGAGTACTACGAGGAGACCGGTGTTTACGTGCCCGTGTGCTCCGACGGCGGTATCGTCTACGACTACCACATGACGCTCGCCCTTGCCATGGGTGCCGACTTTATGATGCTGGGCCGTTACTTCGCCCGCTTTGACGAGAGCCCGACCGAGCGCGTCAACGTCAACGGTCAGTACATGAAGGAGTACTGGGGCGAGGGTTCTGCGCGCGCCCGCAACTGGCAGCGCTACGACCTGGGCGGCGCCGCGAAGCTCAGCTTCGTCGAGGGCGTCGACTCCTACGTTCCCTACGCCGGCTCCCTCAAGGACGGTGTGGGCGGCACACTCTACAAGGTCAAGTCCACGATGTGCAACTGCGGCGCCCTCTCGATCCCCGAGCTCCAGGAAAAGGCACGCCTGACCCTGGTCAGCTCCACCTCCATCGTCGAAGGCGGCGCCCACGACGTTGTCGTGAAAGACTCTCAGCAGTCTGTGTCCTACCGCTAAGATAAGAGCTGCACATAAAGGTTGAGTATCAACTACGTTATTTAGATAAAGCGAGATGCCTGCAAGTTGCAGGCATCTCGCTTGTCGTATTTGCTATCATCATGCGAGTTAACGATGTGGCGGGGCGTTCTTACCTTTGCTCGCTGCAAGTTCCGCACGAGCCGAAGAGCACTTAATGTGCTCTTCGTGCGAGCAGGACTGTCCGCAGCAGCGAGTAAAGGTAAGAACGCCCCGCCCCAACCCAGCTAACAAAGGAGCTGATATGTGCGATTGCACAGATCATAAGGATGAGATCCCTGCCTACGACGCGCAGGCCATTGAGTCCCGGTGGATGAAGGCCTGGGAGGACTCCAACCTCTTCGCGGTCGACACCGACGCCAGCAAGCCCAAGAAGTACGTGCTCGAGATGTTCCCGTATCCGTCGGGCGACCTGCACATGGGCCACGCGCGCAACTACACCATCGGCGATGCCATGGCCCGTCAGGCCCGTATGCGCGGCTACGACGTGCTGCACCCCATCGGCTTTGACGCCTTTGGCCTGCCCGCCGAGAACGCTGCCATCAAGCACAACACGCAGGCTGCCGCCTGGACGTATAAGAACATGGACCAGGCGCTCGCCACGATGAAGCGCATGGGCTTTTCCTACGATCTGGATCGCATGGTCAAGACCTGCAGCCCCGACTACTACCGTTGGGGTCAGTGGATCTTTGAGAAGCTGTGGGAAAAGGGCCTGGTCTACCGTAAGAAGAACCCGGTCAACTGGTGCCCCACTTGCAAGACCGTTTTGGCCAACGAGCAGGTCACCGAGGGCAAGTGCTGGCGCTGCGGCACCGAGCCCGAGAAGCGCGACCTTGAGCAGTGGTACTTCAAGATCACTGAGTACTCCCAGGAGCTGCTCGATGATCTGGAGAAGCTCCCCGGCTGGCCTGAGCGCGTCAAGCAGATGCAGGCTAACTGGATCGGTCGCTCCGAGGGCGCCGAGGTCGACTTTACCCTGTGCGACAAGGATGGCGAGCCCATCGAGGGCGACGAGGGCAAGATCACCGTCTTCACCACACGTGCCGATACACTCTTTGGCGTGTCCTTCTTTGTCCTGGCCCCCGAGTACGCTCGTCTGCACGAGCTCGTTGAGGGCACGGAGTACGAGGAAGCCGTGACCAAGATCGTCGAGGACTCCAAGCATATCTCCGCCGTCGAGCGTGCCCAGGGCACCCTCGAGAAGCACGGCGCCTTTACGGGCCGCTATGTGGTAAACCCCGTCAACGGCGAGAAGGTCCCCGTGTGGGTTGCCGATTATGTCGTTGCCGACTACGGCACCGGTGCCGTCATGGCTGTTCCCTGCGGCGACCAGCGCGACTTTGAGTTTGCCCGTAAGTACGACCTGCCGATCGTGCCGATCATCCTGGACGACGATGACCACGCTGCCGTCGAGGCCAACGGTGAGACCATCGATACCTTCCATGCCGAGACTGTCGACTGGGATTGCGCCCACGCTGCCGAGGGCACGCTCGTCCAGTCCGGCAAGTACACCGGTATGCGCGGCGGCAAGCACTCCGAGGGCGAGGCTGCAATCGTGGCCGACCTCGAGGCCATGGGCTGCGGTCGTCGTAAGGTCGAGTTCCGTCTGCGCGACTGGCTCATTTCCCGCCAGCGTTATTGGGGCAACCCCATCCCGGCCATCCACTGCGAGCACTGCGGCATCGTGCCCGTGCCCGAGAATCAGCTGCCGGTCACGCTGCCCGAGAATCTTGACCTGGGCGCCGGCGAGACCCTCGCCGAGTGCAAGGAGTTCTACGAGACCACCTGCCCGGTCTGTGGTCGCCCGGCCAAGCGCGAGACCGATACCATGGACACCTTCACTTGCTCCAGCTGGTATTACCTGCGCTATACCGATCCGCACAACACCGAGCTGCCCTTCTCCCGCGAGGCTGCCGACCGTTGGATGCCCGTCGATAACTACATCGGCGGCATCGAGCATGCCATTCTGCACCTGCTCTACAGCCGCTTCTTTACCAAGGCGCTGCGCGACCTGGGTCTGTTGAGCGTGGACGAGCCCTTCACCAACCTGCTGTGCCAGGGCATGGTCAAGGACGAGAACGGCGATACCATGTCCAAGTCCAAGGGCAATGTCGTGCCCCCGAGCTCGGTCATCGAGCCCTACGGCGCCGACACCATGCGTTTGGCGATTCTGTTTATCGCCCCGCCCGAGAAGGACTTCGACTGGGATCCCAAGGCCGTTGAGGGCGCCAACCGCTTCATCAAGCGCGCCTGGCGTATCGTTTGGCAGCTCGTCCAGTCCGGCGACGCCAGCGTGGCCTTCGACAAGTCCGCGCTCGACGAGGTTGCGATGAAGCTCTATCGCGAGCGTCACCGCACCATCGCCAAGTGCACCGAGGATTTCGATCGCGGCCAGTTCAACACCGCGATCTCGGCCGTCATGGAGCTCGTCAACGCGGCGAGCGCCTACCTCAACGCCACCGAGGGTGCTGACCGCGACAAGGCCCTGTGCTACGGCGTGGCCAAGGACATCGTGAGCGTCCTTGCCCCCATCTGCCCGTTCTGGGCCGACGAGCTGTGGCACGAGGCCCTCGGCTGCGAGGGCAATGCCTACACCGCTGCCTGGCCCGAGTTCGACCTGGCCGAGTCCATCGAGGACACGGTGCAGATCGTGGTCCAGGTGCTCGGCAAGGTTCGCGGTCGCATCGAAGTGGCCCGCGATGCCTCCAACGAGGAGATGCAGGCTGCCGCCGAGGCCGCCGTCGCCAAGTGGCTTGAGGGCAAAACGGTCGTCAAGGCCATCTGCGTGCCCGGCAAGCTGGTCAACCTAGTGGTCAAGTAAGCGCTGCGCGCATAGCTGACATGAAAAAGCGAGGGGCGATTCCGCAGGGAGTCGCCCCTCTTTTTGGATATGGATACTTGTGACAACACCCAATTATCCATTTCTTGTGGAGAACCTGTGCTCACGCTGACCTGCGCGTTTGGGTTGTGCTTGCACGTTTTCGCAGGTATTGATATAGTTTGCTTGCAAATGAAGTTGTAATTGAAAGAAGTGGGGTTTCGGCCCCGCTTCTTTTTTGTATGGATGGAGGTGCCGCAATGGTCAAGACCAAGACCGAGCAGGCGATCATCAACGCGCTCGAGGCCGTCGCTCCCCAGCACGATGTCGACATCGTCGACGTCGAGCTCGTGGGTGCCACCAAGGCCCCCTGCGTGCGCGTGCGTATCGAGGGTGCCGAGGGTCAGAGCCTGTCGCTCAACGACGTCACGGCCAACACCAAGTGGGTCGGCGATGTGATTGAGGAGCTCGACCCCATCTCTTCGAGCTATACGCTCGAGGTGTCGAGCCCTGGCATGGCGCGCCCGCTGCGCCGCCCGTGCGACTTTGCCCGCTTTGTGGGCGAGAACTGTGAGCTCACCTCCACCGCCACCGAGGGCCGTCGCAAGTACGCCGGCAAGATTGCCGCCGCCACCGAGGCGAACGTGACCCTCGAGCTCGAGGACGGCGAGTCCGTCACCCTCGATTTCTCTGATGTTAAAAAGTGCAAGTTGAAGCCCACCTACGACTTCAAGCCCGCGAAGGAAGGAAAGTAAGATGGCAGCATCCGACATGATGTCCGCCCTGATGGAGCTTTGCCAGGAGAAGCACATCGACCAGCTCTACCTGATCGACCGCCTGGAGCAGTCGCTCGCCAAGAGCTATGCCGAGATCCTGCATCTTGAGTGGGGCGCCAAGGTGACCATCGACCGCACCACCGGCAAGATCTACGTCTACCGTCTGGAGCCGATTGACGATTCCATGGACGAGGAAGGCAACTTCACCGAGTTCGAGGAGATCGACGTCACCCCCAAGAACACGAGCCGCATCGCCGCCCAGCACGCCAAGGCCGAGATCAACGCCATCGTGCGCAACTCCGCCCGCGAGCAGATCTACGAGGAGTTCTCCGGCCGCATCGGTGACCTCATCAGCGGTACCGTGCTGCAGTCCACGCCCGACTTCACGATCGTCAAGATTCGTGAGGGCGTCGAGGCCGAGCTTCCGCACTTCGACCAGCGCCGTTACGAGAACGAGCGCAACGAGCGTCCGATGGGCGAGCGCTACCTGCACAACCAGCACATCAAGGCCGTGATCATCGACGTTCGCGACCCCAACTCCAACCTGCAGCCGGTTCGTGGCGAGCACAGCCGTCCGCCGATTGTCATCTCCCGTACCCACCCCGAGCTCATGCGTCGTCTGTTTGAGCAGGAGGTGCCCGAGATCTATGAGGGCACCGTCCGGATCAAGTCGATCGCCCGCGAGCCCGGTCAGCGCTCCAAGGTCGCCGTCCACTCGCTCGACGACCGTCTGGATCCCGTGGGCGCCTGCGTTGGCCCCAAGGGCAGCCGTGTTCGCGCTGTCGTGGGCGAGCTCCGTGGCGAGCGCGTCGACGTCATCCTGTGGGATGCCGATCCTGCCGTCTACGTCGCCAACGCCCTGTCGCCCGCTAAGGTCACCCGCGTCCTCATCGACGAGGAGAAGGCCTACGCCGGCGTCATCGTGCCCGACGACCAGTTGTCCCTCGCCATCGGCAAGGAGGGCCAGAACGCCCGCCTCGCCGCGCGCCTGACCGGCTGGCACATCGACATTAAGTCCGAGACCCTTGCCGCCGACATCCTCAAGAACGTTCCCGTTCACGAGGAGCCCGCCGCCGACCTGATCGGTGACGAGGAGGACGAGGACGTCCGCCGCTGCGAGTATGTGTCCGAGGACGGCATCCAGTGCCGCAACCAGGCTCGTCCCGGCTCCCGTTTCTGCGGTGTCCACGACACCGACGCCTTCGATGATGCGGAGGACCTGATCTAGCGCGCGGTCGCGCCGGGCGGGTCCCCGCGCGTCTCCCACGCTCGTTCAGTCTCTAGGCACCCAAGGTGCCAGAAAGGGTAGGTGAAGTCATATGGCAAAAGTCCGTGTGTCCACCCTGGCCAAAGAGTTCGGCATGACCTCCAAGGAACTGATGGGTCATCTCGCCGATATGAAGATTCCCGCTAAGTCCGCTTCCTCCACCTTGGAGGACGCCTATGTCGCCATGGTCCGCAAGCAGCTCGCCTCTGTAATCGAGGCCCGCGCTCAGGAAGTCGAGGCCGCCAAACAGGCCGAGGAGCAGGCAGCTGCCGCCGAGGAGGCCGCACGCGCCGCCGAGGCCGAGCGCGAGCGCATCGCCGCCGAGAAGGCGCGCGAGGAGGAGCGCCGCCAGTTTGCCGCAGCCCAGGCTGCCGAGGAGGCTGCCCGCGCCGAGGCCGAGGCCAAGAAGAAGGCCGAGCAGGAGCGCCTTGCCCGCGAGAAGGAGGAGGCTGCCCGCGAGGCCCAGCGCCGCGCCGTTCCCGCTTCCGACTCCGGTTCGCGCTTCCGTTCGCTGCTCGACCAGATCGCAGCACAGGAGACCGTGCTCAAGGAGAAGAAGGACGCCGAAGACAAGGCCAAGGCCGAGCGCGCCGCCGAGCGCGGTAACCGTCGTGGCGGCAACAACGACCGCCGCGGTGGCCGTCGCAACGATCGCAACGCCTCCGACAACAACTCCGAGCGCAACGCCTCCGAGAGCCGTCCGCACAGCCATCGCACCAACGCCAGCAACAACGTCGCTGCCGGCATGGACTTCCCCAACCCCGATAAGCAGGGCAAGGGCAAGAAGCGCAAGGGCGGTCACAACAACGAAGAGGACCACTACAGCCGCATGGCTCGCGAGGCCGAGGAGTACAGCCGCGAGAAGGTGCTCGAGGAGGCTCGTGCTGCCGTCGAGGAGGCCTCTCGTGAGTCCACCGGTCGCCGCAAGAAGCGCAAGGAGAAGCGCGAGCGCGAGGCTGCCAAGGCTCAGGAGGAGCGCAAGATAGAGGAGGCGCTGGCCCAGGGCGTGAACCCCGAGGACCTCGACGCCATCAAGGTCTCCCAGGGCGTTACCGTCCAGGAGCTTGCCGAGGCACTCGACGTTCCGGCCAACGACATCATCAAGCGCCTGTTCCTGCTGGGTACGCCGCTTACCATGACGCAGTCCATGTCCGACGACCTTGTCGAGCTCGTTGCTGACGACTTGGGCCGTCAGATCAAGATCATCACCCCCGAGGAGGAGAACACCTTCTCGTTCTACGACGATCCCGCCGACCTTAAGCCGCGTGCCCCGGTCGTCACCGTCATGGGCCACGTCGACCACGGCAAGACGTCGCTGCTCGACGCCATCCGTCACACCGGCGTTGCTGCCGGCGAGGCGGGCGGCATTACGCAGGCCATCGGCGCTTCGCAGGTCATGATCAACGACCGCAAGATCACCTTCATCGATACCCCGGGTCATGCCACCTTTACGGCCATGCGTGCCCGTGGTGCCAAGGTGACCGACATCGTCATCCTGATCGTCGCCGCCGACGACGGCGTCATGCCCCAGACCGTCGAGTCGATCAACCACGCCAAGGCCGCCGGCGTTCCCATCGTCGTTGCCGTCAACAAGATCGATAAGCCCGGCGCCAACCCCGACCGCGTGCGCCAGGAGCTCACCGAGTACGGCGTCATCCCCGAGGAGTGGGGCGGACAGAACATGTTCGTCAACATCTCGGCCAAGCAGAAGATCGGTATCGACGACCTTCTGGAGACCGTGCTGCTCCAGGCCGACGTGCTCGAGCTCAAGGCCAACCCGGACACCTTTGCCTCCGGTAACGTCCTCGAGGCCAAGCTCGACAAGGGCCGCGGCTCGGTCGCTACCGTGCTCGTGACCCGCGGTACCCTGCACGTAGGCGATACGCTGGTCGCTGGCCTTACCTACGGCCGCGTCCGCGCCATGCTCGACCCCAAGGGTCGCGCCGTCACCGAGGCCGGTCCCTCCGACGCTGTCGAGATCCTGGGTCTGCAGTCCGTGCCCAACGCCGGTGACGAGTTCCGCGTGTTCGAGGACGAGCGCGAGGCTCGCGCCCTTGCCGACGAGCGTTCGCTCAAGGCCCGTATCGAGGAGCAGAGCCGCGTCAAGCACGTCACGCTCGAGAACCTCTTCGAGACCATCGCCGACGCCGAGGTCAAGGAGCTCAACCTGATCATCAAGGCCGACGTCCAGGGCTCTATCGAGGCCCTTCAGGACTCGCTCGACAAGATGGATCAGTCCGAGGTTCGCATCAACACGATCCACTCCGCCGTTGGCGCCATCAACGAGACCGACGTCGTCCTGGCCGACGCCTCCAACGCCATCATCATCGGCTTTGGCGTCCGTCCCGACGGTAAGGCCCGCTCCGCCGCCGAGCGCGAGGGCGTCGAGATCCGTTGCTACGACGTCATCTACAAGTGCCTCGAGGAGCTCGACGCCGCCCGTATCGGCATGCTCAAGCCCACCGAGGTCGAGGTCGCCACGGGTACCGCGACCGTCCTGGACACCTTCAAGGTGCCCAAAGTCGGTATCGCCGCCGGTGTCCGCGTCGAAGAGGGCGAGATCGCCGCGACCGATTCCGTGCGCCTGGTGCGCGACGGCATCGTGGTCTTCAACGGCAAGATCGCCTCGATGCGCCACTACAAGGACGAGGCCAAGAGCCTCAAGAGCGGTTCCGAGGGCGGCATTGGCCTGGAGAACTTCCAGGACATCAAGCCTGGCGACACCATTGAGGGCTACCGCATCGACCAGGTTGCCCGTACCGAGTAGGGGGTAGCGCTATGAAGCAAACGCAGGCAACCCGCCGTCTGGGCGAGCAGCTTCGCGAGAAGCTCGGTTATATCCTGCTCTTTGAGGTTTCCGATCCGCGTCTCGACCTGGTCACCCTGACCGCGGTCGAGGTCGCGGTGGACCGTTCGTTCGCGCGCGTGTACGTGTCGTGCGACGCGAGCCGCTACGACGAGGTCATGGAGGCGCTCGCCAGCGCCAAGGGCCGCATCCGTAGCCTGTTGGCCCGCTCGCTCGATTGGCGCGTCACGCCCGAGCTCGATTTTCGCATCGATCGCTCGACCGATGAGGCCGAGCGCATCACGCGTGCGCTGGAAAACGTTCCCGCCACGCTTGCGGTCGAAAAGGACGAGGACGGCTATCCCATAGCGGATGCCGCCCAGGAGGCAGCTTTAGATGAGTAATTCCGTCGACCTCGCATCGTGCGAGTCTGCAGATATTCAGCGACGCATCCTCGAGCTCATCGAGGATGCGTCCTCCATTGCGATTTCGGGACATACGTCTCCCGATGGTGATGCCCTGGGCTCCGTGCTGGGTCTGGGCCTCTCGCTTATGAAGTTTTTTCCCAACAAGGACATTGCCCTGCTGCTGGCAGACGATGACCCGGTTCCGCGCATTTACCGCTTTATGGAGGGTGCCGACCGTCTGGTGCCGGCATCTGCGTATACCGGCAATCCGGACCTGTTCATCTCGGTGGACGTGCCGGTCGTCGAGCGTCTGAACAACTCAGCCGAGGTACTCCGCCGCTCGTCGCATGTGGTGTGCTTCGATCATCATCCGGCGCGTGAGGAATTTGCCGAGCTGAGCCTGAGGTGCGTCGGCGCC
Source organism: Collinsella sp. (assembly GCA_018380195.1). Classification (GTDB taxonomy): domain Bacteria; phylum Actinomycetota; class Coriobacteriia; order Coriobacteriales; family Coriobacteriaceae; genus Collinsella. Next base: position 6,332 of record JAGZUC010000003.1, on the reverse strand, counting down.
GCAGCCTGCGCCATGATCATCGACCGCTTTTTGGACAATTGCGGCATTGTGGCTCGCGATGGCGTTGCGACCTGCCTGCTGTGCGGCCTGGTGACCGATACCGGTCGTTTTCAGTACCAAAACGCCGATGCCACTGCGTTCCATGCCGCCTCGCGCCTGGTCGCGCACGGTGCCGACCCCGCGCGCGTTGCGCTCGAGGTCTACCAGAGCATGCGCGTAGAGTTCTTGCATCTCAAGTCCATCGTTATGGGCCGCATCAAGACAGTGGCGCACGGTCGCGTGGCGTATAGTTATGCGTATCAGAGCGACCTCGAGGCCTGCGGCGTCACTTCGGACGAGTGCGATGGCCTGGTTGATGTGGTGCGTTCGGTGATGGGCGTTGAGGTCTGTCTGTTCCTAAAGGGCATCGACGGCGATACCAAGGTGCGCGGCAACCTGCGCTCCAAAGGTGACCTCGATGTGTCCGAGATCGCTGCCAACTTTGGCGGTGGCGGGCATCATGCCGCCGCCGGCTTTTCCAACAACGGAACGATTCGCGAGACGCTCGCCGTGGCACTTCCCATGCTGGCCGAGCTGGTAGGGGAGGATCCCGCTTCGGTGACCGTCGAGCTCTAACATTTTGGATGGTACATGGCTCGTCGTACGCCTTCTCAATTGAATATGCTGCTCGCCGTCGATAAGCCGGTGGGCTGTACGTCTCACGACGTGGTATCGCAGTGCCGACGCGCCCTCCATGAGCGACGCGTCGGCCATGCCGGTACGCTCGACCCCATGGCCTCGGGTGTCATGGTGGTGGGCGTGGGCCAGGCGACCCGTCTGCTGGGCATGCTAACTCTCGATACCAAAAGTTATGTCGCCGACATTTCGTTTGGCGTCGAGACCAATACCGATGACGCGGAGGGCGAGGCCGTCCGCACGGTGCCCGTTGCCCCCGAGCTGCACGATCTCGCTTACGCCCGTGAGCAGCTCGCCGCTATGCTTGGCCCGCAGATGCAGGTGCCGCCGGCGTTTTCGGCCATCTCGGTCAATGGCGTTCGCGCCTATAAGAGTGCTCGCGAGGGCAATGCGGTAGACTTGCCCCCGCGCCCCGTCGAGGTCTATGCCGCCGACCTGATCGCCGTGAGCGGCGAGGGCGAAACGTGCGTCTGGACCGTGGCGTTTTCGGTAAGCAAGGGCACCTACATTCGCGCGCTCGCTCGCGATCTTGGTCGCGCCTGCGATAGTGCTGCGCATATTTCCGCGCTGCGCCGTACGGCCTCCGGCGTTGTTTCCATTGGCGCCTGTCATGCGGTAGAGGAGCTCTCTGCCGAGTCCGCTGCCGGTTTCGCTCTGGATCCCATCGCCGCCCTTGGTGCCACGCGTGTCGATTTGCCGGGAAATCTTGCAGACGACCTGCTTTGTGGTCGCCGCATTCCCATTGAACGCGCGCTTGCGGACTTCGATGCGTCGAAGGCGCCGTTCGCGCTCGTGCTCGATGGTGGATTGAAGGCGCTTGCTCGAATCGAGGGCGGCCGCTTTGTGATGGAGCATGTCTTTCCGCAGGTGATCGGCGGTGTTCGATGATGCTGGCGCCCCACGAGCTCGCGCGTATCTTTTTCGCGGGTGAGTTGGACGAGGCCCGTATCGTTTTTGCCGATGCATTTGATGGGTGCGAGTTCTTGGGTGCCGCGTCGATCGCCATTGGCGTGTTTGATGGCGTGCATCGTGGGCACCAAGAGCTGATCGACGCGGTTATTCGCGATGCACGTTCCCACGGCAGCAAAGCGGTCGTGGTCACCTTCGATCCTGATCCGGACGTCGTGGTGAGTCCGTCGCCCGCTCAAAAATTGATGACGACGGCCGACCGCCTGCATGCCCTGGCTCAAACCGGGGTCGATGCGGTGGTGGCCGTTCCCTTTACGCCCGCCGTGGCGGCACTCGATCATGTCGGGTTTCTGGCGCTGTTGTCGCGCGTTATCGACATTCGCTCCATTCGTGTAGGCAGCGACTTTAGGCTCGGCCGCGGCGGGGCTTCGGGCGTTGCCGAGATGCGCGCCTGGGGCACTGAGCGTGGGGTTGACGTTTACGGTCACGACCTTCTCTGCGTTAACGGGCAGACCGTCTGCGCCACGCGCGTCCGCCATGAGCTGGGTCAGGGTCATGTGGAGCTGGCTGCCGAGCTTCTCGGCCGTCCCTATATGCTGCGCGGCGTTGTGGCGGCTGGCCGTCACGAGGGCTCCGACATGGGCTTTCCCACGGCAAACATCCAGGTGCCCGAAGGCATCCAAGTGCCTGCCGATGGCGTCTATGAGGGTCTGGTGCTGGTCGACGATACCGTATGGCCTGCTGCCGTTAACGTCGGCCTGCCGCCGACCTATGCCGATGATGCCGCCTCGGCGCATCTCGAGGCCAACTTGATCGGCTATGCGGGCGACCTGTATGGCGCTTCCGTGTCGCTGGCGTTTACGCGCTGGCTGCGTCCGTCTCGCGTGTTCGATTCCCTGGATGAGCTTATCGCGACCGTCGAGGGTAATATCGACGATATCCGTCATAACTTGGGTGAGCAGGGGGTGAGTATCCGTGATTAGCGATGAGGAAAAAGATCAGGTACGCGCGGCATCGGACCTGGTTGCCATCGTGCAGGAAACGGTTGAGCTTAAGCCTCGCGGCCATGAGTTTTGGGGCTGCTGCCCGTTTCATGGCGAAAAGACCCCATCGTTTCATATTATCCCTGCTACGCAGGTGTGGCACTGCTTTGGCTGCGGCGAGGGCGGCGACGTCTTTACCTATATCATGAAGCGCGAGAACCTGAGTTTTCCCGAGTCGATTCGCTATTTGGCTGATCGCGCGGGCATTGAACTGCACGATACCGGTGCACAGCGCGATCGCGGCACCAAGCGTGCCCGCATCTATGACCTGTGCGCCGAGACGGCTCAGTTCTACCACACCATGCTTATGCGCGGTAAGGACAGCCGTCCGCGCGAGTACTTTGCCAGCCGCGGTATGGGTGGCGATGTCTGTCGACGCTACAGCCTGGGTTTTGCGCCTGGTCGCAACGCATTGGTTTCTCATCTGTCTCAAGCGGGCTTTACCCCGCAGGAGATGATTGACGCCAACGTGGCCGTGAGCCGCGGGCGCGGACAGCTCGCGGACCGCTTTTACGACCGCGTGATGTTTCCCATCTTTGATGAGCAGGGTCACAATATCGCCTTTGGCGGGCGCATCATGGGCGATGGCCAGCCTAAGTACCTCAACACTGCCGAGACGAGCGTGTTTCATAAAAAGCGAAACCTCTATGGCTTTAACTGGGCCAAGGAGTTTATCGTTGCTCAGGATGCTGCCATCGTGGTGGAGGGCTATACCGATTGCATCGCCTGCTGGGAGGCGGGGATCAAAAATGTCGTCGCCACGCTGGGCACGGCGCTGACGGAACAACACGTTAAGACGCTCACCCGTTTTGCCAAGCGCATTGTATATATGTTCGATGGCGACGCCGCCGGTCAAAAGGCCGCTCGCCGCGCGATTCAGTTTATCGAGCAGGATTCGATGGACCTGCGCTGCGTGGTGCTTCCCGACGGCAACGACCCCATGGAGTTCATCACGGCGCACGGCGGAGAGGAGCTGCAGGCGCGCATCGACGCTGCCGAGCCGCTTATGGACTTTGTCTACCGTTCGCTGCAGGAGTCGAGCGACATCACTACGCCAGGCGGTCGCGCCAAGGCGCTGGAGGATGCGCTGACGCTTATCTATCCGCTGCGCGATAGCTATATGATTGACACGTACTTTATCCAGATTGCCGATCTGCTTGGTTTGGATCTGGAGACCGTGCGTGCGAGTTCGGGTCGCGTGTTTCGCGATGTCGCCAAGCGCGAAGATGCGGAACGACGTCGTGAGCAGAACTATGAACGCCAGCGGGCGCAACTCGAGCGCTCTGGTAGCGCGGGCGGTCGGACGTCTGGTTCGCAGGGGGCATCTCGCGGTGCTTGGGCATCGGGCGCGACGCCGCCGGTGTCCGCTCCGGTCGAAGAAGAGCCGTACGACTATGTCCCGCTCGATGCCTACGGTGCCGCGCCCGTGGAGGTCGTCGACGATCCTCCGCCGATCGACGTGCCTGATGGTATGGGTGCTGTGCCTGTGGCTGACGGTTCGGGCGCACCGGCTGCGGCGGCGCCGATGGTTCTTACTGATCTTGAGCGCAAGTCCTTGGCAGGGGAGCGCGAGCTGTTGACGATGCTTACGAGCTACCCCGACCTGTTCCGCACGTATGCCGACCGCATCTGCTCTATCGAGTGGGTTGACCCTCGTCACGAGTCCATCGCATGGGCCGTTCTGGCAACGCCGCCGGGAACCGATCCTGCGGCCTGCATGGATGCAGCGCGCTCGGTGTGTCCCGAGGCGGCAACGCTTGTGAGTGCCGGGCGCATCTCGGCGACGAGCAAGCACCCCACCGAGACGAACATCGTGTTTATGCTCGATACGCTCGAGCTCTACACCATCAAGCGCCGCATGCGTGCCGCACAGGCCAAGCTGCGCCAGGACCGCTCGCTCGATGATGAAGCCCGTCGCGCGCTGACCGTGCAGGCCGCGCAGGATTCGCAGCGTCAACGCGAGCTGCAAAAGTCGATCGGCGGCGTGGCGGACCCGTTCCGTTTGATCGGTCTGGAGGCCGCAGGCGCCGAACAGGCCTAGATGTTGTGGTCAACCAGCGTATTCTCGCCTATATCCAGTCCTCTTTTTGGGTATAGACGCCTATGTGTGTGCTAAAGTATTGAGTCCTGTGGACTATGAAGGGAGAATCTGTGCCAAAAAAGACTGAGAGCACGGGTACTGGGCTGGAATCCTACGTTGCAAAGCTCATGGGCAACGGCTCAAACAGGACTTCGGTAACCGAGGACGAGATTCAGGTCGCCCTGAAGGATATCGATGTTTCTGACGAGCAGCTCACCGCGGTGTATTCCGCGCTGCGCAACAGCGGCATCCAGATTATCTCCGCGAGCGGAAACGACGACGCCTCCATGGACGTCGACGATGACGATAACGATACCGATACTGACGATTTCGATGACGACGACGAGCACGATTCCGGCTCGCTCGACGATCACGAGCTCAAGATGGCCCGTCAGGCCGACGCCGAGATGGGTTCTTCCAAGAGCAAGAAGAAGCGCACCGTGCGCACGTCCCGTTCACGCTCCCGCGTGCGTGGCATCGATGCCTCCACGGTGATGCTGACCGGCGATCCGGTTCGTATGTACCTCAAGGAGATCGGCAAGGTCGACCTGCTGACCGCTTCCGAAGAGGTCGATCTGGCTATGAAGATCGAGGCCGGTCTTGAGGCCACCGAGAAGCTCGAGGCTGCCGATGCCGGTGAGCTCGAGCTCACGCGTGCCGAGATGCGTCGTCTTACGCGCATTGAGAACGTCGGTCTCGAAGCCAAGCAGGCGCTCATCAGCGCAAACCTGCGTCTGGTCGTCTCCATCGCCAAGCGCTATGTCGGCCGCGGCATGCTGTTCCTGGACCTGATCCAGGAGGGCAACCTCGGTCTGATCCGCGCCGTCGAGAAGTTCGACTACCAGAAGGGCTTTAAGTTCTCCACGTACGCCACGTGGTGGATCCGTCAGGCCATCACGCGCGCTATCGCCGACCAGGCCCGTACCATCCGTATTCCCGTGCACATGGTCGAGACCATCAACAAACTCGTCCGCGTGCAGCGCCAGCTTCTCCAGGACCTTGGTCGCGACCCGACCCCCGAGGAGATCGGTGCCGAGATGGACATGAGCGCCGACCGCGTCCGCGAGATCCAGAAGATCTCGCAGGAGCCCGTGTCGCTCGAGACCCCCATCGGCGAGGAAGAGGATTCTCAGCTGGGCGACTTTATCGAGGACTCCCAGGCCATCGTTCCGCCCGATGCGGCCAGCTTCTCCATGCTGCAGGAGCAGCTCACCCAGGTGCTCGATTCGCTTGCCGATCGTGAGCGCAAGGTTATCGAGCTGCGCTTTGGCCTTGTCGACGGACATCCCCGTACGCTCGAGGAAGTCGGCCGCGAGTTTGGCGTCACGCGCGAACGCATCCGCCAGATCGAGTCCAAGACCCTGGCCAAGCTTCGCCACCCGAGCCGCAGCAGCAAGCTCAAGGACTATATCGAAAGCTAGTCAAGCAAGAGGCGCCCTCAAGCACATTCGCTTGGGGGCGCTTTCATGTAGTCGTTGGGGACGTTCTTGAATGACTAGTCGTTTAAGAACGTCCCCAATGACTGGGTGGTTGATTTCCGATCTCAGCCGAACACATTAGGCGGACAGGCCGTTCCCGCAGCTAGCCGAACGCCCCCGAGGCCCCATCCGGGCCCCGGGGGCGCC
>JAGZUC010000016.1 GCA_018380195.1 Collinsella sp. | reverse complement strand
GGGCTAAAAACGCTCCGCGTTTTCTTTACGCCCGCGCCTCGACCGAGGTTCGAATCCATGCGGTGTTTACGTAAAAGAAAAGCCCCCGTTGCCGGGAGCTTTAATCTCAAATGGTGCGGCGTATAGGATTCGAACCTATGACGTTCTGATTCGTAGTCAGACCCTCTATCCAGCTGAGGTAACGCCGCGACTTGTTGATTATTATGCACATCGACTGAATAAAGGTCAAGCATTTTTCGAAAAAAGTTATTGAATTTGATTTTTACTCATTTAGACCACTTGATGCGATCTTCGACGCATCGCGATATAAGAAAAGCTCCCGTTGCCGGGAGCTTTAAAATCAATTGGTGCGGCGTATAGGATTCGAACCTATGACGTTCTGATTCGTAGTCAGACCCTCTATCCAGCTGAGGTAACGCCGCAACGCACGGATTATTATGCACGTGACCCCTCGATGGGTCAAGCGACAATTTGGAAAAATTTTACGAAGTGATGATTAAGATGCTCGCGCCTCGACCGAGGTTCGAATCCATGCGGTGCTTACGTAAAAGAAAAGCCCCCGTTGCCGGAGGCTTTAAGTTCGATTGGTGCGGCGTATAGGATTCCGCGCATCCGCTGCGCGGATCCGCACCGGCTTCGCCCGCCTGCCGGCGTCCTCGCCCGCTCGCTAAAAACGCTCCGCGTTTTCTTGACGCTCGCGCCTCGACCGAGGTTCGAATCCATGCATGGTTTCCGAAAAAGAAAAGCCCCCGTTACCGGAGGCTTTAAGTTCGATTGGTGCGGCGTATAGGATTCGAACCTATGACGTTCTGATTCGTAGTCAGACCCTCTATCCAGCTGAGGTAACGCCGCAGCGCAAGACATATAAAACCACTTTAGCTTATTGGAGTCAAGCACAATCTCAAACTTTTTTGTGGAACGCAGTTTTGTCATGCTGCTCCGCATATACCGTCGTTCCCCGTACGATCGATTGGCTTTTCGATCACGTCAAACTTAGCATCAAGTTCCCTCAGGAGCGATCTCACCCGCTGGGCACAATCATTATCGGCAAACGAGATGCTCAACATGCGAGCAACCTGGTTAGATGTCCGGACCCCATAGAAGTGCTCCAGGGCCACAAGCCCTTCGTGCGCCACAAAGGTCTCGACCACATGCGGCGACTCCTCAAAGCACCATTGCGTCAACGGCCCCTCGCTCGTCTGTCGAACCACCAGGCCACCCATGCCAGACGGCTCACACGTCACAAGCAGGTACTCCCCGCCCTCGTCGCTCTCAAACAAAACCACCCGATCATCAAACAGCTCCATCGCGTCCCCTTTCTCTCGCTCTTATTTAGCAAAAGCATAGCAGGTAGATGGCTGTATACAGAACAGTTGTTCGTGTGTTTTCTATTGAGCTGTCCGCACGGCATGGTATGGACCTGCGCACGAAATAGGGCGCCCCCGAAGGAGCGCCCTTGCATATCCCCTATGCAGCCAAGTTACGCGACCGGCTCGATCTTCTCGAGACCGCCCATGTAAGGACGCAGAACCTCGGGGATCGTGATGGTGCCGTCGGCGTTCTGGTAGTTCTCCAGAATGGCAGCCATGGTACGACCAGCCGGCAGGCCGGAACCGTTAAGGGTGTGCAGGTAACGCGAGCCCTTGAAGTTCTCGGGGTCGCGGTACTTGATGTTGGCGCGGCGGGCCTGGAAGTCGCCGCAGTTGGAGCAGGAGCTGATCTCCTTGTAGGCGTTGTAGCTCGGCAGCCAGACCTCGACGTCGTAGGTCTGACGGGCAGAGAAGCCCAAGTCGCCGGTGCACAGGCTAATCACGCGATACGGAAGGCCCAGCTGCTGCAGCAGATACTCGGCCTCGGCGGTCATGCTCTCGAGCTCCTCGTCGGACTCCTCCGGCTTAGCGAACTTGACCATCTCGACCTTGTCGAACTCGTGCTGACGGATGATGCCGCGGGTATCGCGACCGGCGGAACCGGCCTCCTCGCGGAAGCAGGGGGTGAAGGCGGTGTAGCGACGCGGCAGAGTGTCGGCATCGAGGACCTCGCCGGCGTGCAGGTTGGTAAGCACGACCTCGGCGGTGGGGATCAGGAAGTTGTCGCCCGAGACGTGATAGGCGTCGTCCTCGAACTTGGGCAGCTGACCCGTGCCAAACATGGTCTGACGCTTGACGACGATGGGCGGCCACCACTCCTTAAAGCCACGGCTGGTATGCGTATCGAGGAAGAAGTTGATGAGGGCGCGCTCCAGGCGGGCGCCAGCGCCACCGAGAACGGTAAAACGGCTGCCGGAGAGCTTGTTGCCGCGCTCGAAGTCGAGGATGTCCAGATCGGTGCCCAGATCCCAATGCGGCTTAAAGTCGAAGTCGAACTCGCGCGGGGTGCCCCAACGACGGCGCTCAATATTCTCGTCCTCGTCCTTGCCGTACGGCGTGGCCTCGCAAGGAATGTTGGGCAGGTGAGCCATGAAGTCGTACTGCTCCTGCTCGAGAGCAGTACGGCGCTCGGCCAGACCGTCAATCTTCTCGTTGACGGCGCGCACGGCCTCCTTGGCGGCCTCGGCCTCGTCCTTCTTGCCCTCCTTCATCAGGGCGCCGATCTTCTTGGACTCGGCATTGCGCGTAGCCTGGAGCTCCTCGACCTCGGTGATGACGGCACGGCGCTCGTCGTCGAGCTCAAAGAACTTCTCGCGATCCCAAGACGTCTGGCGGTTAGCCATGGCGACATCGATGGCATCGGGGTTCTCGCGAACAAACTTGATATCAAGCATTAGATCCTCCGGCGATATACATTCCATTTAGGTTGCAACCTTGTACATGTATGGGCAAGTATATACTTATGAGCGTTTACGACCCAACTCAACTACGCAAGAAGGCACCCAATGGACGCAGTTTTTTCCTTTTTGTTTGGCACCCGCACCGGTTTTGCCATCCTTTTCGCCGGCGGCATCCTGTTATTTGCGATTCTTGCCTTTGTAATGGAGAAGCGTACCCATAAGATGTACGTCGACCGCGGACCCAAGTCCGAGGATGAGGAAGACAGCTTCTGGGACTAACCTGCCAAAAAGGGACAGGTTTATTTTGGTCGGTTTTATCTGGGCAAACGCAAGCGCCCCGCAACCGGTAACAATCCGGTTGCGGGGCGCTTTTCGCACATACGACAAAACCGCAGGAAAAACCTGCCAAAATAAACCTGTCCCTAAATGGCAGGTTTTACTGGAGAGTTGCGTCGATTGCCTTGACCAGGGCACTGCGCATGCCGGCGTCCTCGAGCGCAACGACGCCCTTGATGGTGGCGCCACCGGGCGAGCATACGGCATCCTTCATCGCCGCAGGATGCTGACCAGTTGAAAGCTGCAACTTTGCCGTACCTAGCACCATCTGGCTCACAATGCGATAGGCATCGGCACGCGGGATACCGTGCTTGACCGCCGCATCGCCCAGGGCCTCGATTGCCATAGCGACAAATGCCGGAGCGCAACCACCCACCGTGCCGCCCACGAACAGCAGGCTCGTATCAAGCTCGACCACCGCACCGAGCTTGCCAAGCAGATCAAGCACCACGGCGCTCTGCTCATCACTAAGCGTGGAAGCCTTCTCGCAAGCGATGACGCCCTCGCCCACCGAAACCGGCGTGTTGGGCACCGTCGAGATATGCGCGACGCCCGGCAGGACTTGCTCCCACTTGGCACTGTCCCAGGTCCAGGCAACCGACAGAACGACCTTTTTGGCAAGAGCATCCTTGAGCGGGGCGAATATCTTCTCGATCATGTACGGTTTGACCGCAGCGACCACGATATCGGATGCGGCGACAACCTCGGCGGCATCGTGGCAGGCGACCATGCCGCGCGCCTCGCAGCGCTCAACCAGTGCGTCGTAGCGACCCGCGCAGGCGCACATGTCGCTCGCAGCTACACCGGCAGCGATCCAGCCATCGGCCATAGCGCTCGCCATATTGCCAAAACCGACAAACCCAATCTTCATATCTCATAGTCCTCTCAGACACGCTCTTCAAAAACGAAAGCTATTGTCCCACGCCATTGTTTCGTATTGCTGACCTATTTGTGATACGGCTCGCCACGACTGATCTTGCAGGCACGGTAAATCTGCTCTAGCAGCACCACACGCGCCAGGTTATGCGGCAAGGTAATGCGTCCAAAGCTGAGCATCTCGTCGGCTCGTGCGCGCACGTCATCGCTCACGCCGTCCGAACCGCCGATTACAAAGGCAATGTCGCTACTGCCTCGCAGCATAAGATCGTCGAGCCTCGCCGAGAGCTCCTCACTCGAACGCTCCTTGCCCTCAATGGCCAGCAAGATCACATGCGCTCGAGACGGCAAGGCAGCAAGAATCGCCGCCCCCTCCTTGTCACGCGCAGCATCCACGCCGCCCGCCTTAGCCGGGTCGATATCGGCCACCTCGCGGATATCAACCTTGGCATAGGCACCCAGGCGCTTGGTGTACTCAGCGCACGCGTCCTTCCAAAAGCGCTCCTTGAGCTTACCAACACAAACGACGGTGTATTTCACGCGCGCCTACTCCTTCGAATCGTTTTGAACTTTGCCGGCGGCCAGCATCTGCTCGAACATCGAGGCCGACTGCGAAAAGTCGCTCGGCAGCACGACCGTCGAGTTTTTGCCCGTACGTGCGAACTCCGTCATCATCTCGGACCACTGCGTAAACATAAACAGCTGGTTGGCCTCGTCGTTACCGACGCCCGTCTCCTGGATAATCTCGAGCGAATCCTTGATGCCCAGCGCGATGGCCTTGCGCTGGTTGGCGATGCCTTCGCCTGCCTTTTCCATCGCCTCGGCCTCGGCGGTCGCCTCGGTGACGCGCTTGATGCGGTCGGCCTCGGCGAGCTCCTGCGCGGCAGCGCGCTTGCGCTGGGCGGCGTTGATGTCGTTCATGGAGTTCTCAACCTCGGTCGGCAGTGCGATTTTGGTGATGAGCGTCGACACGAGGGTGAAGCCGTAGGCGGCCATCTGCTCGGAAACGGTAGCGTTGACATCCTTGGCGATGTCATCCTTCTTGGCAAAGACCTCATCGAGTGTGTAGACGGGGATGGAGGAGCGCAGGGCATCGGTGATGAAGTCGCGCATCTGGTCGACGGGCTCCTGCAGCATGTAGTAGCTCTTGTAGATGCCCGAATCTGCCGGGCCGGCGCCCATGTCGTAGCTCACGTGGTACTGAGCGGAGACCTCAAGACCGATGGTCACGTTATCCTGGGTCTTAACGTCGATGCCAAAACCGTTTTTCATGGTGCGCAGGCTCACCGTGGCGGCCTTGCGGTCGATCACGGGCACCTTCACGTGGAAGCCCGCGTTGACGATACGGTTAAACTTACCCAAGCGCTCGATGATTACGGCGTGCTGCTGTTCAACGACATAACAGGCGTTGGGGAGCAGGAGCAACAAAATGATGATGGGAAACAAGAGGCTCGTAAGGGCAGCGATGATACCGGAAAACAGCATGGTCTCTCCTCTGATAGGCACACGTTGGCATTAGGATACCCGTCCAAGGAGATCGTGCATAACAAAAAAGCTCCCATTGCTGGGAGCTCTTTCATTTAATGGTGCGGGCGAAAGGACGTCCGCGTATCCGCTTCGCGGATCCGCACCGGCTTCGCCCGCCTGCCGGCGGACTCGCCAGCTCGCTAAAAACGCTCCGCGTTTTCTTGACGCTCGCTCCTTCACAGGTTCAAGTCCCTGCGATGGGCCCATAACAAAAAAGCTCCCATTGCTGGGAGCTCTTTCATTCAATGGTGCGGGCGAAAGGACTTGAACCTTCATGGGGTTGCCCCCATACGGACCTGAACCGTACGCGTCTGCCAATTCCGCCACGCCCGCGTGCAGGAATTAGAATAACGGAGCGCCATCGCGAACGCAAGAACTATTTTTGAAAAAGTTTGCAGGCATTTTCCCAAGCTGCTCGCGCGATTGCCTCAGCATCCTCACCAGTGCGATCGACACGGTCGTTAACCAGCGCGTTTGCCGTAATGGAGATCATTGCGGGCTCGCATTCAAGACCGCGGATGGGCTCCGGAGCCATATACGGGCAATCCGTCTCGAACATAATTCGATCGAGTGGGGTTGCCGCAAATGCCTCGCGCACGTCGTCGTTGCGCTTAAAGGTGGCCGCGCCACCATAGGCGATATAGCAACCCAGCTCCACAAAGCGCTCCATCGTGGCGCGGTCCTCGCCAAAGCAGTGCAGCACACAACCGGCCTGGGGCACGCCCACCTCTCGAAGCACGTTGTAGGCGTCCACGTGCGAGGTGCGCTCCTGGTCCGTGTCCTCGTGACGCAGATGCAGCTCCACCGGCACGTTACGGCACACGGCAAGCTCGAGCTGGCGCGCCATGCAGTCAATCTGCACGTTATGGGGTGCCGGCGCGATATCGTCGTCATAGTCCATGTGGTAGTCCAGACCGATTTCGCCAATACCGGCGCATAAGGGATCATCGAGTGCGGCAACGACCTGTGCGTGAACGTCGTCGGCATAGTCCGGCGCGCCATACGGATGCACGCCGGCAAGATACTTGATCTGCGGGATATCCTGCATCGGCAGAATCTCGCGCGTCAGCCAGTCGCTATAGTCCGTCACGCTGCGCTTGTCGGCGATGGGGTCGAGCATCGTCACCAACAGGTCGACGCCCGCCGCTTTGGCACGCAGGAGCGTCTCGGGCACATCCTTGCCCCAGAACGAAAGCAGATGTGCATGCGTGTCGGCAAGCGGCGCCAAGGGCACGGGACAAGCAACCGTCTTCTTTTTCTTGGTAAACGTCACGCGTTCGGCATTAAGCGTCATGGATTAGCTCCTGGGCCAGACGGACAAAGTCAGCAACATCAAGCGTCTCGGCGCGCGTGGTGGGTGCAATACCGCAAGCCTCAAAGGCAGCATCGAGCACGTCCTTGGCAAAGCCGTTGGCGCTCATGGAATTGCGGATGGTCTTGCGACGCTGAGCAAATGCAGCATCAATCACGCGGGCCATAAATTCGCGATCGAGCCCCTCGGGCACCACGCCGTCAACACGGTCGATACGCACGACGGCCGAGTCCACGTGCGGCGCCGGCATAAAGCAACGCGGCGGCACCTCAAAGCGACCCGTCACCTGCGCGTACAGGCCGAGTTTTGCCGTGTAGCCGCCATAGGTCTTGTTACCGGGCGTTGCGGCAATGCGATCGGCAACCTCCTTTTGCACCATGACGACGGCACGCTTGAGCGCGGGCATCGTCTGGAAGAACTGCAGGATGATCGTCGCTGCCACGTTATAGGGCAAGTTCGCGACAAATACCGTGGGCTCGCCGCCGGCAGCCTGCTCAATCTGCTCCGGGCCCACCTTAAGCGCGTCGCCCATGATAAAGCGGAAGTTGGCATAGTCGGCGGCGTGGGCGTCGAGCACCGGTTCGAGCTCAGGATCGGCCTCAATGGACGTAACGCACGCCGCCTCCTGCAGCAACGCAAGTGTCAACGTACCGCAACCCGGACCCACCTCGAGTACGCGCTCGTCACCTGCAAGCTCGGCAAGCTCGCAGATACGCTCGATCACATGATTGTCGATTAGAAAGTTCTGGCCCAGGCGATGCTTGGTCGCAAGGCCAAACTCCTCTAGCAGCTCCCTGGTGGCCGTGGGGTTTGCCAAAGGCGAAGTTGTCATGGTTGCCTCCTTAGCATGGTGGCGGCGTCTTGAAACAAAAGGGCACGGACCGTTGCGGCCATGCCCTTACATCTAAACAGCAAATTGCCGATATGGCGCGCAGCGGCTTAGCCCAGACGCGGGAACAGCGGCTCGCCCTTCTCGACGGGCTGACCACCGGCAAGCAGGCCCCAAGCGCAAATGCCCTTGAGGTCGTCGCTCGCGGCCTCGTCCTCGCAGGACAGGCGGCGCAGGGCCTCGGCAGAAGTCTGGGGCATGAGCGGCATCAGCAGGTGAGCGGCAATGCGGATGGCCTCGAGCAGGTTGTAGATCACAAATGCCAGCTCGTCAGCCTTGGCCTCGTCCTTGGCAAGCGCCCAGGGCTCGGAGTCCTCGATGTAGTGGTTGGCAGCGTGGATGAGCTCCATGACCTCGTCCTTAGCTCCACCGTAATCGAGCACGTCCATCTTGGCCATGTAGCGATCGACCAGGCCATCGGCAATCTTTGCCAGCGGGTTGTCGAACGCATCGAACGATGCGGGCTTGGCGGGCGCGCAACCGTCAAAGTACTTGCCGCTCATGTTGAGCGAACGCGAGATAAGGTTACCCCAGCTGTTGGCCAGGTCGGCGTTGTAGACCTGCTCCATGCGCTCGAAGCTGATGGCGCCGTCGGTGCCGGGCACCACGTCGGTCATAAAGTAATAGCGATAGCCCTCGACGCCCAGCATGTCGATAACGTCCTGCGGAGCGATGGCGTTGCCGCGGCTCTTGGACATCTTCTCGGCCTTGCCGGTCTCGGCATTGCGCACGGTCAGGAAGCCGTGGGCAAAGACGTGCTCGGGCAGGGCCTCGCCGATGGCCATGAGCATGGCGGGCCAAATGACGCAGTGGAAGCGGATGATATCCTTACCCACAATATGGAACTGCGCGGGCCAGCGATAGGCTAGCTCGGCACGGGCCTCATCGGTATCGACACCGTAGCCGACAGCCGTCATATAGTTGAGCAGCGCATCGAACCACACGTAGGTCACGTGACCCTCGTCAAACGGGACCTGAATGCCCCAGTCAAAGCTCGTGCGGCTCACGGAAAGGTCGTTAAGGCCGCCCTCGACAAAGCTGCGCACCTCGTTCATGCGGAACGCAGGCTCAACAAAATCGGGGTGCTCGTCATAGAGCTTGAGCAGCTTGTCCTGGAAAGCGGAAAGCTTAAAGAAGTAGGACTCCTCCTGCACGCGCTCAAGCGGACGGTGGCAGTCGGGGCACAGGTGCTGGCCGACGCTGCCGTACTCCTCGTCGCCCTTCTGGACCTGCGTATCGGTGAAGTAGGTCTCGTCAGGCACGCAATACCAGCCGTCGTAGCTGCCCTTATACAGGTAGCCGGACTCCTTCATGCGCTCCCACAGATACTGCACGGCGTGATGCTGGCGCGGCTCGGTGGTACGAATGAAGTCGTCGTTGGAGATCTCGAGCTTGCTCCAAAGCTCCTTGAAGTGCGGAGCCTGGCTGTCGGTCCACTCCTGCGGCGTCATGTTGTGCTTGGCTGCAGCCTCGGCGACCTTCTCGCCGTGCTCGTCCATGCCAGTCAGGAACTTGACGTTATAGCCGGCAGAGCGACGATAGCGAGCCTGGACGTCGGCGATGATGGTGGAATAAGCCGTGCCCAGGTGCGGATCGGCGTTGACGTAGTAGATGGGCGTCGTGATAAAGAACGAAGGCTTGCTTTGATCCATGGGGTTTGTCCTCCAGAAAAACGTTGCATACAGGGGATGATTCTAGCGCAAGGGCTGGATATCCTCCATCTATTGCATATCGAGCACCATGGCATAGACATCGCGCTTGCGGCGCGAGTACTTCTGCGACAGGCGCTTTGCCACCGCGGAGGCGGGCTCCCCCTCCTCGAGCGCGGCACGGATGTCCTCGCGCAGGGCTTCGTCGGGATCCGCTGCCGCGGCGCCAACCGGCACCATGCCGGCCTCCTCATCCTCGCTCGGTGGCGCGATGACCAGCGCAATCTCGCCCTTTACCTCGCCGCGAGCACGCAGCTCCTCGGCGAGCTGGGCAGCGGACCCGCGTAAGACCTCCTCGTGCAGCTTGGTGAGTTCGCGGCAGATGGCAACCTCACGCTGGGGAAAGACCTCCGCCACGGCCTCGAGCGTCGCCACGATGCGATGTGGAGACTCGTAGAAGATGAGCGCACCGGGCACCATGGCAAGGCGCTGCAAACGGCGCACACGGTCGCCGTGCTTTCGGCCCAAAAAGCCCTCGAAGAAAAAATGCTCGCAGGGAATGCCAGACGAAACAAGCGCCGTGACGCAAGCAGAGGGCCCGGGAATAACTTCGACGGGCACATCGGCCTCACGCGCCGCCTCGACCAGCGCCTGGCCGGGATCGGACACGCTCGGCATGCCGGCGTCCGAGGCAAAGGCGAGGGTCTCCCCCGCCAGCAGACGGTCGACCAGACCGGCGGCGCGGCTGGCGATCACATTCTCGTCGCAACGGACAAGCGGCTTGGAAATGCCCAGGTGCATCAGCAGCTTTGACGTCACACGTGTGTCTTCGCAGCAGATGGCATCGGCGGCGGCAAACGCCTCGCCAACGCGCGGGGACAGGTCGCCCAGGTTACCGATGGGCGTGCCGACCACATAGAGTTTGCCCGTATGGGCGCTGTTTTGCGTCATATCAACCTATTCAATCATGCCGCGCTCGAGCGTGCCGAGTGCCGCGCGGGCGTCCCATGCTGCAATACGCTTCTCGGTCTTCCACGTTTGGAAGAACCAGCCAGCCGCCGGCGCAAACGATGCCAGCTGGTTGGCGATGAACACGCGTTCGTACGCATTGCGACCCTCGGGCGTAACCGACGAGTTGGCGAAGATCGCCGCGCCCGACCATTCACCCACCAAAACAGGGAACCCAGTTGCGACCGCTTCTTTGAGCTCACGCTTGTTGCGCGAAATCGCCGTCGTCAGACCGCGGGGGCTCGTGATGTCGAGCGCATACTCGTCGCGGTAATGGTACAGGTGAAGGTCCATGTAGACGTTCTTGTACTTGGCACCGCGCATAAAGTGCTTCCACTCGCCAGGGTGCCCCGAAGAGGAAAAGACGACGATCTTGTCCTCGGGCATATACGAACGAACGAGCTCGTACGCGTCGCGATAGAAGTTGCGCAGGTAGTGCGCCGGAATACCGTCCGTCATGGTAAAGAGGCTCTTGCGTACGCTCATCTGCGGCGTATCCAACAGCTCGATGCCCAGCAGGCTCTCGGCTTCACCGTAGCGATCGGCCAGGCGCTCGAGCACATCGAGCGCAACGTGACGGCCATTGGTAGACGAATGCCACTCGGCAACAGCCTCCGGCGTGGTGGGCGAATCGTTGGAATCGCCCTGACCGCCGGGTACAGTCGCCAGATCGAGCAGTACGCGGATGTTGTACTTGGCGGCCCACTCAATAGCACGGTCGATATAATCGACGACCGAGATGTAGGAAGCGTCTGACTCCTGCGAGCCAAAGGCATACCACGGCACCGGCAGGCGCACGGCGTTGAGACCGATCTGCGCCATACGACGAAAATCATCCTCGCTCACAAACGTCTCGTAATGGCGACGCATGCGCTCGTTATAGGCAGCGGTGCCCATGGCCTCCTGCAGCTCGGCTGCATTGGATGCTCCGGTCGCTGCATAGAGCGACGGGGTCACCCAGGGCTCGGGAATAAACCAGCCAGAGAGATTAACGCCGAGAATCCTCTCCATCACGGCCCCCTTCGAATCGCGCAGGTCGAGCCTGCATCGTATTGCATAGGAAAAGTATCGTTTTGAGTATACCCGCGCGTGCGGACAGGCGACCGAACGGTCTACAAAGTGGCGCAAAAGTGGGAGGAATGTCCGGGCAGACGGGCCCGAGATGGCGCGCCGAAATGCACACGCGTGCCGGAAAGCTCGTTCCGTTTTTCCGCTCAATAATGGGATGCATTTTCCGCAGGAGCCCTCGGTAAAAGAAAAGGACCCCTTTGCAGAGGTCCTAGTCAATTCAAGGTGGCGGGGAAGGGAATCGCGCCCGCGCTCCGCGCGGACGGACCGCTGCGGCGCTTCCGCGCCTTGCGAGCTCCGCTGGCAAACGCTCACGCGTTTACTCAGCTCCGCGCCCTCACGGGGTTCGATTCCGTGTAGGAACCACATAAAAGAAAAGGACCCCTTTGCAGAGGTCCTAGTCAATTCAAGGTGGCGGGGAAGGGAATCGAACCCCTGACACGAGGATTTTCAGTCCTCTGCTCTACCAACTGAGCTACCCAGCCATTTGAGGTATGCCTTGTTTCAAGGCTTGATTAGTATAACCAAGGACGCGCTCCGGTCAACCGAGAATTTTAAAAAAGTTTTTGAGTGCGGCATCGGCCACGACCTCGATCCTATAGAACGGCACGTCAGAAGCATCAACCGGCAGCAAGAAGTTTTTCGCTCAGGGCCGCACGGGCAAACTCACTTGGCGTCATCCCCTCGGCAGCCGCCCGCCGACGAATAGCTTCCTTCATTCCCAGAGGAATCTTGACCGATAGCGTTGCCGTCCCCTCACCTGAGAGCGGGGGCCGTCCATGCACGATCCCACCAACGGTGTGTTCGCCATCCGGAAACTCTCCGCGCTCGTACGACTCACACCACGCGTCAATCATTTCATCCGTTACAACCCGACCATTAGCGGTCGTATATGTCTTGCCCATCATCGACCCCTTTGCCGTGCTCGCTCAATCTCTTGCCAGAATTTCTTCTGAACCGGAGACATGGCATGAATAATGAGCCATCCACGAATTAGTTCGACCGCAACAAGTTCCACACTTCGACCGTCTGGAAGCCATCCAATGGCAAGCCATCTCGGCGGCTCGTCCTCCGACTCGCGGCGAATACACTCGGTAACCGCGCGCCAGGCACCAAGCACCTGCTTTTCCGTCAGGTGTTTTTTGGCGTTGGGATGGATCTCAACATCCATGCATCTTCTCCTCCATCTTACCCAATTTCGTATGACGAAAGTCCGCTGTCGCCAATTCTTACGCCGGCACTTGTTGGAGGGCGGGAGGTATAGCGAGTATGGAAGGCCGCTCCAGTACTGCCCAGGCGCCTGGGTGGGAGCACGTGCGCCAGGGGCGAACGTTTTCGCAGCAAGCAAGGACATTGCCGCTGCGATCGATAAAGGCAATGTCGATGGGATAGGCCATAAAGCAGGTGTGAACCGAGGAACAGCGCGGAAACGCCATGACAAGCGGCAGTCCGCTGGCGGCAATCGGCCGCCGTCCCAGCATGCCGCGCAGACGCACGGTAAACGACTCCGCCACCACAAACTCGGCCGGCGTCCAACCCAACCTGTTGAGCGCCCGCGCGTAGGCGATATAGGACGAGACCGCGGTCACATGACCACCCCCGGACGCCATGGATCGACCGTCACCGCGCGCTCGTGTGACAACTTTGCCGGTGCCCCCAGCGAAACGCCGGCGATGCTGAGCGAGCTCGGCCACGGCTCATAGCGCATGGTGCAGGTGTAGGTCCTAAACGTGCCGGAAAGCGAAAGCAAACCGCCATCCGATGTCGTCGCACCCTGTTCGCTCGAGACCTCGATCAGCAAGTCATAGCCTTCCATGGCATGTTGGATCTGAGCCTGAACGGTCGCGGAAGCATCGATGGAGCTGCCATCGCCCTCCCCGCTCGGCGCCACGGCATGTGCTAGCACGATATCGGGCACCACGCGATCGAAGCGTGCGACCGCACCGGCAAAGACCATGACGTTGTACACGATAAGCGCCAGAACCAGGAGGACGGGCGTGACCACGGCCATCTCGACCGTCGCCTGGGCGCGCTCCTCGCAAAGGCGCGTGCGGATGCCCATTACGACCCACCGCCCAGGGCACCCGCCAGTGTGGTGACATCGACGGTAAGTGGGATGGAACCGCCGCCGGGCAGCGGAATCTCCGCAAGCGTGAACGTCGTGCCGCTGATGGTGCGCTCGACTTGATATTCCAGCGCTTCGCAAAGCGCCTTGGGGTCGGTCACGCCCAACGGAATACTTCGTAGCTCGTCCTGCGCATTAGAAAGAGCCGTGATGTCAGACCCCGGGCTCTTGATGACATTGGCGGTGTCGGTCAGCACCGGCTTTCGCAGGCGCAAGTCGCACGGCTCCAAGCCCAGCGCCGCCACGGACGCCGAAACGGTATCGCCAAGCCACGACGCAATGGAGCCCAACGCGCCGTTGCCCCCTCCTAGGCCCTTAATCATCTCGTCCATAAGTTCGTCGGCCGAACCTTGGATGTCTCCGTATCCCACAAGCAGCCGTCCCCAGACATCCATGACGCCATCGAGTACGCCGGCAACGCCACCCGAGCGTCCCTTCAATGTCGAGAAAAATCGCGAAAGCACGTTGTTTTGCGCCGTCGCCTCATCGGGCGCCAGCACCGCGGCAGAGATGGCACCGCGATCGCCAAGCCTGACTGCCGTGTTAAACGAAGAGTTGAGCTCATCGGGGCTCGAGATGGCACCCGAAACCGCAAAGGCAGCCACGCCGTTGCGACCGGGCGGAGCGATACGCGGACGTTCGCCCGAAAGCGTTTTAATGGCCTGGTCAAACGCATTGCTCGCACGGTCGGCCTCATCCTCGGTCTGACGCATGAGCTCAAGCTCTTTGTTCCGACATTTGACGTATTCCTCCAAGGCCTTTTTGAACTCGTCGAAGTGATATTCGAAGCCGTTTTCGATAGAGGTTGAAGGCGCCGCAACAGCACCAAGCGACAAAACGCCAAAATGGCATTTGCTGCATTTATCCTGTCCATCGTAATCGGCAACCGAAGCAAATCCGCTCGGCGTCCCTTTCTTATAGTTAGGGCAGGTCGTCCCGTAATGCAGATACGCCTTGTCATCGTTCACGCTCGTCGGCCACACCGCATCGGTATAGAGCTCCGTCGCCCGAACCTCATCAGAGTTGCGCGGCAGCAGCGGAATATAGGAGGAAACCCTGTCTCCGTTCTCGGTTATATGTGCCCGATCGACCTCCGCGCTCGCATAGGTATAAAACGCCTTACGCGCCGCAGACTCTGCCTTCATCTCGACACTCGAGCCGTGGGGCTTCTCATTTGTCAGACGCCAGTGGTAGTAGTCCTTCGCGCGATCAAGGGCAACTTGGGGCTCCCACGTAACGCTCGATGAGTAATGCGGATTTTGAACACCGGGGAGATCCGTTAGGCTTTTCGCACGCTCCCACATGCAAGAACAGCTGCCGACCGAGCCCTTGTCAGACCCACCACAATCCGCCAGCCAAGCACGCTCTTTAGCCTTCGCCGTGTCCTCAGAAGCCTTCCGCAGCTCCTCGGCCGCACACTCTAAATCATCTGATGTGTCTTTAATGGTATCGGTCGAGATCTCTGATCCTTTGAGCGCAGCGAAGTCAGACTCGGATGTCCTGGGCACGGCAAGCGCCGTACCGGTATAGGTCACACTATCGGTATCCTGCGCCGACACCGCCTGCGTGGCACGCGCGGCGATCAGATACGGCAGAGCCGTCTCGATTTTCTGTAAGCCTTCCGATGCGCTTTTGGCAAACTTGTTGCGCGTTTTAATGATCTCAATCCCGGTGTCGACCATATTGCCGGCAACTGGTTCGGCACCCGGGATGAGGATGGCGACCAGGCCCGTCCCGATCGTGGCAAACCCCGCTAGGCCCAAACTCAAAATGCTCGCATCTACCACCGTGGCAGCCGTGTGATAGGACGACACCACATTGGCGCCTGCCAGCGCGCCGCTATCGGCAGCCACCTGGGTGTCCCCCGCGCGCGACATGCTCCATATCGCCGCGGTCGACGAAAACAACAATGTGAGCACCACTAGGATGACCACGGCAGAAGAAAGCGTGGTATAGGCGCCGTCTTCGATAAACAGATCGACACCGGCTCGACCCATAAAGCCACCTCGCTTGCGATGGCAGCTCGGACGGTGCGTCAAAACGCGTCTAGACCAGAAACACTTAATCCCATGCAGCAATCCACGAATCATAATCTCCCTCCAGCCATTCGGGACGCGATTGATACGAGACATCGACCTTGAGCTCAACGTAGCCGCCCTCGGCGGTACCACCCATAGCCTGCGCAAACGCACCGATCACAGGCAACGGCTTGACCTCGCCGGAAACGGACACGGACGAGACGCCACCCGCACCGGCCCGGCCAAGCTCGATATCCCACGACAACGGCCCGCCGGCATGAAAGATCGAAACGTTGGGCACTGCGGCAAGTCGGCGGCGGGTGAACTCCTTAAGATCGTCGTCCTCCGCCGTCGTCGTGGTCATGAGCCGCGCGGTCTCGGCGGCGGCAGACTCCATGACCGCGCGCGTATAGAGCAGGCACACCGGTTGCAGCGCGAGAAGGATGAGTGTCAGAAACGTCGGCAGCAAAAAAGCGGCCTCGACCGTAGACTGCGCCCGGTCCTCGCGCGCGGCATCAATACAACGCGATGTCCTTAGCGGCCGCAGCGGCGTCGATAACCGACGTCGAGGCAACGCTATGGGATGCCGCCCGCTCAACCAGCGCCGCCAAGCGCCCATCGGTGCCGGCACGCCAAAGTCCCGCGATCGCCAGCACGATCGATAACAGCGCCACCGTGACAATGGCGTATTCGACCGTCGCCTGGGCAGATTCCTCACGCAGGACATCATGCATTTCACGATCCCTCCTTTGAGTCCGTTGCCTGCGGGCTCAGGCGCACGGCGCGCAGACGACACGAAGCATCGCCAGCATCCGCGGCAATTGTCACCATATCGACCCAGCCGCGTCCGTCGCGCACGATGGCGCCCCACACGTTTCCCTTGATGTCGAGATAGCCGCTCAGAGCAAGTTGCGCCGTGGGTACCTCGCGATAGGCACGCAGCATATCCGCCGCCGCTTCGGTCATCGGTCGGTCCTCGGACCATGCAAGCCGGACCGCAATCGCGTTGCCCTCAGGCGAATCCGTCGCAGTGCCAGACCGCTTGTCGAGCGTCCGCAGAAAGGTTTGCGCCGTGACAGCGACATCCGAATCGTCCGCATCTCGCATCTCATCTTTTTGAGACGCCACCGCCGAATCTGAGCCCGAATCGAAGGCGGCCCCAGGACGCTGCTGCCGCGCGGCGTTAAGCCCCCAAAGCACCGCCGCTATCGCCACGGTCAGGCAAGCAAACACCAGCGGCACCCCGATGGGGCGCTCGCCCTCTACAGGCTGTTGATGCCCTCGCTGATAGCGTTCCATAGATCTTGGACCTTGCCCTTAAATGCGACGATGGCGATAATCGCGATCACCACGAGCACGCCGACCAAGATGGCATACTCGGTGGTACCCTGTGCACTCTCCTCCTGCAATAGTTCCTTGGCGCGCTGACGAACATGTGCCGCCCGGCAAAACGCCCAGCCCTGGACCTTGCCAGCAGCGTCAGTCATCGTGTTCATGTATTCCTCCCTACATCATCCCGCCTGCTCCCAGCAGCGGGCCCAATATGGACAGAAGCAACGCCGGCAAGATGAGCGTGCCGGTGGGAATCAGCAGCTTGACGGGCGCACGCTCGATCTCGCGCTCGACCGCGGCGCGATGAGCCGCACGAATCTCGCGACTTTGAGCGGCCAGCGTCTCGGCAAGTGGGGCACCCAGGGCGAGCGCCTGCCCCACCGTGATGGCAAAGGTCTCGAGCGCTCGCACGTCCAGGTCGCGCGCGGCGGCCAACAACTCGTCCTCACGCGTGCCCACGCCCACCTGCCACGCCATGCAGGCGCGCTCAAGGCGAAGAGCCAGCACTGACCGGCGGTTGGCGCAGAAAATCTCAAGCGCCGCATCAAACGAAAGACCGGCCGAAAGACCCAAGCGCACAACATCAATCATCTCGGACACTTCGCCGAGCGACACTCGCGCCGGGCCGCCCGCTCCAACCGCGCCCTTCACTCGCGCGGTCAGAGCATCGACCACCGAGCGACCCGCGGCAGCGACCAGCACCGCCTCGCGCTTGCAGGCCTCTGCGATCTTGCGTGCATCCGCCCGATCCAAACCCGTCGCGACAAATACACTCAGGGCGCACAGGCAAGCCGCAACTGCAACCGGGGCGCTCATAGCTCCACCCGCATAATGCGCCGGATAACCACCAGGGCAACGGCGTTGAGGGCAAGACCCAGCACCACAGCGCCCGCGCCGGCAGGCGTCGCAAGACCGCGACGAAAATCTGCCGAAAGCAGCGCCAACACCGCGCACATGCCCGCCGGCATCGCCGCGACCATATGCGCAGACATGCGAGCCTGCGACGTCTTAACATCCAGGCGGCGCTTGAGCTCAATGCGCTCCCCCACCATGCTCGACGCCTCGGACAGTAAGTCGGCAAGCGGAGCGCCGGTGCGCTGAGACACCTTAAGCGCCAAGGTCACAAGCGAAAGACCGGGGGCGTCGATACGCACGAGCAAGTCATCGAGCGCGTCGGTCGCCGAGATGCCGCAATCGATCGCCGCCGCCACCCGCAAAAACTCGGTATGTACTGGCTCTTGCGCATGAGCGCCCACAAAGCGCATGCCCTGGGCCAGCGAATGTCCCGAGGCAAGCGACATGGAAAGTGCGGTAAACGCCTCGGGCATTGCCTCTTCTGCATCGTGTTGCTCGCGCCGGCTCTCAAAGCCATCCCGAGCGGCGCCAACGGCAAACGGAGCAACAAATCCCAAGGCAAATCCGAGGGGCGATAACGACACCATCGTTAGTAAAACGCAGCAGACACCGCTCGATAGCAGCAGAAACGCCAAACGTCCCGAAGCATCTTCGATCACGAGGCCAAGGCGATGCGCCGGAGCCAGCGATGCCCACGAACGGGCGATCTTTTTCAGCAGATCGTTTTCCACCAGCTCACGCGGCAGCTTCTCTGCCACCGTCTCGAGCGCCTGACGTGCCAGCTCCGCCGGCGGTACCTGCGGCACACGAGGTTCCGCCCCGCACGCCGTCGCGACAGAAAGCCCTGCCAAGCCCCCTACGACGAGGGGCACAGTGATCTCCATTCGTCCACCTCCTCTTGTGTGAGCGTCCCCGACCGCAGGCCTTCTGCGATAAACGGCGGCTCGCGGTCAAGCGTCCAGGTGCGCTCGGCGGCATCGAACGTCACATAGCGCTCGAGCTCTACGCCACCCGATGCGGCGCGTCGCACCCCCGAATACGAGGAGACGAAACGCCTGCCATCGGCGTGGCGCTCGGACATCACGATGCCGTCGAGCGCCATGGCAATCTGCTCCTCGATGAGCTCGCTCGGCAGATCGATGCCATAACGTGCAAGCAACGTCAGACGCACCACGGTCTCCTGTTCTGAACCCGCATGAAGTGTGGTGAGCGACCCGTCGTGGCCCGTGTTCATGGCCTGCAACATGTCGCAGCACTCGGCACCGCGCACCTCGCCCACCACGATGCGGTCGGGGCGCATGCGCAGGGCATTAGTTACCAGGTCGCGGATCGTCACCGCGCCCTCGCCCTCAATTGAAGCCTCGCGCGCCTCTAGGCGCACCACGTGCGGATGATGCGCAAACTTGAGCTCGGCAGAGTCCTCGATCGTCACGATGCGCTCGCCGGTGGAAATCTCACATGACAACGCGTTGAGCAGGGTGGTCTTACCAGATCCCGTGCCTCCCGCAACCGCCAGGTCCTGTCGCAGCGACACCGCACACGACAGCAGCTGCGCATACCAAAGCGGCAGCGATCCCAACCCCACGAGCTCGTCCAGCGAGCAGATACGGTCCGAGAACTTTCGGATGGTGAGAATCGGTCCGTCAATCGCCACAGGCGGAATCACCGCGTTGACGCGATAGCCCGTTTTGAGGCGGGCGTTGACGATGGGGCTGCGCTCGTCGATGCGGCGGCCAAGTGGCGAGATAATGCGGTCGATAAGCACACGGATCTGTTCATCATCCTCAAACGCATGCTCGATGGGGTACAAGACGCCGCCGCGTTCAAAGAAAGCCGAGCGGCAGCCGTTGATCATGATCTCGGTAACGGTGTCGTCCTCGATGAGCGGCTGCAACGGCCCCAAGCCCACCACGTCATCCAAAATCTCGTCGATGATGGTCTCGCGCTCGGGCGTCGCGAGATCGGTCGGCTCCTCAACATTGAGCGCCGCCTCCACCGCAGGACGCAATTCCGAGCGGGCAAGTGCCGGGTCGATATAGGCGCTGATACGCGCCACTTCGTCGTAACCCATGCGGTCCATCACGGCGCGCTTGGTGCGTCGTTTCACGGCGCGGCGACGCCCCGCATCTACAGGCGCTGCCGCCGCCGCAGCGCCGGCAGCCTTAATCCTCGTTTGCAGGCTCATCGCTGATCGCCCTCGCGCGACCAGGGAAGGCGGATACGCGGGCGTTCGGTGCGCGTTGCACGGTCGGCGACCATATCGCTCCAAGGGCCGACGGCGCACCCCAGTTCCACGAGCATCTCGCGCGTGGCCTCGCGCACGCTAGTCGCAAAAGCGCTGGTCTGCCCCACTGCCTCGTCAGCGCGCCCAAACGCCATGAGCGCGGCGAGATCCTGCCCGCCATCGGCGATACGAATCTTGGAGCTCAACGCACAGGCAATCTCAAAGCGCATGGCGACGTCCTCGTCTGCCCCGCGCGCACCGAACCGGTTGAACACGGCGCTCATGCGCGTGCGCGGCACACCTACTCGACCTGCCAGTTCAATGACGCGCGATGCCGATGCCGCGGACGACACCGCCGCATCGCCAACGACCAGGCAACGGTCGCTCGCCGCCACCGCAGCCGCCACGGCGTCGCCCCAAAAGACCGAGGTATCGATAAAGACCACATCGGATTCTCGACGCAGAACATCAAGCAGCAGCTCCACCGGACGTGCCATGAGCTCGGCTTGCTCGGGCGCCGCGACGGGACCCCAGAGCGTAACGCCCGGTGCCACGCGCATCGATGTGGCCACGATATCCGGCTCGGTGAGCGTGCCCGCCGCCGACGGCTCGATAAGTGCCGCCATATCGCGCGGAGCATCGACGCCTAACAAGTCGTAAAGGTTTCCAAACATCAGATCCAGGTCGAGCACGGCGGCACGCAAGCCCAACAGCGACGATGTGTGTGCCATGGTGGCAACGATCGTCGACTTGCCGCAACCGCCCGAACCCGAAATGGCGCAGATGACCGGAGCTCGATGCGGCGAAGCGGCAGCGTCTGCCGGCGGCATCGGAGGCGGCGGGGCGGGCGTCGGTGACAGCGTCCCCGTCTCCCCCGCCGCAGCCACACGCTGCGTCCAAGCCGGCATGGCAGCTTGTTCGGTCTGCGAGGCAGGCTCGTTCTGTGCAATCTGCTCATGCTGCATCAACGACAACTCGCCGCACCCGGCAAAGCCCTCAACTTCATCGAGTTCATCCGCCAGATTCACGCCGTGCACGTATCCCATATCTACAGCCGGGGAATCGCCAGCATGCTGCGCCGGCCCTCCAGCGTCATCGTATACAAGGGGGTTCCGGGGGCGCCGGCCATGCTCGGCTTCCGCTTTTCCATAATCATCAACACGCGGGCCTCTTGTAGCGCGAGGCGCCCCGGGTTCCCTATCAACAAAAGCATCGGGCTCAATCGTCATGCGCCGATCGGAATCAACCGCTCCCTCGCCCGCGCGCCCGTTGCCGCATATACTGTGTGCAGCGATGACCTCGGTCGCCCCCGCGCGAAACAGCCCCTCGATATCCGACGGATCGAGCGCTTCTATCAACACGACCACGCGACTCACGCGGCCTTCGGCCGTCAGGCGCGCAACAGTCTTGCGCACATCTTCGGTATCAAACAGAGACGCCGCGATGATGGCAGCCCCGCGGCGCGACGGAAACGCCCGCGCCATGGAAACCAGCCCGTCCAGGTCACCCACGCGAAGCACCTGTGCACCCACATCACGGCCCTCGACTTCCCGCTGCAACAGTCCGTAATCGCCGCACGCGCAGCACGCAAGCCAGATCGCCTTCATCACTCGTCGCCTCCGCTCTTTTTGCCGCGCGCCGTGGCGGGAATCGTCAAGCTGACCGTTCCCTTGCCCGAGGCTCCCAGCAGTTCCTTGACGTCTTCGGGGTCAGCCGCCAGAGTCACCCATTCGATCTTGCCCTCGCGCGTGGCACCGGAATCCTCACTGGTATCGATTACGTACGCGCCGCACAGCCGATCGGTTACGCCGTCTTTTTGCACATACACATCCACGTAGCTGCCCACGCCCGTGGCGCCGCCGACCGAGTGCTCGGCATCGACCGCCACCGAAACGGCGACCTTGCCCTTAGGCACCTCGAGCTTGTGGCTCTCGGCCTTGGTGTAGACATTGCAGATCACGGCGTTTTTGGGAATACGCGAAGTCGTCACGTCGCCGCGCACCTGGCGCAGCTCGGTCACCGCGTCACGCGGCAGCAGACTTGTCAGCCATTCCTGGGTTATGACATTGGTCTCATCGAGGGTCTCGCCCACATCGATATCGCGCGCCGCGACGCATACCTCGACGCGATCGCCACCGTACTTGGCCAAGGTCTCAGCCTGGACCTGTTCGGCTTGCGAGCGGATCGACGAGCCGTAAACCATGCAGAGCAGAGCAGCGAGCACGCCCGCGACCAGACTGATGGCGATGCGCTTGCTCTTGTTCACGGCCGCTCCTCTCATGGCAGTGCCGGGCGAATGCCCGTACCACCATTGTCTGGGCGGTCAGAGTGCAAAGCGGCGCAATCGTAATCTTGGTTTTCGATGTCAAACCAATCGCTGACCAAAAGCTGACCAGCCCGTCAAGCTCGTGGCAAGGTTTTGGTCAGCACGTCAGCAAATTACATGTTTCGAGGCTTTTCCGCAGCAAAAAAGCCGTCTCCTGAACAGTTGGGAGACGGCTGTCATAGGAAAAATCAATTACAGATGAACATCGGGATCGAGCATTTGAGCGCTCACGCGCATGGATGACGCCAGATTTTGGAACGTTTCCAGGCGCAGGCTGTCAATCTGCCCGGCACCCTCGGCCTCGCGAACGGCACAACCCGGCTCATGGGTATGTGTGCAATCGCCAAACCGGCACGCGCGCGATGCCTCGACAATCTCGGGGAAAGCGCGCGCCAGACCTCGCTCGTGACCCACGAGCGGTAGGCTGCGCAGGCCCGGAGCATCGGCGATCACGCCGGCGTCGCCCGGCAGCGCCACCATCACGCGCGCGACGGTAGTGTGACGGCCCTGGTCGTCGCGTTCACGCACACCGCCGGTCGCCAACGTATCGTGGCCCAGCAGTGCATTGAGCAGCGTCGACTTGCCGGCACCCGACTCGCCCAGAATCATGGCACAGCTCCCGGCAGGCACGCAGGCACGGACCTCGTCCAGGCCGCGGCCCTCGGCAGAGGACGTCACGATCACGCGCACGTCCGAACCCACCAGGCGGCGCACGCGGTCCAGATCGCGCTCGAGCTCCTCGGCATCGCAGCGGTCCGCTTTGGTGAGTACCACCACCGGCTCGGCATCGCAGTCGAGCGCCAACACCAGCGAGCGCGCCACGCGGTCGAGCAGCACCTCACCGGCACCGAGCGCCTGCACGATTAGCACGCTATCCACGTTGGAGCAGAGCACCTGGCGCTCTCCGCGGGCACGGCCGCGCCAACGCTCAAAGCTCGTACGGCGCGGTAGCACGCACTCGATCACGCCCATGTCGTGCCCGGGCGCACGACGTACCGCCACGCGGTCGCCCACGGCAGGCAGCAGGACCTCGTCCTCGCCGCGCGACTTGGCAAACCCCACGGCATGCTCGGCACGAAAGGTGTCGTCGGCAGTGGCCACCAGCGGAAACCCGCGATCCAGGCGAATAACGGCACCCAGCTGCATCTGCTCGGGCTCCTCGGCATGTGCGCAGAAATCATCAAAGGCAGTCTGCTGGGCTTCATCGACCGGCAGGTCATCAAACGCCGGAACATCCTGCAGCGCGTCGAGCCCCGGTACGCTCGCCAACAACTCCTCGGCAGACACGGGCGCTTCGGTCGCGAGTTTCCGACGACGATCGCGCTTAGCCCGCGCCCCCGTCGTCTTTTTCTTCGCTTTAGCCTTAGCCTTGCCCACAAGCGCCTCCCAGCACCATAAATCACAACTGAGCAGGTATTTTAAATCAAAAAGAGCTGGCCGGGCAAAGCCCGACCAGCTCACAAACTTTCCCTCAGCCCTTTTCATCCGCACGGGAGAAAAGCCAGCAAGGATACCGCAGGGCCCGCCCGCCGGGAGGGGTTTCCTAAGGGCACATCCTTTATTCAAAACGAGCGGCCGAGCAATTGCTCGGCCGCTCACTTTCTTTCCCTCAGCCCTTTTTCATCCGCGCGGGAGTAAAGCCAGCAAGAAAACACGCAGGGGCGGGCCCGGACAGGTTAACTTACTCCTTCTCGATCGCGCGCATGATCGCCTTGTAAATCTCCATCAGCGGAATGATCAGGAACGCCAGGCCCAGCGCGGCAAGAACGCCCTTGAGCTCAAGCGTCACGGGGCCAAAGAACATCTCGGCAAGCGTCGGCTGCACGGTTACGATCACCGTCAGCACCAGTGCCAGCGCGGCGGAAGCCCACAGCCACTTGTTCTGCTTCTTCATGGTGAACAGCGACGCACGACGGCTGCGCATATTGAAGCAGTGGAAAATCTCGACCATGTTGAGCGTGATGAACGCCATCATCACGCCTTCCTCGTCGGCATTGCCGGCGATCATATCGGCGATGTGGATGTAGCCCATGTCAAAGTACACGCCCACAAAGAAGCTCGCCAGCACCAGCACGGTGATGATTAGGCCCTGGACCACACAGTCCAGGCCCATATTGCCGGCAAAGACACCGTCCTTGGCGTTGCGCGGCTTGCGCTTCATGATGTCGCCCTCGGCGTCCTCCATGCCCAGCGCGAGCGCGGGGAAACAGTCGGTGACCAGGTTCACCCACAGCAGCTGCACCGGCTGGAAGATGGTAAAGCCGATGAGCGTGGCGATAAACACCGAGAATACCTCGGCAAGGTTTGCCGAAAGCAGGAACTGGATGACCTTGCGGATGTTGTCGTAGATGCGACGGCCTTCTTCGCAGGCACCGATGATGGTGGCGAAGTTGTCATCGGCAAGCACCATGTCGGCGACGTTCTTGGTGACATCGGTACCGGTGATGCCCATGCCCACGCCGATGTCGGCGCGCTTGATGGACGGAGCGTCGTTGACGCCGTCGCCCGTCATGGCCACGATCTGGTCGCGCGACTTCCAAGCCTCGACGATGCGGGTCTTGTGCTCGGGCTGGACGCGGGCGTACACGCCGTAATCCTCGATGTGCGCGTCGAGCTCCTCGTCGCTCATGCGATCGAGGTCGGCACCGGTGATGGCCTGGCTGCGATCGGCGACGATGCCCAGCTGCTTGGCGATGGCCACGGCGGTGTCGATGTGGTCGCCCGTGATCATGACGGTGCGGATACCGGCGTCGTGCGCCTCGCGGATGGCGTCGCCGACCTCGGGGCGGACCGGGTCAATCATGCCGGACAGGCCGCAAAAGACCAGGTCATGCTCGAGCGCGGCGGGGCTGCAGTCGGCCGGGACCTCGGTGTAGGTGCGGCTTGCCAGCGCCAGCACGCGCAGGGCCTCGTCGGCCATGGCCTTGTTGGCGGCCACGAGCTCGGCACGACGCTCCTCGGTCAGTGGAACGACCTTGTCGCCGTCGTAGATATGGGTGCACAGGCCGATCACCACATCGGGCGCGCCCTTGGTGTACTGCTCATACTCGCCGTCCAGGGTCTCGACGACCACGGACATCATCTTACGGCCCGAGTCAAACGGGGCCTCGCCCACGCGCGGATGCTCGGCAGTCAGGCCAGTGAGGCCCGCCTTGCCGGCATCGTTGACAAGCGCGCACTCAGTCGGCTCGCCCACGGCCTCGCCCAGCTCCTCGTCCCACTGAGCATCGGAGCACAGCGCCATGCCGGCCAGGAACTTCTCCTTGGGCGCAGCGAGCTCGTGCTTGACGACGGTCATCTTGTTTTGGGTAAGGGTGCCGGTCTTGTCGGAGCAGATGGTCTGCGTGCAGCCAAGGGTCTCGACGGCAGAGAGCTTGCGGATAATCGCCTGGCGCTTGGCCATCTTGGTCACGCCAAGCGACAGCACGATGGTCACGACGGCGACCAGACCCTCGGGGATGGCAGCGACGGCGAGCGAGACAGCGACCATAAAGGTGTCGAGCAAGGCAGTCGGATCGGTAAGGACGTTGCCTACGCCGTGGCGGAGGATGTCAACGCCAAAGATCACGACGCAGATGATAATCACCATGATGGTGAGGATGCGGCTGAGCTCGGCAAGCTTCACCTGCAGCGGCGTGAGCTCTTCCTTGGCCTCGGCCAGGGCGCCGGCGATCTTACCCATCTCGGTGTTCATGCCGGTGCCGACCACGACGGCGCGGCCGCGGCCGTACACCACGGTGGAGCCCATGTAGCACATGTTCTTGCGGTCGCCGAGCGGCACGTCATCGGTGCCCGCGGCAAGCTCGATCACGTTGGCGTGCTTCTCTACGGGCACGGACTCGCCGGTGAGTGCGGCCTCTTCGATCTTCATCGTGGCGCTCTCGAGCACGCGGCAGTCGGCCGGGACGGAGTCGCCCGCCTCGAGCATGATCACATCGCCGGGCACGAGCTCGGCGCTCGGCAGGTGCACGAGCTTGCCGTCGCGCAGCACCTTGGACTGCGCGGCGCTCATCTCCTGCAATGCCTCGAGAGCTTCCTCGCTCTTGGCCTCCTGAACCACGCCCAGCACCGAGTTGACGATAACGACGAACATGATGATGGCGACGTCGGCAAAGTCCGCCTCACCCTTGACCATGCCCGTGAGTGCACTGATGACGGCGGCAACGATCAGCATGATAACCATGGGGTCGGCCATCTGCTCAAAGAAGCGCTTCCACAACGGCGTCTTCTCGGCTTCATCGAGCTTGTTAGGGCCTGTCTTGGCGAGGCGCGACGACGCCTCGTCGTTGCTCAGGCCGAGGTTCTCATCGACACCTTGGTCGCTGAGCACCTCCGCCGCAGCGGACAGGTATTCCTTTTGCATATAGAGTCCCCTCCTGGGATTCGGGCCACTCAGCAGATTGATGCCCGATCATAATTCCCAGGAGAAGGGCAAGGGCTCATCAAGGCTGCCGTGCTGAGCGGCAGTTGATAGTGGAGCTATGGTACCCCAAAGCAACGCGTCTAGCCAAAACAATCCATTTGGAAATACGGTCCATAAGCAACGGTGCAGACCGTGTGATGCTCAACATTGATAAAACGTTTTTTCTTCGGCGCATCGTCAAACTGAAATATCGCCCAGATAGCAGCGGTCAGAACGGTTGGTAAAGATTTTTCATATACCGTTTTTACCGCAAAAAATGAACTTCTAATTCGGCATACGGTCGATTTTTGGGGGTATTCGGTCGGCATTTCGTTATAATCATCTCAGTTTTATTTCTTATGGTTTATCTATCAGCGCAAGACGATGTCAGATGGAGGTCTGAATGTACAAGCGCACCAAGATTGTATGCACCATGGGTCCCGCCTGCGATAGCGACGAGACCATCCGCGAGATGATCAAGGCGGGCATGAACGTCGCCCGTTTTAACTTCTCGCACGGATCCTACGACGAGCACCACGGTCGCATCGAGCGCGTCCGTCGTATTTCCAAGGAGCTCGGTCTGCCCGTCGGCATCCTGCTCGACACCAAGGGCCCCGAGGTCCGCACCGGCCTTCTGGTCGACGGCAAGAAGGTCGCCGTCAAGACCGGCGACAAGATTGTCGTCACCGCTCAGCCCACGTCCGAGGATTTCCACGGCACCTCTGAGCACATCTCCCTCGACTACCTGGCTCTGCCCTCCGAGGTCGAGAAGGGCTCCCTTATCCTGATCGACGACGGCCTGGTTGCCCTCGAGGTCGAGTCCGTCGACGGCCAGGACATGACCTGTGTCGTCAAGAACGACGGCCTGATCGGCGAGCGCAAGGGCGTCAACATGCCCAACGTCAACATCTCGTTGCCCGCTATCACCGAGCGCGATCGTCAGGACATCCTCTTTGGCCTGACCGAGAACATCGACTACATCGCCGCTTCCTTCATCCGTGACGGCGAGTCCGTCCGCGGCATCCGCGAGCTTTGCCGCGAGAACGGTGGCGAGCACGTGACGATCTTCCCGAAGATCGAGTGCGCCCTGGGCGTCGAGAACTTCGACGAGATCCTCGAGGCTTCCGACGGCATCATGGTCGCCCGTGGCGACCTGGGCATCGAGATCAAGCCCGAGCTCGTTCCGCACATCCAGAAGGAGATCATCGCCAAGTGCAACGCGGCCTACAAGCCCGTTATCACCGCTACGCAGATGCTCGACTCCATGCAGCAGAACCCGCGCCCGACGCGCGCCGAGGTTGCCGACGTTGCTAACGCCATCTACGACGGCACCGACGCCGTTATGCTCTCTGGCGAGTCCGCTGCCGGTAAGTACCCGGTCGAGGCCGTCAAGATGCAGGCCAGCATTGCTCTCGAGACTGAGAAGTACCTCCCGGCTCACGCTCCGCTCGAGGTTCCGGCTGACGCTCACGGCACCCGCGTCGTCAACAACGTTGTGGGTATGTCCGCTGTGAACATGGCTACCACCGTTGGCGCCAAGTGCATCACCGTGCCGACGACCACCGGTCGTACCGCTCGCCTGATCTCGCACTTCCGTCCCAACATGCCGATCTGCGCGTTCTCCCGCCACGAGTGGGCCGTCCAGCAGATGATTATGTACTGGGGCGTTATCCCGCACCAGGCCGAGATTACCCAGGGCACCGTCAACGGCACGATCGTCAAGGCGATCGAGACCGCTAAGGAGCTCGGCTACGTCAAGGCCGGCGATCTGACCGTCGCTACCGCTGGCGATCCCCGCATGAGCGTCCAGCTCGAGGATAAGGTCTCCTCGACCAACGTCGCTTACGTCGCTCAGGTGCGCTAAATCGTACTTGCAAGCAAATTTGCATTGCAAAGGGGCCCGGAAGGCATTGCCTTCCGGGCCCCTTTTCCGTGCGCCGATGTCTACTGTATGGCATGACACGCAACCAACTGCTTATGGCATGCTATGAGATGTGCAGCTCGTTTGCCGTGTTTACGCCATGCGACGGAAGCTGTTGATCAATTGGGGTGAGCTATTCACTGCCAAGCCGGCCGGCTAGCAGCTAGCGATCAGGGGGGCTGCGGGCGCGTCAGGAGCGGCGACGCGAACCGCAAATCCCGCCTCGGTTAGCTCGATGACCTCGGTAAACGTTGCATCGAAAAACTCCTCGGTTAGCAGGCGATACGGCGGATGATCTGACTCGCCGGG
The DNA here is from genome assembly GCA_018380195.1 of Collinsella sp. Taxonomy (GTDB): domain Bacteria; phylum Actinomycetota; class Coriobacteriia; order Coriobacteriales; family Coriobacteriaceae; genus Collinsella. Next base: position 20,871 of record JAGZUC010000016.1, on the reverse strand, counting down.
GTTTTCGCGTACAATCTCGTGCATGACGCCGATGGTCTTGAGCACATATTCTTTATGAATGGGATACTGCCCAAAACGCGTCGCCGCGGTATACAGGCGATCGGTCGCACGCGGGATGGAAACAATGCCGAGCGTCTTGCCAAACCAGTCAAAATCGCCCTGCTTTTTAATGCGGAACTCCTCACACGGCTTGCCGCCGTGCGCCTCCAGGTACTGATTCACGCGCGTATTCCATACGGTATCGGCCACCAGATGCGACCAGACACCCAGCGTCAAATCGAGCAACGACTGCGCCACATCTTCGGACGCAAGCGAGAACTCACAGGCGCCGGGACCGGCAACCGGCTCGGCATCCTTGTAGCGCTGGGGATAGTGCACGCGGTTCAGCCGCTCGCGTTCCTCGATAATCGAGGTCGCCGCGGCCGGCGCACCGGTGGGCGAACTTTTAAGCAACGGTGCCACATAGGTATCCCAGAACTCATGCTCACGAGGCTTAGGGATAGGCTCGGGCTTTGCAAAGTGCGTAATGCGGTACGGGATGGGATCGGCGATGCCAGGGACCATATAGCCCACGAAGATATCCGGAACCACGCAGCCAAACAAAAAGGCATTGCGGTCGCGCACGCTCTTGGCAAGCGCACCGGTGCGCTCCAGCAAACGCTCCGTCTGAGCGATATGAATGTTCCAGCTTGGCATAGCCACCCCCATAAAAACCTGGATAACTATACCATCACGGCAAAGCCGCGCGGGCGGCTACGCACGCTCTACGCAGCAACTAGTCCGTAGCACCGCTTTCGGTTCCATACGACGGCGAAGGCGCCTCAACCACATGGTGATATCGATCGATATAGATTGCACGGGCACCCAGGCGTCGCACCAAATCCTGGTGATGTGTGCTCATCAAGACCGTCTTACCCGCCGCGACATAGGCCAGCAAGAAGTTGACCACGATGTCGCATGAATCCTCGTCGAGCCCATTGGTAGGCTCGTCGAGAACCAGGATATCGGGGTTCATCGACACGACGGCAGCCAGCGCAACGCGCTTCTTTTGCCCGCCCGAGAGCTGATAGGGAGAGGCATCGGCAAGGTCGGCAACCTGGAACAGCCCCATGGCATCGCGCACGCGGCGCTCGAGCTCGTCTGACGGCAGGCCCATCTGAGCCGGGCCAAAGGCGACTTCCTCGCCCACGGTCGCGCAGAACAGCTGGGCGTCGGCGTTCTGGAACACAAAACCCACGCGCTGATGGAAGCGCTGCGAGCGCACGGGATCGGCGAGGTAAGCCGCATCGACCGTTTCGCCATCGAACAGATACGTACCCGCGCGCGGCACCTCAAGTCCGTTGATAAGCCGCATGATCGTCGTCTTGCCGCAGCCGTTGGGACCGAGCAGGGCAACGAGCTCGCCGCGATTAACCTGCAGCGAAACGCCATCGACCACCGTATGTCCTGCATAGGAAAACACCACGTCGCGCAGCTCAATGAGCGGCGCAGCACCGGCACCGCGCGCGTCCCTAACACCCGAAGGGCTATTCATCTCGATTGCCAAAACGTTGCCTTTCCCTATCCACATCGGCCGCAGCGCCTACTCTACAGCGCCGCACACAGCGCCGACAGCAACAGCACGACCCCCGCATAGACCGCATCGCGCCAGCCAAACCCGGCGCGCGCGGGCGCCGGATACGCACCGGCAAAGCCGCGGCAGAGCATGGCCTCGTCCATCGCGCGGCTGCATTCCATCGCCTTGATAAAGGTCATGCCCATGATACCCGCGATCGAATCGGTACGCGAAAATCCCTCAGGCGCACGGCCAACGCTGCGCAGCATGACCGATTCGCACAGATTGTGCGCCGTGCGACCCAGCACCTCGATATGCTTGAGCGCCATATCAAACGTAAAGATAACTTCGTCGGGTAGATGCAGCATCTTGAGCGCCGCCGACATGCGGCTCCACGTGAGGGTCCACGAAACGCCCAGCACCAGCGACACATTAATGAAGGTCTTGAGCGCAATCTTGAGCATGGCGCCCGCAGCAGAAGCGTCCAGCAGCAAGGCGGGCAGTACCAGAACCACCGCGAGCCCTGCAGCGCCAAGCGCCGGCACAAAGGTTGCCCGCAGCCCGCGTACGGGGCGCACGGCAACGAGCACCAGCGCTATAGCCGCCATCAACATGAGGTACAGAGGGCTCTGCGTCAGACACACGCACAGGACGCAAACGAACATCCCCACCAGGCGCATCGGAGCCGAAACGCAAGAAAGGGCGCGGTCGACCATCGACCCGCCCTCGTGCGCGCCTCCACCCAGGCGAACCCGCTCAAGCAGGCTCGCCAGGTGCAGGACGTTCTTTTGCATGACGCGATGCCGAGCGCCCGTGGGCTCGTATCGCTCTTGAGCCGCGAGCCAGCTAGGCAGCTCGACCGTTTGCATGGGACCCGCTTTCCTTGGCCGTCAGCGAAATAAGACGGAATACGATGGTGAGCACCGCCACGCCAATCACGCCGGAGAGGATATACATGGCAGCCTGGCCGGCAAAGCCAAAACCCTGCTCCTCGGAATAGGCCTGCAGGTAATCGCCCGTGGGCAACGAATCGGCAAAGGTCGGGGCATCCAGGCCGACCGAAGCCTGCAAGCTGTCGTCGCCAGCCTCCTGAACAGCGGTCGCGGCGCCCTCGCCGTCCCACTCGCCCCAGGCGTCACCAGTAGCGAGCAAGCCCAGCGGCGTGGCAACGACAAGTACGGCAACCAGGATAAGCGTGGGGATCAGCGAGATCTTTTTGGCGGCAGCGCTATTGGCAGCAAGCTGGCCGTCAACGGCCTCGGGCCCGACGATGATGCTCGGCGCCGTCTTCTTAATGAATGCGTAGATCGCGGCAGTCGCCACACCCTCGACCACACCGGCCACCAGCATATGCGGGATCAACATGGCGGGAATGGCAATCGACAGCGGGAAGGGGCAATAGAGCGGGGCGCCGGACGCGTTGGTGAAGAGCATGGGCTGAATACCAAACTCGATGGCCGCGCACAGGGCCGCCAGGCACAGGCCGACCCAGCCGCTTACGATGGCCGAAACCGAGGTGCCCCAGCTCTTGTCGTGCAGACGGCTGTTGAGCGCACGGAACACAATAGCAGCGGCAAACGGCAGCACGAAGGCCATGTTAAAGCAGTTGGCGCCAAAGGACAGGATGCCGCCGTCGCCAAACAGCAGCGCCTGCAGTGCCAGCGCGACCGAGACAGCAATAGCCGCGGCCTCAGGGCCCAGCAGCAGCGCGATGAGTGCACCACCGACGGCGTGGCCCGTGGTGCCGCCGGGCAGCGGAACGTTAAACATCATGAGCAAAAAGGAGAACGCGGCGCAAATACCCAGAAAGGCCATGTGCTCGCGATCGAGCGTGGCGCGTACTTTCTTGATGCAATGGACCCAAACGGGCACCATTGCCACCGCCATGACGGCATCGGTCTGCGGGGACAGATAATTATCTGGAATGTGCATGTGCGCCTCCCGGTTATCGGCGCACAGAATCGCAACGCCGCTTGAATCACCTTGTCAGTGTTACGTATAGTCAGATTCGTAACACGCCGCGGGCTATCATAGCAAAACGGCGCACTGCCGACAAAGCAGCACGCCGTTATGTAATGCGCGTGTCATATATGCAGGCTCAACGGTGCCTTATACCGAAAACAGCAGTCACGTAGGACTCGGCAGCAGCCACCGCTGACCCATACCCCAGCGCAGGACCTAGCCGCGGACCTCGCCGTTTACGCCCTTGCACACCTTGGTGACGATCTTCTGGTGCGCTTTTTCGACCTCTTCGCTGGTGAGCGTATGGTCGTCGGAGCGATACGTAAGCGCAAAGGCCATGGACTTCTTGCCCGCTCCGATGCGGATGGGATCGCGGTAGACGTCGAACAGGCGCACGCCCTCGAGCAGCTTGCCGCCGGCGCTGGTAATACGGTGCTCAAGATCCTCGCAGGTCACGGAGTTGTCGACCACGATAGCAAGGTCGTGCTCAACGGCAGGGTACTGCGAGAACTCGCGGTAGTTCTCCTGATTGCGGGCGCCCTTGATCAGCTTGTCCAGATCGAGCTCAAAGGCAACGACGACCTCATCGATGCCCATCGCCTCGCGCGCCTCGGGGTGAATCTCGCCAACCCAGCCCAGCACGGTACCGCCCGAGAGTACCTCGGCCGCACGACCCGGCTGCAAGAAAGCGTAGCCCTCGCCCTCGACGGGACGGAAGCGAACCTTCTCGATGCGCAGCTGGGCGAGCAGCTCCTCGACAATGCCCTTGCCAAAGAAGAAACGCAGCTTGCGGTACTTCATGTTCCAGGACTGCTCGCTCCACTGGCCCGAGAGCACACCCGCCACGGACTTGGTCTCCTTGGGCAGGCTGGCGTTCTCGCGACCGTGGAACAGGCTGCCGACCTCGTACAGGTGCACATTGGGCGTACCGTGCGCCTCGTTGTAGGCCACGGACTGCAGCAGGCCCGGCAACAGCGAACGACGCATCTCGGTCTGCTCGGCTACCAGCGGGTTCATGAGCACCACGGGGCAACCGCGACCCTCGGTGGACATACCGATCTTCTCCAGGTCGCCCGGGGCGGCAAAGCCGAAAGTCGTGGTCTCGTTGAGGCCGCAGGCGCGCAGGATCTCGCCGACCTTGCGGGTGAGCTTCTGCTCGCGGGTCAGGCCGCCGATGTGGTTCTTGGCAGCCGGGATGGTCGCCGTCACACGGCCCATGCCCCACAGGCGCAGGACCTCCTCGATCAGGTCGATCTCGCGCGGCAGGTCGGGACGGAAGCTCGGCGGGGTGACCATGAAGTCATCGCCGTCGCGCTCGACGGTGCAGCCCAGGCGAGTGAGCGAACGCTCGATAAACTCGGGCTCGATGTCGGCACCGCAGATGGCATGCACGCGGGCCAGGCGCAGCTTAATGCTGTTGATGGTCTTGGGCGCGGGGAAAACGTCGACATAGCCGGGAGCAACCTCGCCGCCGGCGATCTCCTCGATGAGCGCGCAGGTAACGTTGGCGACGTCCACGCAGCCGGTCTCGTCAACCTGGCGCTCAAAGCGAATGGAGGCGTCGGAGATCAGCGACAGGTCGCGGCTGGTGTGCGAGGTGCGACCGGCGTTGAAGCAGGCGCTCTCGACCATCACGTCGACGGTGTCGTCCTCGATCTCGGAATCCATGCCGCCCATAACGCCGGCCAGAGCCACAGGGCGCTCGCCGTCGGTGATAAGGCCCATGCCGGCGTCGAGCGTGCGCTCCTCGCCGTCGAGCGTCGTGAACTTCTCATCCTGCTGAGCGGCGCGGACCACCACGCGACGGCGGCCATCGCGCTCGGCAAAGGTGTCCAGGTCAAAGGCGTGCAGCGGCTGACCGGTGAGCATCATCACGTAGTTGGTGATATCGACAATGTTGTTGTGCGGGCGCACGCCCAGGGCGTTGAGGCGCTTGACCATCCAGTCGGGCGAGGGGCCGACCTTCACGTTGCGCACGATGCGGGCGACGTAGCGGTCGCACAGGCCCTCGTCGGCAATCTCGACCGAAAGCTCGTCGTCGGTCGCGCGGCCGGTCTCGGCCTTGATGGCAGGCAGCTCAACGTGGAAATCGCGGTCGAAGATGGCGCCGGTCTCGCGGGCCATGCCGATCATGGACAGGCAATCGGGACGGTTGGGCGTGATCTCGCAGTCAAGCACGGTATCGCTCGAGCCCACGTACTCGGCAAACGGCATGCCGCAGGGCGTATCCTCGGGCAGGATCATGATGCCGGAGTGGTCGCCGCCCAGGCCGAGCTCGCGCGCGGAGCAGTTCATGCCCATGGACACGACGCCGCGAAGCTTGCTCTTCTTGATCTTGACGTCGCCGGGCAGGACAGCGCCAATCATGGCCGTGACGATGTGGTCGCCGGCCTCGAAGTTCTGCGCGCCGCAGACGATCTGCAGCGGAGCGGGGTTGCCGTCGGCGTCGAGATTCTTGTCGCCCACGTCGACCGAGCACACATACATGTGGTCGCTATCGGGGTGTGGGGTCTTGGTGAGCACCTTGGCAGTCACCACGTGGTCGAAGGACTCGCCCACGGTGTCGATCGCCTCAACCTCGGTGCCGGTACGGATATATTCGTCCGAAAGGGTCTTGGGATCCTCCGGAATATCGATCATGGTCTTGAGCCAGTCGTAAGAAACTCTCACTTGATTACTCCTTATGAGAAAGAAAAGCCTGCTAGAACGGGTGATTTAGAATTGATTCAAAAATCTCATATCGCCCGTCATGAGAGTTCTGAGGTCCGGCAGGTCGTAGCGCAGGGCCGCGACGCGTTCGGCGCCAATGCCAAAGGCGAAGCCGGTATACTTCTCGGGGTCGATGCCACAGTTGATAAGAACGTTGGGGTCGACCATGCCGCAGCCCAAGATCTCGATCCAGCCGCTATGCTTGCAGAAGTTGCAGCCCTTGCCACCGCACACGTGGCAGCTCACGTCCACCTCGCAGCTGGGCTCGGTGAAGGGGAAGAAGTGCGGGCGGTAACGCGTCTTGCGATCCTCGCCAAACATGCACTTAACAAAGTAGTCGAGCGTGCCCTTCAGGTCGCCAAAGGTGATGCCCTCGTCGACGACCAGGCCCTCGATCTGGTTGAACTGCGGCAGGTGGCAGGCATCGGCCGTGTCGGGACGGTAGACGGTGCCCGGGCAGATCATGTAGATGGGCGGCTTCTGCGACTCCATAGTGTGGATCTGCACGCCCGAAGTCTGGGTGCGCAGCAGCACATCGGACTCGCCGTGGGCGTGGGCCTCGGGGTGCGCGACGCTGCCGGGGTTATTGTCGACCACGTAGAAGGTATCGCGGGCCGAGCGGCTCGGGTGATCCATGGGGGCGTTGAGCGCGGTGAAGTTGTAGTAGGAGGTGTCGACCATGGGGCCGGACTCGACGGTGTAGCCGATGCCGCAGAAGATGTCCTCGGCCTCCTCGATGATCTGCTTGATCAGGTGCTGGTGACCGATCTGCGGACGGATGCCCGGCAGCGTGATGTCGACGGCCTCGTGCTCCAGTGCGTGCTTGAGGGCGGCGGCCTTCATCTCGGTGGTGCGCTCGTCGAGCATGCCCTCGATCAGCTGGCGCATCTCGTTGGCGCGCTTGCCCATGACGGGGCGATCCTCGGGGGCGAGCTTGCCCATCATGCGCATCAGGCCGGTGATGCGACCCTTGCGGCCGAGCAGCTCAATGCGTGCGGCCTCGAGCTTGGCGGCGTCGTCGGCGCCGGCGATGAGCTCCTTGGCCTCTTCCTCGAGTTTGACCAGATCATCAATCAGACTCATGTCTTCCCTTTCGTCTCTCGCGCATCCACTTGTCGCGGCGGCTGAAGCCATGCGACGCTGCGGATGTGCGGCCCGGTTCGGTAACAAAAAACCGCCCTCGGGCATGTGCATTGCCCAAGGACGGTTGAATTCCGCGGTACCACCTTGTTTGACCCGGCGGATGTCTGGCCCGCCGTGCCCACTCTGCGCCCCTTGTCGCGAGGCTCACGGCTTCCCTACTGGGGCTTCGCCGCCGCTGGCCGCGCGCCCGTTGAGGTCGCTGCTCGGGAGTGAACGCTTGGCCCTTGCCACCGCAGGAAGGCTTGCAGCCCATGACCTTCCCTCTCTTGCCGGCGACGCGGCGGGCAAAAACCCTCTCCGTCAACGCATTGGGCTATAGGATAACACATTCTGCGCGTGCATCGCCGCGTTCCGTTTTGTTCGCGCTGGGTACAAAGCAGGTAGCTGTGCAAACTGGCTGCGCGTCCACCTTGGACGGGCGGCCTGCGAGATTAAGGATATGGTATGGGAAAGAAGCTCGATAAGAAGGCCAAAGCCGCCGTGGCAAAAGCCGCCAAGGGCATCAAGGCCGAGAAAGCCGTCAAGAAATTCCGCAAGCTCGAGGGCAAGCTGTGGACCCGCGAGTACCTGCTCAAGATTGCCGAGTTTGACGGCGCGACCATCGCCCCCGCCAACGGCGCCGCTGCCCGCGCAGACGCCATGGGTACGCTCGCCGGCGAGCATCATAAGCTCCTGACCAGCGAAAAGTCTGTCGAACTTGTGCGCTCGCTGGCACGCGAAACCGTCGCCGGCGGAAAGATCGACGACCCGCAGCTGCTCGACGAGATCCGCGTGCTCGGCCGCGACCAGCGCGAGGCCGGCGCCATCCCCACCGAGGAGGCCGAGGCCTGGACCAGGCTCACCTGCGAGGCCGATGCCGTGTGGCACAAGGCCAAGACGGCCAATGACTGGGCAAGCTTTGAGCCCTATGTGGATAGAATCGTCGCCCAGCTTAAGCATCAGGCAGAGCTCATGGACCCCAAGCGCGATCCCTACGATGTTTGGCTCGACCAGTACGAGCGCGGCCTTTCCACCAAGAGCTTCGACGCGTTTTGCGACGAGGTCAAGGCCACGGTCGTGCCGCTCGTGCACGCCATCGGCGAGCGCGGCCAGCAGCCCGATGCCGACTTTTTGCACGCCCGCGTGCCCGAGGCCGCCCAGCGCGCCATGAGCTTCGACCTGATGAAGCTCGTCGGCCTGAACCTGGACGACACCACGCTTGCCTTTACCGAGCACCCGTTTAGCGAGGGCTTTGCCGTGGGTGACGCGCGCATCGCGACACACATCTACGAGGACGATTGCATCTCCAACGTCTACAGCATCATCCACGAGGCGGGGCACACCATGTACGAGCTGGGCGTCAATCCCGCCTATGCGCGCACCTGTCTGGAGGGCGGCACCTCCATGGGCATCCACGAGAGCCAGAGCCGCTTCTTTGAGAACACCGTAGGCCGCAGCCGTGCCTTTATGGGACCGCTGCTCGAGGTGCTGCGCCGCCACGCACCCGAGGTCTACGGCGACGTCGACGAGGACACGCTCTACCACGCCGTGAACATCGCGCAGCCTTCGCTGATCCGCACCGAGGCCGACGAGCTCACCTATCCGCTGCACGTTATGGTGCGCTACGAGATCGAGCGCATGCTGTTTGCCGGCGAGGCCACAGCCAAGGATATCCCCGCGCTTTGGAATCGCTTCATGGATGAGTACCTGGGCATTCCGGTTCCCGACGACACGCGTGGTTGCCTGCAGGATACGCACTGGAGCGGCGGCTCGTTTGGCTACTTCCCCACCTATGCGCTGGGCAGCGCCTACGACGCCATGTTTGTGCCGGCCATGTGCCGCGACGGCGTCGACCTTACCGGCGCCTGCGCGAGCGGCGACCTGACACCCGTCCGCGCCTGGCTGGGCGAGCACATTTGGCAGTGGGGCCGCGCCAAAGACGCGCCGGAACTCATCAAGGGCGCCTGCGGCATGGCCTTTGATGCCCGCTACTACTGCAGCTACCTGCAGGACAAGTTCACCACGCTCTACGAGCTGTAAGGCATAACCGACACGCCAACGCAAAGGGGACGCCGCGGAACCAATCCGCAGCGTCCCCTTTTTTCACCCAATAACTAGGTACCCAATGACTAGTTCGTTGACGCTAATGTCTTGGCAACGTCAGCGAAAACGGCCCCAAGCGAGCAAGGTGACGTGAAATGAAAGGGCGCTGACCTTCTGGTCGCGCCCTTGAAATTGAACGTCAGATTGCCGCTTGGGGCCGTTTGCAGCGTCGAGCAGTTACGCGGTTTGGTAAAACCGCGTAACTATAAAGCCTCGAGCGCGTTGGCGATGCGCTTCATGGCGGCGTCGGCGGCGGCTTGGTCGGGGGCTTCGGCCAGCACGCGGATAACCGACTCGGTTCCGCTCTTGCGCACGAGCACGCGGCCCTCGCCTGCCAGCGCAGCCTCGGCCTCGGCGATGGCGTTCTGCACGCCCATGTTCTCGAGCGCGGCGTCCTTGTCCGCCACGCGCACGGCAACCTGCGCCTGCGGCAGCAGCTTGCACGGAGCCGTGAGCTGCGAGAGCGTCTCGCGCTCGGCACGAATCACTTCCATCACGCGCAGCGAAGTCATAATGCCGTCGCCCGTGCGCTCGATATCGCCAAAGATCGTATGGCCCGTCTGCTCGCCGCCCAAGCTGTAACCGCCCTCGCGCATCTTGGCATACACGTGACGGTCGCCCACGCCGCTGGTCACGGCGCTCAGACCGGCAAGCTCCAGCGACTTGACCAGGCCAAAGTTGCTGGCAATCGTCGGCACCACGGTACCGCCCGAAAGGCGACCGTGCTTGTTCAGATACACGCCGCACGCGTACAGGATCTGGTCGCCGTCTACCACGCGACCGCGCTCATCCACGGCCAGGCAGCGGTCGGCATCGCCATCGTAGGCAAAACCCACGTCCAGGCCCTGCTCCACCACATGGCGCTGCAGGCGCTCCATATGCGTGGAGCCGCAGTCGACGTTGATGTTAAAGCCATCGGGCGCGGCGTTGATCACGCGCACGTCGGCACCGAGCGCGTCAAACACCGGCTTGGCGACCGAGGAAGCCGAGCCGTTGGCGCAGTCGATGCCGATCTTGACGCCCTGCAACGAAAAGTTCGCGCTGGCGATGAGCGAAGCAATGTAGCGGTTGCGGCCCTGCATGTAGTCCACCGTGGCGCCGATGTGGTTGCCCGTGGCCAGCGGCACCTCGCTCTTGCCATCGATATAGTCCTCGATGAGCTCCAGTACGTCCTCGTCCATCTTAAAGCCGTCGCTGTTGACGAGCTTAATGCCGTTATCGCAAAACGGGTTGTGGCTCGCGCTGATCATGATGCCGCAATCGAAGCAGCCCTCCACGGTCTGATGCGCTACGCCCGGCGTGGGGATCACGTGCAGCATATAGGCGTCCGCACCGCTCGCGACCAGGCCGCTCACCAGCGCCGCCTCGAACATATAACTCGAGCGACGTGTGTCCTTGCCCACGATGACGCGCGCCTTAGCACTGCGGTTGGCGCCGTAATACCAGCCCACAAAACGGCCAATTTTATAAGCGTGCTCTACCGTCAGCCCAACGTTGGCCTCGCCGCGAAAGCCGTCGGTGCCAAAGTACTTCATGCGCTCTCCTTACAAAATAGGGGCGAACAGATTGCCTGTCCGCCCCAAAATGGTACTCGATTATCTGCGCTACCAGAAAAACCCTACGCCGACGCGCTGTCGCGAGCCGCCTGGCATGTAGGAGTCTGACGCAGCGTAAGCGGCTTGTCCCCCGCCTCGGCCGACGTGGTCAGCGTATACGTGATCGTCGTCGTCTCGCCAGCATGCAGGTCAACGGTACCCGAATAGAAGGGGATTCCATGCCACGTAGCGGCGCCAAGACCAAACTGGGTGCCCTCGACGGTCAGATCAGTAATGTTGCCGCCCGTCGGGGCAAACAACGAGACATTCAGACGCTCGTCGTCACGCGCGGCATCGGGTGCGCTCGCCGCAACGTAGTCGGGCAGCTTGCCAGCCTCCTCCTGCGTCATGATGTTCGTCAGGGTAACGGTGATGCGATAGGAGCACGTGCCGTCACCGTTCTTGATGCCCTGACCAATCTGAGTGTCGGCGTTCAGATACCAGTCGAGCTTGGAGAAGCTCAGGTTGTTAAAGTAAACGCCGGCAACGGGATCGGCACTCGGATCATCCGGATCGGGCAGCGAAGCGTCAATGCCTGTCTCTTTGATGGCATTCTGCTCATCGTCGTTTTTCATCCACGCGATCAGGCGGCCCTCTTCGGCACCACGCTCAACGGCGCTGACGAGCTTCGTAACATCGACATCACCGATGCCGCCGAGAATCTTGTCGAAGGCGGCGCTGGCAACGGCTGCAAAGATGCCGTCCGACTCCTCGACCGGATAGTTCCAGTACACGTCGTGCATGAGGACTTTGGCCGCATTGGTGCCGTCGACAACCGTGCCGTCGGGCAGCGAGACATTGCCGACAAGGCCCAGCAGATACTGCAGGAACACCGGGTCGATACCGATGACGCCATCAACGTCTTGGCCATACTCGGACTTCCACAGAGCGGCGACACGCTGCGAGTTGCGCGGCCAGTCGGGCGAATAGGTGTTACCCGAGTTGTACAGGTTGCTGTGATTGCCAAACAGCGCCTCATCCTCTTCGTCGACGCTCTCGACCGCTTCATCCTCGCTCAGTCCAATACGGGGAACAAAGTCGCCGATCGACATCTGGCCGTCGGTGACCGAAATCAGGCCCTGCGAACCGCCAAAGCCGCCGCAAGCACGAATCTCGACGTTGTTCATGGCGTACACAAGGTAGTTGCGCGTCTGGCCGTTGGCGCCGAGCATCTGCGGAAGGACGGGGGCGACCTTCTCCGCCGCGTCAACCGCGCCGTTGAGGGTGGCAAAGCCGTCCTTGGCCTTATCGACCAGCTCGGTCACCTGGGAAATATGAGTATCGCCAATGCCCTGGATCTTCTCGTTGGCGCTCTTGAACACCTTCGAGCTGCTGGAAAGCGAATCGGCGACCGCCTGCAGCGCGGACACGTTAATCATGCCGTCCTGAAACAGCTTGCCGGGCGTGGCCTGCGAAAGGTTATCGGCCATGGGAACCAGCGCATTGCTCGAGACATCGGACAGGGCGTCGATCATGGTGCGGGCCGCATTGATGTCGCTGCCATACACCGGGATAAACGAAGCCGCCGTCCACAGCGGGCTCGAGGTCTCCGCCTTCATGCTGTCGCAAAGCTCATCAATCTTCTTCGCGTCGTCAGGCAGCGTCGAAAAATCGCCCGACGTGACCTTGTCCTTAAGGCCACCGACAATCTCGACGGCCTCCTTCGCTTCACTCTTTACGGTCTTTGCCGAGTTAAGCAGCATAAAGCCGCTTGCGCCAAGCGCAACGAGAAGCACCGCGACTACAGCGGCAATAATGGCGCCGGTGTGACGCTTTTTGCGTTCGCCCTTGCGATGGCGATGACGGACCAGACCGTCAGAGGTCGAACTCGACGAAGCGTCGCTACCATAGTTCAAGCCAAAATCGTAATAATCTTCCTTGGAACCCGAGCCCGCAAACTCGGCACCGCTATCATCCAGGCGGGCGAACGTGCCAGTCTCGGAGGCACCGGTGTAAATCGTGCCAAGGTTACCCGTAAGCCCCGCGCCACCGGCAGAGGGAGTATTGTTGGCGGCCTTGCCGGCATTAACGTTGCCGGCGGCATTTGCGGCGTTGGTAGCACCTGCGTTGTTCGCAGGTACCGAAGGAGCCCCGCTCGGCTGCGACGCGGAGGTTGCACCGCCCGCAAAGACATTCCCTCTTGCACGGCCGGTCTTTTTTGCCTTTTGAGACTGCTCGTACAGAGCGGTAAACATCGCCGTCTCGCCCGGGGACACGCGCTTACCGGAACCGCCCTGTCCAGCGCCGCCCGGCGTGCCGGCCTTACCAGCCCCGTTCGGACGCGGCGGGACTGCAGGACGGCCGCTATCGCTGCCCTTAAAGTGATTACCAGCCATAAAGAAATCCTCGCAATTGAGTCGCAATGAAAAAGTCCATAACGTTACTAGTCTATGGCATTTTGAGCATCGACAGCTAAACTCCAGACACGGACATCAATTGGCGAAAATGTGGCACAACACCTTTTCCGTCTTGGCGGCGGCGCCAGCTACACCGTGAGGAACATCATCACGATGATCATGGCAAAGCCGATAAGGTCGGTCGGCAAAAACACCGTGCCCAGCATAACGGCGCTGGTGATGGTCGCCGAAACCGGCTCCACAGTTCCGATGAGGCTCGCGCGCACCGAGCCGATGTCCTTAACGCCCTGCATATAGAGCATGTAAGCAAAAAACGAGCCGATAACCACGAACACCGCGAGCGCCTCGACGCCGGCGGCGTCGAGCGCCGGCATATGCGCCCAGGGCCGCACGAAGACACATGAGACCACACCCGCCGTGAGCATTGCCGAGCCCGTGACGATGGGGCTGCCGTATTCGGGCAGGATCTTGGCGGGAATCACCGCCATACACGTGGCGCTGACCGCACACATAAGACCTGCTGCCAGGCCAAGCGGCGAGATATTCAGGCTGGTGGGGTCGCCGCCGGTGGCGATTAAAAAGGTTCCACCCAGAGCCAGGCCAATGCCGATGACTTCGCGAGTACGCGGCATGCGGCGATCGATCGCGCAGGCGTAGCCCATGATGATAACGAGCTGCAGGCACTGGAGCACCGTCGCGGTTCCGGCGTTCGTCAGGCGCACGGCCGAAAGATAGCAAAACTGGTTGAACAGCAGGCCAAAGGCAGTAAAGAGCAGCAGCTGCTTGCGATCGGCGGGTGTGGTCCAGAGCTTAATCAGGCGCTCGCGGTCGCGCGTAACAACCACGGCCATAAAGAGTAGACCGGCGAGAATCTGACGCACGCTCATAAGCCACAAGGTGTCGACGTGGTAGGTATCGAACAGAAAGCTCGCGCTGGTGCCCGAGAAGCCCCAAAACGAACCGCCCACCAGCGTAGCCAAGACGCCCGTGATCATCTTGCGCGACGACGCATCGTTAAGGCGCTCGCGCCAGGCGCGACGGGTGTTACGGCTGAGCTCGTCGGTGCCCTCGGGCACATCAATGTTCGATATATCGGTCATCGGCACCGAAGCCCCTGCGCCTTCGACCTGCTCGACACGCTCTTTGCTCATTCCATTCCCTCGAAGCAGCCTGGAAACAATTCGGCTTACCTTACCACGGCGAAGGCACCAGCCGAAGGCTTGTCCGCTTATCGGTAGGACAATTCCGCAGACGTCTTTCCATAGCTCGATACCGCAATGGCCTTGCATTATGCGACAGTCAAATCGCGGCAGCAGGCTCTTTTGAAATGGATACGACAAAGCCCCCGAATTCCACAATGTAAGCGATTTTTAAGCGTTTAGCTCAGGGGGAGAGCGCTTCCCTGACACGGAAGAGGTCAGAAGTTCAAATCTTCTAACGCCCACCAAATGTTCGCAGCTCAGAGGCTATGTCTTCTGGGCTGTTTTGTTTTATGTCGCTAAATCCGCCGGCAGTTCCAACCGCCCAACTAGCCAAAAGCCGACCATCTACTTGCCGATCTATCCATCGGCATAACCAATCAGTCCGCACCGCAACTTCTCAGCAAAACGCCGCGATGTCTGTGCCCTGCGGTATCCTTGAGCCACTTGCACCTGCAGCACCAAGGAGCCGCCATGCGCACCGAGCTCGATGTCCCCTTTTCGCACAAAGAAGAAGCCAAGGCGCTGGGCGCCAAATGGGACCGGACCAAGAAGATCTGGTATGTACCCAGCGGCGTCAACCCCGAGCCCTTTGCCGAGTGGCTGCCCGGTGTTGACCGATCCGACCCCTCAGCGCCGTATATATATCTAGTACTGGGCAAGCGCGAGTGCTGGAAGTGTCACAAAGAGACCTCGGTCGCGGCCTTCGGCATTCCCTATCGAGCCGATAACGACGAGAGCATCGTCATCGCGCACGCGCCCAACGAAGCCGGGCACATTGCCATCGACACGGCCAACGCCAACGCACTCGCCATCGTGCCCGCTCTTGGCTGCGTGCCAGGCGAGATCCGCGACTACCTTCATAAGCGCTGCGGCTACAAGCCCGTAGGCGCGCGAGCCTCCAAAGCCCCGTCGCTCGGCAACACGTGCACCAGTTGCGACGCGCTGCAAGGCAGCCGCTATCTGTTCGAGGAGCCCTCGTCCCCGTTTGCCCTCACTGCCATCAACAAGCTGCCGACACTGGAGTTTGTACGCGTCGAAGTTGCCGGCGTCTTTGGCGTCACGGCCACGCGCACCGACTTTGACCAGGCGCTCTTTACCTGGGCACGCGACCATCACGCCAAGTTTCACAAGCAACTCGGTGAGGGGATTTATTTGTAGGAACGGAGATGCCTTCACAGCCAGCTCCTCCGCATCACCTATCCCTCGTCGCCGGCGTCGTACACGATATCGAGGCCACAAACAGGGCATTTCTCCTGATACACCGGCATATGAACGCCTGTCCGTTTTCTCACTTCGTCGCTAAGTCTGTCGCGCGCATCGATGAACCAAATGTCGAGGCACGGTATTTGCGAGCCGCAGCAAGGACAGGCGACGACAAACGACCCGCAATCAACTTCTACGCTCGGAAACATTTTGTTGTCTATAAGGGCACACGGCAGTTTTCCGTACTTCCCCATCGCAATATCGCCTCGCCAGCTCACGCTCGCTCCCCTCTCGCTATACAAATCAGGAAGAGCATGCACCAGCAGGCGTGCGCGAGATTGCATCGCCGCGCGATCCGATCAAACAACACGATCGTAAAAGACCGCCAAAGCCAAATACGCTAATACGGCAGAAGCCCCGCCTTTTCATGCTTCTTTTCCGAGCGATCGAACTCAATGCGATGGGCCTCAAGAAACACCGTATTGGGTCGCCACTGACGCTCATTCGGCTGCCTTAGCGTCGCACCCGCAAAGGAAGCGTAGGCGGTCTTATCCAGCAGGTACGATCCGCACAGCCGATATTCGCCGCAAACAGGCTCAAACGAAATCAGGTGAGCATCAAATAGGGAATGAAGATCGCGCCGAAGCAGAATGCCGTTGCTGGCAACCTGCGATTTGGGTCCCGAGTAATTCTCGATATGTGCAGCCTCCAGAGCTTCGCTGACGCCGCAGTCCGACACCGCGCAACGGCCATCATAGGCGGCAACGAGCTGCTTGCGGTACCATTGCTGCCCCAATCGCTCGCGCCTTAACGCATAGCGGACCTTTTCGTCGTCGGTCGTACCCTGTCCGGCAAACTCAATATCGACGGGCATGTGCTTCAGATAGCTCATGTCGGGCGCAAAACGAGGGTCCGGTCCGCCTTTATGAACAGGACCGTGCAGAACAAACCATCCGTTTTCGGGCTCGAACCGCTCAACAAACGCAAGGCCGAGCACCTTGTAGCCCACCTCGGTTGCAAATATGACTCCGACTGGAACGCCACATTCCATGCAGTTGAGCATTTTACGGTTGTAATTCTGGTCTCGAAAACCAACGGTACCCGGCGCTTGAACCGAGTACTTAATGACCCATGTGCCATCGTCCAAATAGAGCGGAGGCACATCGGTGTAGAAGCTCTTTTTAGAGTTATGGACCGAAAGCGCAAAGATCTTATTGGAATCTTGATTCACCCGATCCTGGCCCGGCCAGAAGATCCCTGAATCCCGCGTTACGGGAAAGAAGTCCGAGCCAATTCTCAAACGATACTGATACTGAGGGCTATCTTCCTTGGTGTGGTGCGGAAGGCTGGTCCAAACGCCGCCGCGCTGTTCCTCACCCAGAAACCACTCCCATGCCTCAACGTATTCGGAAGGCACGAGACTGCGGGCGCGGTCATAGCTTGGTCCATCCATCAACGGAACAGCAAGGTCAATGTCGTTCATCGCCAGCACCTACAACCATACGAACGCGAGTCATGCCCTTCAATAATATGGCCGAGAGTCAATTATTACGAGATCTCATTCCACGATCGGCACATCGTTGATGCTCTCGGTTTGCCGCTGGCGCGCTTGTACCCCGCTACCCCACTCCCCTGTATACTGATGTAGCACGTGTTTCATCCGGGCTTGTTGGGCCGGATTGTTCATGGGAGGGTCTTATGGCTGCTTCGAATCCGCCTAAGGGGAGCGTTTCTTCTTCGTCCATCAAGCCGGTGACACGCAAGGCCGTGCGTTGCCAGCGCGAGGTCGCCTGGCTTGTCACGCAGGCAGCAGGCAGGCTTGTGGCGACCACTCAGGACGTCAATGCGCCTACGCCGAGCTTTGTGTTAGCGGCAGCGCTGGATTTTGTGCGCCAATTGGAGCTTGCCGCACAGGATGCCAGCGGCCACCTCGACTACCAGAATGTTATGGCGCCCGACCTGCAAACGTTCTGCCACATGGCTAAGTTGCCCGCCGCACCCAATGCGCTTTCGGACGCAGGCTACATGTTTACGCTTTCGGGCGCGGACCTTATCCGCGATATCTACGCATACTGCAGCGAGCTCGCCGAGCGCAGCGTCTTTGGCACGGCTGAAGTCAAACCGGGATATGTCATCAAGCTGGTTCTTAGGCTGTTCTTGATGGACGGGTTCGGGGCCATGCCGGCGTAAGCCGAGTCTTTAGCATCACCGTCGACTGGGCAACAACCGCTTTACCTTAGTGGGCGCCAATCGAGGGTCGATTATTGAGTCGCCTCGTCCACTAACGCATTTATTCCACGCGCTCTGACAGTCGATATTTGCGGTTGCGGCTTGTCGACGGCGCCGTGGGCTCAAGCTCGCCTTGAGCAATGAGCGCGTTGACGCGCGACCTAACCTGGGAAATTGTAAGCCCCGTGCGTTCTGCCAGCTCACGCGTCCCCAGCTCGCCGTAGTGTTTGAGTGCCGTCACAATTAAGCCCCCGCCATGATCGACCGGCTCGATCTTTGAACGGTAAAGTACGACCTTGAACCGATCGAACCCCGGGCAGAACAGGGGCTCTACCAGACCATGCGCGCGCATGGCATCGATCATCATCGGGATGCCCGAGCCATTTCCCTCAGCCGGCGAGCCCGCGCCGTCGGGCAATGGGACAAGCGACATGAGCTTCACAAGCGTCGCATTGCGACATCGGGAGCTGCCGTCAAACAGGTTCTCGCGAGTCTTTCCTCCGTATAGGCCGCCGGGGTTCGTCACCTCGATACGGTCATCAAAGACGTCAACAGCGATCGACTGCCCACAGAACCGATCTCCGTATTCTCGGTGGATTACGGCGTTGGCGATTGCCTCGCGCAGGACTTCCTCGGGAATCTCCAGCGAGTCGACACGCGAGACGCCTTGGATCGTCGAGGTTCGCCGCAAATTCTTGGCGATTGCCGCGACGGCACCCGAGATCATTTCGCCCAACGTTCCCTCGCAGATCGTACGGTCCATGAACCTCAACGACCCCGCCGCGCCCTTCTGCGTTCCGGCATAGACCGCCACATCGATAAAGAGCTTGGGATAGAACTGCTGAGGATAGGCACCCGCAGCCAGGAGTCCGGCCTTAGTGACATTGCCCTGGGAGTCGAGGAAATTCAGGCGCTCCAGCTTCGTTTTCTTGTCCGGCGCGCCGCGCATCGCACGAGGTGTCAGTGAGAAAGCACGCTCTATCGTGCGGTCGACCAGGGCCTCGTCAAGATCGCCTGCGACCGCGCCGGGCACTGCATCGCGATCACTGGGGCTCGCCCGTTCATACGATGACAAGGACAGGACCTCGGTCGACGAGAGCGGAACATCTTTATCATCGATGCGTTTGTAGCTGCCGCCTTGAGCGCCCCGCTCTATGACATAACAAGGCTTGCTCGACGGGTCGAGCTCCTCAATCGTGATGACCAGAACCACGGTGCCCTGGAGCTCCACGCGTTCAATGGTGTATTTGGGCGGATTGGCCAGTTTTCCGCGCCCGCCGGCATCACCCATGCCCGCTACGAATTGGTTGAGCACCTTCTCGGTCTCAAAGTTCTCAACCGGGACAAAGCCCGCGCGCTCGCTCACGCCGAGCACGATAATTCCGCCAGCGGTATTCGCGAATGCGCTAACCGTTTCCCATACGTCGCGGGAAAGCGTCGTGGCGCTCTCCTTGACCTCGACGTTAAGATCGTCCGAGCCCATGCGCCTTAAAGACTCGAGCAGACCGGTCAGCTCGTTTTCGTTCATCTGCATGTCCTTTCGCTCGGCCCGGCGGAGAATACCGCGAATAGATTTCCTTCGTCTCTCAGCTATCTCTCGTAATTATCTCTCATCTTTCTGCTATCTCTCATATTAGAGATAAGTGAGAGATGAAAGATAAGATATCTGCCATTTGTTTCATATAAACATGTTTTTGCTGGTAGAACAATCAGTATTGAGACAATACCATGATTGCTTGTCTCTTTGCTGATCAGTTATCTCTCATATTTATCTCTCGTCTTTCAGTTATCTCTCGTATTAGTGACGAATGAGAGCTGAGAGATACGTGAGTGATGGACGAACGTGGTTTTTTGAACGGTCGGAAAATCCCTCAAACAAAAAACGGGGCCGGCCTTACGCCGAGCCCCGTTTTCAAACGGTCAGTTAGTTATCCAACGCGCGAGCATAGCAGTCAACATTACGCCGCCGCGAACACTCCCAAGCCCGTTCCGATGATGCAGATCGCGAAGATACCAATAATAATCCAAATGGTCTTGACACCCTTTTTATAGAGGGCAACGCAAGCGAACGTTGCCAGCAAGGGCAGCAGACCGGGGAAGATCGAATCGAACAGATCCTGCAGGACAATCTCCGAACCACCCACATCAAAGGTCAAAGCTGTGGACAGCGAGACCTGTGCCGCAATCATTGCGCCAATGACGGTCATTCCGAGGACACCGGCAGCATGCGTCATGCGAGACATAAGGTTGTTCTCTTCGGACTGCTGCAGGAACTTGGTTCCCAGGTCGTATCCCAGATGGGCGGCGACGATACGCGTTGCAAAGTTAATCACGGAGTAGAGAAGGAAGACGGAGACGGGAAGGGCGAGCGAGACGGCAGTTGCCGTGCCCGTACCCGTAATGACGGCAAACGCGCAGCCAAGCACGCCGGAGGCATAGACCTCGGGAGGAACCGCCGCGCCGACCATGATGGCGCCCATGAACATGGACTCCAAAGCAGCGCCGACGATAACTCCCTGCTGGACATCGCCAAGGATCAAGCCGACAAACAGGCTCGTAAACAGCGGACGACCAAGCATCGTAATGCCAAATGCTTGCTCGTCCATAGACGCCATAATGCGACCAGCGCAACTAGGAGGTACTGGGCAACTATTCTGATTAACCCCAGAAATAAGCCTGCAGGCGAGACGTTCAGAACAGCTCGCCTGCAGGCAACAGCAGCAATTTGAAAGGACTAGTAGTTCATCTGGTGATAGTAGCGACGCGTGGTGAGCGGGTGGTTGCGGACGTGCTCGAGATGGCAGCTCAGGCGCTCGGTGATGGTGTAGGTGACC
>JAGZUC010000049.1 GCA_018380195.1 Collinsella sp. | reverse complement strand
TCGGCGTTCATGCTGCCCCCATCATCGCGGTCTACGGGGTCAACGATATGGCACCGTGGGGACACATGTATGTCAATCCTGGTCTAACAGAGCCTTAAATAATCATTCGGTACAAATTGATCATTTAATCCCCGTCCCAGAAAAATCATCAGCTAGTTGCGCCTAAGGTGGGCAACCGTCTCGCAGTGGAAGGTTTGTGGGAACAGATCGACTGGCGTGATCTTTACGGGGGAGAAGGTGCCTTCTTCGACAAAGCGTTTGAGATCGCGCGCCAGGGTGGCCGGGTCGCAGCTCACGTAGGCGACATCGCGGGCACTCGTGCTCGCGATGAGGTCGATCGCCTCGGGCGCCAAGCCTGCGCGCGGCGGATCGACTACCAGGACATCGGCATCCTGATCGGGGAACTCGCGCACGGCATCGCCGCCGATGACGTCGACGTTATCGAGCTTGTTGATCTCCAGGTTGCGGCGTAGATCGCGCACGGCCGGGCCGTAGGCCTCGACGGCGGCGACAAAATCACAGCGGCGGGCGAGCGGCAGGGTAAAGGTGCCGGCACCGCAGTACAGGTCCACGGCCAGTTCGTCTTCCTGCGGGTCGAGGGCGTCCATAACGAGCTCAATCAAAATCTCGGCGCCCTTGGTATTGACCTGGAAAAACGACGGGGCAGATAAGCGCATCTGGCCTTCGGCGATATTCTCGGTCCACGAGCCCTCGCCGGCGAGCATCTCGACTTTGGAGACACGGCGGGCTTTCTTTTCGCCCTTGCTCATCACACGCACGATGCTCGTGGGATGAGCGGCGTCCGCCAGTACGCGGGAGACCTGCGAGCGCGGAAAAGAGCCTGTGGGCGTCCAGAGTGCGACCTCGAGTGCCTTGGTGCGGCGCGATGCGCGAATGCCCACGCGTTCGAGCCCCAAGTCATGACTGCCGCTCAGATAGTTGAGTGCGCCGACGACCGATTTGAGCGCCTTGGGAAAACGCTTATCGAACAGCGGGCACGCATCGACGGTCACGATTTTGCTGGGATCGACGCCGTGCATACCAAGGCGCACACGACCGTTGACGACGGTCGGTTCGAGCTCGATTTTGTTGCGGTAGCCCCAATCGTCCTTGGTGTAGCGGATGGGCTGCACCAGCTCATCGACCTGCTCGGGAGCGAACTTGCCGATGCGCTCGAGCGTGGAGCGCAGGTTTTGCTCCTTGGCGGCGAGCTGTGCCGTGCGTGAGAGATTGCCCCACGAGCAGCCGCCGCAGATGCCCACGAAGGGGCAGGGAGGCTGAATGCGATCGGGGCTTGGCTCCAGAATCTCGGTGGTGCGGGCGCGCATGAACGACTTGCCGTCCTGTACGACCTCGGCCTCGACGGTGTCGCCTGCCACGGCGCCCTGCACAAAGACGGCCTTGCCGTTGTCGGCGTGCGCCAGCCCGTCGGCGCCGTAGGTCATCGATTCTATAGTGAGCTTCATATCCCTGCCTGTCATTCGCGTTGTTGTCCGCACCATGGTAGCAGGGAAAAGCGCCCCGCATCCGGGGCTTTCCTCAAATGCGGGGCGCTTCTACAAACCGCTTCTACAAACGACTATTTCGTCTTGCCGGTAATGAGCGTCTTAAGACCCAGACCGATCAGGCCCAGGCCCATGCGCACGCGGCCGGGGCGATGGCGCTCGATGGCCTTGGTCTTGCCAGCGGGCTTATCGCGACGGGCGCTCGCCTCGGGTGCGGGCTTGGTGACCTGCGGCTCGGGCTGAGGTGCAGGTGCAGACTCGGGCTCAATGACGGTCGCCTGAACCTTCTGAACCTCGAGTGTGGCCGGCTGCGGTTTGGGCTCAGGCTGGGATGCGAGCGCGGGTTCTGCCTTGGCGGCGGACTCGGCGTTGCGATATGCACGCTCCAGCAGGGCTTCCTGCGAGTTGAAGGGCCTCTCGCCCTCTCTGCGCTTCACGGGAACCCAGGTGCCGTCACTCGTCAGACTGCGGGCCTTCACGTTGTCGCGCAGCTGCATGCCCATGTACTCGTGCACCAGGGCGCGACAGGTGGGGTCGAGCACGGGGAAGGCGATCTCCACGCGGTGCTCGGTGTTGCGCGTCATCATGTCGGCCGAGCTCAGATAGATCATGTCCGAGTCCACGCCAAAGGCGTAAACGCGCGCATGCTCCAAAAAGCGTCCGACGATAGAACGGACATGCACGTTCTCGGTCTTGCCCGGAACGCCCGGCTTGAGGCACGAGATGCCGCGGATGATCATGTCTACGCGGACTCCTGCGCACGATGCCTCGGCAATCTTGTCGATGACCTCGCGGTCGGTGAGCGAGTTGAGCTTAAAGAACACACGGGCGGGCTCGCCAGCGAGGGCGCGCTGGATCTCGCGATCCAGGCCGCGCATGATGAGCGGCTTGAGGCCGACCGGCGCCACGCCCAGGAAGCGGTAATCGCCGCGCAGGTTGCCCAGCGACAGGTTGCGGAAGAACAGGTTGGCGTCCTCGCCGATGCCGGGATGGGCGGTCATGAGCATAAAGTCGCTGTAGAGTTTGGCCGTCTTCTCGTTAAAGTTGCCGGTGCCCAGCAGCGTCAGGCGCGTTAGCGCCATGCCCTCGCGATAGGTGAGCTGGCAGATCTTGGAGTGGCACTTAAATCCCTCGGAGCCGTAGATGACGGTGCAGCCTGCCTCTTCCAGACGCTCGGCCCACTCGATGTTGTTCTGTTCGTCGAAGCGGGCGCGGAGCTCCATGAGCACCGTGACCTCTTTGCCGTTCTCGGCGGCATCGATCAGCGACTCGCACAGGCGGCTCTGCTTGGCCACGCGGTAGAGCGTGATTCGCAGCGAGATGCACTCGGGGTCGTAGGCGGCCTCGTGCACCAGATCCAGGAAGGGGTTCATGGCCTCATAGGGATAAAAGAGCAGCTTGTCGTGCCGAAGTACCTGCTCGCGGATGGAGCGGGTCATATCGATGGTGGGGTTGGGCTGCGGCTTAAACGGCGTAAAGAGCAGCTCATTGCGCAGGTGCTCGGGAATCTTGCCCTCAATGCCAAAGACATAGCCCAAGTTGAGCGGGATATCGCAGGTAAAGACCGAGCGACGCGAGAGCTCGAGCGCTTTGCGGATGGTCTTGAGCGTTGGCTTTTCGAGTGAGCCCGAGACGGCGAGCACTACCGGCTGCAGGCGCAAGCGCTTCTTGAGGATGCGCTTCATGTGCTGGCGGTAATCCTCTTCCTCCTCGACGCCCTCGCCGTCCGGGTCGATATCGGCGTTGCGGGTGACGCGGATGAGCGCGCGGTCGAGCGGCTTATAGGAGCCAAAGCAGCTGTCCAGGCAGGCGAGAATGACGTCTTCGAGCAGAATGTAGGAGTAGGTGCCGGTGGGCGAGGGGATCTCGACCACGCGGTTCATCGAGGCGGGAATCTCGATCAGGCCCAGCAGACTTTCCTCGTCGGTGACGCCGTCCAGGCCGCAGGCCAGGTAGAGTGCGCCGTTGCGCAGGTTGGGGAAGGGGTGGCGCGGGTCGATCACCAGCGGTGAGATGACCGGCGACACGTAGGCCTGGAAGTAGCGGGTAACAAAGGTGCGCTCCTCGGGCGTAAGCGAATCGATGCGGGCGCGGTGAACGCCCAGGGTGTCGAGCTTGCCCTCGATGCTCTTAAAGATGGACTCCCAACGGGTAAGGAGCCCGGGCATTTCGGCCATGACAGCATCGACCTGTTCGGAGGCGGTCATATTGCTCTTGTTGTCAACAGGCTGTTTTTTGAGCTCAGCAAGGTCGGACAGGCCACCCACGCGCACCATGAGGAACTCATCGAGGTTTGACTCGAAGATCGAGACGAACTTAAGGCGCTCGAACAACGGCACGGACTCATCGAAGGCCTCGTCGAGCACACGGTTGTCAAAGCGCAGCCAGCTGAGCTCTCGGTTCTGCGTGTACGAGAAGTCGCGCGGCGGCTTGCGCAGCTTTGCGGCGGCTTGCTTTTTTTCGATTTTGCTCGGCATATGCATCTGTCCGTTCAGTCCCCGCAGGGGACGGTAGCCTAACACTATTCACTATTGTCTCAATTTAGTCGACTTGTGGCACGGACGTATTGTGCGAACGGTATCTTTACCTACTTCTTACGCTGTCAAGGCATGCGACTAACTGTCCAACTCGTTTTGAAAACAATCTATATCCATACTCAACTGATGAGGATGTATGAATAAGAATGATTGCGAGCTGAATATAATCGAATCCAAATCGAATCATGGACAGACGACATATATATGCAGAAAACAGTTTTAGCTATGCAATTCCTAAACATGAAATTATTTGTGCAATCTTGCTCAATTCCTTAGAAAAAAGAACGACTACCTTTGAAAACCTGCTTTAGAGAACTGAAGTGCATCATGGGGGAATCATATGCGATATACCGTTCATCGCACTTTGCTGACCGTTCGGGGGCGAGGTGGAATTGCGGGTGGTTTTTGGATATAACTAGAGCTGTCAGCAAGCAGCGTCCCATACGGAGGGGCGCTGATACATTCGGCCAGTAAGGCCCGAAAGAAAGGTAGGAGGCCATGACGAAAGGTCTGCACGTGCCTTCCGAGATCGGCAAGCTCAGGAAGGTCTGCCTGCACCGTCCCGGCGACGAG